>DATCRK010000092.1:0-29915 GCA_036569005.1 Rhizomicrobium sp. | reverse complement strand
GGTGAAGCATGAGTGCGCTTGCCCGTTTCAACATTTTCGCCGGCATCGGCGCGCTCGTGCTCGGGCTGCTGACCCATATCGGCCGCCTCACGATGTTCACGATCAACTCGGTCACTGCCATCGTGCGCCCGCCGATCTACTGGCGCCTGCTGTTCCAGCAATTGATGCGCATCGGCTGGTTCTCGTTGCCGGTCGTCGGCCTGACGGCATTCTTCACCGGCGGCGCGCTGGCGCTGCAGATCTTCATCGGCGGCAATCGTTACGGTGCCGAAGCCATCGTTCCGCAGATCGTGGTCTTGGGCATCACGCGCGAGTTGGGACCGGTCATCGCCGGATTGATGGTCGCAGGCCGCGTCGCCGCCGCTATCGCGGCGGAGATCGGCACGATGCGCGTCACCGAGCAGATCGACGCGCTGACCACGCTCTCCACCAATCCGGTGAAATATCTCGTGGTGCCGCGTCTCGTCGCGGCGGTGATCTCCATGCCGATCCTCGTCGGCATCGCCGATTCCATCGGCGTCTTCGGCGGCTATATCGTCTCGACCAAGAGCCTGAACTTCAACGGCGCGGTTTACCTCAAGAACACCGCGGATTTCGTCACAACGCATGACGTGACGTCCGGCCTGATCAAGGCGGCTGTGTTCGGCTTCATCATCGCGCTGATGGGCTGTTACAGCGGCTTCAATTCGCGGGGCGGCGCGCAAGGCGTCGGCACGGCCACCACCAATGCCGTGGTGTCGTCGTCGATCCTCATTCTCGCCGCCAATTATCTTCTCACCTCGATCCTGTTCAACACGTGACGCCGATGGAAACCAAGATCGAACTGCAGGGCGTGAAGAAGCGGTTCGGACCGAAGATCGTGCTCGACGGCGTGGATCTGAAGATCGGCAAGGGCGAGAGCGTCGTCATCATCGGCGGCTCCGGTTCGGGCAAGTCCGTCACGATCAAATCCGTCCTCGGCATCATCCGCCCCGATGCCGGAAAGATTTTCGTCGACGGCAAGGAGACGACGCATCTGGGCGCCCGCGCGCGCGAAGCGGTGCTGCGGAAATTTGGCATGCTGTTCCAGGGGGCGGCGTTGTTCGATTCCTTGCCGGTCTGGGAAAACGTCGCCTTCGGTCTCATCCAGGGCCGCGGCGTGGCGCGCAAGAAGGCCAAAGAGATCGCAATCGAGAAACTCGCGAAGGTTGGCCTTGGCCCGGAAGTCGCGAACCTGTCGCCGTCGGAATTGTCGGGCGGCATGCAGAAGCGCGTCGGCCTTGCCCGCGCCATCGCCGCCGATCCGGAAATCCTGTTCTTCGACGAGCCGACCACGGGTCTCGATCCGATCATGGCGGACGTCATCAACGATCTCATCGTCTCGACGGTGAAGGATCTGGGCGTCACCGCCGTCTCGATCACGCACGACATGACGAGCGCGCGCAAGATCAGCGATCGCATCGCCATGCTCTACAAGGGCAAGATCATCTGGCAGGGCCCGACCAAGGACATCGACAATTCCGGCAACGAATATGTCGACCAGTTCATCCACGGCCGCGCCGAAGGCCCGATCAAGATGGAAGTGCGGGGGTAATCATCCGCTCACTTCAAGGAGTGACGAATGTCTGCAAATTTTTGGTGTTGGCTTCCCCTGCTAGCCCTTTCGCCTTCGTCACCGGATTTTCTGAGTCGTGTGGAGAGATTGCACAATCCACCGTTTGAACGGCCCGCACCACAGATCGAGAACTTTGTGAAGCAACTGACAAAGGTTTATCCAGACCTAAGTCCAACCGTGACCGATACAGCTTGGTCGGACGGCCCGCTGATTGGCGACGCGAACGGCAGGTTTATCGATTTCGGGATTAGCTGGGATTACTACGACAAGGTGTCGCCGCTCATAGTCTCGTTGGGCAAAGCCTCCGGTCTGGATTGCTATGATCCGCAAACATCACGTTACTATCCATTAAAAGGTTGAATAAGCATTGGCTCGATCTAACGCATCTTTCGTCTGCCAATCCTGCGGGAACGTCACGTCCAAATGGGCCGGCAAGTGTGATGCTTGCGGCGGGTGGAACACGGTCACCGAAGAAGGCGCGGCGCCGCCGCTGGGCAACAATGCGGGGCCGCGCAAGCGCGGGCGCAAGATCGCGCTGGAAGATCTCAAGACCGTCGATAAGGAGCCGCCGCGCCGCATCACCGGAACGGCGGAGTTCGATCGCGTCGCGGGCGGCGGCTTGGTGCCGGGTTCCGCGCTGCTCATCGGCGGCGATCCCGGCGTCGGCAAGTCCACGCTGATCCTGCAGGCGCTGGCCTCTTACGCGAACAATGGCGGCACGGCCGTCTATATCTCCGGCGAAGAAGCGATGGCGCAGGTGCGCCTGCGCGCGTCGCGCATGGGATTGTCGGATGCGAAGGTCGCGCTCGGCGCGGCCACCAATGTTGAAGACATATTGACCACGCTGGAGTCCCAGCCCGCACCCGGCATCATCGCCATCGACTCCATCCAGACTATCTGGACGTCCGCGCTGGAAGCCGCGCCCGGCACCATCGCGCAGGTGCGCACCGCGTCGTTCGATCTGGTGCGCTATGCAAAAGCCAGCGGCGCGGCGTTGCTGCTCGTCGGTCACGTCACGAAAGATGGGCAGATTGCGGGACCGAAAGCCGTCGAGCATCTCGTCGATGCCGTTCTTTATTTCGAGGGCGAGCGCGGCCATCACTTCCGCATCCTGCGCGCGGTGAAAAACCGCTTCGGCGCGACCGACGAGATCGGCGTGTTTGAGATGACGGGCACCGGGCTTAGCCAAGTCGCCAACCCGTCCGCGCTGTTCCTCGGCGACCGCCACAGCAACGCGCCGGGCAATGCGGTGTTCGCCGGCATGGAAGGCACACGGCCCCTGCTGGTGGAAATCCAGGCGCTGGTGGCCGCACCGGCTTACGGCACGCCGCGCCGTGCGGTGGTCGGCTGGGAATCGAGCCGCCTCGCGATGATTCTGGCGGTGCTGGATGCGCGCGGCGGGCTTGGTATGGGCGGGCACGATGTCTATCTGAACGTCGCCGGCGGCTTGAAGGTCGGCGAACCGGCGGCGGACCTCGCGGCTGCTGCGGCTCTCATCTCCTCCTTCACAGGACGCGCCTTGCCCAAGGACACGGTCTATTTCGGTGAAATCAGCCTTTCCGGCGACGTGCGCCCCGGACCACAGGCCGAACTTCGACTCAAGGAAGCGGCCAAACTGGGCTTCACCCGCGCGGTTGTGCCCACCGGCACCAAGGCCGAGGGCGTGGGATTGGCGCTACACCCGATCAGCGATGTGGCCGAGCTGGCGCAATTCGCCGGTGGCGCGCGCGGTGCCGGACCCGTGGCCGTGGTAAAATAGAATCAATGGCTGCGTTCAGTTTCCATTGGATCGACCTTCTGGTGGTCGCCATCGTCGGTGCGTCGGCGGTGTTTGCGGTGTATCGCGGCTTCGTCGCCGAAACGCTGTCGATATTCGCCTGGGCGGCGGCGGCCTTCGCCACGCTCTATTTCGCGCCCGCCGCGGCACCGCTTTTGAGCGGCTCGATGTCGCCGGTTGCCGCCATGATCGTGGCGTATGTTGCCGTGTTCCTGGTGGTACTCATCCCGCTGTCCTTCGTCAGCGCGCGCTTCGCGGAAAATGTGCAGCAATCCTCCGTCGGCCCTCTGGACCGTTCGCTGGGCGCGGTGTTCGGTATCGTTCGCGGCCTGATCCTCATCTCGCTGGCCTATATCCTCTTCACGCTCATCGTGCCGGTGAAGAAGCAGCCCGCATGGATCGCCAATGCCTTCACGCTGCCGCTGATCCAGGATACTGGCGATGTGCTGCTGTCGCTGGTTCCGGATCGTGGCGACCATCATGTCGCCCTGGAGGATCGCGAGAAGCCCGCTTACGTCCCACATCCGCACAAAGTCCGGGTTATCCACGCGGATATGCCGCGTCCGCGCGCCAAGCCGGCCGTGAAAGAAGCGGCCAAAAGCCACAACAGACCTGCGAAAAAGAGCTATGGCGAAAGCGAGCGTCAGGGGCTAGACAGGCTCATCCAATCGACTTCCGGCGGTGGGAAGAAGCCATGAACGGCACGACCTCTCCCTTCGACGACGACAAGCTGCATGAAGAGTGCGGTGTGTTCGGCGTTTTCGGGCATCCCGATGCGGGCGCGCTGACCGTGCTCGGCCTGCATGCGCTCCAGCATCGCGGGCAGGAAGCCGCTGGCATCGTCACCTATGACGGCACGCAATTCATCGCGGAGCGCCACCCGGGCCTGGTCGGCGATATCTTCGGCAAGAACAGCCCCCATGCGGAGAAGCTGCGCGGCGGCAACGCCGTGGGCCATGTCCGCTATTCCACCACCGGCGGATCGATGGTCCGCAACATCCAGCCGATGTTTGCCGACCTCGCCGGCGGCGGCATCGCCATCGCGCACAACGGCAATCTCACCAATGCCCGTACCTTGCGCTCCGAACTGGTGCGCGAAGGCGCGATCTTCCAGTCCACCTCGGACACCGAGACCATCATCCATCTGATCGCGCGCAGTTCCTACGGCCCCATCGTGGACCGGCTAATCGACGCGCTGAAGCAGGTGGAAGGCGCCTATTCGCTGGTGGCGCTGACCTCCAAGAAGCTGATTGGCGTGCGCGACCCCTGGGGCGTGCGCCCGCTGGTGCTGGGCGAACTGAACGGCGCGCCGATCCTCACCTCCGAAACCTGCGCGCTGGACATCATCGGCGCGACCTTCGTGCGCGATGTGAAAGCGGGCGAGATGCTGGTGATCGACAAGGAAGGCGTGAAGTCCTACTTCCCCTTCGCGCAACATCCCGAGCGCTTCTGCATCTTCGAATATGTCTATTTCGCCCGGCCCGACTCCACCGTCGAAGGCCGCAATGTCTATGACGCGCGCAAGCAGATCGGCGCGGAACTGGCCAAGGAAGCGCCGGCGATTGCCGACATGGTGATCCCGGTGCCGGACTCCGGCGTTCCGGCGGCGCTCGGCTTCGCATCGGAATCCGGGTTGCCGTTCGAGCTCGGCATCATCCGCAACCATTATGTCGGCCGCACCTTCATCGAGCCGACGGACGCGGTGCGCCACATGGGCGTGCGCCTGAAGCACAATCCCAACCGCGCCAAGCTGCAGGGCAAGCGCGTCATCCTCGTCGATGACTCCATCGTGCGCGGCACCACTTCCAAGAAGATCGTGCAGATGGTGCGCGACGCAGGGGCGACGGAAGTGCATTTCCGCATCGCCAGCCCGCCGACGACCGACTCCTGCTTTTACGGCGTCGACACGCCGAACAAGGAAGATCTGCTGGCGCATCGCATGAACGTTGAAGAGATGCGGCAATACATCAACGCCGACAGCCTCGCGTTTATCTCCATGAACGGGCTCTATCGCGCCATGGGCGAAGAGAAGCGCAACGCGCAGAAGCCGCAATTCTGCGATGCCTGTTTCTCCGGCAATTATCCCATCGAGCTCACGGATGTGACCGGCGGGCGCAAGGACGGACAGCTTTCGCTGCTGGCCGAAGTCGCGTGACTCAACGCATCGTTCTCGTCACCGGCGCTTCGCGCGGGATCGGCCGCGCCGCCGCGCGCGCCATCGCGAAAACCGGCGCACATGTGATTGCCGTGGCGCGCACCAGCGGCGGCCTCGAAGATCTCGATGACGAGATCAAGCAGGACGGCGGCGAGGGCGCGACGCTGGTGCCGATGGACCTGCGCAATTTCGACGGCATCGACCAGCTGGGCGCCTCCATCAATGAACGCTGGGGCCGGCTGGATGGATTGTTCGGCAATGCCGGCGCGCTTGGCGAACTCAGCCTGCTGACGCATCTGGCGCCGAAGATGTGGCAGGAAGCGCTGGACCTGAACGTCACGACGAATTGGCGCCTGATCCGCTCGCTGGATCCGTTGCTGCGCAAATCCGAAGCGGGCAGGGCGGTTTTCGTCACCTCCGGTGCCGCGCGCAAGCACACGCCCTATTGGGGCTCTTACGCTGTCACCAAAGCGGCTCTGGAGTCGCTGGTGCTGACATATGCGGCGGAATGCGAGAGCACCAACATCAAGGTCAATCTTTTCAGCCCGGGTCCGCTGCGTACCCGGATGCGCGCCCGTGCCATGCCCGGCGAAGACCCGCAGACGCTTCAGCCGCCGGAAGCCGTCGCCCCGCTGATCGTGGAGATGCTGTCGCCGTCTTACGCGAAGAACGGCGCGCTCATTGATTATCGGCAAACGGGTTCTTCGACGTCCTGAGCGCAAAGCGCATCGGGATGCCCTTGAGCTCGAAAGCTTCGCGCAATTCGTTCGTCAGATAGCGCAGATAGTGTTCCGGCAGCGCGTCGAGCTGGTTGCCGAACAGCGCGAACGTCGGCGGGCGCGCCTTCACCTGGGTCATGTAGCGCACGCGCACGCGGCGGCCGCTGATGGCCGGCGGCGGATGGCGCTGGAGCGCGTCTTCCAGAAAGCGGTTGAGCTGTGAGGTGCTGATCCGAAGGTTCCAGGCGCGGTCGGCTTCTTCGATGGCGGGCAACAGCCGGTCCACGCCTTCGCCGGTGCGCGCGGACACCGCGATAAGCGGCGCGCCCCAGACCTGCGGCAACAGCCTGTCCAGCTTCTCGCGCAATTCCGAAATCTTGCCGCCGCGATTTTCCACCAGGTCCCATTTGTTGACGGCGAACACGACCGCGCGGCCTTCGCGCGCGATGAGGTCGGCAATGGTGAGGTCCTGCTTCTCGAACGGCATCGTTGCGTCGATCATCACGACCACGCATTCGGCGAAGCGGATGGCCTCCAGCGTGGAGTCGACCGACATCTCTTCAAGGGTGTGGCCCGCGACGCGCGCCTTTTTGCGCAAGCCTGCCGTGTCGTGCAGCAGGATATCGCGCTCGCCCGCTTTCCATTTCGCGATCACCGCATCGCGCGTGGTGCCGGCTTCCGGGCTTGTCAGCGCGCGCTCTTCGCCGAGCAGGCGATTGAACAGGCTCGACTTGCCGACATTCGGACGCCCCACGATGGCAAGTTTGAGCGGGCCCTTTTCTTCGCCTTCCGTCACCGGTTCTGCAGTTTCTTCCGGTGCATATTGAATGAGTGCATCGACCAGCTCGCCGATGCCGAGCGCGTGTTCGGCAGAAACAGGAATGGGGTCGCCCAGGCCCAACGCATAAGCATCGGCCTCGTTCGGCCGCTCGCGCGCTTCGCTCTTGTTCGACGCGAGAACAACCGGCTTTCCCGCGCGCCTGAGCGCTGCCGCGATGATTTCGTCGCCCGCTGTGATGCCGGCGCGCACATCGACGACGAACAAGCAGACATCCGCATCGGCGATGGCCGTGCGCGTCTGTTCCGTCATGCGCTGGCTCAGGCTTCCGGCTTCACCCTCTTCAAAGCCGGCGGTGTCGATCAGGCGGACGGCGACGCCGCCAAGCTCCGTGCGCAGCTCGTGACGGTCGCGCGTCACGCCGGGCGTGTCGTGAACGATGGCGAGCTTCTTGCCGGCTAGCCGGTTGAAGAGCGTGGACTTGCCCACATTGGGGCGCCCGACGATGGCAATCGTAAGCGGCATGTCATGACCGCCTTACCGCAGCGCGACAAGCTGAGCACCGTTGGTCAGCAGATACAACGTGCCGTTCGCCACCACCGGCGGGATGTAGCTGCCGTCCGGGATCTCGACGCGGCCCTTCAATTCGCCGGTATAGGGCGAAATGGATTCCGCATAGCCGTTCGAAGACACGACGATCAGGCGGTCGGAAACCAGAACCGGACCGGCCCATACGATCGGGTTGTCACGGCTGTCCGGATCTTCCCAGCGCGGAAGCTGGTGCATCCATTTCACCTTGCCGTCCTTGCGCGACAGGCACAGAAGCTCCGCATCGGTGGTCAGCACATAGACGAAATCGCCCGCGGCCCACGGCGTCTGGATGCCGCCGATATCGCGCGTCCACACGCGCTCGCCAGAGTTCAGGTTGATCGCCACCATCAGGCCGGAATGGCTGATGGCGAAAACCATGTCGCGATCGATCACCGGGCGTCCGGCGATGTCGTCCAGTTCGGACAGCGCGGTTGTCGTGCCGGTGCGGGTGAGCATGTCGCTCCACGCCACGCGGCCGTTGGTGACGCGGATCGCGAACAACTCGCCGGAGCTGTAAGGCACGACGACATATTCGCCAGCCACCGCGGCACTGGTGCTTTCCAGAATGCCGGCACTCTCGGTGATGCCCTGGTGGTCCCAAAGCTTGCGTCCGTCGGCCTGCGCCAGTGCGTAGAAATGGTTGTCCTGGCTGGACACGAACACGCGGCCGCCATTGGCGGTGGGTGCGTTCACGATCGGCACGTCGAAATCGACTTTCCAAAGCTGCTTACCGCTGTTCGCATCCAGCGCGATCACCGATCCGAAGCCGGTGGAGGCGAACAGCTTGCCGTCGTCATAGGCGATGCCGCCGCCGAAACCCTTGGACGGGTCGATGGTCGTATCCTGCCCGAACAGCCCGAACGAAGCGCTGTTCCAGAAGCTTCCTTCGCCGCCTTTGGGCGCCAGTTCCTTGTCCCAAACCGGATTGCCGGTCTTCGCGTCGTAAACGAAGACATGTGATTCCGAGTCGAGCACATAGACGCGGCCGTTCGCGACGATGGGCGCCGCCGTCAGGCGCGATTCCGAGTCCGAGCCCTTGCCAGCATCCTGTTGCCATGCCGTGGCGAGCGGGCCGCCGGCTTCGAGGTGATACATCGCGTTGGAGGCATATCCGCCCGGCTCTGGCCATTCCGGATTGCGGTAAGGCGGTGGCAGAACGACAGGCGTGTCCGCGAGCGTTGGATCGGGCTTGAGCGATTCATCCAGCGCCATGATCGAGATGCGCGTGCCCTTGATGTTGGACTTCTTGGCGGAGCTGAACCATCCGCTCGTAAGGTCCTGCACCGAGTCCACGACTCCGCAGCCGGACAAGGCGACGAGCGCCGCAAGGCACAGCGCGACACGAAAAGATCTTTTGGTCATTTCTTTTGCGGGCCTTGCGAGGTGGGCGCTGCGGGTGCGGTCGCGGGCAGAAGCGGCTTGGGCGCGGGCGGCGGCGGCACGGTGCCGAAGTCTTTTCCACCACCGGCACCGAGATAGGTCGCCATGGCCGTCGCGCGCTGGCGCAGCGTGTCCGGAATATCCTTCTCGGTGGAAAGCTTTTTGTACTCGGACAATGCCTGTTCGGTCTTGCCGGCATGGAAATCGGAATAGGCGAGAATTTCCCGCGCCATTGGATTCCATGGGTTCGTTGCATCGGTCACCGGCGCCAGAAGCTTCTCGAGATCGGGACGCGAAGCGGTATCGGCGAGAATCCATGCGGCCCGCATGCGGGCGACATCGGCAAGTATCGCGTCGCCGCCATTGGCGATTTCCATGTAGAGCTTCACGGCATCGCCCGCGCGGCCCGCCGATTGCAGTGCACCCGCTTCCTGCAAGCGCGACACCACGGCGTACCCACTGGGTGCGTTCGCGGCGAGCTTGCCGAACGCTTCCGCCGCCGCCGGCGCCTGACCGGCATCCAGCAATTGCTGCGCGGCGAGATATTCCGAAGACGACCGCAGTTGTTCGCGGTGCTGATAGAAGCTCCACAACTGCCAACCGGCCGCTGCAATGACGAGGAACGCGGCCGCTGCGATGATGTAGTCGCCGTACTCTTTCCAGAGCTTTTCCCAGCGCTCGCGGCGGACTTCTTCCTCGACTTCATGGAAGATGTCGGTCACGGGAATCCTTTCGGGGGCACGGCCCAGCCAAAGCCTTGATAGGGCGGGATGATTAGCGGCTCCCCCGCACCCGCGCAACACAAACCCCCATGAAACCCCGGCAATCACGGAAAACGGCGGAGGAAGGGGTTAATTCCAAAAGAAAACCGCGGCTTTTGGGGCCGCGGCTTTTTCAACTTTTTGAGGTGCCGAAGGATCAGGCTTCCGCCGCTTCG
The DNA here is from genome assembly GCA_036569005.1 of Rhizomicrobium sp. GTDB lineage: Bacteria > Pseudomonadota > Alphaproteobacteria > Micropepsales > Micropepsaceae > Rhizomicrobium. Next base: position 19,984 of record DATCRK010000092.1, on the reverse strand, counting down.
CTTTCTTCTTCCTTCGGGCCGGCGCCTTCCTCGAATATGGCTTCCGCACTGGCTTGCGCTTCGGCGGAGGCTTCCTCTGCGGCGGTGCGATCGGCGAGAACATCTTCGCCCTTCGCCTGGCGCTCGGCTTCCTCTTCCGTGCGGGCGACGTTGATCGTCACCGTCACGCGCACTTCCGGATGCAGCACGACGGAGACCGGGAACAGGCCGATCGTCTTGATCGCCTTGTCCAGCGGCACCTGCGTGCGGGACACCGTGACGCCGCCGGCCGTGATGGCATCGGAGATGTCACGTGGGGAGACGGAGCCATAGAGCTGGCCGCGGTCGCCGGCCTGGCGGATAAGCATGAACGTCTGACCGTCGAGCTTCTTGCCGACTTTCTCCGCTTCGCCCTTCGCCTTCAGATTGGACGCTTCGAGCTGTGCTTTCTGGGTCTGGAAGTATTCGCGGTTCGCCTTGGTGGCGCGCAGCGCTTTCTTCTTCGGCAAAAGGAAGTTGCGGGCAAAGCCGTCCTTCACCTTCACCTCGTCGCCCATCTGGCCGAGCTTTTCGACTCTTTCGAGCAGGATCACTTGCATCGGTGTTCTCCTACTTCACGACGTAGGGCAGCAGCGCCATGAAGCGCGCGCGCTTGATCGCGTTGGCGAGCAGGCGCTGCTTCTTGGTCGAAACCGCGGTGATGCGCGACGGCACGATCTTGCCGCGCTCGGAGATGAAGCGCTGAAGCAGCTTCACGTCCTTGTAGTCGATCTTCGGCGCGTTGGCGCCGGAGAAGGGGCAGGTCTTCTTGCGACGGAAGAAGGGACGGCGCGCGCCGCCGCCATCGCCACCACGGCCGCCTTCGCGTCCACCGCGATCTCCGCGACCTTCGCGTTCTCCACCGTAGCTCATGCTGCTGCTCCTTCCGCCGCTTCGCCTTCCGGCTTGTCGTCGCGACGGTTCTTGTTGGAAGACTGCTCGAACTTGTCCACCTTCACGGTGATGTAGCGCAGCACGTCTTCGTTGATCTTCAGCTGGCGCTCGAGCTCGTGAACCGCCTTGCCCGGCGCGTTGATGTTGAGGAGCACGTAGTGCCCCTTGCGGTTCTTCTTCAGGCGATACGCCAGGCCGCGCAGGCCCCAATATTCCTGCTTCTCGACCTTGCCGCCTTCGCCTTCGATGATGGTCTTGAGGTGGGTCGCCAGCGCGTCCACCTGCTGCGCGCTGATATCCTGGCGCGCGATCAGGAGATGCTCGTAAAGAGCCATTCCTTTAAGTCCCTGTTTTGGCTACGGAACCTCGCCGGGCGGGATGCCTGGAGAGGCTTTGGTTCGCGAAAGACGCCGGACCATCCGGCATGAACCCCAAAAGGGCCTCCCCGCGACCGCAGCCGCCATGAAGGCGGGGCGTATAGCGGAAATGAGGGTATAGAGGCAAGGCAGGCCAAAAGAGGCAGGAATGGCGCTCGATATCTACACTTTTGTCGGCTTTCTGGGGGCGCTGGTGGTCTTGCTGGCCTATTGGGGCAACCAGGCGGACCGGCTTCCGTCCCACGACTGGCGGTTTCCGGCAGCCAATCTGATCGGATCCATTCTTATACTGGTGTCGCTGTACGACGCCTGGAACTGGCCGTCTGTGGTGATCGAACTCTTCTGGGCGACCATCAGCGTCTATGGGCTGGTCCGTGCCCGCCCCGCTCAATGAACCAGTTGGGCTTCATATTGTGAAAAATCGGGAAGGAGATTGCGCGCCCATTGCGTGATCTTTTCCCCGATCGATTCCAGATCTTCTCCCGTACGCGAGCCAGAAGACGCTGCAAGGAGTGTCTGGGTAAGAATCGCGGCGATGGCGGATGGATCGAAGTCGCTTGAATCCGATTCCAATTCCATCATGTGGATTTTCTGATCCAGCTCCGCAAGACGAAGGAGAAAGAGGTTTTCCCTTTCCCTTTTGGGCGAAACTGTGGCGAGGCGCGACATCGTCACCGCGCACTCGCGCAGAATGCGCCGGGCGATATCCTGCTGGATCTGGAGCGGCTGGGTGCGGGCGGCATCGAACGCGCGTTGCGCGCGCGTGATTTCCGCTTTCAATTTCCGCTTTTCCTGGCTCTGCGTGAAACCAAACATGTCCGGGTGTCCCTGTTCCTATTCAGAACACTGACAGGCGGGCATGGGTTCTGCGCTGCAGCAGAGAAAATTTTGGGAACCAAAAGTGGCGATTCGCGTATCGCCGCGCAAACAAAGGGCGCTGTCGCCGACGGCAGCGCCCTTGCTTTCAGGCTACGGGAGACGCACGTGGCGGTAGCTCCGTTTTAGCCGACCGGCCCGGCGGGCGGGCCCGTCTACTTGCCCTCGGCCACGAGCGGGCTGGGCGATGAACCGTCCTCCCCTGCCGCAGGGCGGTCAACGGAAAAATATGACCGCACGTCAGTCGCAAGCTTTCGCAAAAGCACTTAAGTTCCGCGCATGGTCGAGATATTGCCGCCGTTGCCGCCAACCGATCCGCACCTGCGCTGGAAATTCCTGCGCGACGTGCTGGTGTTCCAGCTCAAATTGATCCTCGGCAACCTGCAAAACTTCGTGCTGGTGCCCGTATCGCTGATCGCGGCGGTGCTCGATCTTTTCATCAAGGGAAAACACGAGGGCGAGAAATTCTACAAGGTGATGGACTGGGGCCGGCGCACCGACGAGATGATCAACGTCTACAGCGCCATCGGCGGTTATCACGCGACCGGCGATGAAAACGAGAAGGACATGTACGGCAATTATACCGTCGATGCTGTTCTGGCGCGGGTGGAAGGCGTGATTGTCCGCGAATACGAGAAAGGCGGCACGGCCGCGAGCATCAAGGGCGCCGTGGACCGTGCGATCGACGGCATGCAGGCGCACGGGGACAAGCACAGGGAAAAAGTCGACGAAGCCATGCAGCGCACCGACGAAGCGATCCGGCGCGCGGCGGAAAAGTTCAAGCCCAAACCGGATTTCGATCCCGGCAAGGACTAAGCGCCGGCAAAACCCTCCAGCACGTTCACGGTGTTCACGCCGAGGTGTTCGATGTTGTAGCCGCCTTCAAACACGAAGACGGACGGCAGGCCGGAGCGGCCGATCGCTTCGCCCATGCGCATATAATCTTCCGTCGTGATCTTGAAGCGGCAGATGGGATCGCCTTCGAAGGTGTCGAGGCCGAGCGAGACAAGAAGAATGTCTGCGCCGTAGTCCTTCACCGCCGTCAGCGCGCGGTCTAGCGCGTGGGAATATTCCGGCCAAGCCGTCTTCTTTGCGAGCGGGATGTTCATGTTCTGCTCTTCGCCAACGCCTTCGCCTTTCTCATCCGCGTAACCGAGGTAATGCGGATAAGCGAAAGATGGATCGGCATGGATTGAGGCAAAGAACACGTCGTTGCGGCGATAGAAGATCGCCTGCGTGCCGTTTCCATGGTGATAATCGACGTCGAGGATCGCGGGGCGTCGGCCCTGATCCAGCAGCCATTGTGCCGCGATGGCGACGTTGTTGAGATAACAATAGCCGCCATAGACATCGCCGCTGGCATGATGACCGGGCGGTCGCGCCAGCGCGAACGCCGCGCGCTCGCCGCCATGCACAGCTTCCGCCGCCGACAGCGCGATGTTCACCGCTTCGCGCGCGGCGCTCCATGTGCCTTTGCCGATCGGCGTTGCGGTGTCGAAGCAGTAGGAGCCGAGTTGCTTTTCGATGTCGCCGTCGCGCATTTCGCGCAAGCCTCGCGCGGGCCACACCGACGGCACGGCGTCCGCATCGTCGTTCCAATATTTCTCCCGCCATTTCGGATAAGCGCCGGTAAGGAAGCGCACGAAGTCGTTGTCGTGAATGCGCAGGATGGGTTCGTCGCTGAACGCTTTGGGCTTCAGCAGCGGGCCGATCTTCCGTTCTTCGAGGCGACGCTTCACCTGCTCGACACGTTCGGGAATCTCGACGGCGGGCGCGGCGCGGCCCTGCTCGAATTCTTCCTTTGGCGAATGTTCCAGATGCGTGGCGGCGTAGAAGGTCTTCATTTCGGTTGCCTTTCGACGAGCTTTTTCAGTCGGCCAAGGTCGGATTGCAGGGTGCGCTTTACGAATGCCTCGGCACCGGGCATCGCAAGCGTGGCGCCCGTGTGGTGGATCGTGACGGTCGATCCGGTGCCGTCGGGTGCAATAGAGTAGGTGACCTCGCCCGTCATCGGGCCTTCAACGTATTTGAACGCGAATTTCGCATCCGGTTCATGCGCCGTCGTTTCAGTGACCCAAGCAAAGTCGCGGCCCCAGAATGCGCCATGACGTTTTACGCGCATGCCGATGGCGGTGGCGTCGCCGTCGAATGCCTCGACCTTCTTCGCGCCATCGATCCACTTCGTATCATTGCCGGGGTCGAACATGATCTTTGCCACCGCAACAGGCGGACGGTCGATCTTCTGCTTCACGACGATCTCGGACATGCGTCGATTATAGAGGCGTCATCCGGCTTGCAAAAGGATCGCGCCGGCGGCGATTCCACCTGCGGCAATCCAGCGGCGCAAGGTCATGTGCTCGCCCAGGAAGCTCATGGCGAGCGCGGTGCCGAACAAAACACTCGTCTCGCGCAGCGCGGCCAATTGCGCGGTCGCGCCGAAGCGGTAAGCCAGCATCGCCGAGCCATAGGTCGTGATGGACAGAAAGCCGAGCAGCACGCCCAGCTTCCATTCCTTGCGTGCCTCAATGATGACGGCGCGCCCGCGGATGCCGGGCGCGGTCACCAGCACGCAAAACCCGTGCGCCACAAAGAACCACAGGACGTAAGAAAAGGGATTGCCCACTGTACGCACGCCGCTGGCGTCGATCAGGGTGTAGCAGCCGATGGTAAGGCCGGTCGCGAGCGCATAGCCGATCCCTTTCATCGCCCCTTCGGTGGCGCGGTGCGAAATCCCGATTGCGATCACCCCGCCGCAGACGAAGGCGATGCCGAGCAACTGCAGTGCCGGCGGATGCTCGTGGAGGAACATGATCGCGCCCAGCGCCGTGAACAGCGGTCCGGTGCCGCGCGCCACCGGATAGACGGCGCTGAACGCGGCGCTTTCGTAAGACTTCACCAGCAGCAATTCGTAGAGCGCGTGGACCAGCGCAGTGCCGCCTAGAAACCACCATGCGCCTGTGGGCAATGGCACAAAGAAAAGGGTGGGGGCCACGATGATCGAGGAGAAAACCCCGATCAGCAGCCGCATGGCATATTTGTCGTCGGCGCGCTTCGTCAGGATGTTGACGATGGCGTGGACGGCGGCGGATAGAAGGATGAGAGAAAGGGCGATAGTCACATCGCCAGCATCGGGAGTGGGACATGGCGGCGCAAGACCTCAATCGCGATCTGATCGGCGTGCCGGGCGGACGCGCCATGCTGCAAACGCCGGCCCTCGTCATCGATCTTGACGCGATGGAAAGAAACATCGCCGCGATGGCTGCGCATGCGAAGAAGCACGCCATCGCATTGCGCCCGCATGCGAAGACTCACAAATGCTCGGAGATCGCGAAGCTGCAGATGGCGGCCGGCGCGCTTGGCATCTGTTGTGCCAAGCTCGGCGAAGGGGAAGCGCTGGCGGACGCGGGCGTCGATTCCATCCTCCTGACGTCGCCGGTGGTGACGGAACGCGGCATCGCGCGCGTGATGGCGCTGAATGCGAAGCTCGGCGAGCTGCGCATCACTTGCGACAACGCATCGGTCGCGAAGCGCTTGGACGAAGCCGCGGGCAAGAGCGGCAAGAAGCTGAAAGTCGTCGTCGATATCGATCCGGGCCTTGGGCGCACGGGCATCCGTCCGGGCGATGGTGCCCTCGCTTTGGTCGAACAGATCGTCAAAAGCGCCAATCTCGAATTCGCGGGCCTGCAATGTTACGCGGGCCAGGTGCAGCACATGGAATCGCCGAACGAACGTCGCGCGGCGTCGCTCAATGCGATGAAGGAATTGGCGGAGTTGCGCGATCAGTTAAAGACAAAAGGCATTTCGATTCCGCTTCTCTCTGGCGGCGGCACCGGTACCTTCGATATCGATCCCGATGCGAAAACGCTGACCGAGCTTCAGGTCGGCTCCTACATCTTCATGGACAAGCAATACAATGAAGTGTGGGAGAAGCCGGGCCAGCGTCCGCCGTTTGAGCCGTCCTTGTTTGTGCAGACCACCGTGGTCAGCGCGAATCGCGAAGGACTCGCAACAACCGATGCGGGGTTCAAAGCCTTCGCAACCGATGCCGGTTCGCCCGCGATCTTCAGCGGCGCGCCGGAAGGCGCCAGCTATTTCTTCTTCGGGGACGAGCAGGGCGGCATCTTCTATCCGTCCGCGAACGGCAAACTCGATGTCGGCGCTGTGATCAACTGCATCGTCCCGCACTGCGATCCGACTGTGAATCTCTACGACCGCTACCACTGCGTGCGCGGCGATGTTCTTGAATCCATTTGGACAATCGAAGCTCGCGGCAAATCGGCTTAGCCATCAAATCTCCCCATTCGTGAATCACGCGTTCATCCGTGGTTCAGCCACCAAACGCCATCTTCTGCGTTAAGATCGCAATGATCTTGGGAACAGAGGATTCAAGGCAATGAAGAGCTTCGGGAAATTGGCTTTGGGCGCGCTCATGATGGCCGGCACGGCTGTGGGCGCCACGGTTGCGACAACGGCTCCGGCCGCTGCTGCGCATGTTTCGATCGGTATCGGCATTCCGGGTCCGGGGTATTACGCGCCGCGTCCGTACTATGCGAATCCGTGCGACAGCCCGCGCTATCGCTACTATCACCAGGGTTATTGCTACGGCTACGGCCCGGCTTACTACGGCCCGAACTATTACGGCTATTACGATCAGGGCTACTACGGCCCCGGTTACTACGAGCCCGTCGTTGGCGGCTTCTGGTTCACCGACTCGTTCGGTCACCGTCGCTGGCACGGCGGATCGTTCCATGGTGGCGGCTTCCACGGGCACGGATCGTGGCACAGCGGCGGCTACCATGGCGGTGGCGGACACCATCACCACTAATTGAGCCTGCCCCCTTCGTCTCGAGTCAGACGAATAGGTTCGGCGTCCGGCCCTGGTGAGCGATCACCGGGGCCGGTGCGTTTTTGCTGTGATCGCCCGCACATCGCGCACGCATTGATTATTCCCAACGCCTCCAGGTTCATTGCGCATTCATGTCGCGCGCCGCATCGTTCATGTGTCTTGGCCTCGCGGCCAATTTCGGGAGAGACAAATGAAATCCATCTTTGGAATGAGCGTTATGGCGACCGCCATGGGGTGCATCGCGACATTCGCGAACGCGCCGGCGCAAGCGCGCACGGACTTCAGCATCAGCATCGGCGTGCCCAACGCCGTGAACTTCGACTACGGCAGCGGCGGGTACTGCGACTCCTATGGCTGTCCGGATGAGTATTGGGATTTCCCCGTGTGGTACGGACCTGTCTATTGGCGCGGCACCTGGTATCGCGGTCCGCTCTATTATCGCGACGATCTGGGTGATCGCCGCGTTTACTGGATCGCCGGCGGCTGGCATCACGATCAATGGCGCGGTTCGCGCCCCGATTGGTGGTATCGCGGACATTACTATGCGGGTCCCGCTCTCGGTTACTCGTTCTATCTGGGACACGGATTCCGGCACGACCGCGATCGCTATTGGCGCGGTAACGACTGGCGTCCCGGCCGCGACTGGCATGGCCACCACGACGACAACGTGAACATCTTCTTCGGCGGCAAGGATCATGACCGGCATGATCGCGACAACCGGAACGACCGGCATGATCACGACAATTGGAGCGGCCACGACCGGCATGATCACGACAATTGGAGCGGCTATGACCGGCATGACCATGACAATTGGAATGGACAAGATCGTCACGACGATCATCACGGCCACGGCATGGTGACCACGACGATGAGTCCGGCAACGGCTTACGCGATCCAGACCGGCAACAAGGGCCACAAAGATCACGCTTCGCCGTCTTCGTCCGGGCCGGCCTGGAGCGGCGCCTCTGGCGGCCACCACGACAGCGGTTCGTCCGGTAGCCATTCCGGCGGGGATCACCATGACCACAACAATTCGTCAAACCCGCCGGGCAACGACGATCATCACCATCACCATTAAGTGAGACAAAAGGGCCCGGTGAACACCGGGCCCTTTTCGTTCGGGCTTGTGCCCTGATAGCGTCTTCGCCGGAATTTGAGGCGGACCGATCATGCTGCAGCCCAACGACATCTCTTCTTTCTGGCTGCCCTTCACGCCCAACCGCGCGTTCCAGGAAGATCCGCGCGTGCTGGCGCGCGCCGACGGCATGTATTTCTACGATGAGACCGGCCGCGCACTGATCGACGCCTGCGCCGGCCTTTGGTGCTGCAACGCCGGCCATGGCCGCAAGAAGATCGCGGAAGCTATTTCCAAGGCGGCGCATGAGCTGGACTTTGCGCCGACATTCCAGTTCGCGCATCCTTCGGTGTTCGCGCTGTCGCAGCGTATCGCCGCGATGGCGCCGGAAGGCATGGACCATGTCTTCTTCGTCAATTCCGGATCGGAAGCCGCCGATACGGCGCTGAAAGTCGCGCGCGCCTATTTCCACAAGATCGGGCAGGGCAGCCGCTTCCGCATCATCGGCCGTGAGAAAGGCTATCACGGCTCCACTATCGCCGGTATTTCGATGGGCGGCATCGGCAACAATCGCAAGCATTTCGGCGCACTTATTCCCGGTACCGACGATCACATCCCGCTGCCTTACGATGCCGCGACGATGCGTTTCACCAAGGGCGAACCGCAGAACCTTGAGAAATATGCCGATGCGTTGGAAGGCCTGGTCGCGTTGCATGGTGCGGAGACGATCGCGGCGGTGATCGTCGAACCATTCGCCGGATCGGGCGGCGTCTATGGTGCATCGAAAGGTTACTTCCAGCGCTTGCGTTCGATCTGCGACAAGTATGGCTTCCTGCTCATCTTCGATGAAGTCATCACCGGCTTCGGCCGCATGGGCTATGGCTTCGCCGCCGAGCGCTACGGCGTGACGCCGGACATCATCAATTTCGCCAAAGGCGTGACCAGCGGCGCGGCGCCGATGGGTGGCTCCGTCGTGTCGAACAAGATCTACGACGCGTTCATGGACAACAGCGGTGGCGCGCACAACATAGAACTGTTCCACGGGCACACTTATTCCGCGCATCCCATCGCCTGCGCCGCCGCGATGGCGACTCTCGATATCTATCGCGACGAGGGGTTGTTCGAGAACGCGCTGAAGATGGAGAAGGTTCTGGAAGAGGCGGTGCACACGCTAAAGGGCGCGCCACTTGTCGCCGATATCCGCAACGCGGGCTTCGCCGCAGGCGTCGAAATCGAAGCCGATCCCAAGGCGCCCGGACGGCGGGGCCTCGAAGCGATCAAGCGCGCATTCCACGATCAGAACATGGTGATCCGCGTGGGCGGCGACACTATCGCGCTCTCACCGCCACTGATCGCCTCTGAATCCGACATTTCGAAAATCATCGACGGGATTCGCGGCGTTCTTTCAAAGCTTTCCTGAAAGACCGAGTCTTGCGCGGGCGCGGTTATCCGCCGCTATTTTCATGCGCAATCCGCCGGTCTTGTATGCGGCAAGGGTTTGTCGCGCCGGGACGGCTTTGTTTCCGACGGCAAATGGGGTAATCCGCCGCCATTCTAACCGGCAAGCGAGGCTTTCATGCGCATCGGCGTTCCGAAGGAAATCAAGAACCACGAATATCGCGTCGGCATGACGCCGGCTGCTGTGCGCGAGCTGACCGCGCGCGGCCACGAAGTGTTCGTCGAGACGCATGCGGGTGAAGGTATCGGCCTCGGCGACGACATGTACACGAAAGTCGGCGCGAAGATTCTGCCGAATGCGGACGAAGTGTTCGCGAAGGCCGACATGATCGTGAAGGTGAAGGAACCGCAGCCGGTCGAGATCAAGCGCCTGCGCAAGGATCAGGTGTTGTTCACCTATCTGCATCTCGCGCCCGATCCGGAGCAGACGAAAGGCCTGCTCGACAGCGGCGCAATCTGCATCGCTTATGAAACCGTGACCGACAAATGGGGCGGCCTTCCGCTTCTGGCGCCGATGAGCGAAGTCGCCGGCCGCATGTCGATCCAGGCCGGTGCGCATTCGCTGGAGAAGGCGCAAGGCGGCATGGGCATGTTGCTCGGCGGCGTGCCGGGCGTTCCGGCGGCGAAGGTTGTGGTGCTGGGCGGCGGCGTCGTCGGCACCAATGCGGCGCGCATGGCGATGGGCCTTGAGGCGCATGTGACGATCCTCGACGTATCGCTGCGCCGCCTGAACGAGTTGGATATGCAGTTCGGGGCTATGTTGAACACAGTGTTCTCCACCATCGACTCCATCGAAGAGCATGTGACGAACGCCGATCTCGTCATCGGCGGCGTGCTGCTGCCGGGTGCGGCCGCGCCCAAGCTGATCACCAAGAAGATGGTGAGCCAGATGAAGAAGGGGTCCGTGATCGTGGACGTCGCGATCGACCAGGGCGGTTGCGCGGAAACTTCGCACGCCACCACCCATGCCGATCCGACCTACATGGTCGACGGCGTTGTGCACTATGCCGTGGCGAACATGCCGGGCGGTGTGGCGCGCACTTCCACGTTCGCGCTCAACAACGCGACGCTGCCGTTCACGCGCGCGCTGGCGGACCTCGGCGCGGAAGCGGCGATGAAGAAAGATCCGCATCTGCGCGCTGGCCTGAATGTCTACAAGGGCACGCTGGCTTATGGCGCGGTCGGCGAAGCGCAGAACATTCCGTTCAAGACGGCGGAAAGCGTGCTGGGGATCAACTAGCGCGCATCGCGTCCCGCAAGGGACGGAAGCTGATAGTCTTGATGCCCTGCGCGGCGATTTGGTCGCGCAGGGCATTGTTTTTGGCGGCGGCGTAATCGCCGACGCGGATTTGGGCTTCGGTCTTGTCGTAGCCGCGTAGCTCTTCGCCGTCCTTTACGGGATGCAGGATGAATTCGCTGACGCCAGGTTCGAGCCTGTCGAGGAATTTCGGCAGCAGCTTTTCGGTCGGCTCACCCCACTGGAAGACGAAGTCGTCCGGATAGAGCACGCCGGCCTTGTCCGCCGATGCGCGGCAATTGAAGCTGAGGCGTTCGTCCATCTTCGCGCTCAGCATGCGCAAGGGCAGGCGATAATCCGATGCGAGTTTTAGATAGACCGCGTAGTAAGCGGGATTGATCTGCATTGTGCCCATGTGAGCATCCAGATGGGTGATGTCCACGCCCCAGCTTTTCGCCTGCTCGATCTGCGCGCGGCATTCGGCTTCTACATCTTCCAATCTGGCGCTCTGCCAGACTTCGGCGGCGGTGCGCGGCATGAAGCCGTCCGCATCGTGCAGCGATTTCGCGCCGGTGAGCGCGCGCCAGCGATAGCCGGGATATTCGCAGGTGAGGGTGAGATGGATGCCGATGTCGAGATCGCCGCACATGTCTACGGCCTCGCGCGCCCACGGGCAGGGCACCATGAGCGTGGCGCTGGTGGCGATTCCGTTGCGGATGGAATCGTCGATGGCGAGGTTTGCGGAATGGCTGGAGCCGAGATCATCACAATTCAGGATCAACAAGCGATCCGAAGCGCCATATCCAAGTTTTTCGGCGAGACTTTGCATTTGCCCTCTCGCGGTTATCCTAGAGGGAGGGGAGGCTCAAAGTCATGCCGCAAATCCGGCCGATGCGCCGCGAAGACCGCGATGCGGTCTATGAGATATGCCTGAAGACCGGCGATGCCGGACAGGACGCGACGGCGCTTTATCGCGATCCCGAATTGCTCGGGCATCTCTATGCCGGTTCCTACGCCGCGTTGGAGCCGGAGAGTGGGTTCATTCTGGAAGATGAGGACGGCGCGGGCGGCTATATTCTCGGCGCATTCGATACCTATGCGTTCGAGAAACGGCTTGAGGAGGAATGGTGGCCATCGCTGCGGGCGCGCTATTCCGACGCCGATGCTTTGCCGGAGCCGGATCGCCATCTCGTGCAGTCGATTCACAAGCCCTGGCGCACGCCGAGGCGCATCACCGGGCCTTATCCCTCACATCTGCATATCGATCTGCTGCCGCGTTTTCAGGGCAAAGGCTGGGGCAGGCGCATGATGGATCACTGGCTCGCCGTTATGCGCGAACGCGGCTCAACCGGTGCGCATCTCGGTGTGGGCATGCGCAACGAGCGCGCGGTGAAGTTTTACCTGCGCTACGGCTTTCAGGAATTTCAGCGCTGGAATGACGTGCTGATGCTGGGCATCAAGCTCGGCTGATCAATCCGCACCGCTATCGCTGTTCTGACGGCAACTCAGATCGCCGGCCTGGCAATTGGCGGCCTGTTCGAGCTGCTTGATGCGCATGCGGGTGAGTTCGGTCAGGCATTGCGCATGAACCATAGACCAGATCGAGCCGCCTTTGCTTCCGGAGGTTCGAAAGTCGCATTCGGCGTCGCGGAACGCGATCCACGCGCGCTCGGATTTGCGCAGCAGCTCCTGACCCGCCGGATCGTATTTGGCCATCGTCTCCTTGTAGAGATTGTTGATGGTGGCGTTGGCCTGATCCAGCTCGTGGCCGGCGCAGATATTCATCTCGGCTTGCGTGCGCGCCTTGCTGCATTCGTCCGCCCGTGCGGCCGTGGCAGCGAAAGCGATTGCTGCGAACGCGAGCATGAATATCCGCGTCATGGCCGTTCTCCCTAGATCGTGGCGCCGCCGTCGCAGACGATGGTCTGGCCGGTGGTGAACGATCCGGCTTTCGAGGCGAGGAACACCGCGGCGCCCGCGATCTCGTCCGGTTCACCGATGCGGCGCAGCGGCGCGCCGGAGGTGGAGCGCTTCAGTGTTTCCGGGTTCTCCCACAGCGCCTTGGCGAAATCGGTCTTGATGAGGCCCGGTGCGATGCAGTTGGCGCGGATATTGTGCGGGCCGTATTCCACCGCGATGTTGCGGGCGAGCTGCATGTCCGCCGCCTTGGAGATGCAATAGGCGCCGATCACCGGTGAGCCGCGCAGGCCGCCGATGGAGGACACGATGATAATCGAGCCGTCCTTGCGCTCCACCATTTCCGGCAGCACCTGCTGCGAGAGCCAGTGGTTGGACTTGATGTTCGCCCCCATGATCTTGTCGAACGCTTCGTCGGGAATGCCCATCTGCGGGCCGTAATAGGGATTGAGAGCGGCGTTGCAGACGAGGATGTCGATCCTGCCCCACTTCTCGCGCGTCTTGGCGACAAGCTGCTCGATCTGTTCCTTGTAGTTGATGTTGCACGGAATCGGCACGGCCATTTCCTTGCCGCGCGCCTTGTTGATGTCGCCGGCGACCTTCTCGCACGCATCGGCCTTGCGGCTCGACACCACCACTTTCGCGCCGTGCTCGGCGAAGCGATGGACGATGGCTTCGCCGATGCCTTTCGTGGAGCCGGTGACCAGCGCCACCTTTCCGGTGAGATCGAACAGATTCATGAAACTCCTCCCAATGGATCGATATATCGTTCGCGGGCATTGTTAATCGCGCACGGTGCTTTCGACAAACCGCTGCCGCATTTGGGCGCTCAGATGGCCGGATTCAGGGAGAGTGGCATGAAGAGATTTGCGGTTCTGGGCGCGTGTCTGGTGCTGGCGGCCTGCGGCGGCGGGCCGCGCTACCGCAACTATGGCCCGCCGCCACCGCCGCCCGATTACGGCGCCACACAGCCTTATTCTTCCATGTCCCCGCCGCCGGCGAGCGAGCCCGCGCGGCCCCAGACGCCGCCGTCGGTGAAGAGCGCCGGTCCACTGAACACCGCGATGATCGGCAGCTATATGGACAACCAGGAAGCCGAATTGCGCCGCGCGATGCGCGGAACCGGCGTACTGGTAGCGCGCCCCGGCGACGACATTGTGTTGCGCGTGGGCAGCGACGCGATGTTCGAGGGCAGCAGTTTCAATCTCAGCGCGCGCGCGAAGGACATTCTGTGGAAGCTGGCGCCGGTGCTGCGCCATTTCGATCGCACGCAGATTTTCATCGACGCCTACACCGACACGAGTGGCTCGGCCGACAAAAACGAAGAAGTCTCCCGCAAGCGCGCCTATACCATCGGCGGTCAGCTTGTGAAAAACGAAGTGCCGCTGTCGCGGTTGCAGGCGCATGGCTATGGCGAGGAAAACCTGAAGATCAAAACCGGCGATCAGGTGAACGAACCGCGCAATCGCCGCATCGAAATCCGCATCGTGGCGCGCGCGTCGGGCTGAAAGTCACAACTTTCTCACAGAACCTCACCCCGGCTCGACCGTTTCCGCGAGGTGCGTGTGAGGAGAACCCCGATGTTGCACCGAGTTGCTTTTTTTGCTGCGGCCGCTGCCACCGTGTTGCTTGCCGGCTGCGCTTATGACGACGAGGACTACTATCCGCGCGAGCGCGTCGCGCAGGAAATCGACTACGAGTTTCCGGACGAGGTTTTCTTCGCATTCAATTCCGCGGATCTTTCGCCGCACGCCGAACGGGCGCTTGCCGATCTGGCAAGCGATATTCGGCGGACTCATCCCGGTTGGACGGTCGCCGTCGAAGGCCACACAGACACCGTGGGCTCGCAGGACTACAATGTGCCGCTGTCGCAGGATCGCGCACGGTCGGTGGCCGATGCGCTGGTGCGCGATGGCGTAAATCCCCGGCGCATCGAAGTGCGCGGATTCGGCGAGCGTCGCCTGGCCGTGCCCACCGCCAACGATGTGCCGGACCGCCGCAATCGCCGCGTGCTCGTGCGCCTCATCCCACCGGGATGACCGCTACCGCGCGAGTGCGGCGTCGATCTCGTCGTTCATGCCCGGATCGTTCGGCGGCGTGCGCGAACCATAGGTGCCGGCGATCGTGCCGTCCTTGTTGAACAGATATTTGTGGAAATTCCATTTGGGGGCGGCGTCCTCGCCCAGCTGGCGCGCGATCCATTTGTAAAGCGGATGCGCGTCCGATCCGATCACATGCTCCTTGGCCGTCATCGGGAAGTCGATATTGAAGTTGGTCTCGCAGAACGTCTTGATCTGATCTTCCGTGCCTGGTTCCTGCGCGCCGAAATCGTTCGCGGGCACGCCCAGCACGACGAGACCCTTGCCGCGCTTTTCCTTCCACAATTCTTCGAGGCCGGAATATTGCGGCGTCAGCCCGCACTGGCTGGCCACGTTCACGACCAGCAGCGCCTTGCCCTTGAATTGCGATAGCGGCATTGGCTTGCCGTCGATGGATTTGAAGGTGAAATCGTAAGCGGTCTCGTCCATGACGCCCTCGTGATCTGCGTTTTGTTGATCGTCCGCCCATTGCCGCTTAAAGATCAAGGCCATGCGATTTTTCCTTGTTGCCGCTCTGGTTGCCGCCGCGTCTTTTCCCGCGCACGCGGCTGTTGATTGCGCAAGCCTGCGCCAACCGCGCAGCGTGGCTGGCGTGATCGCAACGGAGAACGCCTGGGTGAAGACGCTGACCACGCGCGACGGCAAAGCGCTTTCCTGCATCCTTGCGCCGGGCTTCATGGACATGGCGTGGAACAACCGGCTTCATTCGCGCGCCGAGGTTCTCGCAGGGCTGCCGAAGCGCCCGAACAACGGTATCAAGCTGAGCAATGTGAAAGTCGCGCTGTCCGGCGATCGCGCCATTGCGCGCGGCGTGAACACAGCAACGAAGCCGGACGGCAGCCTGCTTGGCCGTGTGCGTTTCGAGGATATCTTCCAATATCGCGACGGAATGTGGCGCGCGCTCACCGCGCAGGAAACGCTGATGCGATGATTCTTCGATTTCGCGCGATTTATCCGGAAAACCAATTCACACTTTTCCGGATCGCGCTCTAGCGCGAATAGCGCCCGAACAACTCCACAAGCTCGTCGAACTTCTTGCGTTGCTCGTCCGGCTTGCCGCTCTTGATGGCATGGGCCACGCAATGGGCGGAGTGATCCTTCAATATCTGCTCTTCAACCTTCTTCAGCGCCGCCTTGATCGCCTGGATCTGGTCCAGCACGTCGATGCAGTAGCGTTCCTCCTCGACCATACGGGCCACGCCGCGCACCTGGCCCTCGATACGGGAGAGCCGGGAGATGAGCTTTGGGTCCTTTTGGGTCATGCGGAAGGTTTAGCAGAAACGGGCGGGACGGCCTATTCGCGGAAAATCCGGCTTTTCAGGGTTAAGGAATTGGAAACGCGCGGCGTGGGAGTATGGCGCGGAATCAGGCCCAGAGCCCTGCCGATGACGAATGCCATAATTGTCTTCACCTCCGCGATGCTTGCCGCGATCGGAAGCCTTTTGCTCGCCATCTTCAACGTGGTCGCGTTTCCGGTGGCCATTCTTGCGGGCGCCGCTGTTTTTCTCTGCATCGTGCAAATCCACGCCGCAATTTTGCGCAAGCGCGAAAAGCGCACCACGCGTTCCGAGATCGCCAAGCTCAAGCAGGCCAACAAGGAATTCCGCGTCATCATCAATGAGACGCATGCGAAGATCGAAGAAGTGAAGACTGTCGCCGAAGCCAAGGCGAACGCGCAGAGCAAGAAGATCATCTCCGAACTGCAGGTTCTGGAAAGCCTGATGCGCGACTTCGCAGGCAAGATCGCGAACTCCGCGCGCGTCGCTGCGCCGGCGCCGCACATGATCGAACAGCATACCTCGGCCAAGGCGAAGAACTATCTCGAAACGCTTGGCGAGCCGCAGCTTCTGGAGACCATCCGCGCCGCGCTGGAAGAAAACCGTGTCGACCTTTACCTGCAGCCGATCGTGAGCCTGCCGCAGCGCAAGCTGCGCTATTACGAAGCGCTGTCGCGCCTGCGCGCCGAAGACGGCACCGTCATCATGCCGGCGCAGTACATGAAGGTTGCCGCGCCCGCGGGCCTGATGAGCGTGGTGGACAATCTGCTGCTCTTCCGTTGCGTTCAGATCGTGCGCCGCCTGACGACCAAGACGAAAGAGATTGCGGTCTTCTGCAACATCTCCGGCGACACGCTGGCGGATCAGGAGTTCTTCCCGCAGTTCCTGGAATACATGCACCACAACCGCGATCTGGCGAACCAGATCGTGTTCGAATTCTCGCAGACCGCGGTGGCGAAGGCGGGGCAGCAGGGCGATTCCAACCTGATGTATCTGTCGAACCTCGGCTTCGCGCTGTCGATGGATCATGTCAGCAACCTGTCGCTGGATTTCGCCAAGCTGAAGGGCCTGGGCTTCCGCCACATCAAGGTGCGTGGCGATACGCTGATGAACGGCATGAAGGGTGCCAACGCGCTGGTCGCGGCGGAAGATTTCAAGAAGCTGCTGTCGCGCCACGGTCTCAACCTCATCGCCGAGCGCGTCGAGGACGAGAAGACCGTCGTGCAACTGCTCGATTACAATGTGGATTTCGCGCAGGGCTATCTGTTCGGCGAGCCGCGCGCGGTGCGTGACGATCAGGTCCGCGTTCCGGAATTCGTGGCGCCGGAACGCCCGGCCTCCATTGTGCCATTCAAACGCAGCGCCTGAGCCGCATTGACCGCGCGGGCGTTGTCGTGCGATCCGCTCGCCCATGACGAAGATCATCCAAGGTCTCCACGAAATCGCCCCCGGTCATGACGCGCTGGTGTGCGATGTGTGGGGCGTGCTGCATAACGGCGACAAGGCGTTGATGCCCGCCTGCGATGCGCTCAGGACCTTCAAGGAAAAGCACGGCCCGGTGATCCTGCTCACCAATGCGCCGCGCCCGGTGAGCGACGTCGAGGAATTGTTCGTCAAGAAATACGGTGTGCCGCTGGATTGCTACGACGCGATCGTCACCTCCGGTGTCGCCACTCGGGACGATCTGGCGCAACGCGCGAAATCGCACCGGCTTCCGATGCTGCATCTGGGGCCGGAACGGGACCGCGGAATCTTCGATGGCCTGAATATCGAAACTGTCGATGCCGACAAGGCCGAGATCGTTCTGTGCAGTGGCCTCTATGACGACGATACGGAAACGCCAGCCGATTACGCAGAGCTTCTGGCGAAAATGAGGGCGCGCAAGCTGCCGATGATTTGCGCCAATCCCGATTGGGTGGTGCAGCGTGGCGGCAGGCTCGTCTATTGCGCAGGCGCCGTTGCCAACGAATACGAGAAGATCGGCGGCGAGGTCGTCTATTACGGCAAACCCAAGACGGCGATTTACGACTATGTCCGTGCGGCCATGAAGGGCGCGAAAAAACCCCTCGCCATCGGCGACGGCATGCACACCGACGTCAAGGGCGCCAATGCCGCCGGAATGGAGGCGCTGTTCATCGCCGACGGCGTGCACGGCGAGGACGTGCGGGAATTGACCGAGCGCCACATGGCGGAATTGTTCGCCAAGGCGGGCGTGCATGCCGAGGCGGCGATGCGCGCGCTTGTCTGGTAGCCCCGGCGCCGATAAGAACGGTCACTGCCAACGGAGCGCTGCCATGACCTATTATATCGACGACCTGAAACCGGGCATGAGCGAGAGTTATTCGCGCACCGTGACCGAAGAAGACGTGCAGAAATTCGGCGAAGTCTCCGGCGACATGAACCCGGTGCATTTCGACGAAGCCTATGCGCGCAAGACGATCTTTCGTGGGCGCGTGGCGCATGGCGTGATCACGTTGAGCTACATCTCCAAGGTGCTGGGCATGCAGATCCCCGGCCCGGGTACGATCTTCATGGGCGCGACCACGCGCTTCAAGGCGCCGGTGCGCATCGGCGATACCGTCGTCACCACCTGCACGGTGAAAGAGGTCGAGCCTGTGAAGCGCCGCGTGACCTTCGATTGCGTGTGCAAGGTGGGCGACACCGTGGTGGTGGAAGCCGACACGCTGGTGATGGCGCCCGCTCGCCCGAAGGAATAATACGCGACGCGCATGCGCATCTTTCGCCACTACGATGACGTGACCACCGAGAGCAAAGGCGCGGTGGTGGCGATCGGCAATTTCGACGGCGTGCATCGCGGCCATCAGGCGTTGATTGCGCGGGCTCGCGCGCACGCGGCAGCGCGCAATGCGCCGATGGGCGTACTGGCCTTCGAACCGCATCCGCAGGAATTCTTCCGTCCGTCGCCGGATAGCTTCCGGCTCACGCCGTTCCGCACCAAGGCGCGGCTGATCGCGGAGGAGGGCGCCGATGTGATGTTCGCGCTCGCCTTCGACGCGCAGATGGCGTCGAAGACGGCACAGGAATTCGTGCTGGATGTTCTGGTGAACGGTTTGGGCGTGTCCTGCGTCGTGGTCGGCGAGGATTTTCAGTTCGGCAAGGGCCGCGCTGGCAACACCACTGTTCTGAGCTATATGGGCGAGATGGAAGGTTTCAATGTGGAAGTCTTTGAGCCGGTGCTGGAAGACGGCGTGGAGAAGATTTCGTCCACGCACATTCGCGAGGCGTTGAAGGCGGGGAAGCCGGAAGTGGCAGCCAAGCTGTTAGGCCATTACTGGAGTGTGGAATCGCGCGTGGAGCATGGCGACAAGCGCGGCCGCACCATCGGCGTGCCGACCGCCAATATGCGCATAACCGATACGCTGAAGCCCGCTTACGGCGTTTATGCCGTGCGCGCCACGATTTTCGAAGACGACAAGCCCGTCATGCGCCGCGATGGCGTTGCGAATTTTGGAATCCGCCCTATGTGGGAGACGAAGGAGCCGTTGCTGGAAAGCTGGCTCTTCGATTTCGACGGCGATCTTTACGGAAAGCACATGGCGGTGGAATTCGTGCATTACATTCGCGGCGAAGCGAAGCTCGACGGTCTCGATGCGCTGAAAATACAGATCGCGAAAGACGCCGAAGAGGCGAAGAAAGTTTTGGCATCCGCATGAAAGCGCCGGTTCTGCCGCGTCCCACTCCCGACGCGAAAATTCTTCCGGGCCGTTTCGTCGATCTGGAGCGCGTGGATGTGAAGCGCCACACGAAGGAGCTGTGGGATTCCATCGGCTCGGTCGATGAATTGTGGAAAGGCATTCCGTCCGGTCCGTTTGCGGACGAGAAAGCGTTTCGCGATTGGCTGACCGATCGCTCGGCGCGCGACAACCAGGTTCTCTACGCGGTGCGCGAG
>DATCRK010000091.1:0-4332 GCA_036569005.1 Rhizomicrobium sp. | reverse complement strand
GCCAGTGCCTTTGCGTTGTCGCCGCGCCGCGCGGCCGCGGCGGCGAGATTGTAGAAGCCGCCCGCCTGCTGCGGGTTGTAAAGCACCGCCGATGCGAAGGCTTCTTCGGCGCGCGCGTAATCGCCCGCGTGCAGGGCGGCGGTGCCGTCATTCTCGTAAGCGGTGAATTGCTGGGTATCGTAAACGGGGTCCGCCGATGCCGCGCCCATCGCGCAACACATCGCGAGAGCCGCGAAAAACCTCTTCATGCCGAAACCCCGATTGCGCAGGGCAGGATAAGGCAGCCGCGCAAAAATTGGAGCCTCAATCCGGGGAATTGAAATTCTGTTCTCAGAATGTTCTTATGCCGGAATGAACGGACATACGGCTCAGGACGTGGCACGCGGAGTCTCGCGCCTTCTCATGCAGGAGGGCTATTCGCCGATCCTGGAATTCACCCTCGCCAACGGGCGCAGGCTCGATGTAGCAGCGCTCGGCAATGACGGCGCGGTGCTGGGGGTGGAGATCAAGGTCGCGCTGGGCGATCTGAAGGGCGACAAGAAGTGGCCCGAATATCTGGAGTTCTGCGAGAACTTCTTCTTCGCCATCCCGCCGGATTTTCCCGATGAGCATGTGCCGCCGGGAACCGGATTGATCGTGGCGGATCGTTATGGCGGGGCCATCGTGCGGCCCTCGCCCGCGTGGAAAATTCATGCAAGCCGCCGCAAGGCAGTGACTCTACGGTTTGCAAAAGTCGCCGCCGAACGGCTCGCGATGACATTGGAACTGGCCGCCGATCCGGCGCGCGTCTTGGGAGAGATCGAATAATGCCCGTGAAGAAGAAGAGCGCCGCCAAAGGCGTCACGCCCGCGCAGTTCCGGAAGATCGCCTTGTCCTTTCCGGAAGCGAACGAGAAGCCGTCCTACGGCAAGCCCAGCTTCTTCGTCGCCAAGAAATTCTTCACGCGCTATCGCAAGGACGACAATTCCCTCGTCTTCATCGTGGCGGACATGCCCACGCGGGAAATGATGCTGGAACTGGATCCGAAAACCTATTTCATCACCGATCACTACAAGGACTATCCATCCGTGCTGGTGCGGATGGAGCGCATAACGCCGGACGAATTGAAGCTGATGCTGGAACGCCGCTGGCGCCAGATCGCACCCAAGAAATTGATCCGGGAGATCGACGAGGGCGCTGCGAAGCCGAAGGCCAAAAAAGTAAAGGCGAAAAAGAAACGCATATGAGCCTGACCGCCGCGCAGGCGCGCAAGATCATCCTGTCGTTCAAAGGTGTAACGGAGAAAAGCGCTTTGGGCGGCGGCGTGGCATTCCATGTCGGCAAGGAATTCTTCGTGCAGATCGGCACGCGCGAGCCCGACACGCTGATGCTGAAATATCCCACGCTGGACGAGCGCGACATGATGCTCCAAGCGCATCCGGACACGCTCTACATCACCGAGCACTTCAAAACCTACAAAGGCCTGCTGGCGCGGCTTTCGGCGCTGGATGCAAAAACGTTGCGCGCGCTGCTCGACCAGCGGCTAAACGTGATCGCGCAAATGCCCAGGCGCCGGCCCGCCAGGACACGGTGACGTCAGGCCTTGCGCCATTTCCCCGTGTTGATGTCGAACTTCACCGTCCCCGCCGTGCGCATGCGCATCAACAGTTCCTGCAAGGCGTCTGTGCTCTTGTTGCTGGGGTCGAGCCGCTGTTGCAGGCCATAGACGGCGCGGGGCTTGTCGAGTGCAGCCAGCACATCTTCTTCCTTGATCATGGTCCGGTTTCTACAGGTCACAGCCCGATTTGTGTATGGGTTGACATTGTCTCCCATAAAGACGATATCCCGCCCAACTTTCCCGCCAGCGCACAACGCGCGCTGCCTTAAAGCGCCTGTCGGCGGGAACTTCGTGAAACTCTCCGTTCGATTCCAGATGTGCGTGGAAGACGGCCAACAGCCGCCCGCGCGTGCCCGTTTGACCGGGCCGTTCTGGCATTAAGGATTATTGTGACTGACGTTACGTTTGAATCGCTCGGCGTGAGCGAACCGCTTTTGCGCGCACTCAACACCGAGAACTACACCCATCCCACCCCCATTCAGGGCAAAGCCATTCCCGCGATCCTAGAAGGCCGCGACGTGCTGGGGCTTGCGCAAACCGGGACCGGCAAGACGGCTGCGTTCGGATTGCCGCTGCTGCAGCGGCTTTCGCAGGACCGCAGCGTCGCGGGCCCGTTTGCCGCGCGCGCGCTTATCCTCGCGCCGACGCGCGAGCTTGCGGTGCAGATCAGCGATAGCCTGAAAACCTATGGCCGCCACCTGCATCTGCGCTCGACCGTCATTCTCGGCGGCGTGAGCCAGCACAAGCAGGTGGAAGCGATGAAGAACGGCGTCGACATTCTGGTCGCCACGCCGGGCCGCCTGCTCGATCTCGTGCGCCAGAAATATGTGCGCCTCGACAAGGCGACGACGCTGGTGCTGGACGAAGCCGACCGCATGTTCGACATGGGCTTCATCAAGGACGTGCGCAAAATCGTCGCCACGCTTCCGAAACAGCGCCTATCGCTCTTGTTCTCCGCGACCATGCCCAAGGAAGTCGCGCATCTGTGCGAAGAAGTTCTGCGCGACCCGGTGCGCATCGAAGTGACGCCGAAGAAGGTGGCTGCGGAAGCGATCGAGCAGAAGCTCTATCATGTCGCCGTGGCCGACAAGCGCGGGCTGCTGCACAAGCTGCTACGCGACGACGAAGCGATGCGCCGGGTGATCGTGTTCACGCGTACCAAGCATGGCGCGAACAAGGTGGAGGACCAACTCAACAAGGCTGGTTTCTCTGCTGATGCCATCCACGGCAACAAATCGCAGAACGCGCGCCAGCGGGCACTGGAAGCGTTCCGTTCCGGCGAGATCCGGGTGCTGGTGGCGACCGATATCGCCGCGCGCGGCATCGACATCGACGACATCACCCATGTCGTGAATTTCGATCTGCCGCATGAACCGGAAAGCTATGTGCACCGCATCGGCCGCACCGCGCGCGCCGGCAGCGCCGGCATCGCGGTCGCCTTCTGCGCGCCGGAAGAACGCGCGCAGCTCAGGGATATCGAGAAGCTGATTCGCCATCCGCTGACGGTGATCGGCACGCCCGAAATCGAAGCGATGCCAGTGCAGGAGAACCACGCACCGCGTCATAATCCGCGTGGCAGCCATCGTCCGCACGGTCATAAGCCCGGTGGGCACAAGCATGGCGGACATAAGCCACACGGACACAAGCCGCATGCGCACAAGCAGAGCGGTCACAATCCGAACGCGCAAAAGCCGGACGGTAATGACGCGCCGCGCAACGACAACAACAATCGCCCGCGCCGCCGCCGCAAATTTCGCGGCAACCGCAATGGCGGCGGTCAGCAGCGCGCGGCTTAGTTCTTTCCTCCCCCGTTTACAGGGGAGGTGTCGCGCGAGCGTAGCGATGCGTGACGGAGGGGGGCTGTGGCGCACCACGCCCCCTCCACCGCTTCGCGGTCCCCCTCCCCCGTAAACGGGGGAGGAAAATCAGCGCGGTGAGCGCTTCGCCAGAATTCGCTGCAAGGTGCGGCGGTGCATGTTGAGGCGGCGGGCGGTTTCGCTGACGTTGTGACCGCACAACTCATAAACGCGCTGGATATGCTCCCAGCGCACGCGGTCCGCCGACATGGGATTCTCCGGCGGCTTGGGCTTTGAGCCGGGGGCGGCCTGCAACGCGGCGAGAATGTCGTCCGCGTCGGCGGGCTTGGGCAGATAATCGATAGCGCCGTATTTCACAGCAGCGACGGCGGTGGCGATGTTGCCGAAACCGGTCAGCACCACGACGCGGCTGTCGGGACGGGTGGTGTGCAAGGTCTCGACCACGTCCAGGCCGTTACCATCGTCAAGTTTGAGATCGACCACGGCAAAGGCCGGCGGCGCTTCCTTGGCGCGGGCCTTGCCCTCGGCGACGGACTCGGCCTGGGTGACGGTGAAACCGCGGGTTTCCAGCGCACGGGCCAACCGCTCGCGCAGCGGGCGGTCATCCTCGACCAGCAACAGGGTCTTTTCGTCGCTCATTATGACGGGGCCTTTAGGTCACTTTTGACAGGCCGTCAAACATTTAACCCGCTTCGGACTGGGTGGGCGGCTGGGGCCCATCGATCACCCCGCGCTGCCAGCGGATCGACACCCGCGCCCCGCCCGAGGCCGGATTGTCGGCCTTAACCAAGCCGCCCGTCTGTTCCAGGAGGATCTTGGCGATGAAAAAGCCCAGGTCCATGCCTTCATGCTTGTCCAGGGCGCCTACCGGGCCGATGTCGTTGTCGGCCAGGGCGTGATGGCCGGGACGCGAAGTGA
>DATCRK010000090.1:0-105419 GCA_036569005.1 Rhizomicrobium sp. | reverse complement strand
GCCCTTGCCGACATCCGAGCGCGTGATGCGCACATCGACACCGAGCGCACGCAGATGCTGGATCTTCTCGCGCGCCATCTTGTCCGGCACGATGAGGATAAGCTTGTAGCCTTTCAGGATGCCGACCTGTGCGAGGCCGAGACCGGTGTTGCCGGCGGTGGCTTCGATAATGAGGCCGCCGGGCTTGAGCTTGCCCTCCTTCTCGGCCGCTTCGATCATGGATTTTCCGATGCGGTCCTTGATGGAGCCGCCGGGGTTCTGGTTCTCCAGCTTCACGAAGAGCTGGCAGGGGCCGGTGTCGAATTGCGTCAGCTCCACCATCGGCGTGTTGCCGATCAGGTCGAGCGCGGATTTCACGGGTTTCGGCGGATGGATTGTGGTCATGGAGGGCGATTTCTGTGTTCGCTTTGCGGGCGGAAGATAGCCCCGCGCATGGGGGCAAAGCCACCGGCGCCGCCGCAATTAAAGGGCTGTTTCGCCGCTGTATTTGTTCGGGAATTTCCGCTATCCCGCTGATCCACTATGATTATCCGTCAGCCGGAAACGAGGGCCGTTTGCGCGATATCCTGAAGGAACTCGAACGCAAGATTCTCTGGCTCTCCGCCTGGACGATTCACAACGCCAATCATCTGCGCGCCGAAGAAGACGTGGTGAAGGTCGGCGGGCACCAGGCGTCCTCCGCATCGATGAACGCGATCCTGACGGCGCTTTATTTCGCGGTGCTGAAACCGGAAGATCGCGTGGCGGTGAAGCCCCATGGCTCGCCGGTGTTCCATGCCATTCAATATCTGATGGGTCTGCAGACGCGCGAGAAGCTGGAAGCGTTCCGCGCTTTCGGCGGCGCGCAGAGCTATCCGTCGCGCACCAAGGATGTGGATGACGTGGACATCTCCACCGGCTCCGTCGGCCTCGGCGTGGCGATGACGGCGTTCGCGTCGCTGACGCAGGATTATCTCGCGGCGAAGAACCTGATCGATGCCGGCAAGCTCGGCCGCTTCATCGCGCTGGTCGGCGATGCGGAGATGGACGAAGGCAACATCTTCGAATGCCTGCTCGAAGGCTATAAGCATTCCTTGCGCAACACCTGGTGGATCATCGATTACAACCGCCAGAGCCTGGATGGCGTGATCCGCGAAGGCCTCAAGCCGAAATTCGAAAGCGTGTTCCGCGCCTGCGGCTGGGAAGTCGTCACGCTGAAATACGGCCGCATGATGGAAGCGGCCTTCGCGCGGCCCGGCGGCGAGCAGCTTCGCGACTGGATCGACAACGCGCCGAACGATCTTTACTCCGCCCTCACCTTCCAGGGCGGCAAGGCCTGGCGCGTGCGGTTGCATGCCGATCTCGACCGCCAATCACCGGCGGGACGGCTGATCGACTCGTATGATGACGAGCAACTGTCGGCGCTGATGTGCAATCTCGGCGGGCACGACATCGACCTGCTGGTGGAGACGTTCAATTCGATCAATCACGACCGGCCGGTTTGCTTCATCGCTTACACCATCAAGGGCATGGGCCTGCCGCTGGCCGGCCACAAGGACAATCATTCCGGCCTGATGACGCCCAAACAGATGGAAGAATTCCGCGCACGCATGAAGGTGCGCGAAGGCCATGAGTGGGATCTGTTCGAAGGGCTGGAGCACAGCGAAGCTGAATTGCGCACCTTCCTCGACAAGGTGCCCTTCTACGCAATGGGCCGCCGCCGTTTCGATGCGGCCTATGTCGCGCCGCCCAAAGAACTGCCGCTGCCGACGGCGGAGGAAATGTCCACGCAGGAAGGCTTCGGCCGCATCCTGTTCGACCTGGCGCGCGAGCAGACGGAGTTCGCCTCCCGCGTGGTGACGACATCGCCGGACGTGACCGTCTCCACCAATATGGGCGGCTGGGTGAACCGGCGCGGCGTGTTCGACCGCGCGGAAGGCGCCGACCGCTTCAAGGAAGAGAAGATCGCGTCCACCTATCGCTGGACGCAAGGGCCCGGCGGCCAGCATCTGGAGCTCGGCATCGCGGAGAACAATCTCTTCATCGCGCTGGCCGCTTTGGGGTTGTCCCATTCGCTGTTCGGTCAGCGGCTCATTCCCATCGGCACGCTCTACGATCCCTTCATCGCGCGGGGACTCGATGCGCTCAACTATGCTTGCTATCAAAATGCGCGCTTCATTCTGGTGGCGACGCCGAGCGGTATCACGCTGGCGCCGGAAGGCGGCGCGCACCAATCCATCGGCACGCCCTTGATCGGCATGGCGCAAGACGGGCTGGCGAGTTTCGAACCTGCCTTCGTGGATGAACTCACCGAGATCATGCGCTGGTCGTTCGATTATGTGCAGCGCGACGGCAAGGACGAGAAATCCGCCGGCTGGCTGCGCGACGAGACCGGCGGCTCGGTCTATCTGCGTCTCTCCACCATGCCGCTGGAGCAGCCCAAGCGGGTGCTGGACGGTGCGCTGAAGCAGTACATCATCGATGGCGCCTATTGGCTGCGTCCGCCCGGACCCAATTGCGAAATCTGCATCGCCTATCAGGGCGTCGTCGCGCCGGAAGCGATCAAGGCGGCGGGCTTTCTCGCCGAAGACCGCAACGATGTGGCGGTGCTGGCCGTCACCTCCGCCGACCGCTTGAACGCGGGTTGGCAAGCCGCGTCGCGCGCGCGCCGCGCCGGCGACCGCACCGCGCGATCGCATATCGAATCCTTGCTCGGCGAATTGCCCGCTTTCAGCGGCATCGTGACGGTGATCGACGGCCATCCCGCGACTTTGTCCTGGCTCGGCGGCGTGCATGGCCATTGCGTGGCGTCGCTGGGCGTGGAGCATTTCGGCCAGTCCGGCCGCATCGCACAGCTCTATGATTACTATGGCCTCGACGCCGCCGCGATTTTGCACGCAGCCGGCTCGCTCGTACAGGGCCGCCCGATCCGGTATTTGCGAGCGATCTCATAAGAAGATTCTCACGCGGAGCCGCAAAGCCGCGGAGTTCTTTTGCGCTGGCAGAAACAGCGCCGTTTGCGAGATGGCGAAGATCGGCGGGCGTCGCCCGGCCAAACAATCTTCCTTTCTCTCTGCGGCTCTGGTCCGCACGCTGTCGCTACGGACCTGCGTGAATCTTTTTCTTCTCCGCGCCTCCGCGTCTCCGCGTGAATTTCCCTTTCCTGTTCGATCTGGTTAGATGCCGCCAGCAAAAACAAGGAGAACATCATGGGAAGGCTTCAGGGATATGGCACCGTCGTCACCGGCGCGGGGAGCGGCATCGGACGTGCGACGTCCAAGCTGTTCGCGAGCGAAGGCGCCAGCGTGATCTGCTTCGACAAGACCGACGGCGTGAACGAGACGGTCGATGCGATCAAGAAAGCGGGCGGCAAGGCCATTGCCATGCAGGCCGACGCCTCCAGCGAAGCCGATGTCGCCAAAGCCGTCGATACCGCGGTGAAGGAATTCGGCAAGCTCGATGCGATCTATGCCAATGCAGGTATCTCCGGTGGTATGGACCCGCCGTTCTTCGAACTCACCGCCGATCACTGGCGCAAGATCCTGGACGTGAACCTGATCGGTGTTTTCCTGGCGATCAAACACGCCAGCCGCGTGATGGTGCCGAACAAGAAGGGCTCGATCATCTGCACCGCATCGGTCGCGGGCATCCGTTCGGGCGCGGGCCCCGGCCCTTACAGCGCCAGCAAGGCGGGCGTGATCAATCTCGTCACCACGGCGGCGAATTTTCTCTACGGCACGGACGTGCGCGTAAACGCGATCTGCCCTGGTATCATCGAGACCGGCATGACCAAGCCCATCTTCGACCGCGCGCGCGAACGCGGCACGGACAACAAGATCGGCCAGCTAAATCCGCTGAAGCGTTATGGCCATCCGGAAGAAATCGCCGGAGCGGCGCTGTTCCTCGCCAGCGATGACTCGTCTTACGTGAACGGCCACGCCTTGCCGGTGGATGGCGGTTTATCGAGTTCGCTGCCGGTAACGGGACGGAGTTAGCCTTCCGCCCTCCCCTTGAGGGAAGGCCGACAAAATTCAAGCGAAGCGACGAATTTTTCGGGGAGGGATTCGGCACCGCGCCACGCCCCTCCCCGAATTGCTTTGCAATTCGACCCTCCCTCAAGGGGAGGGTTAGAACTATGATCGACCTTCAGTTTTTGATTGGGGGAGAAGATGCGTTCATTGGTTATCGTGGCCATCGTAACTTTTGCGCTGGCAAGTGCCGGACGCGCCGCCGATGCGCCGAAGATCAGCGTCACGCCGCTATCGCGCACCAGCACCACGATCACGGGCGAGAAGATAGAGGTGCCGTCGAATCCGGACGTGGTGACGTCCATCGCCACCTTCCCGCCGGGCGCGGAACTGCCGATCCACAAGCATCCTTATCCGCACTACGTCTATGTGCTGGAAGGAAACCTGACGGTGTTCAACGTGGACACCGGTAAGAGCTTTTTGGCCAAGCAGGGCGATTTCGTCGTGGAGACGAACGCCAATTGGCATTACGGCAAGAACGAAGGCACCGTGCCGGTGAAGCTGCTCGTGATCGATCAGCTACCGGCGGGTGTGAAGACAAATATGGAATTGAAAAACTCGAAATAATCACCTCCCCCTTGTGGGGAGGTCGGAGAGCGAAGCGATCCGGGTGGGGGGACGGTGCGAAACGATCCCCCCACCCGAAAAATTCTTCGCTGCGCTTGAATTTTATCGGCCTCCCCACAAGGGGGAGGCGATTTTCTAATAGCCCATCAGCCGTGCATAGCGATCCCGGTGGAACGACGCGCTGCCATAGGTCGCTTCCGCCGCGCGGGCACGCTTCAGGTAAAGGCCGGAATCGTGCGCGTCGGTCATGCCGATGCCGCCATGCATCTGCACCATTTCGTTCGACACCAGATGCGCCAGCTCGTTCACTTTCGCCTTCGCCAGCGAGACGAGCGCGGGGACATCGTTCGCGTTCTTGTCGATGGCGGTGAGCGCCGCTTCCACGCAAGAGCGCGTCAGCTCCAGATCGGTGAACATCTTGGCGGCGCGATGCTGCAGCGCCTGGAAGGTGCCGATGACCTGGCCGAACTGCACGCGGGTCTTCAGGTAATCCAGCGTCGTCTCGAATTCCTGCGTCGCAGCGCCGAGCATTTCGGCGGCCAGCGCGGCGCGGGCGCGGTCGAGCGTGGCGTCCAGCACATCGAAGCCCGCATCGGCGGAGCCGAGAACGGCGCTGCCGGGCACTTCCACATTGCTGAATTCCAGATTGGCGACGCCGCGGCTGTCCACGCTCTTCAGCTTGGTGCGCTTGAGGCCGTTGGCATTGCCTGGCACGAGGAACAGCGTGATGCCGTTCTTCTCATCCGCCTTGCCGGATGTGCGCGCGGCAACAACGAGCAGATCCGCCGAACCACCGTCCTGCACGAACAGCTTCTTGCCGTTCAGCGTGTAACCGCCGCCGGTCTTCTTAGCTTCGAGCGTCATGTGCGATGGCGCGTGATGCGATTTCTCGTCCACTGCCAGCGTGGCGATGGCCGTGCCTTCCGCGAGCTTCGGCAGCCATTCCGTTTTCTGCGCATCATTGCCCACGATCAGCAGCGCGGAGGTGGCCGCAGCGGTGGAGAGCAGCGGCGAAGCGGTGAGCGTGCGGCCCATTTCTTCCAGCACCAGGCCCAGCGTCAGATAGCCGAGGCCGGAGCCGCCGAACTCTTCGGGGATGATGATGCCGGTCCAGCCCATCTCCGCGATCTCTTTCCACGCGGCCTTGTCGAAACCGTCTTCGTTGCCGCTGTCGCGCATCTTGCGGAAGGCGGTGACGGGCGATCTCTCGCTGACCCAGCTCTTGGCCGCGTCGCGCAGCATGGATTGTTCTTCGGTTAAAACTGCCATGTTCGTTCTTCCGTGTGAGGAGGATGTAGGCAATAGGCGGTAGGCAGTATTGCGGTGTATTCTCTTTATCTACTGCCTATTCCCTACTGCCTATTGCCTCTTATTGATGATCCAACAATCCCAAAATTCTCTTCGCAATGATGTTGTTCTGGATTTCGTAGGTGCCGCCATAGATCGTGACGGCCTTGCCGCCGAGCCAGGCGCGCGTGGATTCGATTTCCTCGCGCGTGAAGCCCTCGCCTTCCCAGCCGAGGCCCTGCGATCCCATGATCTCGATGAGCAGCTCCGCGCGTTCCTGCTGCAGCTTGCTGCCCGCGTTCTTCATGATGGAAGTGGTCTGGTTCGGACCGGCGTTCGATTTCGCTTCGGCCTGCGCGCGGGCGATGGTGAGTTGAAAGGCGCGCGCGCTCATCTGGTGGTCGGCGATGCGCGTCCGCAGGTCGGCGTCCGCGATGCGGCCCTTATCGTCCACGCCGACATATGTCTTGGCGATTTCGTCGATACCCTGCGCCACGCCGCCGCGGCCCGCGCTTCCGCCGCCGCTGCCAAGGCCCGCGCGCTCGAACTGCAAGAGGCGCTTGCCGATGGTCCAGCCGCCGTTCAGCGGGCCCATCAGATTTTCCTTCGGCACCTTCACGTCGGTGAAGAAGGTTTCGCAGAACGGCGAATTGCCGCTGATCAGCTTGATCGGCCGCACCTCCACGCCGGGCGACTTCATGTCGATCAGCAGGAAGGAAATGCCTTCGTGCTTCTTGGTGTTGTCCGTGCGCACGAGGCAGAAGCACCAATCGGCGAATTGCGCGCCGCTGGTCCAGATCTTCTGGCCGTTGACGAGGTAATGGTCGCCCTTGTCGATGGCCTGCGTGCGCAGCGCGGCGAGGTCGGAGCCGGCATTCGGCTCGGAATAGCCCTGGCACCAGCGCACCGTGCCGGTGACGATGCCCGGAACGTGCCTGGCCTTCTGCTCGTCATTGCCGTATTCCAGAAGCGTCGGGCCGAACATCATCACGCCCATGCCGCCGATGGGATTCTTCGCGCCGATGCGCGCCATTTCCTGTTGCAGCACGCGCGTCTGCGCGCCGGTGAGACCGCCGCCCCCATATTGCTTCGGATAGGTCGGCGTGCCCCAGCCTTTCGCGCCCATGCGCTCCTGCCAGAGCTTCGCATCGCCCGAGAGCGTGATGCCCGCCATCGCGGTCATCGAGACATCGCGATCCTTCAGCGACGGCGGGAAATTCTCCGCCAGCCACGCGCGCGCTTCGCCACGGAAAGATTCAAGCTCCGGATCGAGCTTTTCTGCTGCCGACATTTCCACCTCCCTGTCATCCCGGGCGAGCGACGCGAGACCCGGGACCCATTCAACCGCTGCACGATGGGTCCCGGCTCAGCGCGATGCTTCCGCATCGCTTGGCCGGGATGACAATTGTTATTGATGATCCAGCAGGTTCAACACCCGCTTGCTGATCACGTTCAGATTCACTTCCGATGTTCCGCCTTCGATGGAATTGCCTTTCGAGCGCAGCATGCCGCGCATCGCCTGAATTTCCTCCGGCTTGTAGCTGTCGCCTTCCCAGCCGAGGCCCTGCGATCCCATCGCTTCCACCATCAACTCGCAGCGATCCTGATTCAGTTTCGCGGCGGCATATTTGATGATCGATACCGCAGGTGACGGACCTTTCGCGGCTTTCGATTCTTCCTCCACGCGGCGCACGGTGAGCGCAAAGGCGCGTGCTTCCATGCGGTGCGCGGTGATGCGCGCGCGCAGATCGGCGTCGGCGATGGCGCCGTCTTCCGTTCCAACATATTCCTTGGCGATGTCTTCCAGCTCGACGCCGCTGCCGCCGCCGAAGCCACCGGAGGAGATGTTCTGGCGTTCGTATTGCAACAGCCGCTTGGCGATTTCCCAGCCGCCATTCAGCTTTCCGACCATCTGGTTCTTGGGCACCTTCACATCGGTGAAGAAGGTTTC
Source organism: Rhizomicrobium sp. (assembly GCA_036569005.1). Taxonomy (GTDB): domain Bacteria; phylum Pseudomonadota; class Alphaproteobacteria; order Micropepsales; family Micropepsaceae; genus Rhizomicrobium. The sequence goes on along the minus strand of DATCRK010000090.1, from coordinate 97,607 downwards.
ACAGAACGGCGACTGGCCGGAGATGAGCTTGATCGGCCGCGCTTCCACACCCGGTGTCGTCATGTCGAACAGTACGAAGGAGATGCCTTCGTGCTTCTTCGTCGTGTCGGTGCGCACGAGACAGAAGATCCAGTCAGCCTGATCGGCGTAACTCGTCCAGATCTTCTGGCCGTTGATCAGGAAGTGATCGCCCTTGTCCTCGCACTTGGTGCGCAGCGATGCGAGATCGGAGCCTGCGCCGGGTTCGGAATAACCCTGACACCAGCGAATCTCGCCCTTCACGATCTGCGGCAGAAATTTCTTCTTCTGCTCTTCGTTGGCGTATTCGAGCAGCACCGGCCCCAGCATCCACAGGCCGAACGACAAGAGCGCGGGCCGCGCTTTGATACGCGCCAATTCCTGTCCGAGCACCTTGGCTTCGTCTTTCGACAAACCGCCGCCGCCATATTCCTTTGGCCATGTCGGCGCGGTCCAGCCTTTCGCGCCCATGCGGTCGAGCCAGAGCTTCGCGTCGGGATTCTTATAAGTCTGCTTGCGGCCGCCCCAGACGGCATCGTCTTCGAAAGCGCCGCCGCCATTGCCGCGCATCGACGGCGGGCAGTTCTCTTCCAGCCATTTGCGCGTTTCCGCGCGGAAATTCTCCAGATCGCTCATGTTGGGTCCCATACCGCTCCTTCGATTGCAGCATCAAATCAAGCGGATGGGAAGGCGGCAAAAAGAAAGGGCGGCATCCATGCCGCCCCTTCCTAACCCAACGGAAGAACTTTTCAGTCCGGTGTCCCATGCTTGGGCTTCTTCGGCTTTTCGGTCTTTTCTTCCTTCACAGGCGGTGCGGCATGCACGGGCTTTTCCGGATGCACGGGGCGCGGCATTGCCGGTGCGGGCGTTTGCGGCACCACGCGTGGCGTCCGCGGCACGACTCTGCTTTCCGGGACAGGCGGAGGCGCAACGGGTTTTGCGGCCGGCAACGCCGCGGGCTTCTGCACGCGGTTCATCTCCAGCGTTTTCCGAACTTCTTCTGGCGTCATCTGCCCGGGAGCCGATTGACCCGGTTTGAGCGGCTTGAGGTTGCCTCTCAGATTTTCGCGTACGGATTCCGGGACCGGCTTGGCTGTGCCGGGCGTAACCGGCAATGCCTTCGCCTTCTCCGGTTCGCTGATGGCTGGATTTGATTTGATGCGCTCTCTTGTATCCGGGCCGATAGCTGGATTTGGTTTGACGCCTCCTCTTTCCTCCACGGGTCGCTCACCCCGGCCCTCCGGCCCGTTCGCGGCAGGCTTCGCAGGCAGCGGCGCTGCGTTGACCGTATCGCGCGTGAAGAGATGCGAAGGCTTGTGGCCCTTGGGTGTCTTGACCGTGGTGGATAGCGAACGGACCACCGTTTCAGATGGCTTGGGCGCGCTTTGCGCGAAACCCGTGCCGCGCGGATTGCGCTGGCGCATCTGGCGCTGGATCTCGCGTCCGCGATCGGCCTGCATGATGAACTGCCGCCGCTTGATGACGTCGTTGGCACGCTCCGCACGCACCTGCCCGCCCGCGCGGCGCACGGCGTCGGGATCCACGCTTCGGTTCACGATGTAATTGTTGACAACCGTATATTTGGTGATGTTGCGCGTGTTGTTGATGATGGTCATGTAATTCGCACGCGGCGCACGGTGGCGGCGATAGTCCCGCTCACCCATGTAGCGGGTGTCGATGAAGAACCAGTTGGACGCGAAGCGGTCACGGCCATAGTCACGGCCATACCAGCGCGAATAGCCGTAGTCGTCATCGTCATTGGCGAACCGCAACGTCAGGCCACCGATCGAAATGCTGAGCGACGTGTTGCCGCTTTCATCGCCGTGCAGAAAATCATCGTCAGGCGGCATCGGCATCCAGCCGGTGTAGCGGTCGTTGGAGCGCCACACCACCCAGCCCGGACCCCACACATAGCCGGGAATCCACAGCCAACCGTCATCGGGATCGTTCACCCATCGGCCGTAGTGAAACGGGATGTCGCCCCATTCGTAGTCGGAGATCCAGGTCCAGCCATATTCGTCGGTGTCCGCCCAATACCCCGCGGTGCCGTAAGGCTGAAAATCGTCGGGCACATCGGTTGGAATCCAGACTTCGCCCCAGCGGTCGCTGTAGACCCAGTCGCCATAGGGCGCGAGCTGATGGTGGAAGCTGTCGAAACTGACGTCTTCCTGCGCAACGGCAACGGACAAAACCGCGTCCGCCGAAACGCCGCCCAGCAGCAACGCTGCCGCATAGACGGCTGTCCTCAAATAGCTTTTCATAAGGCGCTCCCGAAAATGGCTACGCGTGGCGTAGCTCCCCAAAAGAGCCGAAACGTAAAGCAAAGAGCTATGTTCCCCAACTTCGTATTTTGTAATTCGGAGCCAATGCGATGAATTTCATCAGCGACAACGCTTATGGTGCAGCGCCGCAAATTCTGAAAGCTCTCACGGATGCGGCCGGAGGCTCCATGACGTCCTATGGCGACGACGCGATCACCGCGCGCCTGAGCACCAAACTGGCATCGGTGTTCGAGCGGGACATCGCGGCATTTCCGGTGGTGACGGGAACGGCTGCGAATGCGCTGACGCTGGCGACGCTCTGTCCGCCTTATGGCGCGGTGCTCTGCCACGAGAGCAGCCATATCGCGGTGGATGAATGCGGCGCGCCGGAATTCTTCACCGGCGGCGCGAAGCTGGCGTTGCTGAAAGGCGCGAACGCCAAGCTCACGCCATCGATCATCGAACAGGGAATACAACGCTTCGGCAGCGGGGTTCACAGCGCCAAGCCGTCTGCGATCAGCATCACGCAGGCGACCGAGCTGGGCACGATCTATTCGCTGGCGGAAATCAAAGCGATCGCGGATGTCGCGCATGGGCGCGGCATGACGCTGCACATGGACGGCGCGCGCTTCGCCAATGCGCTCGTCACGCTGGGCTGCAGCCCTGCGGATATGACGTGGAAGGCGGGCGTGGATGCGCTTTCTTTCGGCGCCACGAAGAATGGCGCGCTGTGCGCGGAAGCGGTGATCTTCTTCGACAAGACGCGCACGGAGGAATTCGAATATCGCCGCAAGCGCGGCGGGCATCTGGTGTCCAAGATGCGATTCATCTCGGCGCAGCTCGAAGCTTATCTGAAAGACGATCTGTGGCTCGCCAATGCACGGCGTGCCAATGCGCTGGCGAAGGCGCTGGGAGACGGATTGGCCGCGATTTCCGGCGTGACACTCGCCAGCCCGGTGGAAGCGAACGGTGTGTTCGCGTGGATGCCCAGGCCGCTGGCCGCAAAGCTGCGCAAAGAGGGCGCGACGTTCTATGACTGGATGCGCGAACCGGAGCGGGTGATGGCGCGGCTGGTGGTGAGTTTCGCGACGCCCGAAGCGGACGTCGCGAAATTCATTGCGTTGGCAAAATCTTAGATACGACCAATCAGTGTCAGCATCGCGTCCTGGCTAGTGCCCTTGGTGCCGCCGAAGCCCCGCAGATAGTCGTAATTCACGCCGACAGACCACGCATCGGTCGTGACGGCCAGGCCCGCGCCGAGCACCAGATTGCCTTTCGCCGGATCCGGACCGGTGATCGTGAACTGCGAGCCCGGCCCGACGACCGGCGTGACCTGCTGGTCGCCGGCGAAGTTGATCTTCAGCTTCTCCTGACCGGAGAGAAGATCGTAGCGGTAGCCGGCGCGGAGCTCCGGCTGCAGGAAGTAGTCGCCCATTTTCAGATCCTGGCGCAGATCGGCGCCGAGGAATGCGCGCACCGAGTTGGCGTAGTAGGGCTGAACGTGCAGATCCATGCCCGCGCCGCCGCCGGATTCGGTGTAGCCCTCTTCGCGCAGCGTGAGCGCGTCCATGCTGAACTGCGGCACGAACACGGTGCCGCCGGTGTTGAAGATGAAACCGGTGCTGAAGCCGCCCGATGCCATTTCGGAAGACCGCTTGCCTTCGGCCGTACGCGTGATGAGCGTCGCACCCGACAGATCGTCGATCGAAAGCACGCGCTTCCCGGTGAGGTGGCCATAGGCGATGTTGACGTTGGAATCGAAGAACAGGTGTTTGCCGCGCCAGTCCTGATAGCCGGTCAGCATGTACCATTGCGAATTGGTCTTGCTGGTGCGCGGATTCTTCTCGCTGGTGTCGCCCGCATAGAAGGTGAAGGCGCCGCCGAACCGGCCGCTGGAGATGCTGCCGCCGTCCATGCCAAGAGCGACGCCGAAGCCGGAGTTGTTGTAGCCCGCGGCATCGGTACGGTTGGGAACGCTCAGGCGCTGGCCGAACTCCTGCGCCCACAAGGTCGCGTCGCCGTCCTGCCCCGCATACATGCGCAGCTTGCGCTGGCGATCGCCGACAATGCTGGAGGCCTGGTCGGTGATCGAGATCGCGACGGCGCGCGCCGAGCCCGTCACATCCGGCGCGAACGCCGAGTAGATCTGCTGATAGAGCTTTTGGCCTTGTGCATTGGTGAGCGCAACGTTGTCGAGCGGCGCGCCGGCGTTGATGACCGCGGCACCGAGCGCCGCATCGTTCGCCAGAGCCAGATTGGCCGCTGTGAACATTTTGGCGGCATAGCCCGTGAGCCCGATATCTTTCGCCGTCTTCGGCTGCAGTGTCAGGATAACGTCGGAATGCGTGGAGCCTTCGGGATTTCCCGTAGCTGCGCCACAGGACGTGAAGCCCGCCACGCCATAAGCGCATGCGCTTCCCGTGAAAAGGAACGGTATGCCATCGGTAAGCGCCTGCTGAACCTGGGCCGGGTTGGCGATGCTGATGTTATTTGCCGACGCGTCGAACACCACGAATTTGGCCGCGCCCGCCGCACCGTTGGATAGTTCCGGTGCCGAAACGAATCCGCCGAAATTGATCTGCAGGATCGAGCCGGCGTCGAGCATGATCTTGCCGCTCGGCGTCGCCTGCACGATGGGGCCCGCGTTGCCGGTACGGTTGATATTGAAGCCGTCGGCGAGCGTAAGGCCGAGCGTGCCGCCGTCCTCAACATGCAACTGGCTGACGGACAGATTGGCCGTCGTTCCCGACGGGATCGCGCGGCCGCCGCTGGTCGATCCGTTGTTGGTCACGCCCAGCTTGCCGCTGGACTTGATGTCGATGTTGATGTGACCGCCGGCGCTTTCGAGCACGTCACCGGCCACGGTGGAATGCTGGCCGATGGTCAGCGTATCGTCGCCGCCGCCGAAATTCATGTTGCCGTTGATGACCGACGGCGAACCCTGCGTGCCGCTGGTGGTGACGGTATCGCCGAACGAGCCGAGCAGAACGTCGCCGGTGATGATTCCGGTGTTCGTCAGGGTGATCGCGCCGCCGGCATTGGCGAGGTTGATCGCCTGGGCGAGGTTCGCGCGATTGTCGAGCGGCAGCGCGGCGCCGTTAACAATGGCGGAGGACGACGCGCTGATAGTGCCGGCGTTGTTGAGGTTGAGCAGCGTTCCCGATTGGTCGAGAATGCCGATGGCGGTCACGGAAGACGTCTTCGTGTCCGTGACGACCGCAGTGGCAGTGATCGATCCCTGGTTGAGCAGCGAAGGCACGCTGGCGTTCGCGGAGATCGCCAAGGCCGTGGCAACACCTGGCGTTGTTTGCCCGCTGAAGGTCGCCGAGATCGTTCCGATACCGGTCGTCGCACCCGCCGCGGCGCCGTTGTTGGAGTTCGTGAAAGCGTAACCGTTCGTGCCCGCGCCGAGATTGGCGAAGTTGCCGATGATCACGCCGCTGGCGACCGGAGGGTTGGTGGTCGAGGCGTTGCTGTCGGCGGTGGTGGCGGCGCTGATCGTGCCGCTGTTGAACAGACCTTGCGTGAGCGTAACGCTCGCACCGCTGGCGCCAATGATCTCCACGCCGGTCGATGCGCCGTTAATGTTCTGCGGCGAGCTTGAGACCGTGCCGCGGTTGATGAAACTGTAGGTGCCTGCGGTGCCGAGATCGGCGAATCCGCCGATGGTGACTGCCGTGGCGGTCGTCGTGCCCGAGAAACCGGTGGTGACGAGCATCGCCGGCTGGTTGCCGTTCGTGGAGATAAAGGCCGTCCCTGTCGTATCGGACGTCGAAAGCGGCCCCGCGTTGTAGATGCCGCCACTGACATTGCCCGAAACCACAAGCGCCGAACCGGCGACCGGATTTCCCTTGTCGCTCGTCGGCGTCGACTGGGTGCCGGATGTCTCGATCTCGCCGAAGTTCTGAATGCTCTTACTGATATTGCCCAGAACAACGATGCCGCGCGACGACTGGCCGAAGCCTTCCACGATGCCGCCCGAGCCGATGACGAGATTGCCGCTCAGCGTGCCGTCCAGCTCGATGCCGGTGACGGCGCCGGCCGTGGTGGTGGAGTTCGCCGTGGTCGGCATCGCCTCGACGGTGCCGTTGGAGATGATGTCGCCATTCAACGTGACGCCCGTGGCCAGATGAATGCCGTCGGAGCCGTCGCCCTGCACCTTGAGCAGCGAGCCGCCCAGAAGGATGACACCCGTCTTGTCGGTTGTGATGGTGTTGTTCGTTCCATCGACGACGCCGGTGAACGTGCCGGTAATCGTCGCGTTGGTCGAACCGATGAGGATACCGGTCTTGCCCGTTCCCTTGCCGCTCAGATCGATGGAGCCACCGAGAATGACTTCGCCCGTCTTGCCCGGATCGGCCTGAATGCCGACGGCCGCGGCTGTGTCGGTGAAGGTCAACCCGCCGCTTGTCTCGATGGTGACGATGTTCTTGGTGGCATTTGCGGAGTTGATCTCGATCGCGGGGACCGTCGCCGGCGTCGAGGAAGACGGGATCGTGAGGGTTTGGTTCGAACCGATGTCGATGGGGCCGTTGGCGTCCGTGGTCTGCGGCTTGTTGTTGTCCGCGGCGTAAGCCGGGCCCGCAAGCAGGGCAATCGTAGCCGCAGTCAGCATCAGCGCGCGCTTGTACACGTCAAACCTCATAGCGTTAGAGCCGGTTTTGGCCGGGCCGGCGGCCCCTTGGACCCATGCCGAAAATCAGCGCCGCCGCCCCTGAAAGCGCGTCGCTGCGGGGGACCTTAGCCAGATTTTTACCGCCAAGGCTAGTCTGTAAGCCCCCGGTCCGGTTCAAATTTTGCTTTTTTAATCAGGCATTAGCGGCTTGCTGCCCACAATCGGGGCAGCATGGAAACCCGACCCGAACCCTCGATCTTGGTTACCGGATGAGCGCCGTCCGCCGCATCAGTTTCTCCAAACTTTCCCAGAAGGACGCCTCGGCTGCCGTGGCGCGCCACGAGATGCTGTTCGCCGGCCGCATCGGCGGCGCTCGCGCCGTCTTCGCCTTCTGCGATCTGTCGGGCCTGGACCTTTCGGGCCGCAATCTTTCCGATGCTGACTTCACCGGCGCCTTGATGGAGGAAACCAACCTCGCGGGCGCGCGCCTCGACTCCGCCAGCTTCTTCGGCGCCGATCTGCGCCGGGCAAATCTGGCGGGCGCGACCATGCGGCGCGCGGATATGCGCGGCGCATCCTTGCGCGGCGCGAACCTGATCGGTGCGGATCTCTACGAAGCCGATCTGCGCGAAGGTACGATCGCCGAGAAGGACCGCTTCGGAAATCTGCGCGTGATGCAACACGACGTCGGTCCCAGCGAATTGCCGGACGCCTTGATGAACAGCGCCAATCTGGAGCGTGCGAAACTTTCCGGCGCGCTCGCGGTGCGCGCCGATTTCACCGACGCCATCATGCGCAGCTGCAAGCTGATCCGCGCCAATCTTCGCCAGGCGAAACTTTCCGGTGCCAATCTGGAGAATGCCGACCTGTCCGGTTGCGTGCTGGCGGGCGCCGATCTTACCGGCGCGATCCTCGTCGGCGCGCAGATGACGAGCGCAATTCTGGACGGCGCGGATCTGACCGGCGCGCTGATGAAGAACCCGCAGAGCGTACAGAGCCTTTCACTCACCGATGTTCTCAACGCCCATTCGCGCTGGGCCGAGACGGACGGCCGCGAGGGCGCGCCGGCGGATCTCACCGGCGCGGATTTGCGCGAATTGAAATCGCTCGCGCATCGCCAGCTCACCGCATTGATCGCACCGGGCGCGATGCTCTACGGCCTCGATCTTTCCGGCGCGTCGCTTCAGGGAAGCAATCTTTCCGGCGCCGATCTTCGCAGCGCGCGGTTGTCCGGCGCGGATTTGCGCGGCGCCAATCTCGTGGGCGCGAAACTCAGCAATGCCAATCTGCATGACGCCAAGCTCGGTCCGCTTCTGATCTCCGACCAGCGATTGCTGCCCGCGCGTCTCGACAATGCGCAGGCGCGCTATGCGGATTTCCGCGGCGCCGATCTGTGCCGTGCGAAAATGAACGGCGCCGATCTTTCCTATGCCAATCTGCTGGGCGCGGATCTGCGCGATTGCGAATTGGGCGGCGCCATTCTCGGCGGCGCGAAGCTTCCGGCGATGATCGCCGAAGCCGTCGCATCGATGGCGGGCGGAGACGCGCGCTAGGCGGTTGCGGCCCGCGCCGCCGCATCGGGCACGCGCTGGCGGATGAACTGTCCCAGACGCTGCAGCGACACGCGGGCTTCGGGCACATAGGCGCTGGCCTGAAACAGGTGCTGCATCCCGTCATAGATTTCCACGCTGACCGGAACGCCCGCTTCCGCGGCGCGATCGCCGATGCGGCTGGCGTCGTCGCGCAGGATCTCGTTGCTGCCGGCGTGGACCATGATCGGCGGGAAATCGCGGAACGGCGCATAGATCGGCGACGCATAAGGATCGGCCGGGCTCTGCTTCTTGAGATAATTGCGCGCGCTCATGAAGAGCAGTTCCCAGCTCAGCGCGGCGTCCTTCTTCGCATTCTGCAGCATCGACCAGCCGGAGAGCGAAAGATCGGCCCAGGGGCTCATCGCCACGACGCCGGCGGGCATCGGCAAGCCGGCGTTGCGGATCGCGAGCAGGCACGCGAACACCAGCCCGCCGCCCGCGCCGTCACCGGCCAGAACGATCTGCGATGCGGAGATGCCGTGCTGGAGAAGATGGCGATACGCGTCGATGCCGTCGCGCAGCCCCGCGGGGAATGCGAAGTCCGGCGCCAGGCGATAGTTGACGGAGAACGCCGTCGCACCCGCGGCACTGCACAGCCGCGATACCAGCGCGCGATAGGTTTCCGGCGCACCCGAGATGTAGCCGCCGCCGTGGAAATAAAGAATGACGCGGTGGGCCATCGAGCCATCCACCCGCACCCATTCCCCTTTCACCGGGCCGAGCTGGCCCGCTTCGAACACGGCATCCTTGGGCACCGCCGCGAAGCGGCCGGTGAGATAATTGAACTGGCGGCGCAGTTCCTCGATGTCCGACGTGTCGCCCGTGGTGGCGCGCGGGCGCGAAAGGCGGGTCATGCGGGAGAACAAGGCGCTCTGCCAACTGGGCATTCGAAGACCGGACGTTGAGGTTGCGGGGAGAATAGTGAAAGCCCCGGCGGCGCCCAAACGAAAAAGCCGGGCAGCGTTAAGCGGCCCGGCTTTCCCTTACTTTCTCAACAGACCGAAGGTCTTAGGCGGCTTTCGCCTGGCCTTCGATGGTCTTCAGTTCCGGTGCGTTGATCGCGATGCGGCGGGGCTTCTTCTCCTCCGGCACGATCTGCTCCAAGTCGACATGCAGCAGGCCGTTCTCAAGCTTGGCGCCGCGCACTTCGACGTGGTCGGCGAGCTGGAACTTGCGCTCAAACGCGCGGCCCGCGATGCCCTGATACAGGACGCTCTTGCCTTCGCTCTTTTCGGCATCGTCATGCTTGCCGGCGATGGTGAGGACATTGTCCTTCACTTCGACGTTCAGGTCCTTCTCGCCGAACCCGGCGACGGCGACCGTCACGCGATAGCGGTTCTCGGCGGTGCGCTCGATGTTGTAGGGCGGATAGGACTGGCCGGCATCGTACTGCGCGATCTGGCCGAGGGTGTCGAACAGACGGTCAAAGCCGACGGTCGAACGGGACAGGGGGGAAAAATCGAATCTCATGGTTCAAACCTCCAAAAAGCGTTTGGTTTTTTGACCCTTCCCCAGCGGGGCAAGGACCGGTTTCAGCGCCCGGGCGCCAACAGGCCGCCCGGACAATTCCTAGATAAGAAAGGGCTTTGGCGCTTCAAGAGGAGGAGTGCCAAGGGAACCGCTCTATAAAAGAAAGGCCCGCACAGCGTCCCGGCGAGCCCAACGATCCCTAGCTACCCAGCAAGCCTTAGGAAGACGGTTTCACCCGCGCGACCAGTAAGCGCTTTCGCTTCAACCTCCCCGGTTTGCATGTGGACCTCCATCACCGGATGGCGTCCGCGCGGGGTCCACACAAGGCTTGGCCCCTTACCTGTCTGTCCTTGTGACGTCGCTACTGTTTCAAAGGAATTCTCCCACGCACTACCCGAGAGAACAAATAGCGAACATATATAGGAAGGTCAAGCCAAAATAGGAAAATTTATTTTCCTAGTCTGTCCAGAGACTTAGACCTAAGGGCAATAGGCCGAATGGACCCCATCGCAGAGATTCCGGGCCGCGATCTTGGGCGACGAGGACCATGGAAGAAAAACTTTCGATGAACCGCCGTGCAGCGATGATGGCGAGCATCGGCGTGGCATCCGTGGCGGCATTACGCAGTTCGGTTGTGACAGCGGCGTCCGGGCCTGAACCCACGATGCCCCGCGCACCGCAGGCCGATGCTTGCGCGGCGACGACGAACATCACCATGCCCGCAAACGGCATCATCATGCATCCCGACTATGCGCGCACCATCGCCCAGTTTGCCTATGTGTGGGGCTGGCCTCTGATCAACATGCTCAACCGCAACGCCGCGATCACCAAAGCGCCCTATCCCGGCCACCTCAACGGCGTGCTGCCCGCGGCGCCGCGCGGACAGATCGCAATGCTGGCCGATTACATCGAGCCGTCGGAGACTTTCGTCACCTGCCCCAATCAGGACGTTGTTTACGGTCTCGGCTTCTTCTCGCTCGATGAAGAGCCGGTGGTCATTCAAGTGCCGGATTTCGGCAGCCGCTTCTGGGTCTATGCGCTTTATGACGCGCGCACCGATCAGTTCGGCCATGTCGGCAAGCCTTACGGGACCAAGCCGGGTTTCTATCTGCTCGCCGGTCCTAACTGGCATGGCGACAAGCCTGCCGGCATCACCGAGATCGTGCGCTGCCCGACCGCGCTGGCCAATGCGATCCCGCGCGTTTTCCAGGACGATACGCCGGAAGACAAACGCGCGATCCAATCGGTCATCAATCAGGTCGTCGCCTATCCGCTGAAGGATTTCACCGGCAAGATGAAGACGATCGAATGGGCAAAGGTGCGGGACATTCAAGGCCCCAAGTCTAGCGGCGGCGAAACCAAATGGGTGGTGCCGGAGAAATTCTTCGATCAGTTCGGCACCGCGCTCGACACCGTTCCGCCATTGCCGGGCGAACAGGCGCTCTACGGGCAATTCCGCCTGATGATGGATTGCGCCGCGAAAGATCCCGCACTTAAGAGAGTGCTGGTCGATACCGCTATCGATACAGACAAGAAGGTCATCCAGCCGTTCTTCCTGTGGAAGCACAATGGACGTCCGGCGGGCAATGGCTGGAATCGCTCCACCAACAACGCGCAATTCGGCCTGGACTATTTCGACCGCACCGGCACGGCGAAGTCGAACATGTTCGACAACAGGCCGAACGAGACGCAATACATCTATACCGACGCAGATGGTTCAGGTGCGCAACTCACCGGCGGCAGCAATTACGAGATCACATTCCCCGCCGATCAGGAGCCACCCGTCAACGGCTTCTGGTCGCTGACGCTCTACAACGACAAGCACCTGTTCAATCCGAATCCGCTGAAGCGCTATTCGCTCGGCACCAAGAACAAGAATCTCAAGCGCGGCAACGATGGTTCGCTCACGCTTTACATCGGTGCGAAATCGCCGGGCGCGGACAAGGAAACGAACTGGCTGCCGGCGCCCAATGGCCCGTTCTCGCTCTATATCCGCGCCTATTGGGGAAAGTCGGGCATCACGGACGGATCGTGGAAGCCGCCGGTCATCCGGAAGGTCGCGTGACAGCAGGTTCCGTCTTTGCCGGCGTTTTGCTCGCTGCGCTCTGGTGTGCGCCAGTCTTTGCGCAAGATGCGCCACAGACCGTCGATGACATCACCAAGCTGAAGCAGGATCCCGTCGGCGGGTTGAAGAGTGTGTTCCTGCAGGACGTCACGCTGCCTTACGGTCACGGCAACGCGAACTCCTTCACCGTGCAGCCGGTGTGGCCGATCCGATTGAGCGGCGACTGGAAGATGATCACCTACACGATCATCCCTTATCAATATGTGCCCGCGATCGGGCCGGGCGGCACGGCGGGATCGGGCCTCGGCAACATCCTGTTCAACGGCTACATCACGCCCGCCAAACCGAGCGGGACGTTCAAATGGGGCGTGGGACCAGCCTTGTGGTTTCCCACGCGGACCGATCCGGTTTTGGGAAGCAACGCCATGAGCGCCGGCCCCTCCGCGCTGATCTTCGACAGCTTCGGCGAGCTGAACGGCGGCTTCGTCGTGCAGAACCTGTGGTCGTTGGGCGGATCGGGATTCAACAAGGTCGATGAATTCAGCGGGCAGTATTTCCTCAACTACAACTTGCCCGACGGCTGGTCGCTGGAAAGCAACGCCACCATCACCGCGAACTGGCTGGAGTCATCGCCAAACCGCTGGACCGTTCCCATCGGCGGTGGCGTGGGCAAGACGTTTCAGATTCCCGGCAGCGATCTGTTCTACGCCGCTGGCGTTCAGGGCTTGTGGAATGTGGCGCATCCCGACGGGGTGGGCGATTGGGAGGTGATCCTTCAGTTCCAGATCATCTTCGGGCAATAGCGAGACGCCGGCTTAGTCCACGCCCGCTTTCATCTTCGCCATCGTCTGCTGGCGCGCGGCTTTCGATTCCAGGATCAGGCGATAGGCGATGTAATATTTGTAGATGTTGCTGACATAGGTGACGGTCTCCTGGCCGATCTTCTCCGCGGCCACATACTCCACGTTGCCGAACCACACATTGGGATCGAGCCCGCGCCGTTTGGCCTCGCGCCGTAGCTGCGCGACGCGGCCGGGGCCGGCATTGTAGGACGCGAAGGTGAAGAGCGCCTTGTTCAGCGGCGTCATCGGTTCTTTCGCGTAATACTGGTTGATCATGAAGCGCATATATTTGATGCCGGCGGCGATGTTGGCTTCGGTCTTGTGGATGTCGCCGACATTCATCTGCTTGCCGGTGGCGGGCATGAGCTGCATGACGCCGATGGCGCCGACCTTGCTCTTCACATTCTGATTGAGCTGCGATTCCTGATAGCCCTGCGCGCCCATCAGCACCCAATCGACGTCGTATTGCGTGCCGTATTTCTGGAAATACTGAATCAGTGCTTCGAACTTCTTGCGCTCGGATTCGGAGCCAGCGTCTTTCACATATTTCACGCTCTTCAGATACCGCGTCAGGATCATGTTGCCGATGGCGGTGCCCTGTTTGTTGCGCGCGACGAGCGCGTCGAGCTCCGCTTTGAGTTGCGGGCTGTTCTTGCGGATCGCCCAGGCGATCTGCCCGCCCGTGCGCAGGGTGATGTCGGCGTGCACGGTGATCTTCGGGAAAATCTGTTTCCAGAAATCGGCGACGTGCTTGTCCACGACGATGACGGAGACGAGACCGGCGTTCAGCATCTCCAGCAGGTCTTCGTCTTCCAGTTCTTCCGGCGCGGCTTTCAAGACCACGGGCGGCTTCTTCGCGGCGGCGAATTTCTTGTTCAGCGCGACAAGGCTGTCGTAATAGCTGGAAGACTTGCGCACGAAGACCGTCTTGCCGGAGAGATCATCGATGCTCGCGATCTTGGGCGACGCGGGGCCGGTCACCGCCACTTCGCTCACATTCGTCAGGCCGGCGGCGGAGAAATCGACGATCTTCTGCCGTTCCGGCGTGATGGTGAGATTGGCGGCGGCAATGTCGCCCTTGCCCGCCGCCAGCGCCGGCAGCAGCTTGTCGCGCGGCATGGGGATGAACACGACGCGCAGTTTCAGATTGCGGTGCGCGTTGGCCTTGTCCTTGGCGAGCTTCTTGTTGAGATCGTCTTCCAGCACCTTGCCGAAATCGACGACGATGCCGTGCAGAACCGCCTTGTCCGCGAAATAGAGCGTGCGGCTGTTGACGGTGAGGATGCGGATGTAGCGGCGCGCGAGCATGCCGCCCAGATCGCCGTTCCACGGCTTTTGCACCGCGGCCGGATCGAGGCTCATCGGCACCGGCTGCGCGGCGGCATCGCGGGCCACGAGGCAGATCGCGGCCGCCATCGACATGCGCACGAGCGCGCGAGGGGTTGAACCGAACATGGCGCGGGAAGCATCGCCGCATGACCGGCGCGCGGGCATTGGCCTTAAGGCCAATCGACCCGCCGGACACAGGATCGTGCATCCCCCTTTTTATCGGGCTTCGCGTTCCTATGTTCTGACCACCGCCCGCGTCCATTGGCGGAACTTGGGGAGTAGGAATGTCGCGCATCGCTCAGGCGGCCGGGTTCGTCCGCAACAATGGACTTACGATCCTGCGCGAAGGCGGCATCAATATCGTTCTTCCCTATCTCATCTACGCCTATGCGCAGCCGCATTATGGCGACGTGAACGCGCTGATCGCGTCTTCCGCGCCGCCGATCGTCTGGAGCATCGTCGAATTCGCGCGGCACCGGCGGGTGGATTTTCTCTCGGTGTTCGTGTTGCTTGGGATTGTCCTGTCGCTCCTGGCCTTCGTCGGCGGCGGCGGCGTGAAATTCCTGCAGCTTCGCGAGAAGCTCGTCACGGTGATCTTCAGTTTCATTTTCCTCGGCTCCGCCGCCATCGGCCGCCCGATCATCTATGAGCTGGCGCGCGCGGGCATGAAGCGTTCCCGGCAGACCGAAGAACTGGCGCGGTTCGAGAAATTGCGCGAGAGCGCAGCGTTCCGTCGCACCATGACGACCATGACGCTGGTCTGGGGCTTCGGCCTTCTCGCCGACGCGATCGCATCCATCGCGCTGGTCTACACGCTCTCCATCAAGGAATATCTCGTGGTAAGCCCGGTGATGGGCTACGCGGTGACGGGCTCGCTGGCGTTGTGGACATTCTGGTACGGCCGCAAACGCCGCCGCGAAGGCGAAGCCTTCCGCGCCGCGCAGATGCACAGCGCCGGCTGAGACTATGTCTCCACGCTGATTTGATTCACGCGGAGACGCGCCCTAGCGCATCGCCCTCACCCCCAGAACAGCCAGCCGTTGAGGTGGCTGAGGCCGAGGATGAGGAATGTGCCCATCAGGCAATAAATGAACACGTCCATCGCGAAATGCGAGATGTCCCAGCCGGTCAGCTTGCGCGCGAGCGTCCAGAGCCAGCCGCCCTCCTCGGAATTCTTGCCCGGCGCGCTGCGCCATTGGCCGGTACGGATCATCGTCTCGATGTTGTTGAGGATGCAGGTGTTCCTGTTCACCCGCCATTGCAGCACAACCGAGGGAATGAAGAAGACGTAGAACCATAACGCGGGGCGAAACGGGATCGCCCAGCCCGCCACGATGTAAAGCATCATCACGAAGTGGTGGTAGAAAAACGCATTTCCCATCGCATCGCGCTTCTGCGGCTTCTCCGGCAATGCGGAATCCAGAATATCTTCGTTCTCGTCCATCAGGCTCATGCGATGTGCGCCTTCAGATAAGCGCCGATGCGCGCGATGGCGTCGCGGCCTTCGGACAGGATGGGATGGAAGGCATGCCAGACATGGACCATGCCGGCCCAGCTTTCGAAGGAGACTTCCACGCCCGCTTCTTCGGCGCGGGACTTCACCGCTTCGGCGTCGCTGTGCAGCGCCTCTTCGCTGCCCACTTGTATCAGCAGCGGCGGCAGGCCTTTGAAGTCGGCGAAGGCGGGAGAAGCCAGCGGCGCTTTGGCGTTCGCCTTGCCGAGATAGGCAAGCGCCATCGCATCGAGACCGTCTTTCGTGATCATCGGATCGCGCTTGGCGCGGGCGCGATAGGCTTCGCCGCCCTGGGAAAGATCGGCCCATGGCGAGATCGCGATCGCGCAGGCCGGCAGGGGCAAGCCCTTGTCGCGCAAAGCCAGCAATGTGGCGATCGTCAATCCGCCGCCGGCGCTGTCGCCTGCAATCGACAGCTTGCTCGCCGCGATGCCGGAATCGAGAAGACCTTTGTAGGCCGCAACGCCGTCATCCACCGCAGCGGGAAACGGATGTTCCGGCGCCAGACGATAATCGGCGGAGAACACCGAAAGCCCGCTCGCTTCGCCGATGGCAGCCACGATATGGCGATGGGATTTCGACGAGCCCAGCGCATAGCCGCCGCCGTGCAGATAAAGAAGAACCGCATCGCGACGTGCGCGTTTGGCGCGCACCCATTCACCGCTGATGCCGCCGACCTTGCCGGGCTCGACTTCCGTGCCATCAGGCACGGGAAAATAATTGGCGAGCGCATCCATGCGCGCGCGGCTGCCCGCGATATCGATGTTTTCGTCCGCAGCGTTTGCTTGCAGGAATTGGAGGACGGCCGCACGTTCCGAGCGTCCCATCGATCACCCAATCACTAGCTCCCCGAAAGCAGCTTAGGCTGCGAAATCGCGCCCGCCAATGCCCTGCAAACCCGGTCAAAATCTGCCACTTCCGGGAGTTGTGCCGGTTAATGACAAATGCTCATATCTGCCTTCGCGCCTCGGCTGGATACCCGAAATCCGGGACCACAACGCTGGCGGTGGGAACTGGATTCAAAGGTTTAAGGGAAGGACAGACTCATGGCTTCGGAACAGGTCAAGCAGATCATCGCGCAGATGGGCCCCGCGATCGGCGACAACTCCGGCCTCGGCGGCACGCTCAAGTTCGATTTCGGCGAACCCGGCAGCGTTTTGATCGACGGCAAGTCCACGCCGAACACGGTGACGGACGGCGAAGGCAAGTCCGCAGACTGCACGATCTCGGTCGCGCTCTCGGACTTCGAGAAGATGGTCAAGGGTGAGCTCGACGGCACGTCCGCATTCATGCAGGGCAAACTGCGCGTCGCCGGCGACATGGGCCTTGCCATGAAGCTGGGTCCGATCCTCGCCAAGGCGCGCGGTTGACGCAACCGCGCTTCATCACTACGCGCGACGGCAAACGCCTTCGCACGCAAATCTTCGACGCCGCGTCCGGAATCCCCGGGCGCGGCGTTTGCGTGCTGCTGCACGGGCAGACCGAGTTCATCGAGAAATATCTAGAGGTGATCGGCGAATTGCAGGGCCGCGGGTTCACCGTGGCGACCTTCGACTGGCCCGGACAAGGCGGCAGCTATCGCTTCCTCGCCGATCCCCTGAAAGCGCATGTCGGCAATTTCGCCGAATATGATTCCGCGCTGTGGCTGTTCATGGACGAAGTAGTGAGGCCACTGACGGAGCAGCCGCCGGTGATCCTCGCGCACTCCATGGGCGGGCACATCGCGCTCCGCGCGATGCATGACCGGCCGAATGCGTTCAAATGCGCTGTGCTCTCCGCGCCGATGCTGCGCGCGCTCACGCGCGGCTATCCGCCAATGCTGGCGCGCATCGCGTGCTGGGTCGAATACCAGATCGGTGCGGGCAACGACTGGGTGTGGGGCATGGACCAGCGCGATCCGCACAAGGTCACCTTCGACACGCAACTCGTCACCACAGACCGCGCCCGCTTCCAGCGCACGCAGGATTTCCTGCGCGCGCATCCGGATCTGCGGCTCGCGGGGCCGACATGGGGCTGGCTGGAGCAAGCCTATCGCAGCATGGCGACCGTGATGGCGCCGGGTTATGCCGAAGCGATATCGACGCCTGTGCTTTTATGCGCCGCGGGCAAGGACCGCATCGTGGATGTCACGGCGGAATTGGAATTTGTGAAGCGCCTGCCCAACGGCGAATTGTTCGACATGCCCGAAGCCGAGCACGAAATCCTGATGGAAAGCGATCCCATCCGCGCCCGCTTCTGGAGCGCGTTCGATGCGTTCGTGGGAAAGTTCGTTTAAGACGATTCCTTCAAGCGATTTTCTATCGCCATGGCCACAGTTTCCGCTTCCAACTTGCTGCCGTAACGATGACCCACCCACACCGTGTTAGTGTCATCCGGCCCGCGAAAACTGACCTTCGATGCGTCCAATTTGTCGAAGCCTACCGAGATCGTGGTGCGATTTTCTAAAAACTTTGCCCCAATAAAAACCACTGCCGCGGCCCATATGATGTTTTCGGCCAGGTTGCGAACATCGAAGATGAACGCCGTAAGCATCCCTAATGTTGCTGGAGAGATTGTGGGCTGTGTTGCCCAATCAAACCGTGCCAGCCCGTGAAGGTATCCGTCGATCATTGACAGGATCAGCGCGGTTACTAGCGAAAAGATGCCAACATTCAGTGCGCGCGCACTCAGATTGGCGCTATCTGATAGTGCTTTGAACATGATGTCTCCCCAACCCGAGAGACAACCTTATCGTATGCAGCAGAGCCAAGTCACCTTTTGGTGAACCACTGGTTCACGAAGGCGATCGGCGGGCCGTAGGTCAGCATGTTCGCGATGAGATTGGCCCACCAGCCATAGGTGCCCACCGTCTGCATGTGCAGCCCTGCGAGCGGGCCCACGATGTGCATCAGGAAAAGATCGCAGGCGCCGCCGAACAGGATGCCCATGATGAGCCATTGGCGGATGAGGATGGGCAGGCGCATGGATGCGAATGCGTAAATTCCCGCCGCGACGATCGAGATGAACTCCTGCGTGACGGCGCCGAGCACGACCATGTCCATGCCGCCATTGTGCGCCGCCGTGCGGCCGACCCATCCGGCGGCGATGGATTTGAGCACCGGCTCCGGCGGCGCGTGGAAAATCACGCAAGCCACGACGATGTCTATCGCGCCTGCGAGAAGGCCGCCGACGATGGCAGCCTGAATGGCCGTTTTTGTGGTGTGCATGTGCCGTCCCCGTTTCGACGGCGCGAGATTGCCACGGCTTCCGCCGCGTCGCGTTCACACTCGCTTGAGCGTCAGATCAACCTTTGCCCTTGAGGATTGCCACGGCCTCGGCGTGGGTCCGCTTGTCGCCCGCCGCGATCACGCTGCCGCCATTGGAAAAAGGCTTGCCATCCCAATCGGTCACCATGCCGCCCGCGCCCTCGATGATCGGCACGAGTGCCGCGACATCCCACGGCGCGAGCCGGCCCTCGACAATGACATCGATGAAGCCCATCGCGAGCAGCGCATAGGCGTAGCAGTCGCCACCGAAATAGCTCATGCGCGACTCCGCGCAAACCGTTTCGAACGCCTCCCGCTGCGCACGATCGAAATACCCCCAGGGATGCGTCGTCGACACCACCGCTTGGGCCAGCGACGAGCAGGCTCGCACGCGCAAGGGCTCGCGCCCGTCGGCTGTGATCAACTCGCTCTTGCCGCTATGGCCGATGAAGCGCTCGCGCAGGATCGGCTGGTCGATGATGCCGAGTGTGGGCCGCGTGCCGTCATGCAGCGCGATCAGCGTGCCCCAGGTGTGACGGCCGGTGATGAAGGCGCGCGTGCCGTCGATGGGATCGAGAATCCAGGTGAGGCCGCTTCGGCTTTCCTCATGCCCATGCTCTTCGCCCAATATGCCGTCGTTCGGGCGTTCGGCCTTGATGAGCTTGCGCATCGCGGTTTCGGCGCCGCGGTCCGCTTCGGTGACCGGATCGAAGATGGGCCTGGGGCCCGTCGCCCCCTTGTCGATGACCTGGATGCGCTGGCGGAAATAGGGGCGGATCACAGCTGCCGCCGCATCGGCGAGACTGTGGGCGAATGCGATGGTGTCGCGATCCATGCCGGCTCCTTTCCGCTATAGTCGGATGCAGGATTATTGGAAGGGGCGCAAAATGAAAAGTGTCGTCGTCACCGGTTCCTCGACCGGCATCGGCTGGGGTTGCACGAAAGTTCTCATCGGGCACGGATTTCGCGTGTTCGGCAGCGTCCGCAAGCAGCCCGATGCGGACAGGCTGAAAACCGAATTCGGCGCGAACTTCACGCCGCTTCTCTTCGACGTGACGGATGCGGCGGCCGTGAAACGCGCCGCCGATCAGGTTTCCTCCGCGCTCGGCAACGAAACGCTGGCGGGCCTCGTGAACAATGCCGGCATCGCGGTGGCCGGACCCCTGCTCTATCTCGACGTGGAAGAATTCCGCCAGCAGCTCGAAGTGAATCTGACCGGACAGTTGATCGTGACGCAAGCCTTCGCGCCTTTGCTCGGTGCCGATCCGTCGCGCACGGGCGACAAAGGCCGCATCGTGAACATCACGTCCGTCGGCGGGCGCAACGCCAATCCGTTCATGGGACCGTACAACGCGTCCAAGTTCGGGTTCGAAGGGTTTTCGGAATCGCTGCGCCGCGAATTGATGCTGTTCGGAATCGACGTGATCGTGGTGGCGCCCGGCGCGGTGGCGACGCCGATCTGGGACAAGGCCGATCAGATCGACACGACGCGCTACGACAACACGCCTTATGCGGCGGCGATGGCGACGATCAAGAAGTTCATGATCGACCTGGGCCGCAAAGGCCTGCCGCCGGAGAAGATCGGCGAGACGGTGTGGAAGGCGCTGACGATCAAAAACCCGATGGTGCGCTATACCGTGGCGCCCAACGCCGTGGAGCAATTCATGACCGGTGTGATGCCCAAGCGCGCGATGGACAACCTCATCGCGGGCCGGCTGGGATTGAAGAAGACGTAACTCCAATTGTCATCCCGGGCGAGCGCAGCGAGACCCGGGACCCATTGTGCCGCGTGCGCGATGGGTCCTGGCTCAGCGCGATGCTTCCGCATCGCTTGGCCGGGATGACAAGTTGAGTTTAACGATCTGTGCCGACCGTTACTCCGCTTCCGCCTTTGCGCGCTTGCGTTCGTGCGGGAGCAGCGACCGCTTGCGCAGGCGGATGGACTGCGGCGTCACTTCGACCAGCTCGTCGTCTTCGATGTAGGCGATGGCCTGTTCCAACGTCATCGGCGTGATCGGCGTCAGGCGGACCGCTTCGTCTTTCGACGTTGTGCGGATGTTGGTGAGCTGCTTGGCGCGGAGCGGATTGACGTCCAGATCATTGTCGCGCGAATGCTCGCCCACGATCATGCCCTGATAGATCTTCGTGCCGGGCACGACGAAGAGCTTGCCGCGCTCTTCCAAATACCACAGCGCATACGCCACCGCTTCGCCGTCGCCGGTCGAAATCAACACGCCATTACGACGGCCTTCGACCGCGCCCTTGTACGGCTCATAGGAATGGAACATGCGGTTGATGACGCCGGTGCCGCGCGTGTCGGTGAGGAATTCGCCGTGATAGCCGATGAGGCCGCGCGACGGCGCAAAGAACACCAAACGCGTCTTGCCTGCGCCGGTCGGGCGCATGTCCTGTAGTTCGCCTTTGCGCAGCGAGATCTTTTCGATGACGGTGCCGGCGTAGGGATCGTCCACGTCGATGGTGACTTCTTCGATCGGCTCCAGGCGCTCGCCCTTGTCGCCGGTCTGGAAGATCACGCGCGGACGCGAGATCGAAAGCTCGAAGCCTTCGCGGCGCATCGTTTCGATGAGAACGCCAAGCTGCAGTTCGCCGCGGCCCGAGACTTCATAGGCGCCTTCGCCGGTTTCCTTCACCTTGATGGCGACATTGCCTTCGGCTTCGCGCAGCAGGCGTTCGCGGATGACGCGGCTTTGCACCTTGTCGCCTTCGCGGCCCGCATAGGGGCTGTCATTCACCGCCAGCGTGATCGCCAAAGTCGGCGGATCGATGGGGATCGCCTTGATCGGCTGTTCCACCTGCACATCGCAGAGCGTGTCGGCAACGGTCGCGGCGGGAAGGCCCGCGATGGCGACGAGATCGCCCGCCTCCACGCGTGCAACCGGCACGCGCGCCAATCCGCGGAACGCGAGAAGCTTGGTCACGCGGGTGCGTTCGATTTCCTTTCCGTCGGCGGAGAGCGCCTTGATCACGCGGTTGGTGGTGATGGCGCCGGTTTCGACGCGGCCGGTGAGAATGCGGCCCAGATAGGGATCGGCTTCCAACGTCGTCACCAGCATGGTGAACGGGAACTCGTCGCCCGCCTTCTCCGCGGCCTTCGGCGTGGGAATGTCTGCGACAATTCGGGCAAAGAGCGGCGACAAGTCCTTGCGATCATCCTTCAGATCGGCAACCGCCCAGCCATTGCGGCCGGACGCGTACAGAACGTGGAAATCGAGTTGGTAGTCGTTCGCCTCGAGCGCGAGAAAGAGGTCGTAGATGCTTTCCAGCGTCTCATCCGGCTGCGCGTCCTGGCGGTCGATCTTGTTGATGACGACGATCGGCTTGAGGCCCAGCTTCAACGCCTTGGAGAGCACGAACTTGGTCTGCGGCATGACCGATTCCGCCGCATCGACCAGCAGCACGACGCCATCCACCATCGACAAAATGCGTTCCACCTCGCCGCCGAAATCGGCGTGGCCCGGCGTGTCGACGATGTTGATGCGATGACCTTCCCACTCGACCGAGGTACATTTGGCCAGAATGGTGATGCCGCGCTCGCGCTCCAGATCGTTGGAGTCCATCGCGCGCTCGTCCATGTGCTGGTTGTCGCGGACCGAGCCGGACTGCTTCAGCAGCTGATCGACCAGCGTGGTTTTGCCGTGGTCGACGTGAGCGATAATGGCGATGTTACGAATATCCATGGAATCCGGCGCGTTGGGGGAAGCGCGCGGCTTATAGACGGCCCCCTTCGCAACCGCAAACCAAGCTTTCTAGAAGCGGCCGACCTCTTTGAGGCCCCAGTTGCGGTCATTCTTATATGTGGCCACGAGCGCGTAGACAGGCCCCAAAAAACCCAGGGATTCCTTGAGCGCTTTGGCGACGGACTGGACGTCATGGTCGTGCTCACCATCGGAGACCGGATGGCCAGCGCAGCGCTGATGGGCGACGACCGCGATAGCCGCGGCGTGATGCGCATCGGCGAGAAGCTTCACCTGCCCCTTGGCGGCTTCCCATTCCCCGGCACGTTCCGGTTTCAGCAGCCCGTCCGGCCCTGGCAGGGCCACCAGATCGACCTCGCCGGTTCCGGTCGCCCGGCCGATCCGGGCGTTGAAATCCACCACCCGTTGATGCAGGCGCCAGTCCGCGCAAGTCATTGCAACGGCAAGCTTTTTCTTGCGATTCCAGAACATGAAAGCCCCCACGCCTGGCCCCGGCGGAGGCCTTCCCCGGGCCTATTTACCATCAGCATGGGACGGTCCGGCAACGGTCCTAAACTCCGTTTCACCAAAAGCAGACAGAAAGTGACTATTTTGGCATGGAACGGGGGCGTTTCGCCGCGTATTGCCATGACCCTGACGCGGGTTTCCGGCGTTGTTGATGGACCTGCGCGAAGCGAAAGGACGCGGCGTGCCTCGGTACTGGCGGGCAGCAAGAAGAAGCGAACCCGCAGCGGATTTGGATCACGATGAATATCAGAATGCCCGATTCTCTTGAGGCCGCACCGGCAGCGCTGAAAGGTTTTCCAGAGACCGTCCGCCAAGCCAATCCGCGCACGCGGCTGATCTTCGCCATCGCGGGCATCGTGGCTCTCGCAGCCATCTGGTATTTCGTCGATGCCCTCAACGCGCCGGCAGAGCATGTGAAGCCGCCGCCGCCCGTGCGCGTCGGCACTGTCACGCAAAGCAATGTGACGGCGTATGAGCAAACCATCGGCACCATCGTCGCCAACGCGACCGTGAACGTGACCGCGCGCGTGGACGGGCAGCTCGATTCCGCCGCGTTCACCGAAGGCCAGATGGTGAAAGCAGGCGATATTCTGTTCCGTCTCGATCCCCGGCCGTTCCAGGCCGCGCTGGCGCAGGCGAAAGCGACCATGGCGCGCGATCAGGCGTCGCTGGCGAGCGCGAACAACGATGCCAAGCGCTATTCGATTCTCGCAGGAATGGGCGCGGCGTCGTCCTCGCAGCGCGATCAGTTCGTGGCGCAGGCCAAAGCGCTGACCGCGACGGTTGCGGCCGACAAGGCGATGGTCGATACCGCCGCGCTTAATCTGCAATGGTCGGTCATCACTTCGCCGGTGGACGGCAAGACCGGACCGATCCTCATCCAGCCGGGCAATCTCATCAAAGCGAACGACACCAATCCGCTGGTGACGATCACGCAGATTCATCCGGTGAAGGTTTCGTTCTTCCTGCCGCAATCGGATCTGCCGCAAATCCAGCAGCGCATGGCCGCCGGCGACCTGACCGCCGACGTGCAGGCGCACAATGCCGAGCAGACCCATGAGCGCGCGAAAGTGGATTTCGTCGGCAATGCGGTGAGCGCCAACACAGGCACCATCGAATTGCGCGCGACCTTCCCCAACAGCGACGACAAGCTGGTGCCGGGACAGGTGGTGGACGTTTCGGTGGCGCTCAACCAGTTCAAGAACGCCATTGTCGTGCCGCACGATAGCGTGAATGTCGGTCCCGACGGCCGCTATGTCTATGCGATCGAGAAAGGCAATGCCGTGCTCGTGCCGGTAGCCGTGCTCTTCGACAACGGCAAGACGGCGGCGGTGCAGGGCAAGCTCAGGGTCGGGCAGAAGGTCGTGACCGATGGGCAGCTGCGCGTCATTCCGGGCAAGCCGGTGACGATCGCGGGTAAAGGTGCGCACGGCAAAAACGCCGCCGCCGGAAAATGAATATCTCCGCCGCCTTCATCCGCCGCCCGGTGATGACCATCCTGCTGATGGCGGGCTTGGTGATCTTCGGCCTGTTCGGATACTCCTCGCTGCCCGTCAGCGAACTTCCGTCGGTGGATTTTCCGACGATCGTCGTGTCGGCCTCGCTGCCCGGCGCCGATCCGGAGACGATGGCTTCCGGCGTCGCCACGCCGCTCGAGAACCAGTTTTCGACGATTGCCGGCATCAGCTCGATGAGCTCGTCGAGCACGCAGGGCTCGACGCAGATCACCATCCAGTTCGACCTGGACCGCAATATCGACGGCGCGGCGCAGGACGTGCAATCGGCGATCTCCGCCGCGGGCCATCAGCTTCCGCAGAACATGCCGACGCCGCCGACGATGCGCAAAGTGAACCCGTCGGATTCGCCGATCATGTATTTGGCGATGGGCTCGGCCACCCTGCCGCTGCAGGAAGTGGACAAATATGCCGAGACGCTGCTGGCGCGGCAGATCTCCACGCTGAACGGCGTGGCGCAGGTCAATGTCTATGGCTCGCAGAAATTCGCGGTGCGCATCCAGGCCGATCCGGTGGCGCTGGCCGCGCGCGGCATCGGCATCGACCAGGTCGCCAACATCGCCAATGCCGCCAACCCGAACATCCCGACGGGCCAGCTGAACGGCAATCGTCAGTCCGTCACCGTGCATTCCAGCGGCCAGCTGCAGAACGCTGCCGCGTTCGACCAGCAGATCATCGCCTACAAGAACGGCGCACCGGTGCGCGTCGAGGACGTCGCCAAGACAGTCGACGGAGTCGAGAACAAGTTCACCGCAAGCTGGTTCGACGGCAAGCGCGCCATCGTGCTGGCGATCCAGCGCCAGCCCGGCTCGAACACCATTCAGGTTGTGGACGAGATCAAGAGCATCCTGCCGCATTTCATGGAGCAGCTTCCGGCGACGCTGTCGCTGAACGTGCTCTACGATCGCAGCCAGTCGATCCGCGATTCGGTGAACGACGTCGAAGAGACGCTGGTCATCGCCGCCATCCTGGTGGTGGCCGTGATCTTCGTGTTCCTGCGGACGCTGACGGCCACGATCATCCCGTCGCTGGCGCTGCCCATCGCGGTGATCGGCACTTTCGCGGGCATGTCGTTCCTGGGCTACAGCCTCGACAATCTTTCGCTGATGGCGCTCACCCTGTCGGTCGGGTTCGTCGTCGACGACGCCATCGTCATGCTCGAGAACATCGTGCGCCACGTCGAGGAAGGCGAAAAACCGTTCGACGCGGCGCTCAAAGGCTCCAAGGAAATCGGCTTCACCATTCTGTCGATGACGATGTCATTGGCGGCCGTGTTCATTCCGCTGGTGTTCATGGGCGGCATCATGGGGCGTCTGCTGCATGAGTTCGCCGTCACCATCGTGCTGGCCATCGTGTTCTCCGGCATCGTTTCGGTGACGCTGACGCCGATGCTGTGCGCGCGGCTGCTGCAATCGGAGCACCACAAGAAACACAATCGCTTCTACGAGTGGAGCGAGAACACCTTCAACCGCATCCAGGACCACTACGAGCGCACGCTGCGCTGGAGCCTGGATCACCGGCGCGCGATCCTGGGCGTCTTCTTCGCCAGCATCCTGGCGACCGTGGGCATGTTCATGATCATGCAGCAGGACTTCCTGCCGTCCAGCGATACCGGCCAGATCTTCGGGCTCACCGAAGCGGCCAACGGCACCTCGTTCAACCAGATGGTGCGTTACCAGCAGCAGGCCGCGGCGATCGTCGCGCAAGACCCGAACGTGGGCGGGTTCATGTCGTCGGTCGGCTCGGGCGGCGCCAGTTCGGCTGTCAACAGCGGGCGTATCTTCGGCAGCCTGAAGCCCATCGACGAGCGGAAAAGCAGTTGTTGGCTGCTCGTGTTCTGCCATCACCTGTCGGCCGATGAAGTGGTGCGCGAGCTGCGCCCCAAACTCTCACGGATACCGGGCATCAACATCTATATGCAGGTGCCGCCGGCGATCCGCATGGGCGGGCGGCTTTCGAAATCGCAATACCAGTACACGCTGCAGGACCTCGACATGGACGAGCTGCAGGACTGGTCGAACCGGCTGATGAACGCGCTGTCAACCGCGCCGGGCTTCGTGGATGTGACGAGCGACCTGCAGCTTTCGACGCCGGCGGTGAACGTGACCATCGATCGCGACCGCGCGGGCGCATTGGGCGTCACGCCTGCCGCCATCGAGACAGCGCTGGGTGCGGCCTTCGGCGGATCCGAGATCTCGCAGATCTACGCGTCTTCGGACACCTATCAGGTGATCCTGGAGGTGCAGGACAAATATCAAACCGGCCCCAACGACCTTTCGCGGCTATATGTGACGGCGCAGGACGGCACGCTGGTGCCGCTGACATCGGTGACCAAGATCAGCGCCGGCACCATGCCGCTCAGCATCAATCACCAGGGCCAGCTTCCGTCCGTCACGATCTCTTTCGATCTCGGCGCGGGTTACGCATTGAGCGATGCGGTTCGCACCATCGAGCGGGCGCAGAACAAGATTGGATTGCCCGACACGATCCAGACGTCGTTCCAGGGCTCCGCGCAGGCGTTCCAGCAATCCACGCGCGGCTCCGGCATCCTGCTGCTGGCGGCGTTGGTCGTTGTCTATATCGTGCTGGGCATTCTCTATGAGAGTTTCATCCACCCGCTGACCATCCTGTCCGGGCTTCCGTCTGCGGCGGTGGGCGCGCTCATTACGCTCTTCATCTTCGGCGTGCCCCTCAGCCTCTATGCCTTCGTCGGCATGATCATGCTGATCGGCATCGTGAAGAAGAACGCGATCATGATGATCGACTTCGCGCTGGCGCGGGAGCGTGGCGAGAACGTGCCGGCGGAAACAGCGATCTTCGAGGCCGCCGTCATCCGCTTCCGCCCGATCATGATGACCACCATGGCGGCCCTGATGGGTACGCTGCCCATCGCCATCGGCTTCGGCGCCGGCGGCGAAACGCGCCAGCCGCTGGGCCTAGCGGTGGTGGGCGGCTTGATGCTGTCGCAGCTTCTGACGCTCTACATCACGCCGGTGATCTATACCTACCTGGATCACCTGGGCGAGCGGTTCAGCCGCAAGGGCGGCCGCGGCCACAAACACGCGCCAAGTCCTGCCGAGTAAGAAGAATACGGAAGAAGCGAGTTACTGTTTCTAACAATCCAATCTCGTCATGGCCGGGCTTGTCCCGGCCATGACGAAACCGGGATTAGCGTTTCGTGATGCGATCGACTTCCGCCAGATCGTCCGCCGACAACTTCCATTCCGCCGCTTTCACGTTTGCTTCGAGCTGTTCGGGCTTCGTTGCGCCGGCGATGACGCTGGAGAGCGTCGGGCGCGACAGCAGCCAGCTGAAGGCAAGCTCGAGCATGGTGTGACCGCGCGCATCGCAGAAGGACTGCAATGCATCGACGATCTTCCAGTTCTCCTCGGTCATGAAGCGGTCGGCGAGGCGCTTGATCGCGGCCATGCGCGTGCCTTTGGGCGTGTCTGCGCCATGTTTGTATTTTCCGGTGAGCAATCCACTGGCGAGCGGGAAATAGGGCAAAAGGCCCATACCCTTGTCTTCCAGTGCCGGAATGAGTTCGGCTTCGATGTCGCGCACAACAAGGCTGTATTCGTCCTGCGCAGAGACGAAGGCGTTCAGCCCTTTCGTCTCAGCGGTCCAATGCGCGTCGACGACTTGCCAGGCCTTCAGGTTGGAGCAGCCGATGTAACGCACCTTGCCGGCGTGGATGAGATCGTCGAGCGCGCGCAGGGTTTCTTCGATCGGCGTGTGCGGATCGGGCTGGTGCAGCTGATAAAGATCGATCCAGTCCGTCTTGAGGCGGCGCAGGCTGTCTTCCACCGCGTCCATGATGTAGCGCCGCGAAGCGCCGACTTTCGTGTCGCTCATCGGCATGCCGAACTTGGTGGCCAGAACGATATCCTTGCGCCGCGGGCCGAGGAGTTCGCCCAACTGCTCTTCCGAGCCGCCGCGGTCACCATAGATGTCCGCGGTGTCGAACAGCGTGATGCCCAAGTCGAGCGCCTTGTGGACCACCTTGCGCGCGGCCTCGATATCGAGAGCCCGGCCGAAATTGTTGCAGCCAAGGCCCACCGCCGAGACGCGCAGGCCCGATTTTCCGACATTGCGGATTTCCATGTTTCGATCCTTCCGTTGCGCTCCTGGAGCGCCAGTTTCGCACTGCAAGACGCCGCGGCCCAATGGCCGCGATGTCGCGCAAGGAACACCGTCACGCGAGCGGACAAAGAAAAAGGGCGCCGGTTGCCCGGCGCCCTCGATCTGTTTTGGTCCGCTTCGCTTAGAAGTGGACGCCCAAAGTCAGGCCGTAAGTGCGCGGATCGCCCACGAAGAGGTTGGTGAACAGCGCCGACGACGGATCGGTCACATACATGCCGGTCACGTTCGTCTTGTTCTGAATGTTCTGCACCCAGGCGCGCGCGTACCAGAAATTGTCCGGTGCGTTCAACTGGATTTGCGCATTCATGACGTCATACGCCTTCATGCGGTCTGCCGGATCGTTGTAGATCGTGCCGAACGCCTTGTCGTTCCAGTAGTAGTCGAAGCGCGGAACGAGGGTGTAGTCGCCGCCCAGGTGGAACGTGTACTGCACGCCCAGGCTGAGGGTCCACTTCGGCGTATTGGGCATCTGGTTGCCCTTCAGGTTGTCGAGCACGCCACCCGAAGCGACGTAACCCGCACCACCCGCACCGGCGCCAACCGCATCGAGAACGGCTTGCAGCGTGCCGCAGGTGACCGCGCCGGCCGGAAGGCCGAACGGAACGCCCGCGTTGCTGTTGAGGTAGCCGGCATATTCCGCAACCGAGGCACCCGGCTGCGCTTGCGGCGCAACGATGAGGCCCGGGATCGGGGAAGTCGCCGGCGTCGACGCCGCACCGCCGCCCGGAGTCTGAAGGGCGCAGTTCGCGCCGTTCGAGTCCTTCAGCAGCGTCCAGCCATGCGTGCCGAGCGTCGGGCTGCGCGTATCCAGCTGAGCGGTATTGCCGATCGAGGAATGCGTGTAGCCGACGTTCATGTTGAACTGCAGATCTTCGGTCGGTGCCCAGAAGAACTCGCCTTCCGCGCCATACAGCGTGGAGTTGATGTTTCCGTTCACAGACTGACGGTTGATGATCTGCGAGACCTGGTAGCCCTTATAGTCGTAGTACCAGCCCGTCACATTGGCCTGCAAAGCGCCGAGGCCGGTTTCGAAGGTGTTCTTCGTGCCGACTTCGTAGGCATTGACCTTTTCAGGCGCGAACGCGGTCGGGAAGAGACCCGGCACGCTCGCCGGCGGGTTGAAACCGCCCGAACGATAACCGCGCGAGTACGACGCATAGACCGTGGTCTGGTCGGACCAGGTGGTCTTCGGCGTCCACGTCGCCACCGCGTGGCCGGTCCACGCATTGTAGGTGTGGTCCTGCTGCAGGAAGCCCTGCGCATCGCAGACAGCGCCCGGTGCCGCACAGTTTGGATTGTCCGCCGGCGGCGTCGTCGAGCCGATGGGCTGCAGGGTCTCGAGCGCAATCGACTTCGATTCGAAGTGCTTCTGGTCGTTCGTGTAACGCAGACCGCCCGTCAGCTTGAAGTCGTCGGTGACGTCGTAATAGAGCTCGCCGAAGATCGCGTTCGACTTCAGCAGATAGTTCTTGTTGAAGCTGTTGAACTGCGTCGGCGACAACACCGTGCCGTCGGCGCCCAGCAGCGGACCAAGAACGATGCCCGGGAAGTCGAAGGCGCCGCTGTTGTTCACGAAGTACTGAACGTTGTAGTCGCGGTAGTACAGGTGATAGCCGGCGATCAGGAAGTTGAACGGACCGGAGAAGTTCGACGCGAAGCGAAGCTCGGCCGTCCACTCCTTGTTCTGACCGGAGATCTGGTCATACGCGGAGTCGTGATCGACATAGCGCGCGATCGAGTTGCCGACCGTGCCGTTGTTCTTCACCGAAGACAGCGGCAGCGTGCCGATGTGGCCGGCGAAGTAGTTCGCGTAGTTGATCGGACCGACGAGCGAGAAGATCTGCTCGGCCGCTGCGACGCGGCTTGTGCAACCCGAGAGGCCTGCGAAGAAGCAGGTGCCGGCCTGCAGCGGCGTCGGCGCGAAGTCGGCGTAGTCGGAGCCGGGGTTCGTCGTATACGCCTGCTGGCTGAGGCCGCCCTGGTTGTCGTAGCCGAGCAACAGGTTGGCATCGAGCCACGGGGTGACCGTCTGCTTCCAGTTCAGCTTGGCGAACAGGTCGCGGCCGCGGCTGGTCGGATTGAAGTCTTCGTTGATCTTGCGCAGATCGTTCGGAATGAACTGCTCTGTGGGGTTGGTGATCGTCGGATCGGCGGTCGCCCCGGTGATGTTGTAGATCTGGAACGGCGTTCCGGCCAACGGACCGATTTCCGAACCGAAGGTGCGGCTCAGGCCGGCATTGGCGTTCGCGGGTTCGGCCGCGAGGCTGTCCGGCAAGCAACCCAGCACACCCGACGGATCGGTGTGGCAACGTGTGGCCTGCGCACGGATACGGCTGTCGTCTTCGTGACCGGCCTGCAGCATCAGATCGACGGTCGTGCGATCGGTCGGCGCCCAACGCAGCGCGCCGCGCACCGAATAGTCGTTGCGGCTGTCGACCTTGTTATCGATTCCGGAACCCGGATGCAGCGACGGATAGATGTTGTTGATCGTGCCGTCGCGGTTTTCCCAATAACCCGCGAAGCGGAACGCGAGTTTTCCCGGATCGAGGGGCAGGTTCACCATCGCGCGCAGTTCTTCGAAATTGTAATTGCCGTACGTCGCTTCGATGTCGGCGTGGAAGGCATCGAGGTCCGGCTTCGCGGTGATGACGTTGATCGCGCCGCCGGTGGCGTTACGGCCATACAGCGTGCTCTGCGGGCCACGCAGAACTTCGACGCGCTCGGTGTCGTAATAGGTCGCGCTCGTCAGCGGCGGGGAGGACAGATAGACGTCGTCTTCGTTGACCGACACGCCGGCGTCACCGGATGTGGCGACGGCAGCCGAACCGATACCGCGAATCTGGAAGTTGGAGGGACCGAAATTGCCGTGCGTGAACGTCACGTTCGGAACGGAGAACTGAAGGTCTTTGAAGCCTTCGATCTGGTGGGCCGCCATATCGGCCGAAGTGAACGCGGACACCGCGATCGGAACGGACTGAATGTCTTCCGATTTCTTCTGGGCCGTGACGACGACTTCTTCGATTTGCGCGAAGGCCGGCGCCGCAATCGCGGACGAAAGCAACAATGCGCTGATGAGTGTTACAGACCGACCGGTCCGCGCAGAACGCGTAGCAAGCATTTCCAGGGCTCCCCATTGCATCCAGCCTTTATGGCGGGATGTCACGCTATCTCCCCTCCCCGGTTGGGAAGGGAACATGGCTATTTTTTCAGGGGAAAGTCTGGATGAGACAAATTGCCCCCGCAAGATGATTGTCGGGAGACCGCTTTTTCCAATGCCATTTGATCCCGGACTTGTGCCCGGAATGCCACACAATTTCACCCGGTATCGGCCCGAATGCCAAAATACCGGTCTTTCTAAACAGCCCAGACCAGGTTGCCCGGAAAAGGGGCACCGGCGGACCGGTGCCCCGATTCTCTAGTGGGAAATCCTAGTAGTGAATGCCCGCCGTGATGCCGAACGTGCGCGGATCTCCAAGGAACATGTTGGTGGAAAGCGCCGACGTCGCGCTGGCGAGGTATTCGCCGGTGACGTTGTTGCTGTCGAAGACGTTCTTCACCCACAGCGACGCGTACCAGAGGTTGTCCGGCGCATTCAGCGTGATCTGGGCATTGCCCACGCCCCAGGCTTTGATGCGGTCCGCGTCGTCGTTGAAGATGCGGCCGAACATGTGCGTCTGCCAGTAGTAATCCGCGCGCGGGACCAGCGTGTAACCGCCGTCCAGCTCGAATGTGTACTGGGCGCCCACGCTGACGGTGAAGTCCGGCGTGTTCTGCAGTTCGTTGCCTTTCAGGTTCACGTAAGCACCGCCGGCATCGCCCTTGCCCGTAGGATCGGTGCGCGAGTAGCCGAAGGCCGACAGGAGCGGATCCAGCGTGGAGTTGCAGCTGCCGTAGTTGGTGTTGGCGACGCCATGTGCGGCCAGCGCATGGCTGCCGCCCGGCGGAGCGAAGAAGATTCCGCCTGCGCCGAGACCCGCCGCCGCTGCCTGGAACGCCGGATTGTCCGCCGGCGAAACCGTCTGGCCGCCCGTCATGTAGAGCACGCAATTCTGGCCGGAGGTCGCAGCCAGCGTGCTGTCCTTGATGAGAACGACGTCGCTGCGGCCTGCGGTCGGATTGCGCAGATCGACCAGTTCGCTGTTGCCGATGCTGGAATGCGTCGTGCCGAAGGAGAGATTGAACTGCCAGTGCGTATCCGGCGCCCAGAAGAGTTCGCCTTCCACGCCCCACAGTTTCGCGTTGATGTTCTGGTTGACCGACGTGTTGTTCTGGATCGTAGAAACCTGAAGACCCTTGTAGTCGTAGTACCAGACGTCGCCATTGGCCTGCAGCGTGCCGTTGAGCAGCAGGTTCTTGGTGCCGAGTTCGAACGCGTTGATCGATTCCGGCTTGTAGCTCTCCGGAACGCCGAGGCCCGGCGCGACACCCGGATTGAATCCGCCCGCCTTATAGCCGCGCGAATACGACGCGTAGATCAACGTCTGATCGGTGAAGTCCAGCTTCGGCGTATAGTCGGCGACGAAGCGGCCGGTGAGGCGGTTGTACTTCACGTTGTTGACCTGCCAAGGCTGAACGCCGGGGGTCGAACCGTCGAAGTCCACGCCCTGTGCGGTGAGACCGGAGATCACATCGTTCGCATTGCCGGTGGTGCCGATCGGAATCAGACCGTCGAACAGTTCGATGCGGCCGCGCTGATACTTCTCGTCTTCCGTCCAGCGCAGACCCGCGGTGAACTTCAGCAGGTCCGGGATCGCGTCGTAATACGCTTCGCCGAAGACGGCCTTCGACGTCAGGTTATTGCGGTCGCCGTTGTTGTTGTAATAGCCGGGGCCGTAGATGCAGCCCGACGCGGCGCAGAGCGCGGCAGCGGCCGGCGACGACATGCCTTCGATGCCGCCGAGGATGATCGACGGATAATCGAGAGTCGGCGTATCGACGAAGTAGTTACCCTGCGAGGTGGTGCGCAGATAATAACCCGCCAGCATGAAGTTCAGCGGGCCTTCGAAGTTGGTGTTGAAGCGCCATTCCGCGGAGTACTGCTTGGAATAGCCGTTCGACTGGTCGAACGCGGTGGCCTGCGGCGTGAACTTCGCGATGTCGCCGCTGATCAGGCCGAGATTGCCCGGATTGGAGACCGGCAACTCACCCGAATGCGAGAAGAACGGCGCGTAGTTCGCGGCATAGGCCGGGCCGCCCAGCGCGCTCATCAGGCCCAGGAAGGTCCCTTCCGAAACCGCCAGGCGCGTCGGATCGAAGTTCAATCCGTTGACGTTGTTGTAGCTCTCGCGGGAGTACGTCGTGGCGCGGTCGTAACCCAGCACCAGCGTGGAATCGAGCCAGCTCGTGACGTTCTGCTTCCAGTTCAACGCGTAGAACGCATCGGTCGCCTTATACGTCGGATCGAAGTCCGAATAGACCTTGCGCGGATCGGACGGGTTGCACGGATTGCCTGGTTGCGTGCACAGCGCCGGTGTCGTGGGCGCGACAGACAAATCGTAGAGACCGAGCGCGTTGCCGAGACCCGCGAGCGGCGTGCCCGCGAAGACCGAGTTGAAGCCCTGCACGCTGGAAGCGATCGTCGACTGTGCCGCGTTCAGGTTCACTTCGCCGTTCGACAGAGAATCCGGCAAGCAGCCGAGCGTGCCGGTCGGATCGGTGGTGCAGAGCTGCTTCTGCGAGCGCATGCGGTTGTCGTCTTCATGCGCACCGGACGCGATGATGTCGATCGTCGTGCGCGCGGTCGGCGTCCAGCGCAGCGTACCGCGCAGGGAGTACTGATCGCGGCCGTCGAGCTTGTCGCCGTTGGCGACGTTCTTCACGAAGCCGTCGCGCGAAAGATAGTCACCGGCGAGGCGCACGGCGAGCTGGCCCTCGACGATCGGGATGTTCACCATCCCCTTGAGTTCCTGATAGTCGTAATTGCCGTACGAGCCTTCCAGGTTCGCGTGGAATTCATCGACATCCGGCTTGGCGGTGATGACGTTCACCGTGCCGCCGGTGGCGCCGCGTCCATACAGCGTGGACTGCGGACCGCGCAGAACCTCGATCCGGTCCAGATCGTAGAAGCTGGCTTCGGCGAGCGGCGGGTTGGAGAGATAGACATCGTCTTCGTGGACGGCGACGCCGGATTCGGAGTCGTTGCCGACCGCGGTCAGGCCGATGCCGCGGATCTGGAAGTCCGAGCCGGTGAAGTTGCCCTTGGTGTAGGAGACGTTCGGCGTCGAGAACACGAGGTCCTTGAACTGCTGGATTTGGTGATCCTTGAGGTCCTGGTTCGTGAACGCGCTCATCGCGATCGGAACGGTCTGGGCGTTTTCGCTCTTCTTCTGCGCGGTCACGACGACTTCTTCGATCTGGGCGAAGGCGGGCGCGGCAAGAGCGGTGGATAGAAGCAAGGCGCCGACAAGGGTGGCGGACCGGCGTGTCCGTACAGAACGCACAAATGACATATGAACTGGCTCCCTCAATCTGTTCGTTTCCACGCGCCCGTCGAGGCGCGTCATTGCGGCGTTTCTGTCGGCTTCTTCTGTGGAAGCGGATTCAGACGAATTGCTGCAGCGCGGAGAGAGAAACCGGCGGCGATTTTTCTTCAAGAAAATTTATGCAGGAAAACCGCGGATGATGATGATTTGTCAGATTGTAGTGTTTGCGGCGCAACACTCGAATTAGTGAATAATATCAATCGTAACAGGGCCATTTTTGCGCACTGCAATGATACTTTCGCAAATGTTATGATTTCAGGCATTGCTGCGTCGCAACAGGAAATGCCTGCGCGAGCGTCTCATAGTCCGGCATCGCATTATAAATCTGCGCGGAAATCCTGATGCAGAATGCATCTTCGAACACATAGGCCGGCACTATTGCACCGCAGCATTCGCGAACATGCGTGATGAAAGATGCAGCAGATTCATTTCCAATCGGTGACGGTCGTTGCGTCAGGCATGCCATGGCGCCGCGCATCGCTACAGGCGCGGTAATACGCATGCCCAATTCTGCAGCAAGGCGCTCGGAAGCATCCGCGGCGAGCACGCGATTGCGCGCCATAAGCGATTCGCCGCCATGCGCATCGTGAAAACGCGCAGCGGCTTCGAAGCAGAGCCACGGCGTTACGTCACGCGTGCCGATCCAGTCGAAAGCCTGCGTGTAGCCGTGCGGTGATCCATGCGAGAGGACGAGGGGAAGCGTGTGCGCCTGGCGCGCGGGCGCGGTCCAGAGGAGCCCGCAACCTTTCGGCGCAAACAGCCATTTGTGCGCATTGCCGGTGTACCAGTCCGCGCCGATGGCTTCGACGTTCAGAGGCACATGTCCCGGCGCGTGTGCGCCGTCGACCAGAACCGCGATGCCCCGCGCGTGCGCCGCTTTAACAATCTGCGCGACAGGAAAGACCATCGCCGTTGCCGAGGTGATGTGATCGACAACCAGAAGCCTGGTGCGCGGCGAAAACGCATTCTCGATCGCCGCGACGATTTCGTCTTCGCTTTCCACAAGGAGCGGAATCGGCGCCACGGCGACATGCGCGCCGAAGCGCTGCGCCCAGATCCGCATCGCTTTGAGCACGGCGCCATAGGCATGCGATGTCGTGACGATCTCATCGCCATCGCGCAAGCCGAAAGACGACAGCACCGCGTTCACCGCAGATGTCGCGTTCTCGACGAACACCCAATCGTCCGCCTTGCCGCCGAAGCGCTGCGCCGCAACGCCTGCGAGCCGGCGCAATTCACCGGGCAGTTCATCCCGGAAGAATCCGGTCGCGTTGCTTTCGATATGCGCGCGCCAGCGATCCTGCTCGGCGGCCACGGCTTTGGGCACGGCGCCATAGGAGCCGTGGTTGAGGTGAATCAGATCGGGCGAAAGCTGGAAAAGCGAAAGCGCTGCGTGGCCTTCAGGCGTGGCGCTTTTAAGCGTGTCTGGGGAAAGGTCCGATCGGGAAGGGTTGTTCATCGCGCGCGAAGACTATGAAAGCCACAAGCTCGAACAGATATTGCACCAGATTCGCGCTGAAGCCCTTCAGTTCCTCGTTCACCCGTCCGTTGATCGCCAGAAGCGCGAACTGGATGATCCCAAGCCCGAACAGGATCATCAGGACGAAATAGGCCAGGATTCCGTAGCAGAATGCGTAAACCAGCCGCACCGCGGGAAATGGCGGGTGTGCGGGCGGAGGCGGCGGCGGGGCCTGATTGGCGCCGGCGGCGTTGGGGTTGTCGCTCATTATAACCTCCGCAAAACGTGGGGATTGCCCACGAGTCTGATGTGGTTACAACGCGGCGGTCTTCAAGCGGTTCACCGGATCAAATAACCCCGCCAGCAGCAGCCCGGCCACAAAGCCGCCCAGATGGGCTTCCCAGGCAATGAGCTGGATTCCGGGGCCCGCGCCCATGCCCGTCACCCCCACCGCTATGTTCAGCAATATCCAGACGCCGGACCACAGCATGACACGCTGGGAAAAGAGCGGCGCCAGCGGCTGCGGATCGCTGAAGGCATTCCCTTCGCGGCCGATCAGCCGGAATGCCGCTGCCATCAGGCCGGAAATCGCGGCCGAGGCGCCGACAACCGGCGCGACGGAATTCCAGTTGAGCACCAGATGCAGCACCGCACCGGCAAGGCCGCAGAGAAGGAAGAACGCAAAGAACCGAACGGTTCCGAACCGGCGCGCGGTCACCGCGCCGAAAGCCAGCAGCCAAACCGTATTCACGATCACATGCGTCCAGCCGCCATGCAGGAACATGTAGGTAAAGAAGGGAAGGATACGGTCCAACAACGAGCCGGCACCGAGATGATGCGCTTCCGGAAAGGAAGGTGAATAACGCGCCGGCACGAAACCGTAATCGAACAGGATTTCGTCGGCCCGTCCGGGAACGACAAAAGAGAGCACCGCCTGGATCGCCAGAAGCAGCGCCGCCAGCGCCGTGACGGCGGCCGGCGAACGGAAGAAGGGCTGCGGGCCCTCCGGCGGCAATTCATAAGGCGGGGTGGTGGCGTCCATATATTACTGCGCGCGCATCAGCGCCGCTTCGACCAGCGGCAGGCGGTCATTGCCGAAATACATGTCGTCACCGTTTACGAACATGGTGGGTGAGCCAAACCCGCCGCGCGCGATCACCTCTTCGGTGTTGGCGCGCAGCCGGTCCTTTATATCTTGTGCGCCGGCGCGCGCGAGAATCTCGTCAGGGTTAAGACCGGCGGCGCGGCAGACATCCGCGATCACCTCCGGCTTGCTGACATCCTTCAAGTCGCTCCAGTACGCCATGAAGGCTTCGCGGGCGAAGGCGATGAGCTTTCCCTTTTCATCCGCGGCGAGACAGCAGCGCATCTCCAGCACGGCGTTCACCGGAAAGGGTTGCGGCTTTCCGATAACGATGCCCGCAAGCCGCGCCCAATCCTGCAGGTCTTTCCCGGAATAGGACGCTTTGCGCGGATCGGGGTTCGCGCGGCGCTCATAGACATCCTTGTTCACCGCGTTGAACACACCGCCAACCAAAATGGGACGCCAGGATGCCTGCGCCTTGGTGCGCGCGATGACATCGTGAATGCGTGTGAACGCCAGATACGTCCAGGGCGAGGAGCAATCGAAGAAGAATTCGAGTGTGGCCACGGGCTTTTCTCTGGCGGTTTTGCTGGAATTTAGCGGTGTTCGTCCTGCTTTGAAACAGCGCAAGCCTTAATGCGCGTTAGGACTTGGCATGGCCGTTGCTCCCTTCGCGTCGGAACAACAGGCACAGCATCATGTCAAAACGTCTCAAATTGGTTTGCCTCGCAGCGGTCGTTTCCGCTTTCGCCGCCACGCCGTCCATGGCGCAGGTCGCGGGCTTCAACGACGCCGGCTCCTACAACTCCGGTTACGGCATGAGTGCCGGAAGTGCTCAACAGCCGGTTAACGCCTCTCTGCGCGACAGCAACGGCAACCTTTCTGTGGTGAACGGGCAGTTTCAGACCTCCACCATGAGCCAGGCCACGGGCGTGCAGAACCTGCGCAATATCGGCCAGAGCTCGGGTGTCGGATTTGGAAACAGTTCGAACGGCACGGCCTCTGCAATAGGCAACTCACTGAACGTGATCACGACGGGAAGCTTCAACACCGTCGTCGTGAACTCGAACCAGACGAACAACGGAAACCAGACTGCAACAGTGACCACGAACGGCCACTGAAAGTTTTGAAAAGGAAAAGGGAAGCCCCTCCCATGACCTCGCGCGGACGTAAATTCCTGACCAGATCCCTGGTCCTCGGCTTCGCGGCGATCGCCCTCGCCGGATGCATCACGCCGGAAGCCTCCACCGAAACCGGTCGCTACACGGCGCCGATCGGCGGCTCGCCGGTAATCGCCAACGAGACGCCCTATTCGGACGGCCTGCGTTGCATGGCGAACTACACCCGCGCCAAGCCGGTGCGCATCGCCGTCGGCCAGATCGCCGACTACACGGGCAAGATCAGCTCCGACAATTCGGGCCGCGAGATCACGCAGGGCGCCGCCCTGATGGCGATGAGCGCGCTCTCCAAGGCCGGCGTTCCGCTGGTCGAGCGCTTCGACACCTCCGTCGCCGAGATGGAGCTGAAATACGCGAACAACAAGCTGATCTCCGGCGACGGCCCGCAGAACGGTCCCGCCGGCAGCGACTATCGCAAGATCTTCGCGGGCTCGATCCCCGGCTCCGATTATTACCTCGTCGGCGGCGTGACCGAAGTGAACTTCAACATCCGTTCGATGGGTGCGAGCGCCGACGGCGCCGGTGCCTCCACGAACTCTCTGAAGGGCACGGCCGGCGCGAACATGTATGTGATGAATGTCGGCCTCGACCTTCGTCTCGTCGACACCAACACCCTCGAAGTGGTGGACGTGATCTCCTACCAGAAGCAGATCATCGGCCGTCAGATCCAGGCGGGCGTGTTCGACTTCCTCGGCCACACCTTCTTCGACGCTTCGCTGGGCGAAAGCGCGCTGGAACCGATCCAGCTCGCGGTGCGCTCGGTCGTCGAACGCGCGGTGCTGGAGATGGTGTCCCGCCTCTATCACGCGCCGGCCAGCGCCTGCGTATCGAATTTCGGAACGTCGGCAGATCCGCTCGCCGGCCCGGATGATCACAACCCCAACGCGCCGCGGATCGCAAGCAACGCAACACCTATCGTCAAGGAGAACCATTATGACACGTCTCGCCAGGATCCTTATCACGGCTACAGCAACGCTGACCCTGTCGACGGCCTTGGCCTTCGCGGACAGCAGCAATGATGGCGGCACCAGCAATATCCTGAACGGCCAGGTCAACCTCAACTCGCAGCAGGCGAACCTCAACCTCAACACCAACGAGGTTGCGGGCAACATCTCCGGCGCCGCGGTTTCGGGTGGCAACGCCATCGACATCACGACGATGAACAACACCAACGTGATCAACAACCAGTACGTCTCGACGAGCAACATCGGCTCCGACGTCTACGCCAACATCTCCAATGTCGGCGGCACGACGGACCTGACCAGCCAGTCGGTGTGTAACTCGGCCTCGATCTCGATGGACCCGACCTCGACGAACGTCGACTCCACGCAGGAATGCAAGGCGACCGATCCGTCGGCCACGATGCGCGCCAACATCTCGAACACGAACAACGACGTGTCGCTGGCGTCCACCGCGGTGAGCAACACCTTCGAGGAAGACACCAACGCGCCGTACGGCAACGTGAACAACTGGCAGATCAACCGCGCCGCGGTGAACGCGTCCACGACCGCCAACGTGACCAACATCGGCGGCAACGTGACGACGTCGGCCACGGCGATCGGCAACACCGGCCAGATCATCCACTACTCGACCGCCCAGTAACGGTCGAAAACAGTCCGCGCAGGCATTCGTCGGGGGCAACGGCGGGTGCCGTGGAAGAGGGAGGGTCCCGCAACCCTCCCTCTTTTTTTGTGCGCGAGATTTCACCCTCCCCTTGAGGGAGGGTCGATAAAATTCGAGCAGCGAAGCATAGCGAGCGCGCAGAATTTTTCGGGGAGGGGTCGTGGCGCAGGAAGCGCTTCGCGCACCCCTCCCCGAAACGCTTCGCGTTTCGACCCTCCCTCAAGGGGAGGGTGGGATTGCATCGCGGATCGATTGCGACAAATCTTGCGAATAATTCGGGGTGGGGATGATGCGTATCGTATTCGTTGTGATGTGTGCCGGTCTGCTGCTGGCCGGTTGCGGCAAAAGCAAGCCGACGCCGGAAGAACTCGCCAATCTCAAGCCCGCCGATCCGGCGTTGGCATCGCTCTACGAACATTCCTGCAAGGCCTGTCACGCTGTCGACGGCTCCGGCGCGCCGCTGGTGCACGACCACGATGCCTGGGACGCGCGCTGGCAGAAGGGCCTGCCGACCTTGACCGAGCATGCCATCACCGGATTCCAGGCGATGCCGGCCGGCGGGCAATGCAGCGCCTGCACGCGCGAAGATTATGAAAAGCTGATCCGCTTCATGGCGGACGAGGACAAGCCATGACCGTCAATCGCCGCAATGTTCTGATCGGTTCGGGCGTCGGCGTTGCCGCCGTCGCGGGCCTTGGCGCCCTGGGTTATGAGCGCGCGGTGTCGGAGAAGCCGGAGCCCGTCGCACCGCCTTCCACCAATGCGAAAGGCGATCTGGTCTGGCGCAACTGGTCGGGCATTCAGCATTCCTATCCGGAGCTGCGCGTTGCGCCGAAGTCCGAAGAAGAACTCGCGAACGTGATGCGCGCGGCGCAGGCGCCGATCCGCGCGGTGGGCGCGGGCCATTCCTTCATGCCGCTGGTATCCACCGACGGCACGCTGATGACGCTCGACAACATCGATGGTGTTGCCGATGTGGACGCGAACGGCATCGCGACCGTGTGGGCGGGAACGCGGCTTGGCGATCTCGGTCCCGAACTGGCCGCTAAAGGCCGGGCGATGGCGAATCTGCCGGACATCAACAAGCAATCGTTGGGCGGCGCGCTCGGCACCGCGACGCACGGCACGGGCAAGCATTTGCGTGCCATTCACGGCGATGTGGTGGCGCTTCGTCTTGTCACCGCCGGTGGCGAGATCAAGGAATGCAGCGCCGACAACAACCCCGACCTGTTCAACGCCGCGCGCGTGTCGATGGGATCGCTCGGCATCATCACGCAGGCGAAGCTGAAGACCATTCCCAACAAGCGGCTGCACCGCCGCGTGTGGCTGGAAGATTTCGACGAGACGGTGAGCAAGGCCGAAGAACGCTGGAAGCAGCACCGCAATTACGAGTTCTACGCGATCCCCTTCACCGGCCTTGCCGCCAACATCACGCATGACGAAACCGACGAACCGGCACGTCCGCGCGGGCCGGACACCGATACCGGTTTCCTGGAGATGCTCAAAGGCGTGCGCAACCTGCTCGGCTTTTCCACCGGCATGCGCAAGACCACGGCGAAGCTTCTGCTCGAAACGTTCGGCACGCCGGAAGAAGCGGTGGACGAAGGCTGGAAACTTCTCTCCACCGACCGTCCCGTGCGTTTCAACGAGATGGAATTCCACATGCCGGCGGACGCGCAGCTTTCCGCGTTGAAAGAAGTGGTGGCGACGATCGAGCAGCATCGCCCCGACGTGTTCTTCCCCATCGAGACGCGCCGCATCGCCACCGACGATGCATGGCTCTCGCCCTTCCAGGGCGGCGAGCATGGTTCCGTCGCCGTGCACGCTTACTACAAGGACGACTACGACTTCTTCTTCACGCTGATCGAACCGATTTTCCGCCGCCACGGCGGCCGCCCGCATTGGGGCAAGCTGAACAATCTGAAGACCGCCGATTTCGCGAGCCTCTATCCGCGCTGGAACGATTTTG
This sequence comes from Rhizomicrobium sp., assembly GCA_036569005.1. GTDB lineage: Bacteria > Pseudomonadota > Alphaproteobacteria > Micropepsales > Micropepsaceae > Rhizomicrobium. The sequence goes on along the minus strand of DATCRK010000090.1, from coordinate 54,982 downwards.
TTGCACTGCGTCGCGAAATGGACCCGGAAGGACGGCTGATGAACGGGTATCTCAAAGGCATCATGAGCTGACATTCCGCCCTCCCCTTGAGGGAGGGCCGATAAAATTCGAAGCGCAGCGAAGAATTTTTCGGGAAGGGGTCCGGCGCTGGCGCTCGCTTCGCTCGCTGACCCCTCCCCGAAATTTGCGAAGAGCAAATTTCGACCCTCCCTCAAGGGGAGGGTGGGATTGCGCGCCAAGCCATGACAGTCTCGCCCCCGCAAATCAGCGGGCGGGTCGCATGTCAGCCAAGGGTTCGAAAGTTCTGGAAATCACGCTGCGCGGGTTGATTCTGGGCGTGCTCATCACGCTCGTGTTCACCGCGGCGAATGTCTATCTGGGCCTGAAAGTCGGCCTTACCTTTGCGACCTCCATTCCCGCCGCCGTCATCTCGATGGCATTCCTCTCCGCCTTCAAGGACTCCACGATCCTCGAAAACAACATCGTGCAGACGGTGGCGAGTTCCGCAGGCACGCTGTCCTCCATCATCTTCGTGCTGCCGGGCCTTCTCATCGTCGGCTGGTGGGCGGACTTTCCGTTCTGGGACACGTTCTGGATCTGCGCCTCGGGCGGCATCCTCGGCGTCTTGTTCACGATCCCGCTGCGCCGCGCGATGGTGACGACGTCCGATCTTCCCTATCCCGAAGGCGTCGCCGCCGCCGAAGTCCTCGAAGTCGGCGATGCGGCGCGCGGACAGGCGACGAAGGAATCGCGCGAAGGCCTGATGGCCGTGGTGTGGGGTGCGATCGCCTCCGCCGGCATGGCGCTGATCGCCGCCACGCGCATCGCCACCGCCGAAGTGACGAAGTTCTTCGCCGTCGGCGCGGCCTCCTATAGCGGCATCGACATGGGCTATTCGCTCGCGCTCGTCGGCGCGGGATACCTCGTCGGCATTTCCGTGGGCCTTGCGATGCTGCTCGGCCTTCTCATCTCGTGGGCGGGCTTCGTGCCTTATCTCACCTCGCTGCATCCGCTGACCGGATCGCTCGACACCTATACCGACCATATCTGGCGCACGCAGGTGCGCTTCATCGGCGCGGGCGCGATTGCGGTCGCGTCGATCTGGACCTTGCTGAAACTCATCGGTCCGGTGGTGAGCGGCGTTGTCGGCACGCTCTCCGCCTCGCGCGCAGCGAAGGCCGGCGAAGGCGATCTGCGCGACACCGACCTCTCGCCCGCATGGATCGGCATCATCGCGCTGATCTGCTTCGGCATCATCGGCTGGCTGCTTTACGCTTTCCTGCAACACACCGCGCTGGCGGGCAGCACGTCCGCGCTGATGATTGCATCGATCCCCTTCGTGGTGATCGGCGGATTCCTGATCGCGGCAATCTGCGGCTACATGGCAGGACTGATCGGCTCCTCCAACTCGCCGATCTCCGGCGTCGGCATTCTTGCCATCGTCATCGCTGCGACGGTGTTCGTGGCAGCGACGCATCCGACCGGCGACATGCAGAAACCGCTGATCGCTTTCGCGCTGTTCGCGACCTCAGTGGTGTTCGCCATCGCAACGATCTCCAACAACAATCTGCAGGATCTGAAAACCGGCCAGCTCGTCGGCGCTACGCCGCGCGCGCAGCAATGGGCGCTTATTCTCGGCGTGATCGCGGGCGCGGCGGTGATCCCACCCGTGCTGAACCTGCTCGCGCATGCCTTCGGTTTCGCTGGCGCGCCGAACGTCAACACCATCACCGCGCAGCCCCTGGCCGCGCCGCAGGCCACGCTCATCAGCGCGCTGGCGCAAGGCGTGATCGGCGGCAATCTCGACTGGCATTCCATCGAGATCGGCGCGGTGGTCGGCGTCATCATCGTGGCGCTGAACGAGTTCCTCGTGTGGCGCAAATGGATTTCGCTGCCGCCGCTGGCCGTCGGCATCGGCATCTACCTGCCAATGAGCGCGACCTTGCCGGTGGTGATCGGCGCGATCATCGGGCATTTCTACGATGTGTGGGCGAACCGCACACCAAGCCCGGAATATTCCAAGCGCCTCGCGGTGCTGGTGGCTTCGGGCATGATCGTGGGCGAGAGCCTGTTCGGCGTGCTGAACGCCGGATTGATCGTGGGTTTCTCGTCCGATGCGCCGCTGGCGCTGGTGCCCGCGGACTTCGCTTACATGAACGAGATCGGCCTCGCCGTCTTCACAATCCTGATCGTGGTGCTCTACGCCTGGATCATGAAGCGGTCGCGCGCGTTCAAGCCGGCGTAAGGAACGCGAAGCCGCTAGCTATCGGCGTCCGGCGCTTTCGTCTCCACCGCGTTGTCGGCTGGCTGCGCGGCTTCGCGATCGGCTGCTTCTTTCGCGAGGCGCAGCGCGCGCAGCTTCGCCGTCTTGGCGTCGCTGAGATCGCGCTCGGTCTGCATCTGTTCGAAAACCGCGGCGCTGCGCTTTTCCTTCTCCTTGAAGAATTCGCCCGCCTTGTGGCGCGCGTTATCGCGCGTGTTCCGCGGCGGCGGCGTCATCGGGTGGCGCTCACGGTCGGTCATGACGTTTCCTTTCCAAAAAAAAACAGGGCGGCGAAGTTTCCCCCGCCGCCCGCGCTTTAAGCAGTCACGAGAGGACTTAGACGGCCTTGAGATTGGCCGCCTTGGATCCGCGCGCATCCGGCTGGATGTCGAACGAGACCTGCTGGCCTTCGTTCAGCGAGCGCAGGCCCGCCGCTTCCAGAGCCGTGGCATGGACGAACACGTCCTTGCCGCCGCCTTCCGGTGAGATGAATCCGAAGCCTTTGGAGCTGTTGTAGAACTTCACGGTACCGATGGTCATTTTCATTTTCCTTGAACGCATCGAGTTCCGCCCGCGCGACATGCGAAGACGGACGCGGATAGAACGAGAGCATCAGTAGGCGAGAGAGTCCGTTTCGTCCGGCGCGCTGTAAGCGAGACAGTGTCGACAGAAGCGCTTCGTCTGACGGGACGTAGAACCACGTGGCGCGGTGTATGCGCTTTTAATCGCGGAATAGCAAATAATGCTCAGAAACGCACGTTTGCCGCCTTTTATCTTCGCGCACAGATACGGCCCGACGACGTTGGAAGCAATCCGCCCATCGCGCTCTGGATCAATCCGAGCTCGATCAATCGCGCGCGGTGCGCGGTGGAAAGCACAGATTTGCTCATGAAACTGTGTTCGACAATGAGACGCAAAGAGGCCATCTCGCCGGGCGTAAGATCGCCCGCATTTGGAATCCGATCCAACATGTCCTCGCTTGGTTGCACATGTCATACACGCATCGTTGTGCGATGTCCGATTTATCTTTGCCTCAATTGGTCCGTGCGATTGCAAATGCATGCTGTCGCACGCATATAACAATGTAGCGGCAACTCATTGCCTCCTGCCTTGAAAGGCACTCCCCTACAAATGACAAATACTCCCAACATGAAGCCGGAATCCGTCTCCTCGAACGCGAAGCCGGCGCCTGCGAACGATCCGCAGAAGAACGGCAACGAAACGACGGCGCAGGGTGAACCGAAATCCGAGCCAAAGACGGAAGAGAAATCCGCACCGGAAGCCGGAACGAACAAATCCTGATCCCGGCGTTCGGTGGCGCATCAGAGGCCTTCGTGCTCGTTCGCGAAAGCGGACACCTCCGCGCGATTTGAGCTTACGCGCTGCCATCCGGCGGCGATGGTGCGGAGGGTGAAAGCCTTCCGCGCCGTCGCTGTTCGTCCCAAGAAAGGCACGAAAATGGCGACACGCATGACAAGCCAGACAGTGACGTTCCAGCGTCCGTTCCTTCTCGCCGGCTTCAGCCAAGTTCAACCGGCGGGTTCTTATACGGTGGAGACGGAGGAAGAGCAGATCGATTCCCTTTCTTTTTCTGCTTGGAAAAGAACGATGACCATCATCCATCTGAAAACGGGCGTGACCACCGAATATCAGCCGATCGATCCCGGCGAATTGCAGGAAGCCTTGCTGCGCGACGAGGCGCAGGAAGATCCCGCCACGCCACCGGGACCGGACTCCGCCGCCGTGCGCCACAACCGGGCGCGAGCATCGCGCTTCGTGCGCAGAAAGAAGTTCTGACATGACGCTCACAAGCGACACGCTGGCGCACGAAGATGGCTTTCGTCTCAGCCGCATCCAGGCCGAAGGCTGGGCCGCCGCGCACAAATGCGCGAACGGCGGCATGCATTGCGACGGCGCGAAGGTATCTTCGCTCAATCCGTATAAAATCGAGGTGGAACGGGTGCGCTGGTTTGCCGGTTTCAATAGCGCGCTCGACAGATTATGACTGCGCTTATGACGAAATTGGCTTTTGACGATGCCGCCGCGCGCTGGCGCGAGCGGCCCAAACCCGTGGACCAATCCTGCCTTGCCGACCTGATCGCGGTGCTGGAGCCGCATCCGCGCGGGCTTCGGCGCTGGAGCGTGATGCGCGCGATGCGCCAGCGCATGGAAAAAGCCCATCGCGAAATCACGCCCAAATTCGAGGACGATGTGGAGCGCGTGTTCCGCCGCTTCTGCGAAGGCGATACGGTGCGAGCCGGCATGACCGACGTTTCCGAGGAATTCTTCTTTCGCCCGAAGGAAACTGCCGGCGAAGTCTGGGCGGTCCGCATGGAGCGCGCACGCGCTTGGCTGGAAAGCCCAGCCGCTTTCTAGCGCAAACGTCTTTTGCCGATCGCCTCGTGCAAGGCGAGAACATGTTTCGCCTGTTTCAGGTGCGGCTGATCGAGCATCTTGCCGTCGAGCGATGCAACACCCGCGCCGCTCGCAAACGCGGCGAGCACGCGCTCGGCGTGTTCGACATCGGATGCTGACGGCGTGAAGGCCGCGTTGATCGTCTCCACCTGATCGGGATGGATGGCGAGCATGCCGGAGAAGCCTTCGCGCTGCGCCGCGCGGGCCACGCGTTCGAGCCCCTTCGCATCGCGGAAGTCCGCATGCAAAGTTTCGATGGCATCGACTCCCGCTGCCTTCGCCGCGATCAGCACCATCGCGCGCACCATCTTGTGCACGAAGAGGAACTCGCCGTCCGCGTCGCGATTGATGGCAGCACCCAGCGCCGCGGACAGATCTTCCGCACCCCAGCTCATCGCGGCAAGACGCGGTGGCGGATTGCGGTATTCGCCCAGCGTAAGAACCGCGGTGGGCGTTTCCGTCGCCACCGGCAGCAGCTTGATCGAACCATGCGGCACGCCAGCCTTGGCTTCGCGCGTGGAAAGATGGTTGTCGATCTCGCGCAGTGTCTGCGGTCCATCGGGCTTTGGAATGACGAGGCCGGCAGGCCGGCTCGCCACCACCGACTCCACATCGCGAATGAAATCGTCGCTGCCGAGCGGATTGATGCGCACCCAGATGGACTGCGCATGTTTCTCTTTCAGATATTCCTTCACCAACCCGCGCGCCTTGGGACGGTTTTCCGCCGCCACCGAATCCTCCAGATCGAGGATCAACGCATCGGCGGGTGACGTCTTAGCCTTGGCGAGTTTCTTCTCGCTGTCGGCCGGAACGAAAAGGAGAGAACGCAGGATCATTTCGGCTTGCCCAGCATCAGCGCGCTGCGCTTGCATTGTGCGACCACATCGCCCTTCTGGTTGATCGCCTTGTGCAGGAAAAGAACGATTCCCTGCCCCGGACGCGATTTGCTTTCACGCTTCTCCAGCACTTCGGTTTCCACATGCAGCGTGTCGCCGTGGAAGACGGGCTTGGGGAAACGCACCTCATCCATGCCCAGATTGGCGACGGTGGTGCCCAGCGTCGTTTCGCCCACCGAGATGCCAATCATCAATCCCAAGGTGAACAGCGAATTGACGATGCGCGTGCCGAACTCGGTGCCCTTGGCATATTCCTCGTCGAGATGAAGCTGCGCCGGGTTGTGCGTCATCGCCGTGAAGAAGACGTTGTCGGCCTCCGTCACCGTGCGCCGGATGGGATGGATGAAGGTTTGGCCGATGGAGAATTCTTCGAAATACAAACCGGGCATGGGGCGAACCGTCAAATTTCGGGCTAATGTTTAGTCCCGCCGCGCGACGGAGAACAGCCCCATGCCCAAGATCGACATCGCCGCCGTGCCGGAACGCAAAGGCACGGGCTATCCCAAACAGTTCAATCAGATGAGCGTGGATCGCATTCGCCAGCGGCTTGGCGATGCCGGCGGGCTGAAGGATTTCGGCGTCAATCTCATGCGGCTGCCGCCCGGCAACTGGTCGGCGCAGCGGCATTGGCACAGCCACGAAGACGAGTTTGTTTATGTGCTGCAAGGCGAGCTTGTGCTGATCGAAGACAGTGGCGAAACGGTGCTGCGCGCCGGCGATTGCGCGGCGTTCCCGAAGAACAGCGGCAACGGCCATCATCTCATCAACCGCTCGGACGCGACGGCGGTTTATCTGGAAGTGGGCTCGCGTTCGCGCGACGACGTCATCACCTGCTCCGACATCGACATGATGAGCCCCAGCTCGGACGGCCGCTTCCTGCACAAGGACGGGACGCCTTATGAGGAGTGACTTTCCTCCCCCGTTTTACGGGGGAGGTGGATCGGCGCGTCAGCGCCGAGACGGAGGGGGTGGCGGCAGTGGTGAAAGCAACTGCGCGGTCGCAGCCGCCCCCTCCACCGCTTCGCGGTCCCCCTCCCCCGTAAACGGGGGAGGAAAACTAATACGACTTCGGCAGATCGAGCACATTCTCGCCGATGAAGGAGAGAATGAGCTGCTCTGTCACAGGCGCGATGCGGGGCAGCATGCTCTCTCGGAACAGGCGCTCCACCACGAACTCTTTCGCATAACCCATGCCGCCCATGCTCATCACCGCCTTGGTGCAGGCGTCGAACGAGGCGCGCGCGCCCAAGAATTTCGCGGCGTTGGCTTCGGCGCCGCAGGGCTGCTTCGCGTCGTAGAGAGACGCCGCGCGCAAACACATCCACCACGCGCTTTCGAGATACGCCCAGGCTTCAGCGAGCGGATGCTGCACGCCCTGGTTCTGGCCGATGGGGCGGCCGAAGACTTTGCGGTCGCGCGCGTAATCGCTCGCACGGCGCAAGGCGTCGCGGCCCAACCCAATCGCTTCGGCGCCGATCAGCACGCGCTCGGGATTCAAGCTGTCGAGGAGATAGCGGAAGCCTTTGCCTTCTTCGCCGATGCGGTCTTCGTCCGGCACCCACAGATCGTCGATGAACACCGCGTTCGAATCCACCGCGGCGCGGCCCATTTTTGGAATACGCCGTACTTCCACCTTGGCGCGGTCCAACGCGGTGTAGAACAAGGTCATGCCGTCGGTGGGTTTCTTGCCGTCCGCTTTCTTCGCGGTGCGCGTGAGCAGCAAAATCTTGTCGGCTTCCTGCGCCGTGGTCGTCCAGATCTTGCGGCCTTTGACGACATAACCGTCATTGGTGCGGGTCGCGAAGGTTTCGATGCTCGTCGTATCCAGACCCGCGTTCGGCTCGGTCACGCCGAAGCAGGCTTTCTCTTTGCCCTGGATCAGCGGCACCAGCATGCGCTGCTTCTGTTCATCCGTCCCATGCACCACGATTGCGTGAGGTCCGAAGATGTTGAGATGGATGCTCGACGCCGCGGCGTAGCCTCCGCCGCCGCGCGCCACGGCGTGCATCATGATCGCGGCCTCGGTCACGCCCAGTCCCGCGCCGCCCAGTTCCGGCGGCATGCAGATGCCCAGCCAGCCCGCATCGGCTATGGCGCGATAGAATTCCTCGGGAAATTTTGCGATTGCGTCGCATTCGCTCCAATAGTCGTCCTGGAACTGGGTGCAAATCCGGGTGATGCTGTCCTCGATGGCCCGCTGCTCGGGCGTGAGCGTGATGTCCAAGGCCGGTCCCTCCGAAGTCGCCATTCTGACAGGCTTTGTGCGCGGCGATCACCCCAACCTTCTCATGGTTTAGGCTTTTATGCGCCTTTGCATTGCAGCGCGGAAAAACGCGGCGCTAATATGAAGACAGGGAAACGCTTTTGGTGTTTGCGGGGCAGGCGCGGAGTTACAAAGCGCCCATGCGCACATCTTCCGGAGATGCAGATATAAGATGAGTTCTGTTTCGGCTGAGGCGCCAGCAAGACCTCGCCGGCCGGGCATGACGCCCACCGACATCACCGATCCCAACTACTTCCATAAAGTCGTGGACTGCCAGTGGGCCTGTCCCGCGCACACGCCGGTGCCGGAATACATCCGCCTGATCGCGCAGCAGCGTTATTCCGACGCCTACATGATCAACTGGTGGAGCAACGTGTTTCCCGGCGTGCTGGGCCGCACCTGCGACCGCCCGTGCGAGCCGGCGTGCCGCCGCGGCCGCGTGGAGGAAGAACCGGTGGCGATCTGCCGCCTGAAGCGCGTCGCCGCCGACAACAAGGACGACGTGAAGGGCCGCATGCCGAAAGTGGCGGCGCAGAAAAACGGCAAGCGCATCGCGCTGGTCGGCGCGGGCCCCGCCTCCATGACCGTGGCGCGCGATCTGTTGCCGCTCGGCTATCACGTCACGATCTACGATGCCGATCCCTTCGCGGGCGGCATGATGCGCACGCAGATTCCGAAATTCCGCTTGCCGGAATCGGTTCTGGATGAAGAGTGCAATTACATCCTCGACCTGAAGCCGGAAACGAAGTTCGGCACGCGCATTGAATCCATGAAGGCGCTGCTCGCCGAAGGTTATGACGCGATCTTCGTCGGCTCCGGCGCACCGCGCGGCCGCGAGCTGGAAATCCCCGGCCGCAAGGAAGCCGCCGCCAACATCCATATCGGCATCGACTGGCTGTCGTCGGTTTCGTTCGGCCACACGACCAGCATCGGCAAGCGCGTGATCGTGCTGGGCGGTGGCAACACCGCGATGGATTGCTGCCGCACCTCGCGGCGCCTGGGCGGCGACGATGTGAAAGTCGTCGTGCGCTCCGGCTTCGAGGAGATGAAAGCCTCGCCGTGGGAGAAGGAAGACGCGCAGCGCGAAGGTATTCCGATTCTGAACTTCCTGGTGCCCAAGGAATTCACGCACAAGGACGGCAAGCTCACCGGCGTCACCTTCGAGAAAGTGAAAGCTGAATATGACGCGAAGGGCCGCCGCAAGCTGATCAATGCCGGCGAGCCGGATGTGCATATGGAATGCGACGACGTTCTTGTCGCCGTCGGCCAGGAAAATGCGTTCCCGTGGATCGAAAAAGACGCGGGGCTGGAATTCGACGAATGGCACATGCCGAAAGTCGATGAAGTGACGTTCCAGTCTACGAACCCGAAAGTCTTTTTCGGCGGCGACGCGGCGTTCGGGCCCAAGAACATCATCTGGGCGGTGGCGCATGGCCACGAAGCGGCGATCTCCATCGATCTGTTCGCGAACGGCAAAGATGTGAAGCAGCGCCCGCATCCGCTGGTGAACCTCACCAGCCAGAAGATGGGCATTCACGAATGGTCCTACGACAACGACGTGTCGCTGGACCTGCGCTTCAAGGTTCCGCATGCGCCGAACGAATTGACCTTGCGCAACGTGAACATGGAAGTGGAGCTGGGCTTTACCCGCGATCTCGGTTTCAAGGAAGCGCAGCGCTGCCTGAACTGCGACGTCGAGACGGTGTTCGAGAAATCGCTCTGCATCGAATGCGACGCCTGCGTGGACATCTGCCCGGTCGATTGCATCACCTTCACGCCGAACGACCCGGAGCCGGTGCTGCGCACGCATCTGACCGCGCCCACCAACAACCCGGAAACGCAGGACTTGTATGTGTCGGACGAACTCAAAACCGGCCGCGTGATGGTGAAGGACGAGGACGTGTGCCTGCATTGTGGCCTCTGCGCCGAACGCTGCCCCACCGGCGCCTGGGACATGAAACAGTTTTATCTCGAGACCGCAAAAGCCTGTAACGGCGCGGTGGCCCGCTGATGCCTATCGCCGCCACCAACGACTTCGTCGTCAAATTCGCCAACGTCAACGGCTCGGGCTCCGCCTCCGCCAACGAACTCTTCGCGCGCTGCATCCTGCGCATGGGTGTGCCGGTTTGTTCGCGCAATATCTTTCCGTCGAACATTCAGGGCCTGCCCACCTGGTACGAAGTGCGCGTTGCCGGCCACAACTGGCTGGGACGGCGCGGCGGCGTGGACCTGATGGTCGCGATGAACCCGCAGACCTGGAACAAGGATGTGGGCGAGATCGAACAGGGCGGCTACCTGCTCTACGATTCCACCAAGCCGCTCACCACGCAGAAAACGCGCGACGACATCACCTTGCTGGGCGTGCCGCTGACGACACTGTCCAACCAGCTCGAAGACACCATCCCGCGCGAGCGGCAGCTTTTGAAGAACGTCATCTATCTGGGCGCATTGTCTTCGCTGCTGGGTTTCGAAGCCTCTGTCGTGGAATCGCTCATCAAGGAGCAGTTTCCCGGCAAAGAGAAGCTCATCAAGCTGAACAACCGTGCCGTCGAACTCGGACACAATTACGCCGAGCAGAACCTGAAAGGCGTCTGCAAGCTGAAGGTCGAGCGCATGGATGCGGTGGGCGACCGTATCTTCATCGGCGGCAACGACGCGGCCGGCCTCGGCGCCGTCTATGGCGGCGCCACGGTGTGCGCTTGGTATCCGATCACGCCGTCCACCTCTCTCGCCGAAGCCTTCACCGCGCATTGCAAGACGTTCCGCGTCGATCCCGAGACGAAACAGAACAATTTCGCCATCGTGCAGGCGGAAGACGAGATCGCCGCCATCGGCATGGTGATCGGCGCCAACTGGAATGGCGCGCGCGCGTTCACGGCAACCTCCGGCCCCGGCATCTCGCTGATGCAGGAGTTCTTCGGCCTCGCCTATTACGCCGAAGTGCCCGCGGTGGTGTTCGACATCCAGCGCGGTGGTCCTTCGACGGGCATGCCCACGCGCACCCAGCAATCGGACATCTTGCTTGCGGCCTATGCCTCGCATGGCGACACAAAACATGTGCTGATCTTCCCCGCCGACCCGCATGAGAGCTTTGAGTTCGCGGCGCAGGCCTTCGATCTCGCCGAACGGCTGCAGACGCCGATCTTCGTGATGATGGATCTGGACATCGGCATGAACGACTGGCTGGTCGATCCGCTGAAGTGGGACGACAACCGCAAATATGATCGCGGCAAGGTCATGACCCATGACGAGCTGGAAGCGGGCAAGCAGTTCGCCCGCTATCTCGACGTCGATGGCGACGCCATCCCTTACCGCACCCTGCCCGGCACGCACCCGACCAAGGGCACCTATTTCACCCGCGGTTCCTCACACGATGCCTATGCGCGCTATTCCGAAGAGGGCAAGGATTATACGGACGTGATGCAGCGCCTGCTGCGCAAGTTCGAAACCGCCAAAAGCCTCGTGCCGCAACCGGTCATCACGCCGGCGAAGGAAGAGACACGCTGGGGCGTGATCTATTTCGGCTCCACCACCGTGGCGATGGACGAAGCGCTGGACGCGCTGGGCAAGCAGGGCCTGCATGTCGATGCGCTGCGCGTGCGCGGGTTCCCCTTCGCCGATGCGGTGCCGGACTTCATCGCCAAGCACGATCAGGTGTTCGTGGTGGAGCAGAACCGCGACGCGCAGATGCTCAAGCTCATCGTCAACGAATGCGCCATCGACCCGGCGCGTTTCATCTCCATCCTGCATTATGACGGCGCGCCGGTGACCGCGCGCTTCATCATTCAAGCCATCGCGGAGCGCATGACCGCCCTCCGCAAGGAAGCCGCCGAATGATGTTTGCGATCGCATTGTGCGCGCGTGGCCTCCCCCTCGTGGGGAGGCCGACAAATCGCGAGCAAAGCGAAGCGATTTTTCGGGTGGGGGGCGACTGCTGCCACCTGCCCCCCACCCGGAATGCTTCGCATTCCGACCTCCCCACAAGGGGGAGGTGATTGGAAACGACATGACCTACATTGCGAAACCGAAATTCGTTCACCCGGGCCTGAAGAAGAATTCCGTCGGCTTCACGCATCGCGACTACGAAGGCCGCATCTCCACGCTCTGCGCCGGTTGCGGGCATGACTCCATTTCCGCCGCGCTGATCGAAACCTTCTTCGAGCTGGAGATCGAGCCGCATCGCGTGGCGAAATTCTCCGGCATCGGCTGCTCGTCCAAGACGCCGGACTATTTCCTCGGCCAATCCCACGGCTTCAATTCCGTGCATGGCCGCATGCCGAGCGTGCTCACCGGCGCCAATCTCGCCAACCGCGATCTGATTTATCTCGGCGTTTCCGGCGACGGCGACAGCGCCTCCATCGGCCTCGGACAGTTTGCGCATTGCGTGCGCCGCGGGCTGAACATGACCTATATCTGCGAGAACAACGGCGTGTATGGCCTGACCAAAGGCCAGTTCTCCGCCACCGCCGACAAAGGCTCGCGCAGCAAGACGGCGGTGAATTCGGATTCGCCGATCGATCTTGTCGGCATGGCGCTGCTGCTCGGCGCGACCTATGTGGGCCGCTCCTTCTCCGGCGACAAGAAACAGCTTGTGCCGCTGCTGAAAGGCGCAATCCTGCATCAGGGCATGGCGGTGATCGACATCGTCAGCCCCTGCGTGCAGTTCAACAACAACCCGCAATCCACCAAGTCCTACGATTTCGTGCGCGAGCACAACGACGCGGTGAACATGATCGACTTCATCGTGCCGCGCGCCGAGATCAAGGCCGATTACGAGCCGGGCACCGTCACCACCGTGAAGCAGCATGAGGGCTCGATCCTGCGCCTCAACAAGCTCGATCCCGCTTACGACCCGCACGACCGCGCCAAGGCGATGGCGTATTTGCAGGAACGCCACGCCCACGGCGAAGTCGTCACCGGCCTGCTCTACATCGAAGAGAACGCGGACGACCTGCACCATCACCTCAACACGGTGAAGACGCCGTTGAACAAGCTGAACGAGAAGGCGCTGTGCCCGGGTTCGGCGAAGCTTGCGGCGTTGAATGAGGAATATCGTTAGCTCATCCGCTGTGTTATTACTCGCCGATGGGGCGAGGACTTTCGATTATCATACTGCTGATAGGTCTAATGACCGGGACTGCACAAGCAGATGTCCCGGATACCGAACTCGCGCCTTGCAGCGATTTGGCGGTTATCGCGAAGATCACAAAGCTGAATCCGGACCCAATTCCAGAGGCTGGTCCTAATGAAATCGTTATGGTTTGGCCGTGGACTGCCGATATTGAAGTCGAGCACGTTATCTACGGACAAGAGACACGGCGGCACCTTAAAATTCAGGTGAATCTCCATACGTATTTCATCCCAGGGATTCGACACTTCCTAATTTTCTTGCGCCGTAACCCCACTGGCTATGTTGCCGTTGACCGTCCCGATCCCTTCATTTTGCGTGATGACAATGGTCGCTTCGTGAGACCGGTATTTGAAGCTTTGGCAAGGAATGATCTGTATCCGCAGACTTGGTTGCCCTCCGATTATCAGAATTTTCTCAAGCCTATCCGCTATAGCTATGCCGGTGCATGGTTCAACAGCTACAAGACGGAGGTTTTTCAGAAAGCGCTTTCCAGCGATTCAGATCTATTGGCACAACGCAACGGGCGCGTTTTCGTAAAACAGGGACTTTATCTGGACGATATGGCCCCTTGGCTGGCGCAACGCGATTCCCAATCCTGTTATCGCCCGAAGGACTAGCTGTCAGCGGACGGCACTGGCGTCCAGATCACGTCGTTCAAATTCCGCGCACCTGTCGCCAGCATCACCAGCCGGTCGAAGCCCAGCGCCACACCGCTCGACGGCGGCATGTGGGCCAGCGCGGCGAGGAAGTCCTCGTCGATGGGATAGCGATCGCCATAGATGCGCTGCTTCTCGTTCATCTCGATCTCGAAGCGCTTGCGCTGCTCGAAGGGATCGATGAGCTCGCCGAAGCCGTTGGCCAGCTCAACGCCGCAGACATAAAGCTCGAAGCGTTCGGCCACGCGCGGATCGTGCTCCGTGGCGCGCGCCAGCGCCGCCTCGCAGCGCGGATATTCATACAGCACCGTCGGCTGGCCGATGCCGAGCTTCGGTTCCACCCGCGCCACCAGCACCTTGGAGAAGATGTCGGCCCATGTGTCGTCGTCCGCCACCGAGAAGCCGCCGCGCTTGGCCGCGGTGGCCAGCGCATCGCGGTCGCCTTCGCCCGCGCGGTTCAGGGTCTTCAGAAGATCGATGCCTGCGTGATGCTGAAACGCATCGCCCACGCTCATGCGCTGTGCTTCGGCGCGCGGATCGCATTCGCGGTCGCGATGCGAAAAGACTTTCAGCCCCGTCGTGTCGGCGGCGATGCGCACCACCTCCAGCGTATCGGCGATCACGCTCCCATAGGGCTCGTTCGCGCGATACCATTCCAGCATGGTGAATTCCGGCGCGTGGGTGCCGGTCTGCTCGCGGTTGCGGAACACGCGCGCGAAATCGAAGATCCGCGTCTCCCCCGCCGCCAGCAGCTTCTTGGACGCGAACTCCGGCGAAGTGTGCAGATAGAGCGTGCGCCGCTCGCCGCCCGTGGAGATGAGTTCCGTGGCGAAGGCATGCAGATGCGCCTCGTTGCCCGGCGAAGCCGCCAGCGCGCCGCATTCGACCTCGGTGAAACCCAGCCCTTCAAACCGCGCGCGCAGGGCCTTCTTGATGCGGCCCCGCTGTTCCAGCGCGGGCCTGCGGTCGGCATGTTTTTGGCGATCCCACCAGGGTGAATCCATGATATTTGCCCGGATTGGCCGCGCCTGTTATACGCCGCCAGCCCAATTTCCAATGAGGTTTCCAGTGGTTTCGGTTATGGCGAGCAATGTCCGCAAGGGCAATGTCATCGAGAAGGACGGCAAGCTTTATATCGTGCTGACGGCGGAGAACATCCACCCCGGCAAAGGCACGCCTGTCACCCAGCTGGAAATGCGCCGCATCAGCGACGGCACCAAGATCAACGAGCGCTACAAGACGACCGACAGCCTCGAGAAGGCGTTCATCGAATACCAGACCTACACCTATCTTTATCAGGACGGCGATCACTACGTCTTCATGCAGCCGGAGACGTTCGACCAGGTGCATGTCGGTTCGGACATTGTGGGCGACATGGCGCCTTATCTGATCGAGAACATGGAAGTGCGGCTGGCGACCTATAACGGTGCGCCGATCTCGCTGGAAATCCCCGCGCGCGCGACGTTCGAGATTGTGGACACGGAAGCGGTGATCAAGGGACAGACATCGTCAGGCTCGTTCAAGCCGGCGATGTTGTCGAACGGCGTGCGCACCATGGTTCCCACGCACATCACCACCGGCACGCGCATCGTCGTGTTGACAGAAGACGGCTCCTATGTGGAGCGCGCGAAAGACTGACGGCTAAGCCGCCGCCAGCCAGATAATCGCGAAAATCACCGCGAGCAGGATCGTGCTCACCAGCAGCACGCTCAACACACGCCCCGAGACCACGCCCTGACGCGCCTCGGTTGTGTCGACGACGTGCTTGACGTTGTCCTCGCTCGCCTGCCGAACCGGCCTTCCTTCTGTCTGTGTCATCGCCATTCTTAACTCCGCAAGGCTGACAGCGCCGGCGAAGGCGCTCCATTTTCACAACGAATGCGCGGAAATGAAGTTCCCCCACGGTTGCGTGAGAATCCGGCTCGCGGCAGCATGGCAACAGGGAACCCCTTGGAATCCGCTCCATGAGCGAACACGGCCAGATTCTGTCCGAAACCGCGGCGAAGGTCTTTAAGGAAGCGTCAACGCTTTCGGACGCCGAAAAGGCGATCCGCGAAGCCGGCCTTGTTGACGTGATGGTCAAGGAAGACGCGGGCGGCTTCGGCGGCGGTTTCGCGGACGCGAACCGCATCTTCTTCGCCGCGGGCGAACACGCGCTGACGTTTCCGATCGCGGAAGCGGTGATGGATGCGGCGGCGAAGGATCGCGGCTGGGATGCCGACCGGAAATTCCGCGCCATGGCGTTGGCGCGCGCGGGCCAGATGGCCGGTGCGATCTCCGCGGCGCTCACGCTCTCGGTGGAATACACGCGCCAGCGCCAGCAGTTCGGCAAACCGCTCGCGGCGTTTCAGGCGATCCAGCAACAGCTTGCGGTGCTTGCCGAAGAGGCTGCGGCCGCGCGCGCTGCAGCAGCGGCGGCGGCTCATGCGGCGGATCGCGGCGACGCGATATTCGAAATCGCGTCCGCCAAGCTCCGTTGCAACATCGCGGCGGGCAATGCGGCTTCCATCGCCCATCAGGTCCATGGCGCCATCGGTTTCACCATGGAATACGATCTGCAGAAATTCACGCGTCCCTTGTGGATGTGGCGCAGCGAATACGGCAACGAACGGCATTGGGCCGACGAAATCGGCAAGCTGGCGACAGCGCGCGGCGCGGATGGATTCTGGCCGGGGCTGACCTCCGGCTTCGCGGCGTGAGCGAGTCCTTTGTTCGCGGCGCGAACACGCCACAGCTTCTGGAAGACACCATCGGCGTCGCGCTGGAACGCGCGGCAGAGGACTGGTGCGACAGGCCCGCGATCATCGCGCCATTCCAGAATATCCGCTGGACCTATGCGGACCTGAACACGCGCGCCGGTGTATTGGCGACGGGATTTCTGGAGCTGGGGCTCCAGCCCGGCGATCGCGTCGGCATCTGGGCGCCCAATTGCGCGGAATGGACGCTCACGCAATTCGCGGCGGCGAAGGCGGGCATCATCCTCGTCACGGTGAATCCCGCCTATCGCAAGGCGGAACTCGAATATGCGCTGAACAAATCCGGCTGCCGCGCCGTGGTGCTGGCAGAAGCCCATCGCGGCGTCGCTTTCGCGCTGATGCTGCGCGAGCTGGTGGCGGAGAAGAAGCTGCCGCATCTGGAGCAGGCGCTGCTCATCGGCCGGCGCAGACTGGAAGGCTTCCTCGCTTTCGACGACATCGCTGCCACGAAAGCCGACGGCCGCGTGGGCGACATCGGCGCAAAGCTGAAGAACACCGACGCCATCAACATCCAGTTCACCAGCGGCACCACGGGTTTTCCGAAAGGCGCGACGCTCTCCCATCGCAACATCCTGAACAATGGATACTTTGTCGGCGAAGCCATCGGGCTTTCGCCGGACGACCGGCTTTGCATCCCCGTGCCGCTGTATCACTGCTTCGGCATGGTGATGGGCAATCTGGGCTGCCTGACGCATGGCAGCGCGATGGTCTATCCATCCGAGGGCTTCGATCCGGCTGCGGTGCTGAAGACGGTGCAGGACGAGAAATGCACAGCGCTCTACGGCGTGCCCACCATGTTCATCGCCGAGCTCGGCCACAGCGATTTTGCGAAGTACGATCTGTCGTCCTTGCGCACCGGCATCATGGCCGGATCGCCCTGCCCCATCGAAGTCATGCGTCACGTCACCGACAAGATGCACATGGCTGAAGTAACCATCGCCTACGGCATGACGGAGACGAGTCCGGTATCGTTCCAATCCTCGCGCAGTGACAGCATCGAGCGGCGCGTCTCCACCGTGGGTCGCGTGTTGCCGCATATCGAAGTGAAGATCGTAGACGAGAATGGCGCCACCGTGCCGCGCGGTGTGCCGGGCGAGCTTTGCACGCGCGGGCCATCGGTGATGCTGGGATATTGGGACGACGATGCGCGCACCGACGAGGCCGTCGACGCCGAAGGCTGGATGCACACCGGCGACATCGCCACCATCGACGACGAGGGTTACGGCAACATCACCGGCCGCATCAAGGACATGGTGATCCGCGGTGGCGAGAACATCTATCCGCGCGAGATCGAGGAATTCCTCTACCGCCATCCCAAGATTTCGGACGTGACGGTGGTGGGCCTGCCGGACGAGCGCTATGGCGAAGAACTGTGCGCCTGGATCATCCTGAAGCCTGGCCAGAGCGTGACGGCGGAAGACATCAAGCAGTTCTGTGACAACCAGATCGCGCGCTACAAGGTGCCCCGCTACATCCGCTTCGTGGACGCCTTCCCTATGACGGTCACCGGCAAAATCCAGAAATTCCGCATCCGGGAAACGATGATCGAGGAATTGGGACTAACAGTTGCGAAGACGGCCTAGCAGGCTGCCGCGACAACCTCTGCCAGCACCTTTTCGCGCTTCTTCGGCGAGCGGGTGTTCTTCAGCGCATCGGCGTAGTCTTCCAGCACACCGTTCTCGAAGGCCTCGACCACCGCATCATGCACATAGGATTTGCGGCAGACGGTCGGCGTGTTGGCGAGTTCTTCGGCGGCGTTCTTCACCGCTTCTTTCACCTGCCGCTTGCGGCCGGCTTCGGATTTGGCCGGCTCCAGCTTCGACAATTCTTCCAGCACCGCCGCGCTGGCGCAGAGCGTGCGGAAATCCTTCAAAGTGATCGCCACTTCCGCGATCTCCTGCAGATAGCGGTTCACATCCTGCGCATGCACGGGATAGATGCCGGTCTCGGTCTTGTACTGGAAGAGCCGCTTGCCGGGCAGGCGGCGCAGCGCCTCGATGGCCGCGATAAGGCGCGGTGCGTCGACTTCGCGGTTGAAATCCTTGCCGCCTTTCGCCTTGAAATGCAGCACCAGTTTGCCGTCATGCACGCGTACATTGGATTTTAGCAAGGTCGTCGCGCCGCGCGTGCCGCGCTCTTTCGCATATTCCTCGCTGCCCGCGCGGATGGATGTGTTCGACACCAGCTCCACCACGGCAGAGAGTGCGAACTCCTTCGTCATGTCTTCTTCGGTGAGCTTGCGCCCGATACGGCGGCGGATGCGCGGCAAGGCTTCCACGAACTGTGCCAGGCGTTGCGCCTTGCGCGTCTCGCGCACCTTTTCCCAATCGGCGTGATAGCGATATTGCAGCCGCCCCGCCGCATCGCGGCCGATGGCCTGCAGATGCGCGCGCGGATCGCTGGCATACATCACGTTCTCATAAGCGGGCGGCACCGCCAGCTTCTTCAGCCGCATGAGCAACCGCTTGTCCTTGATGGTTTGGCCCTTGGCATCGAGATAGGTGAAACCATCGCCATGGCGGCGCCGGGCGAGCTTCAATTGCTCCGGGCGCACGATCTTCAGGCCCAGCTTGCGGGCCAGGTCACGGGTCGTGGGCAGCTTGTGCTTTTCGCTCATGGCGAAGCAGGTAACGCTCTACCACGGGCAAAAGGTTCCGCACGCAGCGAATTATGCCGCGAAACCCTGCATCACAGCCGCCAGATGGCGCACGCGTTCGGGGCCGCCCAGCAACTGGCGATTGAGGCCGATGCGCTTGAACCAGTAATGCAGGCCGAGAAGATCGGTGAAGCCCATGCCGCCATGCACTTCGGTGGCGGTGCGCGCGACGAAGCGGCCGATCTCCGACGTATGTGCCTTGGCATGCGCGGCGGTGAGCGAGGCTTCGCTTTCGATGAAGTCGAACGCATGCGCCGCGTACCACACCAGCGAACGGCACGGTTCCAGTTCCGCCGCCATCTCCGCGCACAGATGCTTCACCGCCTGGAACGAGCCGATGACGCGGTCGAACTGCCTGCGCTCCTTCGCATAGTCCACCGCCTTCTCGATCATGCGCTGCCCGGCGCCGAGCGTATCGGCCGCCAGCATCACCCACGCTGCATCGCGCATTTCCAGCAGAGCATCTTTCGAATTGCCGTCTTTCAGCGGCTGCGCATCGGCACCATCGAACTGCAATTCGCCGATGCTGCGCGTGCGGTCGATGGTTTCGAGCGCGATGTGCGTCACGCCCTTCGCCTTGGCATCGACGAGGTGCAAGCCGCCCGCCTTGTCGGCCACGATGAAGATGTCCGCATCGGCACAGTCGATCACGAACAGCGACTTGCCGGAGAGCTTGCCGCCGTTTGCCGACACGCCCGCTCCGTCGCGCGCGCCGGAGACGCTTTCGCTGATCGCGACACCGGCCAAGGTCTTACCGCTGGCGAGTTTGGGCAGCCATTCCGCTTGCTGCGTTGGCGAGCCGGACTGCATCAGCGCCAGCGGCGCCATCACGGCGGTGGCGATGAACGGCACCGGCGCGACGTGGCGACCCAATGACTCCGATATCAACGCCGCATCAAGCAGGTTGAGATCCAGCCCGCCATGCTTTTCCGGAATGAGAATCGCGGGCGCACCCAGCTCCATCAATCCATCCCACACATCGCGCGCGATGGCATTGGTTTCCGCCGCCTTGCGCGTGCGATCGAGCGGGGCAAGACGCGCGAGCGTGCGCTCCACGCTCTCCTGCATCATCTTCTGGTCAGTGCTTAGGCCGAATTCCATTTTCTCTACTCTCTATTTCGTCATGGCCGGGCTTGTCCCGGCCATCCATTTTCCAGAAGTCCATCCATTTCTGCACCGCCTCTGGAAAATGGATGGCCGCCATGGTGGGCGGCCATGACGGTTGAGGGGGATGAGCGAAACACCATCGGTTCAGCCAGCCGCCAGCTTCGGCTCGCGCGGCATGCCCAGCCCGCGTTCCGAGATGATGTTCTTTTGAATCTGTGCTGTGCCGCCGCCGATGATGAGGCCGAGGTCGAACATATACATCCACTGCCAGCGGCCGTGATTGCGCAAGTGCGGGCTTGTCCCATAGAGCACGCCAAGCTCGCCCAGCACGTCGATGGCGAGCGCGGCAAGCTGATGGTTCAACTCGCAGCCTTCCAGCTTCACGATCAACCGCGCGATGCCGACATCGTCGTTGGTGCTCGCCGCAGTCAGCAGACGCAGCCCGTGAAACTGCATCGCCAGCACGCGCGCCTGAAGCTTCATCAAGCGATCGCGGAACACCGGATTATCCATCAGCTTTTCGCCGCCGACGGTTTCGGTCTGCATCAATTCGATGATCTGCTTCAGCCGCGTCTGCCCGGCATTGGGATCGCCCAGCATGCCGCGCTCATGCTTCAACGTGGCATTGGCGACAAACCAGCCCTGCCCGCGCCCGGCCACAACCGAATCCTGCGGCACGCGCACATCGGTGAAGAACACTTCGTTGAATTCCGCCGAGCCCGTCATCGTCGTCAGCGGCCGCACTTCGATGCCCGGCGTCGACATCGGGAACAGAAGATAAGAGATGCCCTGATGCTTGGCGCGCTCGCTTTCGGTGCGCACCAGGCAGAACATCATGTCGGCCTGCGCCGCCGTGCTCGTCCAGATCTTCTGGCCGTTGATCACGAAGTCGCGCCCGTCTTCCACCGCCTTGGTTTGCAATGACGCGAGATCAGAGCCCGATCCCGGCTCGCTATAGCCCTGGCACCAGATGATCTCGCCCTTCAGCGTCGGCTCGATATAGGTGCGCTTCTGCTCTTCGCTGCCCACTTCCAGCAAGGTCGGCACCAGCATGGAGATTCCCTGTCCGCCCATGCCGCCCGGCGCGCCGGCGCGCGTGAACTCTTCCGCAATGATGCGCGATTTCAGAACATCGGGTTCCGCACCGTAACCGCCATATTCCTTCGGGATGGTGCGCGCGGCGTAACCGTTCTCGATCAAAAGCTTCTGCCACGCCAATGTTTCCGGCCCCGGCCGCCCCATGCCGCGATCCGTCGGCCATTTGTCTTTCGTGCGTTCGAGGAAGCCGCGCACCTCGGCGCGAAAACTTTCGTATTCCGGGCTGTAGGCCAGATCCATTTTCCACCCTGATACTTTCTTGCGCGCGCTTTACGTCACGTCATTAGTTTCCGCGCGCGTCAACTCTCGCTAAACTCTGCCGCAATCGGAACCAATTGCAAATCGGGAGTGGCCCATGGGCGAAGCATATATCGTTGCGGCAGTGCGCACCGCCGGCGGAAAGAAAGGCGGCAGAGTTTCGGGATGGCATCCCGTCGATCTGGGCGGCACCATCATCAATGCGCTTGTCGACAAGACGAAGATCGATCCGGCGATGGTCGATGACGTCATCATGGGCTGCGTCAGCCAGGTGGGCGAACAGGCGATCAACGTCGCGCGCAACGCGATTCTTGCTTCGAAACTTCCCGAGAGCGTGCCGGGCACCAGCGTGGATCGCCAATGCGGTTCTTCGCAACAGGCGCTGCACTTCGCGGCGCAGGCGGTGATGAGCGGCGCGATGGATTGCGTCATCGCATCGGGCGTGGAAAGCATGAGCCGCGTGCCGATGGGTCTCTCTGCGATGCTGCCGGCCAAGAACGGCTTCGGCAACTACAAGTCGCCGCGCCTGGAAGAACGTTATCCGCACATCCAGTTCTCCCAGTTCATGGGCGCGGAGATGATCGCGAAGAAATACGACCAGTCGAAAGACGAGCTGGACGAGTTCGCGTTCAACAGTCACCAGAAGGCCATTGCCGCCACCCAGTCCGGCGCATTCAAGGACGAGATCGTGCCCATCGAAGTCACCACGGCGGACGGCAAGAAAGAAATGCACACCGTCGATGAAGGCATCCGCTTCGATGCCAGCCTTGAAGGCATCAAGGGTGTGAAGCTCTTGCAGGAAGGCGGCCGCGTGACCGCCGCCACCTCGTCGCAGATTTGCGATGGCGCATCGGGCGTAATGGTTGTCAACGAGCGCGGGTTGAAGGCGCTCGGCGTGAAGCCGCTGGCGCGCATCGTCCACATGACGGTGATCGGCCACGATCCGGTCATCATGCTGGAAGCGCCGATCCCCGCCACGCTGCGCGCGCTGAAGAAAGCGGACATGAAGATCGACGACATCGATCTTTACGAAGTGAACGAAGCTTTCGCGCCTGTGCCGGTGGCGTGGCTTTCGGAAACCGGCGGCGATCCGGCGAAGCTGAACGTGAACGGCGGCGCCATCGCGCTCGGCCACCCGCTCGGCGGCTCCGGCACCAAGCTGATGTCCACGCTCGTCCATGCGCTGCACGCCCGCAAGAAGAAGTACGGCCTGCAGACGATGTGCGAAGGCGGCGGCCTGGCCAACGTGACGATCATCGAGGCGTTGCATTAAGTACCCGCCCTCCCCTTGAGGGAGGGCCGATAATTTGCGCAGCAAATTTCGGGGAGGGGTCATTGTTGTGCACGGACCCCTCCCCGAAAAATTCATGGAATTTTTCGACCCTCCCTCAAGGGGAGGGTGGAAGTGAGCGACATCGTCCGTCAGAGACGAACGCTGTGGGAGCAGAAATGGCCTACGAAACCCTTCTCACCGATCTCGATGGCGGCGTGCTGACGATCACGCTGAACCGCCCGGAGAAGCTCAACGCCTACACCGCGCAGATGGGGCGCGAGATCGAAGATGCGTTCCTCGGCGCGGATGCGAACGACGACGTGCGCGCCATCGTCGTCACCGGCGCGGGGCGCGGCTTCTGCGCAGGCGCGGATATTTCCGGTGGCGCATCGAGCTTCGATACCTCCGCCAGCGGGCCCGGCGCCAAGCTGTTCGGCGGGGCTGCGAAGCCCAGCGGCCAACGCACCAATGGCGCGGGCTTCGTCGGCGCGATCTTCAATTGCCGCAAGCCTTCTATCGCCGCGATCAACGGCGCGGCCGTCGGCGTGGGGCTCACGCTCACATTGCCGATGGATATCCGCATCGCGGCGAACACCGCCAAGTTCGGCTTCGTCTTCGCGCGCCGCGGCCTTGTGCCGGAAGCGGGCAGCGCATGGTTCCTGCCGCGCATCGTGGGCATGAGCCAGGCGATGCGCTGGTGCCTGTCGGGCAGGATGTTCGGCGCGGAAGAAGCTTTGAACGGCGGGCTCGTCAGCGAAGTGGTCGAGCCGGATCAGGTGCTGGCCACCGCGCAGGCCATCGCGCGCGAGATTGCAGACGAAACCGCGCCCGTGTCCGTCGCGCTGACGCGGCAGATGCTGTGGCGTTTCTCCGGCGACAATGATCCGTTCGGCTTGCTGAAAGTGGATGGCCCGCTGGCCGTCGATCTGGGCGCATCCGGCGATGTGAAGGAAGGCGTGGCGGCCTTCCTCGAAAAACGCAAACCGAAATTTCCGGGAAAGGTGTCATCCGACATGCCGGCCCGTTATCCCTGGTGGACAGAATGAAAGAGCAAGACTGGAAAACCATTGCGGACATTCCGCGCACCTTTGCGCTGACACAGCCGAACAAGACCGCGTTCTCCTTCGAAGGCCGCCACACCTCGTTTCTGGAATTCGACCGCCACACCAATCAGGTCGCGAACGCGCTTCTCGCCAGCGGCGTGAAGAAGAACGATCGCATCTGCTATCTGGGCAAGAACAGCGATCACTATTTCGAGCTGTTCCTAGGCGCTGCCAAGATGGGCGCGGTGACGACGCCGGTTGGCTGGCGCCTGGCGCCACCGGAAATCGCCTATATCGTGAACGATAGTGCAGCGCCCATGTTCTTCGTGGGCCCGGAATTCATCGGTGCTGCGAAGGAAGTTCTGAAAGACGCGCCGAAGGTGAAGACCACCATCGCGATGGAGCCGGGGTCGGACTGGCAGACCTTCGAGCGCTGGCGCGATGCGCAGCCCGCGACCCCACCGAATGTCGATCTGAATGAAAGAGACATCGCCATCCAGCTCTACACCTCAGGCACCACCGGGCGGCCGAAGGGCGCGATGCTGACGCACGCCAACTTCATCGAGACCAACAAGATCATGAAGGCGGCGGACATCAACTGGAACCGCTGGGAAGCCGACGATATCAGCCTCGTCGCCATGCCGGTCGCGCATATCGGCGGTTCGGGCTGGGGGCTGATGGGCCTTCGCAACGGCGCAACGGGCATCGTGGCGCGCGAATTCGACCCCGGCGCGGTGCTGGATTTCATCGCCAACCACAATGTCTCCAAGATCTTCATGGTGCCTGCCGCGATCCAGATCGTGCTGCGCGATCCGCGCGCGCGCTCCACCGATTACTCGCGCATGAAGACCATTGGCTATGGCGCCTCGCCCATTCCGCTGGAATTGCTGCGCGAAGCTGTCGAAGTGTTCGGCTGCGGCTTCGCGCAGATGTACGGCATGACGGAGACCACCGGCACCATCGTGGCGCTACCGCCGGAAGATCACGACATGAAAGGCAGCCCGCGCATGCGCGCCGCCGGCAAGCCGCTGCCGACGGTCGAGATCAAGATCATCGACGAGGCCGGCCACACACTGAAAACCGGCGAGGTGGGCGAGATCGCCACGCGCTCGCCCTGGAACATGGCGGGCTACTGGAATCTGCCGGAAGCCACCGCGAAGACCATCGACAAGGACGGCTGGCTACGCACGGGCGATGCCGGTTACATGGACGAAGACGGCTACGTTTATATCCACGACCGCGTGAAAGACATGATCATCTCCGGCGGCGAGAATGTGTATCCCGCCGAGGTGGAAAGCGCGATCTACGGCCATCCCGATGTGGCGGACGTTGCGGTGATCGGCGTGCCGGACGAGAAATGGGGCGAAGCGGTGAAGGCGATGGTGGTGCTGAAGCCGGACGTGAAACCAAACCCGCAAAGCATCATCGACTGGGCGCGCAGCAAACTCGCCGGTTACAAGACGCCAAAATCCGTGGACTTCATCCCCGCTTTGCCGCGCAATGCGAGCGGCAAGATTCTGCGCCGCGAACTGCGCGAACCCTTCTGGGCGGGCAAAGAGCGGCGGGTGAACTAGCTCCGCTTGTCATCCCCGGCGAGGCGCGTCAGCGCCGAGGGAAGGGGACCCAGGTGGAAAACACAAATCAGGTCTCGAAAAGTGAAATCGAAAATTATTTGAAATGGCCGTGCCGCTGCGACACCTGGGTCCCCTTCCCCTCGCTTCGCTCGGCCGGGGATGACAAGCTGGTTCAAATTGGAAAGTGGAGCTTCATCGTGACGACCGAAACCATCCCCACCGACATCGCGATCACGCTGGTCGATCCGAAATCCTATGCGGATCACACCATCCACGATTCCTACAAATGGCTGCGCGCGAACAATCCGCTCGGCCGCGCGGAAGTGGAAGGCTACGATCCGTTCTGGGCGGTGACCAAGCATGCCGACATCCTGGAAGTGAGCCGCCAGAACGCGCTGTTCCACAATGGCGACAGGCAGACCACGCTCACCAACCAGGAAGGCGACAAGAAGGTGCGCGAGATGACGGGCGGCTCGCCCCACCTCGTGCGCTCGCTGGTGCAGATGGACGCGCCGGATCATCCCAAATACCGCGCGCTGACGCAGAGCTGGTTTTTGCCGCAGAACATCAAATCGCTGGAAGACCGCATCCGCCGCATCGCGCGCGCATCCGTGGACAAGATGATGGCCACCGGCGGCAAATGTGATTTCGTCAATGAGATCGCGCTGCATTATCCGCTGCACGTCATCATGGAAATTCTTGGCGTGCCGGAGGAAGACGAAAAGCGCATGCTGATGCTGACGCAGGAATTGTTCGGCGCCTCCGATCCCGAGCTTGGTCGCGCACCGCAGGAGGAAGACCCGCAGAAGGCTCTCGCCGCCATCCAAGGCGTGTTGATGGATTTTTACCAATACTTCGCCAAGATCACCGCAGACCGCCGCGCGCATCCGAAGGACGATCTGGCCAGCGTCATCGCCAACAGCCAGATCAACGGCGCGCCGATCAGCGAGTTCGAAGCACTCTCCTACTACGTCATCGTCGCCACCGCGGGTCACGACACCACCTCGTCCTCCACCGCGGGCGCGATGTGGGCGCTGGCGGAAAACCCCGACACCCTGGCGAAGCTGAAATCCGACCCGTCGCTCATCCCCGGCCTGATCGACGAAGCCGTGCGCTGGACGACCCCGGTGAAGCATTTCATGCGCTCCGCCACCGAAGACACCGAGCTGCGCGGCCGCAAGATCGCCAAGGGCGACTGGCTGATGCTGTGCTACGCCTCCGGCAACCGCGACGAGGAGGTGTTCGAGAACCCCTACACCTTCGATCCCGCGCGCAAACCCAACAAGCATGTCTCTTTCGGCTATGGCGCGCATCTTTGCATCGGCCAGCATCTGGCGAAGATGGAAATGCGGATTCTCTACGAAGAGCTTCTGCCGCGCCTGAAATCGGTGAAGCTGAACGGCGAACCGAAGAACAGCCAGAGCGTCTTCGTCAACGGCCCGAAGAAACTGCCCATTGCATTTGAATCTGCCTAACCGGAGGACGAAGGATGTCCGCAAGCCTCAAGCAGATGATGGAAGCCGCGAATGCCGCGGTGCCCAAGATTACGCCGGCGCGGGCGCGCGACATGATGGCGAAAGGCAATACGCTCGTCGTCGATGTGCGCGACGCGCCGGAAGTGGAAAACACCGGCAAGGTCGCGGGCAGCATCCATGTCTCGCGCGGCATGCTGGAATTCCGTGCCGACCCGGACTCGCCCTATCACGACAAGAATTTCGCGAAGGACAAGGCCGTGATCCTCTATTGCGCGTCCGGCGGGCGCGCGGCGCTCGGCGGCAAGGCGCTGAAAGATATGGGCTACGCGAAAGTCTACAATCTCGGCGGCTTCAAGGATTGGGCCGAGAGCGGCGGCGCCGTCGAAAGACCTATCGAAAAAGGCATGTAGCCGCAGGTTATCGCGGGTACTGGATTGACGCGGATCAATCGCAGCGCGCCGCGAACGTGCACAATTTCTGCGCCCATGGTGGAGCGCGAGATGAATCCGGACTATTTCCGCAAGCGCGCCGAT
This sequence comes from Rhizomicrobium sp., assembly GCA_036569005.1. GTDB lineage: Bacteria > Pseudomonadota > Alphaproteobacteria > Micropepsales > Micropepsaceae > Rhizomicrobium. The sequence goes on along the minus strand of DATCRK010000090.1, from coordinate 27,585 downwards.
GACTATCGCAACGTGGCACAGCACTGCGCCGACGATCGTGCATCCGGCGATCTCTATTCCCTGTCGGTGCTTTTCCGCAGCATGGCGAACGATCTGGAACGGCAGCGCACCCAGCGCGCGCGCCCGCATAGGCAGAGGCCGCTCGTGCATTTTCTGCAGCGGGCGGCTTAGCCCGGCACCCGCTCGAACGTCGGGATTCCCTCCGGCACCATATGAAACGGTTGTTTGTCGATCGTGTAGATCGCCATGCGCGGCTCGCCATATTGCTTGGGATCGTCCAGCGTTCCCACCTTCAGCACCAGCATGCCGGGTACGCCATTGGGATGGGTGACGATATGCGTGCCGCAATTGGCGCAGAACTCGCGCGTCACCGGCTTTTCCAGATCGCTGCGCGAGAATTTCGTCGGCTCGCCCTTGGTGTATTTGAAACCCGCAACCGGCATCAGCATGAACATGTTCGGCGCGCCGCCGGTGATATACTGGCACTCGCGGCAATGGCACTGCGCCTTCAGCATCGGCTCGCCTTCGGCTTCATAGCGCAACTGCCCGCAATAACATCCGCCTGTGAGTTTCATGGTGTGCTCCGTTTCTTCAGGCGCCCAGGATAGCCGCATTTTCGAGATCAACGGCACCGGTTTCGACGGTATCGGCCAAGCCTCCCGCCAATGTGAGAACCTGCGCCGCATAGAACCGCGCCAGACATGCGCGCGCTTCGTCATCCGCGCCCTTCGCCAGCATCCAGCCGCCCACCGTGTCGCCCATCAGTTTCAGATAGGTCGTGGCCGCGCCCAGCGCGTCCGGCGTGCCCTTGTTGGCGAGCATCCAGTCCGTGGCGCGCTCGCAAGCCGCGATGGCATCGTGCAATTGGGCGGCGAGCTTCTTGTCGGCAATCGACGTGCTGCGCATCTCGATCAGAAGATCGCGGGCGGCCTTGCCGTTCTCCAGTCCCAATTTGCGCCCGGCGAGATCCATTGCCTGAATTCCGTTGGTTCCTTCGTAGATCGGCGTGATGCGCGCGTCGCGATAGAATTGTGCCGCGCCGGTTTCCTCGATGAAGCCCGCGCCGCCATGCACCTGCACGCCGAGCGACGCCACTTCCACCGCCACATCGGTGCTCCACGCCTTGGCGATCGGCACCAGGATATCCTCGCGCAGGCCGGCGGCCTCGCGCGCATGTTCGCCCTTCGCATATTGCGCCAGATCGGAAGCGACCGCGGTGGCGTAACAGATCGCGCGCGCGGCCTGCGTCTTGGCCGTCATCAGCGCCAGCATGCGCCGCACATCCGGCAAATCGACAATCAACGCCGTCTGGTCCTTCGTCCACGGGGATCGCCCCTGCCGCCGCTCGCGCGCGTAAGACAGCGCCTTCTGCGTGGCGGCTTCGGCAACGCCGACACCCTCCATTCCGACATTCAACCGCGCCGAGTTCATCATCAGGAACATCAGCGCCAGCCCGTCGCCCGGCTTGCCGACGATTTCGCCGTAAGCGCCTTCGTAACCCATCACGCAGGTGGGCGAGGCGTGGATACCGAGTTTCTTTTCGATGGAGAGCGGGCGTACCGCATTCGCCGTGCCGAGCTTGCCGTCATCGCCGACCAGAACCTTGGGAACGAGGAATAGTGAAATGCCTTTCACGCCCGGCGGGGCGTCGGGCAGGCGCGCAAGCACGAGATGGACGATGTTGTCCGCCATGTCGTGATCGCCCCAGGTGATGAAGATCTTCTGCCCGGTGATGCGATAGTTGTCGCCGTCAGGCTCCGCCTTGCAGCGCACCAGCGCGAGATCGGAACCGGCCTGGCTCTCGGTAAGGTTCATCGTTCCGGTCCAAGCGCCCGAAACCAGTTTCGTCAAATACAAATCCTGCTGTCGCTTGGTACCGTGCAACGACAACAGATGGATCGCGCCTTCGCCAAGCAGCGGGCACAGCGCGAAACTCATATTCGCGGCATGCGCCATCTCGAACGCCGCGAGCGAAAGCACTTTCGGCAAGCCCTGCCCGCCGAATTGGGGATCGGCGGCGAGGCCTGTCCATCCGCCTTGCGCATATTGCTTCCACGCATCGGCGAAACCTGTGGCGCTCCGCACCTTGCCGTTTTCAAGCCGCACGCCTTCCGCATCGCCGCTGCGGTTGAGCGGCGCGAGCACGCCTTCGGTAAACTGGCCCGCCGCTTCCAGAACTGCGGTAACGGTTTCGCGGTCCGTGCCCTCGAATGCGCCTGTCGCGACAAGTTCGTCGAGCCCCGCAACCTTCAAAGCATGGGCGATGTCGGTCAGCGGCGCGCGGTAGGTCATGGAAGCCTCTAGATGTGGATGGCGTGCCCCAAAGCGCGCAACGCGGACTCGTGAAACGCTTCGCCCAAGGTGGGATGCACATGGATCGTGCCGGCGATATCTTCCAGCACCGAGCCCATCGAAATCGCGAGCGAGAACTCGTTCGACAGCTCGCTCACATGCGCACCCACCGCCTGGATGCCCAGCACCTTGTGATCGGACTTGCGCGCGATGATGCGCACGAAACCGCCATTGTCGCCCGCATCCATCGACAGCGCACGGCCGTTCGCCATGTAAGGGAACATCGCGACGATGGCATCCGGCCCGGCTTCTTCCGGGCTCATCCCGGCGGACACGATCTCCGGTTCGGTGAAGCAGACGGCGGGAATGTAATTGTGGTCGAACTCGCGCGTATGGCCCGCGATGATTTCCGCCACCATGTCGCCCTGCGCCGCAGCCTTGTGCTCCAGCATCGGCTCACCAACGAGATCGCCGACCGCCCACACATTCTTCATCGCGGTGCGGCACTGGCTGTCCACCTTCACGAAGCGGCCGTGCATGTCCACCGCCATGTTCTCCAGGCCCCAGCCTTCGGTCAGCGGCTTGCGGCCAACGGTGACGAGAATGTTGTCGGCGGGAAGATCGAGCTTGCTGCCGTCTTTCAGTTCGACATCGAGTCCGGCCTTGCTGGCGCCCTTCGCTTTCGCGCCCAGATGTAGCGTAACGCCGTTCTTCTCCAGCCACTTCGCGACGGGCTGGGTGAGCGCCGCATCGTAAAGCGGCAGGATGCGATCCAGCGCTTCGACGATGGTGACGTCGGAGCCGAGTTTGCGGAAGGCGATGCCGAGTTCGAGGCCGATATAGCCGGCGCCGACCACGACCAGCTTCTTCGGCACGGCGGGCAGCGACAAGGCTTCGGTGGAGGAGATCACCTTGCCGCCGAATTTCAGGAACGGCAGTTCGACCGGCACCGAGCCGGTGGCGAGGATGACGTGTTCGGCGGTGATGACCTGCTCGCCGTCTTTCGTTTTTACCGTGCAGGTCTTGGCATCGCTGAACGTCGCCCAGCCTTCGATGATTTTCACCTTGGAGCGCTTGAGCAATCCGGACACGCCGGTGTTGAGGCGCTTGGTGATTGCATCCTTCCACTTCACCGTTTCCGCGAAGTCGATGGCGGGTGCAGATTTCAGCGAGATGCCGTTCAGCGGCTTCTGCGCCGCATGCGCCATGGTCTCATATTCCGCCGCGACATGGATGATCGCCTTGGACGGAATACAGCCGATGTTGAGGCAGGTGCCGCCCAGCTTCGCCGCTTCGACGAGCACGGTGTCGAGACCGAGCTGTCCGCAACGGATGCCTGCGACATAGCCGCCGGGGCCTCCGCCGATAATGAGAACCTTGGTGTGGATTTTATCGGCCATGACTCAATCCATGAACAGCGTGGCGGGATGCTCCAGCAGCGCCTTGATCTTCTGGATGAACTCCGCCGCGTCATAGCCATCGACCACGCGATGATCGAAGGACGACGACAGGTTCATCATCTTGCGGATAACGATGGCGCCGTCGCGCACCACGGGGCGTTCGATGATCGCGTTGGGGCCGATGATGCCAACTTCCGGGTAATTGATCACCGGCGTCGTCGCCACACCGCCCAAAGTACCGAGGCTGGTGATCGTGATGGTCGAGCCGGTCAGTTCGTCCTTGCCCGCCTTGTTCTCGCGGGCCGCTGTGGAGACGCGTGCCACTTCCAGCGCGCTGTCCCATACGTCGCGAGCCTCAGCATGCTTCACCACCGGAACGATGAGGCCGTTCGCCGTCTGCGTCGCGATGCCGATATGCACGGCGTGATAGCGATGCACCACGCCGGCATCGTCATCGAAACGCGCATTGATCTGCGGATATTGCGGCAGCACCTTCACCAGCGCCCGCATGATGAAGGGCAGCACGTTCAGCTTCGGCTGATCGGCGCGCTTGGTCTTGTTCAGATGCGCGCGCAGGCTTTCCAGCTCCGTCATGTCGATTTCTTCGACATAGGCGAAGTGCGGGATGCGGCGCTTGGAATTCTGCATGCTCTCCGCGATCTTGCGGCGCAGGCCGATCACCTTCACTTCGTCCACGCCGTCGCGCTGCACATAAGCGGAGCCGCCGCTGCGCGCGCCGAGGCCCTTGCCGCCGGACTGGATGTAAGCGTCGAGATCTTCGTGTCCGATGCGTCCGGCGGGGCCGCTGCCCGGCACGAACTGCAACTCGATTCCCATGTCGCGGGCGCGCTGACGCACCGCGGGCGATGCCAGCGGCTTGTCGCCTTCGCTGCGTGTTGCGAATGCCGGCTTCGCCGTGGCATGCATCGCAGGCGCGGTGGCGGCGGGCTTTACGTCTTCTTTCTTCGGCTCCGGCTTGGCTTCCGCTTTGGGCGCGGGCTTCGGCGCTTCGGTCTTCTTGGGTTCCGGCACCGCGCCATTCGCCTTCACATTGCCGGCGCCCTCCACTTCCAGTTCGACCAGCGGCGCACCGACCGGCGCCATCGCGCCCGGCTCGCCATGCAGCGCGATGACCTTGCCGGCGACCGGCGAGGTCATCTCCACCGTCGCCTTGTCGGTCATCACATCGACCATGTTCTGGTCTTCGTGGATCGTGTCGCCGACCTTCACATGCCAGGCGACGATTTCCGCTTCCGCCGTGCCTTCGCCGACATCGGGGAGCTTGAAAACGTATTTGCCCATTTAACCCTCCATCGCGCGCTTGAGCGCTTCGATCACACGGCCGGGGCCGGGGAAATATTGCCATTCGAAGGCATGCGGATAGGGTGTGTCCCAACCGGTGACGCGCTCGATCGGCGCTTCGAGATGGTGGAAGCAATTTTCCTGCACCGTCGCGGACAACTCCGCGCCAAAGCCGGAAGTGTGCGTTGCCTCATGCACGATCACGCAGCGGCCCGTCTTCTTCACCGAATTCACGATGGTCTCGATGTCGAGCGGAACCAAGGTACGCAGATCGATCACTTCGCCATCCACACCAGAATCGGCAACCGATGCCAACGCCACATGCACCATGGTGCCGTAGGCCAGCACCGTCACGTCGTTGCCTTCGCGAACAACAGCGGCTTTGCCGAGCGGCACGGTGTAGTGGCCCTCGGGCACATCGCTCGCCGCGAACTTGCTCCACGGCGAAACCGGGCGGTCGTGATAGCCATCGAACGGGCCGTTGTAGATGCGCTTGGGCTCCAGAAAGAGAACCGGATCGTCATCCTCGATCGCACTGATAAGCAAACCCTTCGCGTCATAAGGCGTGGACGGGATCACCGTCTTCAGGCCCGCGACATGCGTGAACAAGGCTTCCGGCGACTGGCTGTGCGTCTGGCCGCCGAAGATGCCGCCACCATAGGGCGTGCGGATCACCAGCGGCGCGGTGAAGTCGCCGGCCGACCGATAGCGCAGGCGCGCCGCTTCGGAAACGATCTGGTCATACGCCGGATAGATGTAATCGGCGAACTGGATCTCCACGACCGGGCGCAAGCCGTACGCACCCATGCCGATGGCCGTCGCCACGATGCCGCCTTCGCCGATGGGCGTGTCGAAGCAGCGCGTCAGGCCATGCTTCTTCTGCAAGCCATCGGTCACGCGGAATACGCCGCCGAAATAGCCGACGTCTTCGCCGAAGGTCAGCACGTTCGGATCTTTGGTCAGCATCACGTCGAGGGCGGAGTTAAGCGCCTGAATCATGTTCATGGTCGGCATGGCTCAGACTCCCATCTGCTGGCGCTGGCGGCGCAGATGTTCGGGCATGTCCTTGAACACGTCTTCGAACATGGTCTTGATGCTCGGCAATTCGCCGTGGCCCAAGGTGCCGATGGCTTCGGCTTCCTTGTTCGCAACCTTCACCTGCTCCACCGCTTCGGCGTGCGCGGCCTGCTGCTGCTCCTCGCTCCACTCGCCGAGCGCAACGAGATGCACTTTCAGCCGCTCGATGGGATCTCCCAACGGCCACGCCTTAGCCTCGTCGGATGGGCGATAGCGCGAAGGATCGTCGGAAGTGGAATGGCCTTCGGCGCGATAGGTGTAGTGCTCGATCAAGGTCGCGCCGAGATTGGAGCGCGCGCGCTCCGCCGCCCATTGCGTCGCCGCATAGACTGCCAGGAAGTCGTTGCCATCGACGCGCAGCGCCGGCAGGCCGTAACCGATGCCGCGCGACGCGAAGGTGGACTCGTTGCCGCCCGCGATGCCCGCGAAGCTGGAAATCGCCCATTGATTGTTGACGACATTCAGGATCACCGGCGCGCGATAGACGCTCGCGAAGTTGCACGCGTGGTGGAAATCGCCTTCCGCCGTCGTGCCGTCGCCGACCCAGCTGGCTGCGATGCGGTCATCGCCCTTGTAGGCGGAGGCCATCGCCCAGCCGACAGCCTGCGGAAATTGCGTGCCCAGATTGCCGGAGATGGTGAAGAAGCCATTCTCCTTGCTGGAATACATGATCGGAAGCTGGCGGCCCTTCAGCGGATCGTTTGCGTTGGAATAGACCTGGTTCATCATCTGCACGAGCGGATAACCGCGGGCGATGAGAAGGCCCTGCTGGCGATACGACGGGAAACACATGTCGTCGCGGTCCAGCGCATAAGCCGCCGCAATGCCCACCGCCTCCTCGCCGGTGCACTTCATATAGAAGGAGGTTTTGCCCTGACGCTGTGCGCGATACATGCGGTCGTCATAGGCGCGCGTCAGCAGCATGTGGCGCAGCGCACGGCGCAGGGTTTCGGGATCGAGCTTCGGATTCCACGGACCGAGCGCCTGTCCCTTGTCATCCAGCACGCGGATGAGCTTGTAGGCGAGGCCCGAGATGTCATGCGCCCGCGCATCGATGTCCGGACGCTCGACTTCGCCAGCGCCCGACAGCTTCATGCCGCTGAAGTCCGGCGCATCGCCCGGCCGGCTCGGTGGGGCGGGAACGCGAAGGGAAAGACGGGCTCTGTTCTTCATATAAGGTCTCCGAAAACGGACGCCTGGATGCCGGCCCGAGAGGCCACGCTAACATGCCCCGCGCATTTTTGTTGCGCGGGGTGCGACGTCCTATCCCTGCCCCAAAAAGCCGTCAATAACGGCGAAAATCCGGAGTTTCCGCGCAACAAAGCAGCCCGACGCGACAGCCCAGCGACATGGAATGGCCCATTGGCCGCCGGCATTCGGAAGAAAAGAAAGGCGCGGTTTCGCGCATCGGCCAGCCAATCCATTTGCCACCGCGAAACGCGCAATTAAGACGCAACCGGCCATGCTGGCGCGTTCCCTGCAGCATAAGATCTATGACCAAGCTTGGACGTCTTTCCCGTCTGACCGGCAATTGGATACCCGCCGCACTCGCTCGCCCTTTCGGCGCGCCGACGGCGGTGTTCTTCCATGGCGTCGAGCGCCAGATTTCCGATCCGAGCCTGCAGGTCAATCAACACAGGCTGGATGCCTTTGAAGATGTCGCGCGATTGCTGAAACGCGATTTCGATGTGCTGCCGCTCCGTGCGATGGCGGATGTTCTGAAACGTCCCGGCAAACATGCGCGCGCGCTGTTTCTGATGTCGGACGACGGCTATGCGAACACGCTCACCACGGCGGCGCCGGTGCTCAAAGCTTATGGGTTGCCGTGGACTCTCTTCGTCAGCACTCACCACATCGACAGTGGCGCGTTCACGCCGCCGACACTGACGCGCATCTTCTTTCTGGAAGCACCTATGGGCGCCCACGATCTCCCGCATTTCGACGCGCCCGTCTTTTTAAGATCGCGCGCGCAGCGTGAAGCCGAAGCGGTCGAAGCGTGGAAACACCTGAAAGCCATGCCTTTCCCGCGTGCCCAGCAGGTGCTCGACTTTATGAAGGGCGTGCTTTCCGCGACGGGTATCGACATCAAGCGGAAATATGAATCCGAGAATTTCCTGACCTGGGATCAAGTACGCGCGCTGGACCGCTCCGGCGTGGAGATCGGCGCCCATGCCGACAGCCATTGGGCGATGCACCAGGATCAGCCGCAGGATTTTCTGCGCGAACAAGCATTGCGTCCCAAGCAGCGCATCGAGAAGGAAATCGGCGCTTGCCGTTTCTTCGCTTATCCGTTCGGCCAGCGCGACGACATTGGACGAGGCGCGTGGGAAGCGGTGCGTGATGCGGGTTACGAAAACGCCTTCACCACCATCGCCGGCACGCTGAACGCCAGCACCAACCCATGGCTCCTGCCGCGTTATGGCCTTGCCGCGGAGGAATCCAATCTCGCGGCATTCCTGCCGGTGCTGCGTGCGAACAACGGACGGCTGCGGGAATGGCAATCCCGGATCGGGACCTGACTTCCCAAAACCGCACAGCGTCTCGCTTCCGCACAGTTTCCTGCCGGAATTTCACGGTTAACGGCGCGAAAGGCTGATGCCGGTCGCGATACGGGACAGGAAAAGCCCACGAAAACTGGCGTGTTCGATGCAGTCCACCCTCATGCGGATTGGATTGTTTGAGCCCCCAAGTGACTATCCACGAAGACTTCGCCCCGTTCGTGCACGGTGCCTATCCCGGCCAGGATAGCGTTATCGAGCGCGTCGACTATGCGCACGGCACGCTGAAGCGGGTTCTCGACCTGGCGATCGCAATTCCCGCGCTGATCGCGCTCGCACCGCTGATGATTGCTCTTGCCGTTCTCATTCGCGTGGGATCGGAGGGCCCGGCCATGTTTCGCCAGACGCGGCTTGGCCAGTACGGCGCGCCGTTCAAGATCTTCAAATTTCGCACCATGACCGTTCTGGAAAACGGCCCGGTGATCAAGCAGGCCGAGCTCAACGACACGCGCGTCACGAAAGTCGGCGTGTGGATGCGCCGCCTCAGCCTCGACGAACTGCCGCAGCTCATCAACGTCATCAATGGCGACATGTCGCTGATCGGCCCGCGCCCGCATGCGCTGGCCCATGACCGCTTCTATGGCCGCGAGATCGCCGGTTACGATCTGCGCCAGAACGTGAAGCCCGGCATCTCCGGCTGGGCACAGGTGCATGGCCATCGTGGAGCCACTGTTACGGTCTCGCGCATGCGCGAGCGTCTTGCTTACGACGTCTGGTATTCGCGCAACGCGACCTTCGCGCTCGACGTGCAGATCATCATCCGCACCATTGGCGAAGTCTTCAGCCAGAGGAACGCTTACTGATGCGCGCGAACAAGCTCGTTTCCCAGCATGCTGCCGCACCGCGCCGTGCCTATCAGCGCCGCGATCCGGATCGCGTCTACAACGAAGTGGTCGTCGGCGGCATTCGCACGGCCTGTGTGGGACGCGAACAGCTGGGCCGCCTCATGGTCGGTGATTGCCTGGCGGCGCGCGGCGGCAAGCGCCGGGCGCGCTTGATCTTCGCTTCCAACGGCCACGCTGTCTCAATGGTGCGCAACGACGAGAGCTTCCGCGAGAACTTCGCCAAGGCCGATCTCATCCACGCCGACGGCCAGCCGGTCGTCATCGCGTCGAAGCTTCTAACGGATACGCCGATCCCGGAGCGCACCGCCACCACCGATTTCATCCACGACGCTGCCGTCAAGGCGCGCGAGAACAATCTGCGTTTCTTCCTCTTCGGCTCGACCGAAGCGGTGAACGCCGCCTGCGCCGAGAAGCTTCGCGAATCCTATCCGGGCCTGAAGATCGTCGGCCGCCGCCACGGTTACTTCTCCCAAGATCAGGAAGCGGAGATCGTGGAAGAGATCAACGCGGCGGATGCCGACGTCGTGTGGGTCGCGCTGGGCGTGCCGAAGGAATACGAGTTCTGCGTGCGCAACCGCGAAAAGATCCACGCCGGTTGGCTGGTGACCGCGGGCGGCTGCTTCAACTTCGTCTGCGGCGAATATCGCCGCGCACCGCAATGGATGCAGGCGATGAGCCTGGAATGGCTTTATCGGCTGTGGCGCGAGCCCAAAAGGCTGTGGAAACGCTACGCCGTCACAAACCCTATCGCCGCGTTTACCCTTTTGACACGCACCATGTCCTACAGGTCGCAGGACTGACCGGACGTCCCGGATGAGCAACGCCACACCGCTGACAGCACTTGCCGGGATGGAACGCGCGAAAGCGCCGTCCGCCTTCGGCGGCCTCGCGTCTCTGGTGCTGCGCTATGCCTTCAATACGCTCGGCCCCATCTCCATTGCCGGCGCGCATTTCCTGACATCGCTGGTGTTCCTGCGGTTTCTGCCGCCGGCGCAGTTCGGCCTTTTCTCTTTCGTATTCGTCGTCGTGCCCTTCGCTTTGTCGATGGGCGGCGCGCTGTTCGGCGCGGCGCTGGTCAACTCTGCCAACGGCAAAGTGCCGATGACGGAAAGCGAGCTCGCCGCTTATATGAAAGCCAACCTGGTTTACGCCGCGCTCGCGGCGGCGGTGATCTTCGGATTGATGATCGCCGGAACGGCCAGTGTTCCGCTGGCAGCCATCATATCGGCTTATGGCGCGCTGATGACCATCCGCTGGTTCGCGCGCTGTCACGCCTATGCTGTGCATCGGATGTCGCGCGCAATCGTGTCCGATCTCATCTACAGCAGCGTGCTGATCGGCGGCCTCGGCCTTCTGCTCTTCACGCACAACCTCACACCCGTCTTCGCAGCTTACATTTTGGTTCTGTGTTCGGCTTGCGCCGTGACCGGCTTCGGCCGAGAGTTTCTGCACGCGCAGGCGAGCGCATTGTGGGAAGGATCGCTGCGTGCCTTCCTGCCGATCTGGCGCGATCTGGCGCGCTGGTCGCTGCTGGGCGTGATCTCCACCGAACTCACCGCCAACGCGCATGCTTATCTGGTGACGCTGATCTCCGGCCCAAAAGCCTTCGCGCTGCTCGCGGTCGGCTCTCTTTTCATGCGTCCTGCGTCACTGGTGATGACGGCGCTGCCGGATGCCGAACGCGCGTCCATGGCGCGCGCGCTGAACGCGGGAAAATTCGCCGATGCGATGCGCACTGTCTTTCAGTTCCGCATGGCGGGCCTGGTTGTCCTTGCCGGCACCTCGGCGCTCGCGGCCATCATCATGATCTGGTTCCCGCAGCTCATCCTCAAACGCGGCTACGACGCAGCGAGCGTCGTCGCCGTGGTGTGCATGTGGGTCGCGATCATGGCGATCCGCGCGCTGCGCACACCGGAGTCGGTGCTTCTGCAGGCGGGCGGCGAGTTCAAGCCGCTGGCCAGCGCCAGCGTGAATTCCAGCGTCGTCTCGCTCGCCTTCACCACCATTCTGCTTCTCGCCTTCGGCCCGATCGTTTCCATGGGCGGCGTGCTGACCGGCGAAGTCGTGATGGCGGCGCAGATCTTCTTGCAGGCGCGCAAGTGGCGGGCTCAACATGGCTGAGGTGGTGATCGCCATACCGAGCTTCCGTCGTCCCAAAGGATTGGCGCGTTTGCTTGCGGCCATCGAGAATTTGGACACCGCCGCCAACGTCACCGTCGTCGTCGCCGACAACGATGCGGAAGGACGCGATGCCGTGCGGACCTGCGAGACCATTCTTGCGCACAGCTATCGCTGGCCGCTGGATGTTTTCATCGAGCCCAAGCGCGGAATCGCCAATGTCCGCAACGCGCTGGTCGCGCGCGTTCTCGAAAAACATGCTTGCGATTTCATCGCCATGTTGGACGACGATGAAATCCCGCACACGCGCTGGCTGGACGAAATGCTGGAGATGCAGGCCAGCACGGGCGCCGATGCGGTCGGCGGCACCATACGCCGCGTCTTCGAAACCGACCCCGGACCGTGGGCGACGCATTGCGACGGCGTCTCGGACGTTTTCTATTCTTCCGGCCCTATCGCGATGCTCGAAGGCACCGGCAATCTTCTGATGCGCCGCGCGCTCGTCGAATCCCTCACGGCGCCCTGGTTCGATCCCGCGTTCTCCTTCACCGGCGGCGAGGACAAGGACTTCTTCGTGCGCGCCAAGGCCAGCGGCGCGAAATTCGCCTGGGCCAATGACGCGATCGTCTATGACCATGTGCCGCCGTCCCGCGCCAATCTGAAATGGGCACTCAGCCGTGCCTACAGCGCCGGCAACTCGGACATGCGCGTGTTTCTGCGCTATCGCCCGAGTATTTCGGCGCAGATCAATGAATTGGCCCGCATTGGTGCGGCGCTCTTGTTGAACCCGGTGCTGTTCGTCATCCTCGCCTTCAATCCGAATCGCCGCGTGCGGCCGCTGCGCAAGCTCTATCGGGCGTTCGGCAAACTGGCGGCGATCGGCGGACGGACCTACGAAGAGTATTCCGTAATTCATGGCCAATGACGGGATAGCCATTCGGGACGCACAAACGGGACACGACATCGCCTCCCGGCTTCTGGAATTCGCCTTCACCGCTTTCCTGCTTCTGGTCTTCATCGGCCTTTCGCCCTTCGCCGTGCGCGATCCCAACGTGCTCGTCGGCGGCGAGACCATTGCCGCCGGCGAAGGCGATCTCATCCGGCAGATCTGCTATCTGCTGGTATTCTTCACCATCACCGCGATTGCGATCCAGCGCGAAGGCCTTCGCACGCTCGATGCGATGCCCGTGATGCTGGCCGTCTTGCTGGTCTGGTGCGCCTTGAGCGCCTTGTGGTCGCCCGAACCCGACATCACCATCCGCCGCGTCGGGCTTGAAGTCGTCGTGGTGCTGTCCGTCGTGCTCAGCGTCAACAATCTCGGCGTGGAACGCTGCCTGCGGATATTGCGCCTGGTGCTGGCGCTGGTTCTAATCGTGAACTGGATCTCGATTCCGATCCTGCCGCAGGCGGTGCATCTGCCCAACGAAACCGATCCCAGCATCGTCGGCGACTGGCGCGGGCTTTACTTCCACAAAAACATCACCGGCGCGGTTTGCGCGGTCTCCGCGATGCTGTTTCTCTACTACGCCATCCGCGACAGGAGCCGCACCGATTGGGCGCTCCTCATCGGCACCATCGGCTTTCTCATCATGACGCGTTCGAAATCCTCGATGGGATTGCTGCCGCTGGCGATCGGCGCGGGCGCGGTTTATTTCTGGGCATGGCGGCGGCCGTTGGATCGCGCTATCATTTCCATCGTGGCGATTTTGTTCGCAGCACTCGCCGTCACGCTGGTCCTGCTCAACTACGATACGATCGCGCGCATTCTTTCCGATCCGCAGGAATTCACCGGCCGCACGGCGATCTGGCAAGCCGAAGTCGCCTTCATTCGCGATCATCCCTGGCTCGGCTCCGGCTTCGGCTCCTTTGCCGACACCGGGGCATTGTCTCCCCTGCACAACTATGTCGGCGCCAGTTGGGTAGATGCGGTCAGCCATGGCCACAACGGCTATCTGCAGCTCACCGTTACGCTGGGCTTTGTGGGGCTCGCGCTGGCGATGATCGCCGTGATCCTGACGCCCGCGATGGCGTTCTGGCAGATCGACGGCATGGATCGCCTGCTCAAGGCCTTCCTCTTCTGCCTTTTCGTATTCTTCGTGCTGCACAATCTGACCGAATCCGACTTCCTGGAAAGCGACGGCGCGAGCTGGGTCGTGTTCCTGCTCATGATGGCAGCGCTGCGCGACTATCGGCTGAGGCGGTCGCCATGACGCCGCTTTTCAGCGTGATCATCCCCGTGTTCAACCGCGCGCATGTTCTGGAACAGGCGATCCGCTCGGTGCTGGAGCAGACCTGCCAGGATTTCGAAATCGTCGTTGTCGATGACGGCTCCGCAGACGCGCCCGAAAAGATCATCGAGCAGATCAACGATCCGCGCATCCGCATCGTTCACCAGGAAAACCAGGGCGGCGCGGCGGCGCGCAATCGCGGGTTCGATGAGGCTCGCGGGCGTTTCGTTGCCTTGCTCGACTCCGATGACCGCTTTCTGCCGCATCATCTGGAAAACATGCATGCGCTTCTCGATGGCACGGAGAACACCGTGGGCTATGCGCGCATGATTGTGGATCGCGGCAACGGTGTCACGATGCTGAAGCCGCCGCGCGCGATCCGGCCCGACGAGCACATGGCGACTTATCTGCTCTGCGATCGTGGATTCATTCCGACCATCACGGTGGCGCTGCCCAGAGAGATCGCGCGCCGCGTGCGTTACGGCCGGCAATGGCGTGCCGCCGAAGACGCCGATTTCGCGATCCGGCTTTTCATATCCGGCTGCCGGTTCAGGATGATCGAGGAACCCGGCGCGGTGTGGGACGATACCTACAACCCCAACCGCACATCGGCCGGGCGCAAGGGCGCGCGTCTTCTTCCCTGGATTGAACAGATGAAGCCGTTCATCCCGGAGCAGGCTTATTATGGCGCACTCGGATGGGCGATAGCCAAGGGCGTTGCCGTGAACAAGCCGGCGACCGCGCTACGCTACTACCTCAACGCCGCGCTGCGCGGCTGCTACAGCCCGCGTCTCGCGGCCATCGTCTTTCTTCAGATCTTCCTGTCCGACAAGCTGTACCGGCACATCGCCGACCGCGCGATTCCGTTTGTGCCGCGGCGCGGCGTCTCGGCCTGATGCTTTCCCGCAGATTGTTCCTGGAGCAGCTCGCCGGCGCGGGAGCGGCCGCAGGCTTGCGCCCCAGTCTCGCGGTTCAGGCGGAACAGGGCCTGCGTGACATCGCGGCGCGGCGCGGCATTGTCTATGGCTGCGCGACGGCGACCTACGAATTCAAGGATGCCGATTTCTCCGCCGCGTTGGCACGCGAGGCCGGAATACTCTCGGCCGAATATGAGATGAAGCGCGCAGCGCTCGAACCGACGCGTGGCGCTTATGATTTTTCCGGTGGCGACGGGCTGCTCGCCTTCGCGCGGCAACACAGCATGGCGTTCCGCGGCCACACGCTGGTCTGGCATCACAGCAATCCGTCATGGCTCGAAGACGCTTTGCAGTCGCCGGACGCGGAGGCGGTGCTGACTGGTTACATCACCGCGATCGCCGGCCATTACAGAGGTCATGTCACGTCCTGGGATGTCGTGAACGAAGCTCTTCAACCGTCCGATGGCCGCCGCGATGCATTGCGGAACACGATGTGGCTGAAACGGTTCGGCCCCGGATATATCGACACGGCCTTCCACGCCGCGCGAGAGGCCGATCCACATGCGATGCTGGTCTATAACGATTGGGGCTGCGAGTGGGGCGCGAACGAGAACGATCGTTTTCGCGCGGCCACGCTGGAATTCCTGAGCAATGCCTTGGCGCGCGGCGTGCCGATACAAGCACTTGGCATGCAAGGCCATCTCTCGGCATTCGGAACACAGGTGGATCAGAGGAAGCTCGCTGTGTTTCTCGACGCGGTTCGGAAGATGGGCCTGAAGATTCTCGTCACCGAGCACGATGTCGATGACAGCGGCGGTGCATCCGATGTGGCCGCGCGCGATCAGGCCGTCGCCGATGCGAGCCGGCGCTTTCTGGATGTCATGCTGGACAATCCCGCGACGGTTGCGGTGCTGACCTGGGGCTTGTCCGATCGTTATCTCGATCAGCCGGGATGGCGCGACCGCTTGGCCGGCCGTTATCCCCGCATGCTTCCGCTCGACAGCGACTGTCGGCGCAAGCCGATGTGGGACGCGATGGCGAAGGCTTTCGCTTAAGCCTTCGCCATCTTCGCCAGATGTTTGGCCAGAACCGGCGCCGCGTATTCCGCGCCCGTCATGAAGCGCATCAGCGGCCCGAAGCTGTTCGCAGACGCCGGGCCGATCACATGCAGGCCTTTCAGCGTCGTCTCGAAGCTGCCGGAGAGCTTGGGCGCTGCGCCGGTCGTGACGATGCGCGCGAGAAGCGACGGCGCGATAAACGGCACGCGCGACAGATCCGCCTTGAACCCGGTGGCGGCGACGACATGATCGCATTCCACCGTCTTGGCTTCGCCGCGCTTGTCGGTCACGCGCAACAGCACGCGCTTGCCCAGCATGCGCGCCGCGTCGAGCCTGCAATTGAGCATTTCCGTCACCCTGCCTTCGACGCGCTGGCGCACGAACCAGCCCGGCGCAGGCCCGAGATGGCGCTTGACGATCTCAAGACGGAAATTTTCCGGCAGAAAGCGGAAGAGATAGGGCATGTTCGCGGCCGCCCAGGAACGCCAGCCCGGACCGATGGTGGTCGGCGGGTTGCGCAGCTTGTTCCACCAGGTGTCGTCATTCGGCCCCGGCGGCGTGTGATAGCGAAGAGCGCTGTCGCGCGCGACGATTTTCACCGAGGCGCCGCTGTCGTTGAGCAGCGCGGCCAGATCGACCGCGGATGCGCCGGCACCAAGAACCACGACATCTTTGCCTTTGAACTTCGCGCCGTCGCGATGATCGTAGCTGTGCGATGTCACATCCTTGTCGAGATAAGCCAGTTCTGCCGGCACATTGCGAAACCAGGTGATGCCGATTGCAAGCACAACGCGGCGCGCCTCCACGCGGCGGCCGTCTTCCAGCGTGAGCGCGAAGCCGGCCGCGCAGGGTTCAAGGTTGGTGACGTCGAGCTCTTCGAGCGTCGGCACATAGGTCTCGCGAAACCACGCGGCATATTCGAGGAAGAGATCCAGCGACACCGGCACCGCCGTGTCGGCATACGGAATATTGCGCGCGGCGCAGTAGGCCTTGAGCGTCGAGTCTTTTGAGGGATGCGAAAGGCAGGAGCCGAAACCTTCCGACTTCAGCAGCATGTCCTTGGGCATGTGATTGCGCCAGGTATCGAGCGCGCGCCCAAAGATGCGAAAGGAAACGCCGCGCGCCGCCAGTTGCGCCGCGAGCGAAAGGCCATAAGGGCCGGCGCCGATGATGGCGACTTCGCAATCCGCAGCATGCCTTTTTGCTCTAAGGGCCGTCGCCCCTTTGGAGACTGTCCGCGTCAAAACGGGGCGAACCGCTCCGACGTCTTCAAAATCGACACTGGTCATGGGCAAAACCTGTCTCAAAATGGCACAGCACCGGGAATTCCGCTCCGAAGCCGCACATCTGTCCGCATTCAGGGGGAAATCATCCAAGCCCTGTGCCAAGCGCCGCTATTCACCGATGGTTGACTGCCCTGCCCCATAGTGGGGCGCATGACCGTTAAAGTACTGCTTGCCACGACCGTACGCTGGCCTTCCGCTGGAAGGCTGGCCGGTGCTTTCGCGGCCGCGGGGTGCCGGGTCGCGGCGCTCCTGCCGGCGGAGCACCCCGCGGCGCGCAGCCGCTATTTCGAGCACGTCCATCCCTACCGGCCGCTCGCCGATGTCGCCTCGCTGCTGCGGGCAACGGAGCAGTCTCACCCGGATCTCATCGTCGCGCTCGACGATCGCGCGACATCACTTCTGCTGCGAGCCCAGGCTCGCGCGCCCGAGCACATCGCATCGCTGATCGCGCGGTCGCTGGGCCGGCCGAGAAGTTACGCGCAACTGATGTCACGCAGCGGTTTCATCGAAGCGGCGCGCGCAGCCGATATCCGCACCCCGCTCACCCGCGCCATCACCGGCGAAACCGATCTCGAAAATGCGCTGAGCGCGATCGGCTTTCCCGCCGTCGTCAAGGCCGATGGGACATGGGGAGGTGACGGCGTCGCCGTCGTTCGCGATCGCGACGGAGCTTTCCATGCATGGCGCAGATTCGTGAACCCGCCTTCGCTGCTGCGGAGCGCCGTGCGCGCCATTCGCCGCTCCGACGTGCATTTCCTGCGCGCCGCGTTGGACGCGACGCCGCCGGCGATCAGCCTGCAGCAGTTCATTCCGGGCGAGCCGGTCACGACATCGTTCGCGTGCTGGCAGGGAAAACTGCTCGGCGCCAATCATTTCCGGACGCTCGCCGCGCAGCAAGCAAATGGTCCCGCGAGCGTTCTGCAGCGCATCGACGATAACGACATGCAGGAAGCGGCAACGCGCCTGGCGGCACGTTTCGAACTTAGCGGCTTGCATGGCCTCGACTACATGCGCGACGCGAAAGGCCACGTTCATCTCATAGAGATCAATCCGCGCAGCCCGCAGACCAGCTATCTGAGTTTCGGCGCGGGGCACGATCTCGTCTCGGTGCTCGTTTCGCGGGTCGACGGAACGGGGCACGCGCCCCGCGCGCGCGTGGCCGGCGATGTCGTGGCGCTCTTTCCGCAGGAATGGTTGCGCGATCCGACAAGTCCTTATCTGACCTCGGCCTTCCATGATGTGCCGTGGGACGATCCGGCTCTGATAAGAGCCTGGATGGAGTCCCGGGCAGCGCAGCCGGCGCTCGAGAAATGGCGGGCCTTCATGGCGGCCAATCCGCAGGGCGCCCGCCTGGCGGCACAGTCTTAAGGCCTGTTTCCCCTACCGCTCGTTAACCATTCCGCAGTGGCTGGCGCGGTTTAATCGGCCTGTCTGGCTTTTGGGGATCGCCTCCCCCGAAGCGTCACGGCGGTACGGAAGGCATGGCGTTTCTGGATTCCCCTGCACGGCCCGGCGCGCGCGCGTCCGGAGAGGACGGCGCTGGCGCGTTCCGCTTCAGCGATCTCATCCGTGTGGGCGCCAACCGTCTCGCATTGATCCTCACCACCGCCACCGTGATCGTTGCGGCGACCATCATCGCGTTGCTGCTCTGGCCTTCCACCTATTCCGCGTCCACGCTGGTAATGCTGGATCAGCGCACCAACAACGTCGCGCAGAACAGTTCCGTGCTGTCCTCGCTGCCGACCGATCCCGTGTCGGTGCAGAACCAGATCCAGATCTTCACCTCGCGCGACCTCGCCGCGCGCGTCATCGCCGATCTCAAGCTTTACGAAGACCCGGAATTCGCCAAGCCCGACGCGATCACGGGCGAACTGCCAAGCGCCGACAAGGTCATCGACAATTTCGAAAAGCATCTCACCGCCGAAGCCGTCGGTCTTTCGACCACGATCAACGTCACCTTCAAGTCGAGCGACGCCGCGAAAGCCGCGAAGATCGCCAACGCCGTCGCATCCGCCTATCTCGCCGATCAGGTGAACTATCAGGATGAAGCCACGCGCGAAACCACGAGCTGGTTGCTCGATCGCATCCATTCGCTGGCGCGGCAAGTCCAGAGCGCCGAAATGGCGGTGCAGCAATACCGCGCGCAGAACGACATCAGCGACACCGAAGGCGGCACGTCGCTGATCGACCAACAGCTCATCGCGCAGAGCGCCGCACTGGTACAGGCCAAATCCGATCTCGCGCAGAAGCAGGCGATCTCCTCACATATCAATTCCATGGTCGCGTCGGGACAAGGTGCGGATGTTTCGCAGGTCGTCACCTCGCCGCTGATCATCCAGTTGCGCGCGCAGGAAGCCGAACTGATGCGCCAGGAAGCGCAACTCTCGTCGAAATATGGCCCGCGCCATCCGAAGATGGTCGACATCGAATCCCAGAAGCAGAACCTGCAGGACAAGATCACGCAGGAAGCCGCACGCATCGGCGGTTCGGCCGCAAACGATGTCGCGGTGGCGCGCGCCAATGTCGGCTCTCTCGCCGGCAGCCTGAAGGCGCTGGAAAAGAACGCCAGCAGCGACAGCCTCAAGCGCGTGAAGCTGAAGGCACTGGAAGCCAACGCCGCGTCCACGCGCACCATGTATGAGGCCTTCGTCACGCGACTGCGCGAAACGCAGGGCTCCATCGGATTGCCGAATGCGCGTGTGATCTCCACCGCCGCGGTGCCGGAGCATCCCAGTTCTCCCAAGCGCACGCTGATTGCTGCCGCGTCCATTCCGGTGGGATTGCTGATCGGGCTGTTGCTGGCCTTGCTGGCCGAGCGCGCGAGCCCGGCAAGCGAATATCGCACGCAATCGCGCTGGCAACCGGCGACGGCGAAAGTCACGGCGGCACCGGTCGTCGATCCGCTGCGCGGCGCGACCGTGCTGGGCGACATTCCGGATTATGAGTCGCTGCGCGCCGCCGATATCGTGATCGACAAGCCTTATGATGTCTATTCCCATTCCGTGGATGCGTTGCTCGCGCGTCTCGCCCCCAAAACGCGCGGCAACGGCGGCAAGGTGATCGCCCTGACCGCCGCCGATCAGAACGAAGGCCGCACGGCGCTTGCCGCCGCGCTGGCGCGCGCCGCCGCGCAGAAAGGACTGCGCGCCATCGTCATCGACAGCGATTTTCAGACGCCGCGCACGGCCGCCGCGATGGGATTGAACCAGAGCGATCTCGGCTTGCAGGATGTTCTATCCGGCACCTCGCCGCTCAGCCAAAGCCTCGCGCGCGATACGCGCAGCAGCGCCTTTCTTCTTTCACCGGCGCGCTTGCATGCGCCGAACGGACAATTCCTGAGCGCGTTGCCGCAACTCATCGCTTATCTGAAGCGCAGCTTCGATCTGGTGATCCTGGATTGCCCGGCGCCTGCCTATGCGAGCCCGTCGCGTTGCTTCCTGCCGCTGAGTGATGCGGCCGTGCTTCTGGTGCGCTGGCAGTCCACCCCGCGCGCGTCCGTGACGCAGACGATAGATACCTTGCAGGCCCTGCGCGTTCCGGCGACCGGCGTCGTCTTCGCGCGCTAGCATAGCCAATCTGCCCATAATCCACTGGCCGGAACTGCCTCAGCCTTTATAGTCAAAGGCCATGAGACGCGATCCTTCCGCCCCGCAGGGCACTGTTCACCGCCGCACCGTCGCCAGCAAAATCCTCAAGACCGAGACGCTCGGCGATCCCACCGAACGGACGGTCGACATCTATATTCCGCATGGCCATGACGGGCGCGGTCTTCCGCTGCTGGTCGATGTGGTCGGCTTCACCGCGGGCGGTCCCGCGCACACCAATTGGAAGAATTTCGGCGAGAACGTGCCCGAGCGGCTCGATCGCCTGATCGCATCCGGCGCGATGCCGCCGGTCGCCGTGGCCTTCCCGGATTGCTTCACCAGGCTCGGCGGCAACCAATACATCAACAGTGAAGGCACTGGCCGCTGGGCGGACTTCGTCATGGATGAAGCCGTGGCCTCCGTGGAAAAAGAGTTCGGCTGCGGCGGCAAAGGCAAGCGCGGCATCTTCGGCAAAAGTTCCGGCGGATACGGCGCCATGGTGCACGCGCTGCTCTATCCGGATTTCTGGTCTGGCGCCGCCTCGCACTCCGGCGACATGGGCTTTGACATCATGTATCGCCACGAGATGCCCACCGTGCTGCGCGCGTTGGCGACCGTCGGCGGCACGCCGAAGGCGTGGCTGGAAAAATTCTTCGCCGCGCAGAAAACGAAAGACTCTGACGTCCACATCGTCATGATGCTCTGCCAGGCCGCGAGCTACGATCCCGACACGTCGCAATTCATGAACATCCGCCTGCCGGTCGATCCGCATACTTGCGAGTTCATCCCCGAGCGCTGGAACAACTGGCTTGCCTGGGACCCGCTCACCATCGCCGAAAAGCGGGCCGACGATCTCAAGAAATTGAAGCTGCTCTATATCGATTGCGGTGATGTGGATCAGTACAACCTGATCTATGGCGCGCGGCGCATGCACAAGCTGCTCGATGCGCGCGGTATCCCGCATGTTTATGAGGAATTCCCCGACAATCACTCTTCCGTCGATTACCGGATGGACAAGAGTCTCCCTCTTCTAGCAAAGGCGCTTTCGCAATGATCGATACCGGCAAGCTCAAGAAATTCTGCGACACGCAGTGGGATGAATCGATCCTGCCGTCGATCACCGACTACATCCGCATCCCGAACAAGTCGCCGGCGTTCGATCCGCAATGGGCCGAGCATGGCCATATGGATAAAGCCGTCGCGCTGATGGAAAAGTGGGCGCGCGAGAAGATCGCCGCGATCAAAGGCGCGAAGCTGGAAGTGATCCGCCTCGAAGGCCGCACGCCACTCATCTATATGGACCTGCCCGGCAACAAGAACGACGACACCGTTCTTCTCTACGGCCATCTCGACAAGCAGCCGGAAATGAAAGGCTGGTTCGAAGGCTTCGGACCGTGGGAGCCGCGCCGCGATGGCGACAAGCTCTATGGCCGCGGTTCTGCCGATGACGGTTATGCGATCTACGCCTCCGTCACCGCTTTGCTGGCGCTCGCCGACCAGAACATCCCCCGCGCGCGCTGCGTGGTGCTGATCGAGGCGTGCGAGGAATCCGGCAGCTACGATCTTCCGCACTACATCGATCATCTGTCGGATCGTCTGGGCCAGCCGTCTCTCGTCGTCTGCCTCGACTCCGGTTGCGGCAATTACGATCAGCTCTGGCTCACCACGTCGTTGCGCGGCATCGCGATGGGCGTGCTGAAAGTGCGCGTGCTGACGGAAGGCGTTCACTCCGGCGACGCGTCCGGCATCGTGCCGTCGTCCTTCCGCATCACACGCAATCTGCTGTCACGCGTGGAGGACGAAGCGACCGGCGCGATCAAGCTGCAGGACCTGTATGTGCAGGTGCCGCCGCAGCGCATCGAGCAGGCGAAACAGGCGGCTAAAATCCTGGGCAAGGAAGTCTTCAACAAGCTGCCCTTCGCCGGTGCCACGCGGCCGATGTCGGAAGATCTGACGGATCTGGTGCTGAACCGCACCTGGCGTCCGCAGTTGGCGATCACCGCGATCGACGGCTATCCGTTGCCGGAGAACGGCGGCAACGTGCTGCTGCCCTATTCCTCGACCAAGCTGTCCTTCCGTCTTCCGCCGACGGCGAATGCGGACAAGGCGACCGATCTCATCAAGAAGACGCTTGAGTCCGATCCCCCTTACGGCGCCGAAGTCGAATTCGACGCCGAGCATGGGCAATCGGGATGGGAAGCGCCCAAGCTCGCAACCTGGCTGGAGAAGTCGGTAGAGACCGCCTCGCAGAACGCATTCGGCAAGCCTGCCGCCTACATGGGCGAAGGCGGAAGCATTCCGTTCATGGGCATGCTGGGCGAGAAATTCCCCAAGACGCAGTTCGTCATCACCGGCGTGCTGGGCCCGCACTCCAATGCGCACGGCCCCAACGAATTTCTCCACATCCCGACGGCGAAGAAAGTCACCGCCGCCATCGCGCAGATCGTCGCCGACCATCACAACAGGAATTGAGTGCTGAAAAAACATCTCGGGGGGAACTGGACATGAAAAAAGCATGGATCGCGCTGACTGGCGCAATTCTGGTCGCGGCAGGCACATGCGCGCTCGCAGCCGACAAACCGATCTACGGCAAATGGGGCCTCGACACCGCCGGCATGGATACGAACACGGAAGCAGGTGACGACTTCTTCCGGTACGCGAACGGCACATGGCTCGACAGCCACGCCATTCCCGCCGACAAGCCCGCGGTCACGCTGCGCCTCGAAATGACGGACCGCACCGAAGGCCGGCTGCACGATATTCTCGAAGCCGCCGCAGCAGCCACGCCGCATCAGCCTACCGATCTCGAAGGCAAGGCCGGCGCGTTCTACAAAGCGTTCATGGATGAGGCGCATGTCGAGCAGCTCGGCGTCAAGCCCATCCAGCCGGAGCTCAACGCGGTGCGCCGCGCGAAGAACCGCGAAGCGCTGGCGCTGCTCATGGGCCGCAACAATACGGACTTCGAAGCCACGCTCTACAATTTCGGCATCGACGTCGACCTGAAAGACCCGAACCATTATGCGATCTACCTGTCGCAAAGCGGCCTTGGGCTTCCCGATCGCGACTATTACATCGAGAAGAATTTCGCGCCCGCAAAAGCGAAGTACCAGGCTTACGTGGCGCAGCTTCTGCATCTCATCAACTGGAAGAACGCCGACCAGCGCGCGAAAGATGTGGTAGCGTTCGAAACGAAGATCGCCACTGCAAGCTGGACGAAGGTTCAAGAACGCGATCTCAACGCCGTTTACAACCCGGTCAACACCGCCGATCTTCACACCTTCGCGCCAGGTTTCAACTGGGACGTGTTCCTGAAGGAAGCCGGTCTTTCGAAAATCAATCGCGTAATCGTGGCGGAAAAGACGGCGTTCCCGAAACTCGCCGCGATCTACGGCACCGCGCCGCTCGAGACGATCAAAGCATGGCAAGCCTTCCACATCGCCGACAACGCCGCGCCCTATCTCTCCAAAGCGTTCACCGACGCCTATTTCGAGATGCACGACAAAACGCTGTCCGGCCAGCAGCAGCAGCGTGTGCGCTGGAAGCGCGCGATTACGGCGGTGAGCGGCGATGATTTCGGCGTCGGCGCGCGCTTCGGCACCTTCGGCACCATGGGCTTCGGCGTCGGCCAGCTCTACACCGCCAAATGGTTCGGGCCGGATTCGAAAGCGAAGATCGAAGCTCTGGTGCACAACCTGCTCGCTGCTTATCGCGTGCGCCTGCAGAATCTCGACTGGATGAGCGATGCGACCAAGGCCGAAGCGATCAAGAAGCTCGACACCTATACGATCAAGGTCGGCTATCCCGATCATCCGCGCGACTATTCCGGCCTCGTCATCCTGGACGACGACGTGGTGGGGGATGTGCGCCGCGCCGGCGCGTTCGACTGGGCATTCTATCTCGGCCGCTACAACGGCCCCGTCGATCGCAGCGACTGGCTGATGACGCCCCAAACCAACGACGCCTATAACGGCAGCTTGCGCGACATCGTTTTCCCGGCGGGCATTCTGCAGGCGCCGATCTTCGACGCGAACGCCGATCCGGCGATCAATTATGGCGCGGTGGGCGGCGTCATCGGTCATGAGCTGACGCACGGGTTCGACGATCAGGGCCGCAAGATCGACGCGGACGGAAAGCTGCGCGACTGGTGGACGAAAGACGACGCCGCGAAGTTCGAAGCGCGCGCGAAGATTCTGGGCGCGCAATATTCGGCGTTCGAGCCCGTGCCCGGCGTGCATGTGAACGGCGATCTGACGATGGGCGAGAACATCGCCGATTTGGGCGGTGTCACCCTGGCGCTGGACGCCTATCACGCTTCGCTGAAAGGCCATCGCGCGCGCAAGATCGACGGCTTCACCGGCGATCAGCGCGTCTTCCTGGGATGGGCGCAGGCGTGGCGCGGCAAGGTCTCGGATGATTATGTGAAGAAGCAGGTCGTGAGCGATCCCCACAGCCCGCGCCAGTTCCGCGTGAACGGTCCGGTGCGCAATGTCGATGCCTGGTATGATGCCTTCGACGTGGACAAGGACAACAAGCTCTACATCGCGCCCGAGAACCGTGTGCATATCTGGTGATGGAGCTTTTCGCGTCCCGATCCGTTGGACGTGAAACGAAGGAAGCATCATGCAGGATCGGCTTCGCACCTTCGCCGATGCGGACGCGATGATCTCGTCCCTTGCGGATGAGATCATCGCGCGGTTGAAAGAAGGCGTTGCCGAACGCGGCCATGCCAGCATCGCGGTGTCCGGCGGCACGACACCCGGCGCGTTGTTCGACGTGCTGTGCCAACGCGATGCGCCCTGGGAGAAGGTGTGGATCACGCTGTCGGACGAGCGCTGGATCGCGCCGGATCAGGACGGCAGCAATGAACACCTCGCCCGCACACGCCTGCTGCGCGGCAAGGCGGCGGCGGCGCATTTCGTCGGATTGAAGACGGAAGACGCCACGCCCGATGCCGGCACGGCGAAAGCGAACGCCGCCATCGCCGCGTTGCCGCGGCCGTTCGACGTGATGCTGCTCGGCATGGGCGATGACGGACACACCGCTTCGCTTTATCCGCGCGCGCCCGAACTGACGGCGGCGCTCGATACGAACGCACCCGCGCGCGTCCACGCCGTCCACGCACAAAATGCGGCGGCCACTGGCGACCGCATGACGCTCACGCTCAAAGCAATTCTCGACGCGCGATGGATCGTGCTGCTCATCAAGGGTGGCGAGAAGATGAAGACCTATCGCGCCGCCGAGAGCGGCCGGGACGTGGCGGAGATGCCGGTGCGCGCGATCCTCGGCCAGTCGTCGACGCCGGTGGACGTGTTCTGGGCGCCTTGATCGGCTGGAAAATTAAATCTCGGAAAAGTGGCCTGCCAGCCGAAGCTCGCGGCAACCAGTCCGCCTTCGCCTTTCGGGCTTCGGCGGATGCGCCTTCACTCGCTTTGCGAGCGAAGGCTGGCGCACCCGAAAGGATTCGAACCTCTGACCCCCAGATTCGTAGTCTGGTGCTCTATCCAGCTGAGCTACGGGTGCGTGTCCACAAGGGCGCGCAACCTATTCATCGGGCTTGGCAATAGCAACCCTTTTTGGACCGTTCGGGACCAGTTCTCGCGGGCTCCGGCAAGGAGTCGGTAACGGTCCCGACGGTTTTCAGGTCACACCCGCCAAGTCCCCGTCCTCCCGTGCAAATTTCCCCCAACCTGCGCTCTTGCGCGGTCTTGTCGGGGCCGGATTGCGTGGTTAAGACTGCGAGCGCCCGCCTTGTCATTCTGAAGGGGTTTGGGCTGGGGCAAATGCGTTCGGGCGCGAGTCAGCGCCGGGGGGCGATCAATCGCCCGAGCGGAGACAAGACAGATGTTGAGAATGGCGAACTCGCGGCGGGCTTTGACGCTCATCCTGGCGGTGGCGGCGCTTGGCCTCGCAAGCTGCGGCGACATCGACGACGCCATGTTCGGCAGCGACTCGGGCAGCGATACCTCCGCACCCGCCGCCGACACGTCTGCGCCCGGCACATTGCCGTCGGCGGCAGACAACACCGGATCGGCGTCTGCGATGCCGGGAACACTCCCGGGCGGCGGATCGAGCGTTGCGGCGGGTCCCGGCGTTTCCATCACACCTGTGGTCATCGAAGGGGGTCCGGACACCGGCACCGCGGTCGGCCAGAAAGTGGCGCAGCTTCGCGGCGATGTCGGCGGACTGCAGGACAAGATCGTGAGCGCTGCGCAGCGGTTGTCCGATCTGCGCGGCCAGGCCGGCGCCTCCGCCACGGCCTATCACGACACCAAGGCGCGCATCACCACCCACCTGCAGATGGGCACGACGCGCGGCAACCCCGAACTGGTGGCGCAATGGAACACGGCGCAGACCTCGCTCGACGAGCTGACGACCAACATCAACGCGCTGAACGCACTCGGAACCGACGTGTCTGGCTATGCCAGCCGTGCGCATTTCGATCTGGACACGATCCAGTCCACCTACAACGTCTCCGGCGCGGTCGATGAAGACCATCGCCAGCTCTCGGTGCTGGAAGACGAGACGGATCAGACGGTCGTGCTGATTGACCGCCTGATGCGCCAGATCTCCGAAGACGTGCAGCGCCAGACGGCCTATGTCGCCAACGAGCGCGCGAATCTCACGACGCTCGCCAGCGCGATCAAGAACGGCGAGCTTTACGGCTCCGAACTCGGCGCACCGATGTTGGCTTCGACCTCCGCGCCTGCCAGCTATGGCGCAACGCCAAGCGGCGCCGCGCTGGTGACGATCCGCTTCGATCATCCGGACGTGCAGTATCAGCAGATCCTCTACACTGCCCTGAGCCAGGCGCTGCAGTCGCGTCCCGGCGCGGGCTTCGACATCGTGGCGGTGTCTCCGACGCGCGGCACCGCCTCGGCGGTGCAACTGGCGCAGTCCAGCGCCCGCCGTCACGCGCAGGA
>DATCRK010000089.1:0-34923 GCA_036569005.1 Rhizomicrobium sp. | reverse complement strand
GTCCAGGACAATGCGCTTTCCTGTGTCGTACCGCTCCAATGCAGCGCCCGGACAGCGACCCAGATCAACGCCAAAGCCGCTACAAAGACAGGCATCGCCGCGATGATCTGCATCAGCGGAGCTGCAGCGCGCAGCGTGCGACTGGCGCTGAGAAAAACTCCCAGCGGAAAACCCAGCAGCAACGCAACAACGGCTCCCCACGTAAGAAGCTGGAGCGTAAGAGGGAAAATACTGAAAACTTCAGCCATCGCGGGCGTGCCCGTGACGGCGCTGAGTCCGAAATCTCCGTGAAGGATCGCGAGCAGTCTCGCCGCAAAAGCAGAAAGGAAGGGCCAGAAGCCGTGTGCGGGTTGCGAAAGCATGGCGACCAGCGATGCCAGCACCGCCGCGCCTGCAAGGCTTCCCAGGAATTGGGCTGCGCGCAGCAGCCAGTCGCGCCACATGCTCCCCTCGCGGCGTTGTCGATTCGGTTATAGCAGGGCGGCGGCGCGGTTACAGAAGGCCCAGCGACTTAAAGCTTAATACGCCGCCCCGCGCCACGACGATGTGGTCATGAATGGCGATGTGCAATGCCTTCGCTGCGTTGGCGATTTCGCGCGTCATCTCAATGTCGGCCCGGGAGGGCGTCGGGTCGCCGCTGGGGTGGTTGTGGACAAGAATGACGGCCGACGCAGAGAGCTCAAGCGCCCGCTTCACGATCTCGCGCGGATAGACGGGCGTATGATCGACGGTGCCCTGTCCCTGAACCTCATCGGCGATAAGTGCATTCTTGCGATCGAGGAACAGAACTCGAAATTCCTCGTGACTGT
This sequence comes from Rhizomicrobium sp., assembly GCA_036569005.1. GTDB lineage: Bacteria > Pseudomonadota > Alphaproteobacteria > Micropepsales > Micropepsaceae > Rhizomicrobium. The sequence goes on along the minus strand of DATCRK010000089.1, from coordinate 34,114 downwards.
TCCGCGCCATCGCCGCTGTCACATAGTCGAGCAACGCCGTCCAGGACGATAGCGCCGGCTTGCCCAGCAGTTTCGTCTTGGAAAGGCGCAATGCCGCCGCCTCCACAAGCTTCAACTGCGCGACCACAGCTTCGCCCACGCCCTTGACCTCGAGCAAGCGTTCGCGCGGCGCGGCGATGACATCGGCGAATGAGCCGAAATGCGCCAGCAAATCCTTGGCGAGCGGCTTAAGATCACCGCGCGGGATGGCGGCGAAGAGCACCATTTCCAGCATTTCGTAGTCGGGTAGCGCGTCGGCACCGCCATTCAGGAAGCGATCGCGCAATCTCGCGCGATGACCGAGATGATGCAGCGCCGATTGCCGGGCTGCGGCACTCTCCCTCGCTACGAAAGCTTGTGAGACGTCAGAAATATGGGGGCTTGTCGTAGCCCTTTGGCGATTTGGTGAAGATTTCGACGCCATCCTCGGTCACCCCCACCGAATGCTCGAATTGTGCGGAAAGCGAACGATCGCGCGTCACGGCCGTCCATCCGTCGTTGAGAATCTTTACGCCGTACCCGCCGATATTGATCATCGGTTCGATCGTGAAAAACATGCCTGGTTTGAGAGCGATGCCGTAACCGGGACGCCCATAGTGAACGATATTGGGCAGAGAATGAAAAACCTTGCCCAAGCCATGTCCACAGAAATCGCGCACGACCGAGCAACGCTCCTCGCCCTCTGCGTAACTCTGGATCGCATGACCGATATCGCCGGTGGTTGCGCCAGGCTTTACCACGGCGATACCGCGCATCATGGATTCATAGGTGATGTCGACGAGACGTTTTGACTTCAGCTTTACGTCACCGACGAGATACATGCGCGAGGTGTCGCCATGCCAGCCGCCATCGACGATCACGGTGACATCGATATTGATGATGTCGCCATCACGCAGCGGCTTGTCGTTTGGAATGCCGTGGCAGACCACGTGATTGATGGAAGTGCAGAGCGTGTGGCGATAACCGCGATAGCCGAGGCACGCCGGCACCGCGCCTTGGGAGATCACATAGTCATAGGCGATCTTGTCCAAATGAGCGGTTGTGACCCCGGGCTTCACCGCGTCGACCATGAGATCGAGCACTTCGGCAGCGATGCGGCCGGCCTTGCGCATACCCTCGAAGGCCTCGGGTCCATGCAGGGTGATCCCTACGCCCGCACGGCGGGCGGCTTCGAAGACTTCCTGATCGGGCATTTCGGACATATGGGCTCTGCCTAAGGCTTGTAGAAGGCCGCTTGCGGGGGGCCTTACCGCTTACTAGCCTTTGGAACTCAAGGATTTCTTACACCCGCAAGGGACCATGCGCCAGAAGGCCGGATTTTCCGGGAACCCATGCCCCAAGACAGCAATATCACAGCTGCCGTTCTGGTCATCGGGGATGAGATCTTGTCCGGGCGCACACAAGACACAAATACCAGCCACATTGCCCGTTTCCTGGGTGCGATGGGGATCGACCTGCTCGAGGTCCGCGTGGTCCCCGATATTGAAGACGAGATCGTTGCGGCGCTGAACGCTTTGCGCGCCCGCTATACCTATCTTTTCACCACAGGGGGCATCGGTCCGACACATGACGACATAACGGCGGACGCGGTGGCGAAAGCTTTCGGCGTCGCCATCGATTTTCATCCAGAGGCGATGAAGCTGATGGCGGCGCGCTACAAGAACCCGGAAGATTTCAACGACATGCGCAAGCGCATGGCGCGCATTCCCGATGGCGCTGCACTTATCAAAAACAGTGTTTCGACGGCTCCGGGTTTTCGCATCGACAATGTGTTTGTGATGGCGGGCGTGCCGATGGTTATGAAAGCGATGCTGGAAGAACTCGCCCCGCAACTCGCGCATGGCGCCGTCGTTCATGTGGCGACCGTGGAGGCCCAATTGCCGGAAGGGCAGATCGCCGCGGCACTGGCCAAGATCCAGTCCGGTCATAAAACCGTGTCTGTCGGAAGCTACCCCTTCTACCGGGACAAGGGGCCCGGAACCCAACTGGTCGTGCGGGGCCGGGATTTGAGAGAGGTTGAGGCGACGGCTGGAGAGATTGAGGCGGCCGTGCGTTCCGAGGGCGTGGAACCTCAGAGAATCCCCGGGTAGGCGATCACGATTCGCCTAAGAGTCTGAGGGGGCTGCAAAAAAGGGATGACAGCCCCGCCGTCAGAATATACCTTGCCGGAAATTACGGGCTTTCGGCATGGGAATCGGAAGCTATGGCCTGGGGGGCGCCGCACACCAAGATGGGACAACAGGTCGAAGCTCGCTTCGGCCAGAACCTGAGGACCGCTTCAAGACGGTCCATCTGAGGAGCAGTTAGCGCATGAGTATCGGACGGATCATCGGAGCAGTCGCTGGCGGCGTTCTTTTTGCCGTTGCGGGTGTCGCGGTCGCTGCAAACTTCACCTCGAGCCATCAGACGGATTTTTATGCGGCGGGTACGCACCAATTTTATGTGTGGTGCGCCGGATCACATGACTACATGGCCACCGCAAACGGCTCCAATGCCGAAGACGCGCAGATGAAGCTTTATGATGCCGCCAAGTCCAAAGGCAAAAGCAATTGCTGGCCGGTCTGGCAAGGGCGCGTGCCGACGTAGACGATCGGCATAAGAATTATCGGGCGGCGGCTGTCATCAGCCGCCGTTTCTGTTTTCAGAGGTGATCGTTTGCTGCTTCCGCGTTGAGTGCGGCCAAGCCCGCAGCGTCATTCTTCAGCGCTTTGCGTCCATCCGACAACGCTTGCTGCGCCTTGTCTCTCTGACCGAGCACCGCATATGCGCGCACAAGGCGTCGCCAACCATTTGCATCTGCGGGATTGGATTTGAGGCGGCGCGATAGTCCTTCAACCATCGCATTGACGTCCGGCGCCGTGCCGGTCTCCGCACGCAGCATGGCAATGCGGTCCACCAGCAGATTGCGCAGCGGATTTCCCGCAGGCAAGTCTGGCAACAGGCTCTCCCACAGAGCAAGGGCTTGGGCGTTGTCGCCCCGCTGTGCCGCAACCTGGCCCAGATAGAAGCGCGCAGCACGATCTCGCGGCTGGGATTTTAGAACATCGTTGAACGCTGCTTCCGCTTCCGGCGACACCGCGCCACTCGCAGCGAGCGTGAGCGCTTCGGCATAGGCGGAAAGAAGATCGGCGCGTTGCGCAGGTGCGGCCACAGCCAGTCCGCGTTTGAATGCCGCCGCGGCATCGGAGGGATCATTCAAGGTCAGATAACCGCGCCCGAGCAACGTCCAGCCACGAGCATCGTCCGGTGTTTGCAGAACCCGGCGCGCCAAGACCGCCACGAGACCGCGCACGTCATCTCCCGACGGCCCGGTCAGGCTGCGCAGAGCAAGAGCGGGTGAACCCAGCAAGACATAGGAGCCAAGACTGAGACCCAGCACCAGTGCCGCGATCGCGCCAATGAGCAGCACGCGCCCGCGCGCGGCGGGTCCGCGTAGCAACGGCCAGACCGCAAAGCCGACGGCCGCACATGCAAGCAAGAGGAAGATGGCGAAGAGCAGGAAAACCATGCGAGACATGGCACTAGCACGAGCGCAGCCGCAATGCGACGCTACCCCGAGAGCTATCGATACGAGGCCTGTTCATGATTCCCTTCTGCGGCAATCCGCTCAACCGTGCGAGCGAGAGACGCACCGATACCGAATGGGTTGCGGCCAAATTGCGCGACCCCTCGTCTCTCATCCTGCCGATGTGGAAGCTGCAGCCGTTTCTGATCGGCCCGGAAAAAGGACCGCTGGAAACCGGATTCCTGAAACCCGGACTTTGCGAAAGTCTGGCTGCACCCGGCGCGGCGTGGGTTCTCCTTGGTCTGGAAGGCGAACGCGCCTTGTTCGCTCTCGATATTTCGGCGGCGCGTGACCCCGCCAATGAAGGTCCTTTGGCCGGACTAGGGCAGTTCAAGGAAATGCGCATGACGGCGATGACGGCGGGCTTGCCGGAAAAAGACATCGCGATCCTGGGACAGGCTAAGGCAATGATAGACTGGCACGAGCGCCACGGGTTCTGCGCACGCTGCGGTCACCCGACATCCATCGCGGATGCAGGCTACAAGCGCAGTTGTCCCAATTGCGGCGCCGAGCACTTCCCGCGCACCGACCCCGTCGTGATCATGCTGGCGACACACGGCGATGCCTGCCTTGTCGGACGCGGCAGGCAATTCCCACCGGGCTTCTTCTCCGCGCTGGCGGGATTCGTGGAACCCGGCGAGACCATCGAGGAAGCGGTAGCTCGCGAAATTCATGAAGAAGCCGGCGTGCGAGTCAGAAACGTGACTTACTTCACGACGCAGCCCTGGCCATTCCCGTCTTCGCTCATGATCGGTTGCTATGCGGAAGCCGAAGCCCGAGACATCACGATCGATCCTAACGAGATCGCCGAAGCATTCTGGCTGGACAAGGATCGTGCGCGCAGGCTTCTCGCGGGTGACAGCTCGGACACAATCCGCATGCCGCCTCCGATCGCCATCGCGCATCATCTGATCCGCAACTGGTCGGAGAAATAATGGCGGCACCGGGTTGGCACGATTTTCATCGGCGCTGGGCGCGCCTGAAACCGCCGCAGCGTCCTCACCCGGAAGCCGTAGAGGCCTATCTTCGCGCGTTGGAAGGCAAGCAGGGCCACGCGCTATTGCTCGGCGTTACGCCGGAACTGGCGGATCTCGCAATTCAGCTCACGGCGCTGGACGGGAGCGAAAGCATGATCGCTCATATCTGGCCCGGCGATACGCAGGCGCGGCGCGCAATCCGGGGCGACTGGTTGGCGATGCCGTTCGGCAAATCTCAATTTTCGGCTGTGATAGGCGACGGCAGTTTAAACGTCATGGTCTATTCGGACTATGCGGCTCTCTTCGCGCAATTGGCGAGGGTTCTGCAGCCCAGCGCGCGTCTTGCGCTGCGAATTTTCACCACACCCGATGTTTGCGAATCCGTGACCGAGCTTCGGGACCAAGCATTTTCAAGCCAAATCCCGAGCTTTCACGGTTTCAAATGGCGTCTGGCCATGGCCATTGTGAAAGAGAACGGACAGCCTGATCTTCCGGTCGCGCAGCTTCACGCGTGTTTCGAACGCGAATTTCCCGATCGCGCAGCGCTCGCGCAGGTCACGGGTTGGCCCGAAGAGGACATTGACGGGATCGATGCCTATGCAGGCAATGGAGCGATCTACAGCTTTCCCACAGCGCGCGAGGTCATCGCCGCCATACCGTCAAGCTTCACGAACGCGCGGCTCTTGTCGAGCGGCAGCTATGAACTTGCGGAGCGGTGTCCATTGCTGGCCGCGGATTTTCATCCGTGAACACGGCCGAGATCCTTTCGCGTAGGCTCGCGTTCCTGAATGCGATGGAACGAAAAACTGGCGAGGAGATCGAGGCGGCGCAGCGAACTGCTCTGGTTGTGCTTTCGCGGCACTGCGCGACCCATTCGCTGCATTTTCGCCGGCGCCTCGACGCTGCAGGATTGACACCCGAAGATTTAGCCGCCGCAGGGGCGCTTGAAAGACTGCCACCGTTGTCGCGGCGCGACCTCCAAAGTGCGAATGATATCTTCTGTACTGCCATACCCAAGCTGCATATGCCGCGTTATGAGACGCGAACCTCGGGCTCAACAGGAGAACCCGTCATCGTCTGGCGGACGGCGATCAATCAACTCGACTGGCTTTCCACCACCATGCGCGAGCATTTGTGGAACGATCGCGCCTTCCAGCAGCCTTTTTGTTCCATTCGCGCGAATATCCCAAGCGAGATCATTCTGGATAGTTGGGGGGCGCCGGCTGCTCTACTGCGCAGTACAGGGCCGCTGCTCGGGTTGCCGATCACCATGAGCATCGAAAGTCAGGCACATCGCATCAAAGACTTCGCCGCTCACACGCTTCTCATCTATCCCAGCGATCTTGCCGGCCTGGTTCAGTATTGTGAGGCAAGCAACATCGCCCTGCCCGCCCTGAAGGAAATCATAAGCGTTGGTGAAACGCTTTCGCCCAGCGTGCGTGCGCATGCGGAAGCGAAGTTTGGTGTGCGGATCAGCGATCTTTACTCGTCCCAGGAGGCAGGGAATATCGCCATGCAATGCCCGCAATCTGGCCTCTATCACGTCATGGCGGAAAATCTGATCGTCGAACTTCTTGATTCGCAAAACAAGCAGGTGCGCCATGGCGAAACCGGGCGCGTCGTCATCACAGATCTGCACAACTTTGCAACGCCGCTCATTCGCTACGATATTGGCGATTATGCGGAAGCTGGCCCAGCTTGCTCCTGTGGACGCGGATTGCCGACGCTTGCGCGCGTCCTTGGACGCGAACGCAATCTCATCCGGATGCCCGACGGCTCGCGCCATTTTCCGCTCGTCGGGTTTCGGGAATTCCGCGACATCGCACCCATCGTTCAGTACCAGCTGATTCAGAACGATCGCGAGCACATCGAACTGCGTCTGGTCACAGAACGGGCCCTCACAGCGCCGGAAGAAACCAAGCTCGTCTCCCACATTCAAACGGCGCTTGGCCACCCCTTCGCGCTGAACATCGTGTATTTCGCGGATCGAATACCGGTGGGCCCAAACGGCAAGTTTGAGGAATTCGTCTCGCGCGCCGTTTGACCGGTCCTGCTGGAAAATTGCATGGGCTTGTTCCGGAATCGGACAGCCTATGCGGACGAACCGCAGCGAAATCCAGATTTTTTTAAAGTTTTCTGGCGAAACTGATGAAATGTCCGTAGGCCTCAAAGCACGCCGCGCACGCGAGTTGCGCATGGAAACGTCTGTCGAACTGGTCTCGCCGGAGACGCTGGACAGCCGGCCGGTGAGGCTTGCCGTGCACTATTGGCAGAATCTTCGCCGGCTGCAGCGTTTTCCAGCACGCGACATGATTGTTCCGCGTGATATGGCGCCATTCCTGCGCAACATCGTGCTTATTCGCGTGATCGATGGTGGCCGGGACTACGAATATCGCATCGTTGGCGATGCTTGCGTTCAAGCATTCGGCTCGAACTTTCAAGGCGCACGGCTTACGGAAGTTGAAGCGGTCAATCCCGCCTATGGCCTGGCCACACGGGCTGCCTACGAGCACGTCAGAACGACCGGAGCACCCTTCGCCTTGCGCGGTTGGATTTCTCCTTCCACGCCATCCCTGTTCTCATATCATGAGACTGCGCTTCTGCCGCTCGGAAAACAGGACGCCGTCGATTATATCCTGGCCGCAAGCAGCTACACGCCACGCGCGATCGATCCAGAAGAGGCGTGCGATGCCGGCGATCTGCTTCCCGAATCCTGGAAGACCGTCAATCAAATTTGATCGGATGCCTTCTATTGCGGCTGAGTGACCTGTGCGAACGCGTAGCGCCAGCCCGCCGATGTGCGCACATAGGTATCGCTGAACCAAACCGTTCGATCGAAGCTTTCTCCATCGCGGCGATGCCCTTTTATTCGCAATTTCGCCGTAACGACCGCGGTATCCTCGCCCCAGACGCGGACCTTCTGCGTTCCGCGCTCTTCATCCTGTATCTCGTAAGTCGTGTCCCTGGACCGCGCACCGTTCAAGATTTCTTCGCGCGTGACGACCGCGCCGTTTCCGCGGACCAAAATCATGCTCTCATGCAAGATCGCGGACATGGTATCGACGTCGTTGATCTTCACTGCCGCCTGATAGCGCGTATCCAAATCGGCGACGGTCTTTTCGATATTTTCCAAGGTAACCTCCCAACGATCACGCATCGCCGTTTGGTTTAGCGAGAGCATAATCACTCGATAAGGGCCGGAAAATTTGGACGCAGAAAACGACAGTCGCAATCACGCGGCTGTGTTCACGGCAATTCCTTGCGATAGGAATGCGCGGGATATACCCCGAGAATCGAAAGCTTGCTCGTGAAAAACCGCAATTCCTCCAGCGCCAGGCGTACAAGCCGGTCGTCCGGATGCCCCTCGATGTCGGCATAGAACTGCGTGGCATTGAACGAACCGCCGAGCTGATAGCTTTCCAACTTGGTCATGTTGATCCCGTTGGTCGCAAAGCCACCCATCGCCTTGTAGAGCGCGGCCGGAACATTCTTCACGCGGAAGACGAAACTGGTAACGACCGGCGATCCGTCGTGCGGCGCGTCATCCGGCTCGCGTGCCATGATGATAAAACGCGTCGTGTTGTGCTTCTCGTCTTCGACATCGGCTTTCAGAACCTCAAGACCGTAGAGCTCGCCCGCCAGCGCTGAAGCTACAGCCGCAGCCGTGGGGTCCTGAAGTTCGGCCACATGTCGCGCGGAACCGGCCGTGTCATGCCATTCCTGCGCGCGCAGTTTCATGTCCTTGATGAGCTTGCGGCACTGACTCAGCGCGGGCCCCTGGCTGAACACCGTCTTGATGCCGGAAAGCGGCGCACCTTTCACGCCGAGCAATTGCAGATGAATGCGCAGAAAGTGCTCGCCGACTATGTAGAGACCGGCTTCGGGAAGCAGATGATGAATATCCGCGATACGACCGTGCAGCGCATTCTCGATCGGGATGATCGCTAGGTCGGTTTCGCCGGAGCGAACGGCTTCAACCGCATCTTCAAAGGAGGGTTTTGGAATCGCCGCGGCATGCGGAATGGCCTCGCGCGCGGCCTGATTGCCGAACGCTCCGGGCTCGCCCTGGAATGCGACTTTTTTGGCCTTGGACACCAGCGACGTCATAACCTGCTCAATTCCTGGAAGCGGCGATGACTGCACGCGCCTTTTCGAGATCGGCCGGAGTATCGACGCTGAGCGGCACGCTGTCCACGCGCGCAACGGCAATGCTCATTCCTGCTTCGAGCGCGCGAAGTTGCTCGAGCTTCTCGCGCTTCTCCAGCGGCGACGGTGGCAATTCGACGAACCGTTCCAGCGCATCGCGACGGTAAGCATAAATCCCGATATGGAAATGGAGAGGTCCATCGCCATAAGGCGCGCGCGCGCGCGTGAAATAGAGCGCGCGGCCGCGGTCGCCCGTCACGTCCCATGTAACGACCGCTTTCGTCGCATTGGGATTTTCGGCGTCGGAAGGATCATCAATATCAGCAGCCAGCGTTCCGATGTCCGCGCCGGTCGGCGCCAGCACGTCAGCCACGGCACGAATATGTGCGGGGTTCAGTGCCGGCAGATCGCCTTGCAGATTCACCACAACATCGTGCTTTCGCGCGGAATCGAAGGCTTGGAGCGCCTGGTAAACACGATCGGAGCCGGAGGGGAGTTCGGGATCGGTCATCACCGCAATACCGCCGGCCTTCTTGACGGCGTCGGCAATCTCGCGCTCTGCGGCAGCCACGATCACCGGTCCCAGCTTTGTGGCCATCGCCTGCTGCCACACACGCACGATCATCGGCTGGCCCACAATATCGGCCAGGGGCTTCCCCGGTAGCCTTGTGGATGCCATGCGGGCGGGAATTACGATCACCGGATTCATCGGGCTTTTCCTTATTCTCCCGGCACTTATGCGACGTTCCGCCGCAATGACGCACCCCACTGCGCAAGTCAAATTCGCCCGCATTCTTGGGGGTGTATCGCCGCGAGCGCCGCTCGTGGAAACCCTCGCCATCCCAAGAGTTCAAAGCGGCGAAAGCTGAAGCCAGAGCGGAGCGTGACCTTATGGATTCCTGGGAGTGGAACAAGATCGCCGGTGCGGTTCTCGGAACACTGATCTTCGTGATGGTGGTCCGTATCGCCAGTGAATCGATCTTCACGGTCGAGCCGCCGGCGAAGCCCGGTTACGTCGTCGAAGGCGTCGAAGAAACCGCGACCACGTCTTCCGGCGCGCCAGCCGAAGAAGCCATGCCCGATTGGGGCACAGTGCTTGCCAGCGCCGATGTCGCCAAGGGTCACGACGTCTCGCACAAATGCGAGCAGTGCCATGACTTGTCGAAGGGTGGGCCGAACAAGATCGGCCCCAATCTCTGGGGCATCGTCAACTCGCCGCGCGGTGAAGGCCGTGGCGACTTTGATTTCTCCTCTGCGATGAAAGCCAAAGGCGGCACCTGGACCTATGACGAGCTGTTCAAATTCCTGAAATCGCCACAGGGTTATATTCAGGGCACAAAAATGAGCTTTGCCGGCCTTCGCAGCGAACAGGATCGCATCAATCTGATCGCTTATTTGCGCACAGACGCGGATTCTCCTGCGCCGATTCCGCCCCCAAACCCGAAGGCGGCTGCGCCGGCGCCGTCCCAGGGCGGTGCGCCGGCGACGCCCGGCGGTCCTGCTGCGACGCCGGTAGGCGCTTCGACGAAGCCCGCGACAACACAGGCTCCCGCCGCGACGCCCAAGGGCGGCGAAACAAAGCCTTCCGATACGCAGCCCAAGAAGGGCTGATATTGGCTTGAAGGAATGCGTGAAAGCGTAGAGCGTGCGAGCATGACCGCACGCTCTACGCTCCTTCTCGCAGTCCCCATTACCTGGGCGGGGCTTTGGACCACGCCGCTCGCCGAGATGGCGCCCGATCTGAACGTCGTCGTGCATGGGCGCGACGCATACGATCCAAAAACGATCGACTACGCGCTGGGCTTTCGGCCTGAGCCGGGGCTTCTGGGATCGCTACCGAATCTGAAAGTGGTCTTTTCGCTCGGGGCCGGGGTGGATGGATTTCTCATCGATCCCGACTATCCCAAACACGTTCCGCTCGTACGCTTTGTCGATCACCAGCTATCGCGTGAGATGGCTCAGTATTGCGTGATGCACGCCCTCATTCATCACCGACAGCAGCGGTTGTTTGACCAGTATCAACGCGAAAAGAAATGGCGCCAGAGCGTCCCTCCGCGCCGCACGGAAGATACCCGCATCGGTATCCTCGGCATCGGCGAAATCGGAACGATGGTCGCCGAGCGGTTGCGCGAACATGATTTCCAGGTGGCCGGATGGAGCCGGACGCGCAAGAAAATCGACCGGATCGAGAGTTTTGCAGGATACGAAGAGTTGGAAAAGTTCCTCGGCCGCAGTGACATCCTGATCTGCCTGCTGCCGCTCACGACAGACACCCGCCATATTCTGAACGCAAAAACTTTCGCGCAACTGCCGAAGGACGCCGTCGTCATAAACGTAGCGCGCGGAGGGCATTTGAAAGAAGACGATCTGATCGCCGCTATCGATTCCGGACATTTGTCCGGCGCGACGCTCGACGTGTTCGAAACCGAACCGTTGCCGGAGTCGTCGCCGCTATGGAGCCATCCAAAGATCACGGTGACACCGCATGTGGCCGCGATCTCCGATCCACGCGTGATGGCAAAGAACGCCGTGGACGGAATCATCCGGCACAGGGCCGGTAAGCCTCTCGAAAACGTCGTCGATCTTACCCGCGGTTATTAGGTCTTCGCAGGATAGCGCGCGGCGATCAGCGCGTAGAGCGCCCGCGCCGTATTTCCCTCCGCGCCGTTTCTGCGCCCGGGCTTGGGACGGTCCACCCAGGCGGGGATGTCGAGATGCATCCAGCTTTTGGCGTTGGTCACGAAGCGATTCAGAAACAACGCCGCCGTGATCGCACCGGCGAAACCGTAGCTTGGCGAATTGTTTATGTCGGCGACGGTGCTGTTGACGCTCGACTCATAGCCGCGCCACAGGGGCAAACGCCAAACGAAGTCCTGCACCTCAGTCGAGTGGTGCATCAGATCTTTTGACAACTCTTCGTCGTCGGTGAAATAGGGCGGCAGCTCGAAGCCCGTCGCCGCTCGGGCTGCACCGGTGAGCGTCGCAATATCGATCATCAATTCCGGCGTTTCCTCGTCTGCAAGCGCCAGAGCGTCGGCAAGAACCAAGCGGCCTTCGGCATCGGTATTGCCGATCTCCACTGTCAGGCCTTTGCGGCTGGCGAAAATATCGCCCGGACGATAGGCGTTTCCGGACACCGAATTCTCCACCGCCGGAATAAGAACCCGAAGCCGCAGATTGAGCTTGGCGCTCATGATCATATGCGCGAGCCCAAGAACCGTTGCCGAACCGCCCATGTCCTTCTTCATCATCAGCATGCCGGATGACGGCTTGATGTCGAGACCGCCGGTGTCGAAGCAAACACCCTTGCCCACCAGCGTCACTTTCGGAGCGGTCGGCTTGCCCCATGTAAAGTCGATCAGCCGCGGCTGGCGCACCGACGCCCGCCCCACCGCATGGATGAGCGGAAAATTCTTTTTCAGAAGATCGTTGCCGACGACGAAGGAGATTTTCGCACCATGTTTCTTCGCCAGATCATGTGCAGCATCGGCCAGTTCTTCCGGCCCCATATCGTTCGAGGGCGTGTTGATGAGATCGCGCGCCAGGAAAATGCCTTCGGCGATGCGCGTCGCCTCTCCAACATCGACACCTTTGGGGCTGACCAACCGGGCTTCGCGCTTACCACTCTTGCGATAACGTCCAAAGACATAGGTGCCGAGAATCCACGCCAGTGTTCCCGTAAGGCCGCCATAGCCTTCGGCGACGTCGGCGAAGGCATACGTCCCTTGGGGGAGCTGTTCAGAGAACTGCGCGAGCGCAAGCTTGTCAGTGGCTTTGCCGAGCCCGAGGACCGCACCGGCCAGCCCCCTGGCGCCGGGAATAAGAGCCAGTTCGCCGTCCTTGGCGCAGAAATTTGCCGCTTTCAGCCAGTCCTGTTCGCGCTTGGGGCGCGATGCAAGCCAGCGCTTCAGATCGATGGCCTTGACGGCGTACAACGGCACCGCGCCCTTTGCGCTTCTCACAATACTCTCATGCATGGCGATACCTTTGACGCTGGCGGCGGCGCAACTTTAGAAAGCTGCGTCGGCTGTCGCAATGGAGAGAGAAATGCCCGCGAACTACACGCTCATCGTCGGCACGAAAAATTCGTCGAGCTGGAGTTTGCGGCCCTATCTGGCGCTCCGGGCGACCGGCGCCCCTTTCGAAGAGATCGTAATCCAGCTTCGCCGGACAGACGACCCGTCGACCAAAGATGAAATCCGGAAGCACTCCGCCGCCGGACGGGTGCCGGTACTGAAAATAGAAGATGCCGGCAAGGTAACAACCGTTTGGGACAGTCTGGCTATTTGCGAAACGCTCGCGGAGCGCCATTCCGAAGCAAAGCTTTGGCCCTCGACGTCCAATGTCCGCGCGATTGCGCGGTCTTACGCTGCAGAAATGCACTCCGGCTTCCCGGATTTGCGCGATCAGCTTTCCATGGACTTCGCACGGCAGCGGCCGAAGCCGGCACTTCGCGACGCCACAAAGGAGCAGATCGCCCGCATCCTGGATGCATGGGAAGTCGCGCTGAACGAACATAACCGGGAGGGCGGATTTCTCTTCGGTGGATTTTCGATAGCGGATTGCATGTACGGCCCCGTCATTTCGCGTTTCCTGACCTATGGAATCGAAATGCCCGACGCGTCGCGAAGCTATGCCGAGCGCATGATGGCATTGCCAGCGATGAAGGACTGGGGTGCAGCAGCAAAAGCAGAAGTGGATTCGGGAAAGGCTTAAGGTGAGCCCTGCCGATTGACTTCGCGATAGAACTTTTCCGCGCCTGGATGCAACGGTGCAGGAAGATCGCGCGACGCTTTGCGCAGATCGATACCGCGCGCGGCAGGTGAGCCCTGGACGAGCAAATTTCGATTCGACGGACTGAACAAGGAACGCGCCACGGCGAAGACAACGTCGTTTGGTTCTTGATCGTTCACGATCCAAAGCGCGCGAACACTGATGGTTTCGATCGCAGGGGAACGGCCGTAAGTGCGCGAAGCGATCTTGTCTTCTGAGAGACCGTCGTTGTGTGCGAGCAGACGGTCTCGTCCCGTCCCGTCGATGGGGAGCAGCGAAGCCTTTCCTGTTTCAACCAGCCCTTCCACAAGCGGCACAGGCGCACCCCCCACAAAGAAGAACGCATCGATCTTGCCGTTAAGCAGCTTCTGTGCGGCGACGTCCGGCGGATCGTTTGTCGTCTTTGCGCGCAAACGATAAGCGGCTAGCACCGCCCGTGCGGTCACCGCTGTGCCGGAATTCGCAGCTCCGATCGAGATTCTCTTCCCGCGCAACTTCGCGATGCTTTCAATGTGAGATCGCGTAGAAACAACGAGATGCACTTCCTCTGGAAACAGCGCGGCGATCGCACGGATATGAACTTGCTTCTTCTTGAAGGCACCTGTGCCCGCGACCGCCTGTGCCACGACGTCTGACTGCGCAAGCGCAGAGTCGGCCCGCCCGTTTTCCACCGAAAGGACATTGGCGAAGGCACCGGCGCTTGTTTGTGCTGAGGCGATCAAGCCTTCCGGACCGCAGGCCGAGCTTCGCAGGCAGCGATCCATGCCTGGCGGATGGCTGATGATGCCCGCGATCGTTTCACCGACGGGAAAGTAGGTGCCGCTGCTGGGACCTGTTGCGATCGTAAACGCGATGCGTTGGGCGTAGCCGTTAACGGTTCCGAAACCAAGAAGGCCGGCAAGCGCAAGAAGTGCGACGAGCGCACTGCCGAACACACCTGAAACTGCGAAACGTTCCGTCATGCCTCAATATAGGACGCATCTATTGCGACAATATTTGGACGATGCGCTTCCTAACAACATGCTTAAGCCTTTGTTGAGAGGTACCCGAGCATCCTGAAGCCCAGATATTTCGGGCCTCAGAGGAACGAAAATGAACCGCCTTCTCACCTGCACTTCGATCATCGCGCTTTGCGCGGGTCTCGCTGCGCCCGTCGCCTATGCCGACGACGCCAAGTCAACCGCACCGACGGCAGTGTCTTATCCTGCGACTCTCAATGCGGAAATCGCGCACGCGAAAGATCTGCGGGAGAAAGGCCAATTCGCGGAAGCCTCCAAGGCGCTCCGTCAGCTTATGCTCGTGGCGGGCAGCGATCCGCGCGTGACGGGCGAGTATGGCAAGGTTCTAACCCAGCAGGGCTATGCGAAAGATGCAGTGACCGTCTTGTCGAAAGCCGTGCAGCTTAACGGCAGCGACTGGACTCTCTATTCGGCGCTCGGCGTGGCCTATGACCAGCTCGACAATCGCGCGGATGCGCGAAAAGCCTACGACCGCGCACTCGCGATGAAACCGGGCGAGCCCTCCGTGGTGAACAACTATGCCGTCTCGCGCATGCTGGCCGGAGACTATGACGGCGCCGTTCAGATGCTCTCTCAGCTTCACTCGAGCGATCCCAAGATCGCGGCGAATCTCGCCAAGGCGGAAGAGCTAAAAGCGGTGCATGAACCGAAGTCTGTCGCCGCCGCACAGCCCATCAAACAAGTTCCCGCTCCGGCCACTTCCACCGCGATGGCCGATCCGAATGTGGTGATGCAAAAGGTGCCCAACGATCCGAAAGCGGGTCCGGTGCGCAGCGCCAGCGGTGCGCCTCGCGATCTGGGCACCAAACCGGTCACGAAGCCGGTTCTTGCCGCCGCAGCTTCCAAGCTGAACGCGAGCCCAAACAGCATCGTGATGCAGAAAGTGCCTGTCGATCCGGAGGCGGGCCCGGTGAAAGCCGCTGCTGTAACTTCTCCTGCGGCAAGAAAGCCTGTCGAGGTCGCGAAGGCCGCCAAGCCGGCGCCGAAATCGCCGCCGCCGCCTTCCTTGCGAACAGCATCGGATTAAGACTCGAGACGTTCCAGATTGCCGCTTGGGCGCGCCAACTGGCGCGTGCCCGATTTTCGACAAGCTTCAGTGATGGAAGGTGCTCATCACCTTCATGATCGCCGGCCCCAGGATCACCACGAACAGGCAAGGCAGAAAGAACAGGATCATCGGCACCGTGAGCTTCGCCGGCAAAGCGGCAGCCTTGCGCTCGGCTTCCTGCATGCGCATTTCACGATTTTCCGCCGCGGTGACACGAAGCGCTTGGCCCAGTGGCGTTCCGTATTTCTCCGCTTGGTTGAGCGCGGCGGCCACCGCCTTCACGCCATTGTGGCCGCAGCGCTTTGCAAGATTTTCAAAAGCCTGACGGCGTTCCGGCAAATAGGAGAGCTCGGCGGTCGTGAGGCCAAGCTCTTCTGCGAGCTCCACGGATGTCTGACCGATCTCGGATGCCACGCGTGTGAAGGCCGCTTCGATCGACATGCCCGACTCGACACAGATCAGAAGCAAGTCCAGCGCATCAGGAAATGCCTTCATGATCGACTGCTGGCGCCGCTGGGTCTGATTGGAGACGAACGCGTCGGGCAGATAGTAGCCGAGCAGCGCGGCGCCCAGTGCCATGCAGAATTTCATCAGCGTCGAATACCCGAAATGGGTGACGACGAAGAGATAAAACAGCACAACACCAAATACGATGAACGGCATCACCAGGCGGAAGAACAGGAAGGTCACCATCGGCGCTTGGCCGCGATAGCCCGCCATTGTCAGCTTTTCACGCGTGTCGGGCGATTCCATCAGGTTGGAAAGCTTCAACCGATCCACGGTCTGCTTCATGAACGAAACGGGCTCCGAGCGGAGCGAACGCTTGTTGAGAGCCGCGTGATGCTTGGCGCGCAGTTCCTCGCGGCGCTCGGATACAGCTTTCATGCGATTGCCGAGCGCGTTCCGCTCCAGCAGCGGCAGGCCGAAAGTCACGATGGTCGCAAAGGCCAAAACAGCGGCGATCGCCGTAAGGGCGAAATCCTTTTCGAAAATTATATTAAGGAAACCGATATCCAGGCCGCTCATATCGCCCGCCTCTAGTGCTTGAAACTGATCATCTTGCGCATGACCAGAATTCCGATGCTCATCCACACCACGCAGCCCATCAGCATGATGTTGCCCATGCGCTCGGTGAACAGCAGCCTGATGTATTGCGGCGACGTCATGTAAACGAGGCCCATGACAACCGGCGGCAAAGAGCCGATGATCATCGCGGACGCCTTGGCTTCCGAGGACATCGCGCGGATCTTGCCCTGCAAACGCTTGCGGTCACGCAACACGAAAGCAAGATTCGACAATGCTTCAGAGAGATTGCCGCCCGATTTCTGCTGAATGGTCATGACGATGCCGAAGAAGCTGACCTCGGCCGTCGGCATGTTATCAAACATCTTCTTGAGGCCCTGATCGAGCGTAACACCGACTTTCAGACCTTCGGTAAGCTTGTAGAATTCGCTGCCCACCGGATCCGGAATCTCCCGCGCAACGATCTTGAGCGCCTCGTTCGTGGGCAGGCCCGATTTCACACTGCGGACGATGACGTCGATGGCATTCGCGAACTCGCCCGTGAACGCCTTCTCGCGGCGATTTTTGAGAAAATTCAATATCCAGCGCGGAAGTCCCAGCCCCACGGGGACCGTGACGAGAAGCGTTGCGAGAGGGGACTGGTGGGTGAACAAGCAGATCGCCGCAGCACCTATCGCCGCAGCCCCGGAAAGCATCCAATACGTGCGAGGCTCGATTTCCAACCCGGCCCATTCCAGGCGACGGCGCAACGTGATGCGCTTCTTCTGCTCGTCTTTTTGCTTTTCCAGATCCTTCAGGAGCGCCGTCACGTTCTTTCGGCGCTGGGCATTATCGCTTGCACCGCGCACTGTCGACGTCACGGCTGCGCTCCCGGAAGCCGCTGCCATGCGCTTTTTCGATGCGCCGGAATTGCCGGCGAAAGCGAATCCCACGCCGCCAAGGGCGAGAACTGCGAACATCACGGTGAGGACGAGGATCATCGGACGATCCTCACTGCTGGAGCGCGTCCAGCGCTTCGGCGAGCTCGCGATCCAGATTGTAGTAGCGCGCGCGTTCCCAGAAGGTGGGACGCACGATACCCGTACCGGCGTGCTTTCCTTTGATGCGGCCGGTCTCATCCTCACCCTCGATCTCATAGGTCATGAGATCTTGGGTGATGACGACGTCGCCTTCCGTGCCCACCACTTCGGTGATCTTTGTGATGCGGCGCGATCCATCGCGGATGCGTTCGGCCTGGATGATGACATCGATGGAGGCGACAACCATCTCGCGAATCGTCTTGGTGGGAAGCTGGAAGCCGCCCATCGTGATCATCGATTCCAGACGCGACATAGCTTCGCGCGGGCTGTTGGCGTGCAACGTACCCATCGAGCCATCATGGCCGGTATTCATAGCCTGCAGAAGATCGAACGCTTCGGGTCCGCGCACTTCGCCCACGATGATGCGTTCGGGACGCATACGCAGACAGTTTCGGACGAGATCGCGCATGGTGATCTGTCCCTGCCCTTCCAGATTCGGGGGGCGGGTTTCCAGGCGCACGACATGCGGCTGCTGAAGTTGAAGTTCGGCGGCATCCTCGCAAGTGATAATGCGCTCGTCGACGTCGATATAGGCCGTCATGCAATTAAGCAGCGTGGTCTTGCCCGAACCGGTGCCGCCGGAGATCAGCACATTGCAACGTGACCGGCCGATGACGCCCAATACGCGCGCGCCTGCAGGCGAGATCGAGCCGAAGCGCGTCAGATCGTCGAGCGTGAGCTTGTCCTTGCGGAACTTACGAATGGTGAGTGTGGGACCGTCCAACGCCAGCGGCGGTGCGATAACGTTGACGCGGGAGCCATCCAGCAGACGCGCGTCGCAAATTGGCGAAGATTCATCGACGCGTCGGCCAACCTGGCTCACGATGCGTTGACAGATGTTCATCAACTGCGCGTTGTCGCGGAAGCGGATCGGAGTCAGCTGCACCTTGCCCGCGACTTCGATGAAGACGCGGTTGGCACCGTTGACCATGATATCGGCGATATCGTCGCGGGCCAGCAAAGGCTCAAGAGGACCGTAACCCAGAACGTCGTTGCAGATGTCCTGGAGCAAATGTTCCTGCTCCGCGATGGACATCACCACGGCCTTGATCGAAATGATTTCGTTGACGATGTCGCGAATTTCCTCGCGCGCGGAATCCGGATCAAGCTGCGCGAGCTGCGCCAGATCGATCGTATCGATCAAAGCGCCGAAAATCGTGGTCTTGATCTGATAATAGTCTTCGGATCGCTGATCCGTGACCGGACGCGCAACCGGTTTGCTGGGGGCCGGCGCCGTCTGCGGAGCGACTGAGCGGGGAGGAGGTGGCGGTACCACGCCATCAGCTACCGGCGGAGGCGGCGGTGGCGCAGCAGGACGCGCAGCAGCCGACTCAGCGCGCGGCGGTGCGGCAACAGCGGTACCGGTATCGGAGCGTTTTCCGAACATCGCTTAGGCCGTTTTCTTTCCCGTGAGGAATGACAGGAACGGCAGGACGCTCTTGTCCTCAGCTTGAACCGCCCGGCCTGTCACCATTTCCGCGAGTTGACGGATACCATCGGCCGTGACGGAGCGCGGCTGGACTTCCATCACCATCTGGCCGTTGTTCGCGGCCGAACCATAGAGCTGCGGCTCGAACGGCAGCACGAGAGATGGCGAAACACCGACGGTTTCAGAGAAATCCTTGATCGGAATTTCCGGACGCTTTGGCGTGTTCGCCTGATTGATCACCAGTTTCGGCGGCGGATCGTTCGGACGGTTCTGCTTGAGCATGTCGACGAAGCTTTTCGTGGTTCGCAGGCTGGCCAGATCCGGCGTCGCGACGATCACGATGTCGTCAGATGCCAGCAACGCATCACGCACCCAGGGCGTCCAGATATGCGGCATGTCGACTACGACGCACGGTGTGATTGCTCGAACCGTATCCAGCACGGCTTCAAAAGACGCATGATCGGCTTCGTAATTCCGCTCCACCACCGCTGGCGATGCCAGCAGTGAAAGGTGATCCGTCGACTTCACCAGAAGCCGATCCAGCAATACATCGTCGAGTCGTTCGGGACTCGATAGCGCGTCCGCCACGCCCTGGCTCGGCTCTTCATTGAAATTCAGACCGACCGTGCCGAAGGGCAGATCGAAATCGACGATCGTCGTATTGATCTTCAAGCGCTCGGCGATGCACCAGCCTACGTTGTGTGCGAGCGTCGATGAGCCGACACCGCCGCGGGCTCCTACAAACGTGATCACCCGTCCAATCGGCGCGGCCTCCGGGTTGAGATAGAGGCCGGAGATGACTTCGATCAGATGCAGCGGATTCAACGGGGCAACAAGATATTCACTCACGCCACGGCGCATAAGCTCGCGATACAGCTCCACGTCGTTGACGCGACCGACGATGACGACCTTCGTTGCCGGGTCGCAAACATCCGCCAGGCGATCGATCTCATCGACCGCAGTCTTGCCCTGAAGGCGTGTCTCGACAATCAGCAGATTGGGCGTGGGATTGCTTGCATGATGTTCGACGGCCGCCTGAATGCCGCCCAGCTGCACCGTGACATGCGCCTTGGCGAGCCTGCGATCCGCAGCAGCCCGCTGAAGCGCAGCACCCGTATCCGGAAACTCGCAAAAGGCCTGGATGGAGATGCGCGGCACGGGCCGCTCATGCGGCGCGGCGCCAAAGCCCTCGTCGCTCCCGCTTCCCAATCCACCCGGCGTCGACTTCGCCATCACATCTCTCCGAACTAGTGGCCGACGTCGGAGACGGCCACGGATTGGTCTGCACTCTTGGTTGCTGCTGTCGGCGTGCCTTTCTCATAGGCGCTCATCACCGTCGCACGGCGCATCGCATCGGGTTGGCCAAGCGCAGGTGGATCGACCAAATCGCGAGGATTGGCGATCTGCGCGGCAATGTTGTGCTGCACGGCGCACCCGAAATTTGCCATCGGCAAATTGGACGCTGTGTCGGACGCCTGTTGCGACGACCAGTCACCGCATCCAACGGTGTGCGCGACATAGCCGACATAGCTCAGTTCGACGCGGCCATCGCCATCATTGCGCGTGCCGACCATGATGCGCGAACGGGGAACCCCTGCGGCCGCGAGACGTTCGCCGAAATAGGAAAGTGTCTGTTGCGCTGCCGGTCCTGCGGGCGCCGTGACGTTCACGGTTGCGCTTCCATCCGCTCTGTATTGCGCAACGAACGCATCGAAGCGGGCGGCGTCTTCGGGCATCAATCCGGCGTCCGCCGCAGAGAAAGAAAGCCTGATGGAGTTCGATGCAGTGTCCACGACGATCGGGTGATTCATGCTCGGATCGTCGGTCAGCCCTGCGCTACCATCGTTTATCGGCGCAGCACAGCTTCCGGCGAGAAGAACCGCGGCGATCGCGGCGGCGCGCATTGCATCGCTCATGGCCATTGCGGACTCCTATTCGACGATAAAGCCGGTCTTCGCGACACCGGCCGATTTCAATCCCTGCGGATCGTTCTTGTAGGTCGAGTTCAGACGACCGAGCAGAATCGTTTCGGCATCCGCCGGCGGCACAAAGCCATCACCCGGCGACGCAAAATCTTTTTCCTTGCCTGGCTTCACGAGATAGGCAGTGGCCACGACGACAAGCTCGGTTTCATCGTTCTGGAAATCGCGGCTGCGAAACAGCGCACCGAGAACAGGCATGTCACCCAATCCAGGAAACTGATCGAGGGTCTGCTTGGTGGCATGCTGCATCAAGCCAGCAATGGCAAAACTTCCACCCGAGGGCACTTCAACCGTGGTTTCTGCACGGCGTACCGCCAAGGCCGGAATAGTGATGCTGGGAATGCTCGATGAAGTTCCGGCGTTGGTGGTAGACGTGCCTCCTGCCTGAGTAAAGGCGCCGGTGTTCGTCAGCTCGCTGACTTCGCTGGAGATTTGAAGCGAGATATTGCTCGGGCTCATCACAACCGGCGTGAAGGAGAGCCCCACGCCGAACTGCTTGAACGCCACAGTCACGTTTCCATACTGATCGCGCGAAACAGGAACGGGAAATTCGCCGCCGGCGAGGAATTTGGCAGTCTCGCCAGATACGGCAGTCAGATTCGGTTCGGCCAGGGTGTGAACCAAGCCAACCTGCTCCAATGCGTTGAGAACGCCCTGAACATTGTTGGGGCCGGGGTGTAACAGATCGCTTCCAACCGAACCGATCTGTGCACCAGAACCAGGTGACAGAGCCGAACCGGCAAGACCATAAGGATTGACCGTTGCAGCGATCAGCGGAACGCCGGCGACCTTGAAGGCGCCAACAGCATTGATTCCAAACTGCTTGGCGACCGAACGTTGCATCTCCGCGACGCGCACTTTGAGCATCACCTGCTGGCTGGTATCGATCTTGAGCAGGTTTGCTACCTTGGCCGGATCGCCGGCGAACCGCGCGGCGAGATCCTGTGCGCGCTGGGAGTCTCCCGTGTTCTCCACCATACCGGTCAGAACAATATTGTCGTTCAATGCCGCAACACGGATATTCGACGTCGGCATGTCGTTGTGAATCATCGCCGCGAGATCGGTTACGTCACGTTCCACGCGAACGTCGATCGTCAAAATCTGATGACCGGCGCCATCGAAGAAAAACGCGTTTGTTTGACCTGTTTTCTGCGCGAGCAGAAAAATCCGGCGCGGCGTGCGAACAACGGCATCGACGACCGACGGATTGGAGACAAGAACGTCCCGCGCATCGGTATCGAGCTGCACCAATGCGGCCTTGTCGAGACCAAGCGTAATGTGTTGTTGCGGGGCGGCACCGCCGCGCGTTGCAACGTTGATGACGCGTGTTGCATGGGTGTCGGCCGCAAACACCGGCGTAGTTGCCAGCACGAGCGCCGCGGCAAGGATCGCAAAAAGCCCCCGTATCATGGCAGCTACTCTCCCCCCAGATCGACGCCGCGTGTTACGCCATAGCGGACCACGACGATCTGGCCGCTGTCCTTATGACCGGTTCGCGCTGCGATATTGGCGTCATCGCCAAGCGCGCGAAGCGTCAGCGAAATCGTTCCGGCCGGTGCCGAACGCGCCAGCATCGTTGCCTGATCGGGTGCGAGTTCGAGAGTCGCCGTTTTGGCAAGAACGGTTTTCTGATCTTTGTCCTGCGTGTAGGTCTGGTCCATCGCCAGAACACGCACATTGCTCAGGATCACGCGCGAGCCGAAACGGCGCGGCGAATCGGAAACCTGCTGCGTCAGCACGACATCGACGCGATCGTTAGGAAGAATGAAGCCGCCAGCACCGGTGTCGGTCGAAATCGCCGTTGAGACAGCGCGCATGCCAGGCGCCAGTCGCGCCGACATAAAGCTCGCCGCATCGGCATGAACGATCTTGGTGCCCGTGAGCGGTTCACCCGCGACGATGGGCGCACGCGCAACCGTGCCTTTCACGATCGCATTCGTGTTCGGGTTTCCCTCTTCGGTGATGAAGCTGGAATCGATCGATGATTTCGGCCAACTCTGCCAACGCACCATGGAAGGCGTGATTGCGGTGCCCGGCTGAATATCGCTATCCGCCACGAGCACGTTGAGCATCGCAGCGGGCGCCGGCGCGATCGCCGCTTTGACCGGCTCTGTTCCGCCACCAAGAAGACCGCGCACGAGCAACGCAGCAACACCGGCAGCAAATGCAGCCAGCACGAGAACGATGATGCGCGACCTGTTCATGGAAAGCGGCTCCTTTGCGGCAATCCGACCACAAAACCCTTTAGAAATTGATTAATGGAATGCTTCGCAAATGCTCTAGCTGGCGATCGCCGCTTGGAAGATTTCAGCTTGCGAAAGGATGAAGAATGCTCCCGCGGCGAGCGCTGCTCCGTAGGGGATTCCTTCACGATCGTCATGCAAGCGCAGCAGCCAATTCTGGGAGGCAAGCAACGCGGGCAAAGGCCAATTGCGCATCGCCAGAAGGCCTAAAGTCAGAGCTCCACCGAACACCGATGCGATCAGCGTGTAGGGAAGAAGATCATTGATGCCGAACCAGAGCGCGATGCAGGCAAACAGCTTCGCGTCGCCGCCGCCGATATAGCCGAGCGAAAACAGGGTGAAGCCGGCAACGAGGCCAATGAACCCCGCCAGCACATGCATGGCAAAGTCGCTCGCGCTGAGCGGATGAACCACCATCAGGAGTGCAAACGCCGCGAGCAAGGCCAACTGCAGGAAGTTGGGAATGGTGTAGCTGGCCAAGTCCCACACTGCCGCGGCCAGCAACAGCGAAGGAAGAACAAAGAGGATAAGAGCGTGCGCGACCATCTGCCTTCTGCAAGAAATGCGAACGGCCGCCTTTGGAGCGGCCGCCGCTTCTGTCCCGTACCTACCGTCCCCCAGCCCAAATCGGGCGTTTGAACAGAGCGGCGCCTGGAACAGGGCGCCGTTTATGTTAGCTCTTCTTCTTCACGGCCGACGCGACGGCGCTGAAGGTACCCTTCAGGTTTGAGCCGACGAGCTGAACGGCGGTGATGATCACGACGGCAATGCCCGCGGCGATCAGGCCGTATTCGATGGCCGTCGCGCCGGATTCATCGCGCACAAAGCGGGAAACAAGATTCTTCATGGAAATCTCCGTTGTTGACACCCTAGAGATCCAGCCGGCGCCGATTTCGTTTGACGGCCCATTGCATGGACACGCGGAAACTCTACGTCGGACTCAATTAACGCGATGTAAAACGCAGGCCGCCGCGACTCCGCGATTGTGTGTCGAGGTGAAACGAAACGGGCTCCAAACGTCTCCGCTGGCGTAAATAGAAGCCCTTTCTTAACCAAGTGCGAGAATTCCGTCCGTTGCGCTTTAGCGTTGTTACGCGCGTCTCGATCGCCGGCGTGGGCGGAACCGATATGGCGAAGATCGGTGGAATAAACTTAAATCTTCTTTTACGCGCGCACCTTAGCCTTTGCCTTGGTTTGGCGAAGGATCGATTCATGCGTGCGCTCCGCTTTGCACTTCTGACCGCAACCGTTTTTCTGACCGTGACCACCGTCGCGTCTGCGGCACCGAAGCGCGCCACCAAGCACGATACGGATGGCCTTACCGTTCCGATGGACGAGGCCCGCATGATTACGTTCACACAGCCGGTCACCACGCTTTTTGTGGGCAACACGACGATCGCCGACGTAACGATCATCGATTCCCATCATGCTTATCTTCTCGGCAAGACCTTCGGGGCGACGAACATGATCGGCCTGGATGCCAACAACCATCAAGTCATGAACGCGCAGATCAACGTCACCAATCGTGTTATCGGCGCGGTCACGCTCAACCGCGGCGCGGACACCTTCAACTACTCGTGCACACGGTTGCATTGCGAGACCAGCCCGCGTCCGGGCGATCCGAAAGATTACGTCTCGAACACGGAAGGCGCTGCGCAGACGCATGAAGACTCCGCGGCCAAGGCGGCCGTCGCGTCCAACCCATAGGTTCGCTGAGCACCACACAGTGAAGCGGCCTGGACATGCCGTTTCTGCCGAGGCGTAAAGATGGAAATTTCGCCCGTTTCGCTCGCGGCAGACACGCAGCAGGAACTCCCAGGCTGGGCCGCAAGTATTCGGCGAACTTTCGTCGATCATCTTCCCCTCTACATCTGCGCCATCGCGTTCTGCGGAATCATATTCGCGATCCTGACCGCTTATGATGTGCCGTTCATTCCAGATGCCGGTGCCATTCTGGCGTTGCTCACCGCTTTTGCGCTTTTCTCAGGTTTCACAATATTCGGCCTTCTGGTTGGCGGCATAGCCACTGTCATTGATGCCGCTCGCCGCGGCGATCCTCATCCAATTCGTACAGTCCGCACCTGGAGCAGCGATCAGTTCAGCCTTGGAGACCGACCCGGGAACGCTTTCCACGCGATCGTCATCTTCACACCCCTTCTGGTCGCCTGCGATGGGCTCAAGGAAGTCATCACCCGCATCAATCCGTTTTCCTGGGACGAAACGTTTTCCCAGTGGGATCGCGTATTGGGGAAGGGACATCTTCCCTGGGAACGACTCCAGCCGTTGATCGGACATCCAGCGATTACCTCCGCTTTCAGCGTCGCCTACGACATGTGGTTTCTGTTGATCTTGGGATCGTTGCTGTGGGAGGGCTTTTCGCCGCGGCGCGACGGCGTGCGTATTCAATACCTCATCGCATTCGCGTTCGTTTGGTTCATCGCGGGAAATCTGCTCGCGATCGCGTTTTCCTCCGCAGGACCCTGCTACTTCGGATTTCTGCACTCGGGTGCCAATCCTTATGCGCCGCAAATGGCATATCTGCGCCACACCGCGGAGCATTGGCCGATATGGTCGCTGACCCTCCAAGACGCTCTCTGGAAAGCCTATGCGGGCGAAAGTGGTGCGATCTCTGGTATCTCAGCGATGCCCAGCATCCACGTCACATCCAGCGTGCTGCTCGCATTGCTCGCGTTCCGGCGAAACAGGGTGCTCGGAATTGTGCTTTGGATCTACGCCGCGATTATCTTCATCGGCTCCATTCATCTGGCTTGGCATTACGCGGTGGATGGCATTGCGGGCATGCTGTTCGCGATTGTCGCGTGGACAGCGGCGGGCAGGATCGCACGTGCGGATTGCGCCACGCCCTTGTTGCGCCTTCGGGTGAAGGCGCTTGAAACCCTGAAGCTGGTGTCCGCGAGTTTTGTGCGGACGTTTCCCGACCACATCCCGCTCTATGTTTGCGCGGTGCTGTTTTGCGCCGCAACACTCGCCCTCACGGCTTTCTACCGCATTCAACTCGAGGCCAGTACCGGGTTGTTCTTCCTGAGCATGGTCGGACAATTCCTTATTCTCGGCTTCGCGGGCCTCGCAACATTCGAATTCATCCAACTGATCCGCGCGGGATTCCCCGACCGTCCATTGGGCACGCTTCTAAAGCGGATCGGTGAGCGCTTGCTTCGCCAGGATCGCCCAGGAAATATCCTGCATTCACTCATTGTGCTGACGCCGCTGATGATCAGCTTCTCGGCGGTGAAGCTTCAGATACCCAAAATTCATCCCTTCGCTTGGGACCAGACGTTCACGAATTGGGACCGTGCCATCGGCATGGGCCGATTGCCCTGGGAGATACTGCAGCCCTTCCTGGGCTATCCCTGGATCACCGCCGGATTGAATCTGGCTTACGACGCGTGGTTTCTGTTGATGTTCGGCGTCCTGTTCTCCCAAGCCTTTGCCGCACGCAGCAGCACTTTGCGCATGCAGTTTCTGCTCGCCTTTTCGTTTGCATGGTTTATCGCCGGCAACATTCTCGCCGCAATCTTCTCGTCAGCGGGGCCTTGCTTTTACGGGCTGTTGAACCTCGGCCCAGATCCTTACGCGGCGCAATTGACCTATCTGCATGCGGCTGCTGCCCATTGGCCGAGCTGGTCCCTTGAGATGCAGGATACGACGGTCCAGAAGATTCTCTGGACGTCCTACGTAGCGAATTCCGACGGCCTGGGCGGGATTTCCGCAATGCCCAGTATGCACTTGGCAGCGTCCACGCTGCTGGCGTTGGTAACGTGGCGCATCAACAGGAAGCTTGGCATCGCCTTCGCGATCTTTCTCGCTCTGATCTTCCTTGGCTCGATCCATCTGGCATGGCACTACGCCGTCGACGGCATCGCGGGCATGGTGCTCGCCGTTCTGTTCTGGGTAGTCGCCGGTGCTATCGCCCGGGCAAGCGAGAGCTATCGCATGGACAAGCACACCGCCGTTATCGACAGCCTGCTGGACATATCCCGCGCCTAAGTTATTGAGCGACGCGCAGCTGCGTGATCTGTGTTCCAATTGCTTTGAATGCGCCGTCAATCTGGCTGGCGCTGGTAAGATCGAAATATTTGCTGCTATCGCCCGAGCCCGGCGTCGAACCTGCACAATATTGAAGCGCCGACGAGCTCCCCTGTGTACCGCCGATATCCACGAAGATGGTGTAGATGAGGACATTGTCTTTTTTGGCGTTATCGCAAGCCGCTTTCTCGCGATCATCGATGTTGCTTTGAGTGGAGGTCCATCGATTCTGCGTGTTAAGACCGTCGCTGAGCAGGATGATGATCTTCTGAGTGGTAGCGGGCAGCGCGCCGGAATTTAATGGATTGCCATCGGTCAGCGCCTGCCAGCCCCACGCGACACCGATCCCCTGATTGGTGTTGCCGTTTGCGACCAGACTGTTCACCTCGTCGGTGAGCACCGAGTTGACGCCGCTGCTGCTGCCGACATTGGTGAGAGAGAGAACAGATGCAAGTTTGTAAGTAGTGCCGGAGCTTGTGAACTGGCAATCGCTGTATTGCTCCGCGGGGAACTGCGACGCAGCTGTGCCAGATACCGGCGTGGCGTTCGATACGTCATACCCGCTGGTGGAGGTGGTGGGTGAAGGCGCAGTGTCCGTGCCGCGGTCCATGATGCAACCGGTCCAATTGCTATGATTCAACGGCGTCCATACAGCCGAAGCGTTCTGACAAGTAGATTGAGTTGTATATCCTGAGAAATTACACGAACCGGGCGTCCAAGTTCCCACCGCGTTCTGGCAACTGTTCTTCGAGTTGTAGCCAGAAATATTGCAGCTTCCGCCACCATACCAGCCGCTCGTCCACGTTCCGTGCGTTGTAGTGCAGGTGTTCTGGCTGTTGATACCAGAAATGTTGCACGACGCGCTTGTCCAGGTACCCTTTACGCTCGTGCACGCGGACTGGGTATGCTTGCTGGACACACTGCATGTCCCGTTCGCTGCGTCCCAGTCTGTCCAATCGATCCAAGAGGCGTTCACGTTCGAAGTGCCGACGTTCACGTCCTTGGTGAACGGGATAATGGCCACTCTGACATCGCCCGCATTGGCGGAAGCACTGTTCAGGATGGTGAGAAGGTCACCCACGGAACTTTTGAGCAGTGCGATCTTCGAACCGGATGCCGGGTTAACGCAGGGGCTGCCAGCGTTTGGATTCTTATCCGACTGACACATCGAACCGGTATTGTCGAGAACAAGTGAGACCCATAACTTGGTCTGTCCCCAAACCACCTTCGACGAATAACCGACCGTGAGCGTCTTAATGCCGACAATGTTCATCAACGTCGTGGGCATGCTAACGCTGGTGGAAAGGACAACGCTTTGGTCTCCAGGCGTCACGGTCACCTCTGCCGGAACGCCAAACGATGAGTCCGCCGTGTAGTTCGCCTTGAAATAGGCACGGGCGAGCGAGGTCAGCTGGTCATTGGAAAGATTCTGTGTGGCGCCGATGGCCAGGCCGGCAGCGTCCAGGGCCTCCGCCACCCGCGCGCGGACCATCAGGGCCCGCGAGAGATCCAGCCCGGCGCCCGCAGCCAACGTGATCGGGATCAGCGAGAGCGCAAAAATCATCGCCACGTTGCCGCGGCGCGCGCGCGCGAACTTCTTTAGCTGAGATCTGAAAGCGTCCCAGGAATTTCTCAATTGCATGGCCGGCCCCGGAGATGTCTCCAGGAACCATCATCGGGCACAACCGTTGGCAAAGCCTTTCCGTTTCACGGCCGTGGTTATCAATTGCTTGAACGAATCCAAACGATGCTGGTTTTGGTAACGACGTTCGACTCCGGGCGAGGGCCTTCGCGCATTGGTGAGTGAACATTAAGAATGCATTCATCATATGCGCCCGTTTCCCTTCGCTTAAGTGTTTTCAAGGCCTAATAGGCCCATTGGTTACGGGGCATCCGATGGATTTGCGCATTGTGATCGCTGAATCGTACCGACGTATCCGCCACAGATGGCGGACGGATGGTGAAAAAGGCTCGGCCGCAATCGAATTCGCCATGGTCGCGCCGGCTTTGTTCCTGTTCCTGTTCGGAATCATAGAAACCGGCGTGATCTTTTTTGGATCGGCGATGCTGCAAAACGCGACCGATGATACGGCGCGGCAGATACGTACAGGCCAATTGACCGGCGTTCTCACGCAATCCCAGCTCGTCGCGCAAGTATGCTCGGAGGTGACGGGGCTAATCAGCAATTCGGATTGCAAGACCAACTTGCTGGTGGATCTGCGCTCTTACACTTCGTTCGGCGGCTCTTCTTATCCGAGCGTCACCAAAAGCGACGGCACAGTCGATCCGGCGCAAGTGACCGTTCAGAAAGCAGCCGATTGCAGCGTAGTCCTGTTTCGCAGCTTCTATCCGTGGAAGATCATGACCCCGCTGATGTCCACGTTGCTCGCGAACACAACGACCGGCTACTACGTTCTTTCTTCGTCCGCGGCGTTTCGCACCGAACCTTATACGAGCAGCGCCACATGCTGAGTCGTCTTCGCAAGTTCTCAAAAGCGCGCGATGGCCTGGCAGCCGTCGAATTCGCGCTTATCGCGCCGGTGCTGGGCACGATGCTGCTTGGCACAATCGAGTTGTGCAATGCCTTGGAATGTCATCAGAAGGTGACCATGGTCGCCTCAACGGCCTCCGATCTCGTGGCACAAGCGTCGACCGTTTCGACAAGCGACATGAATGACATTTTCAGCGCAGCGGCTGCGGTGGTCTATCCGTTCCAGCAAAACAACATCGCCATCGTCGTCTCAAGCGTCCTCAGCGATGGAACCGGTAACGGAACGGTAGCTTGGAGCGTCGCCAATGCGAACGGAAAGGCGCTCAACAAGGATGCGCCTATTATCCTTAGTCAACCGATCATGTCCACATGCGACGTGAATGGCGGAAATTGTACGCCATGTGCCAAAGGCACGTGCAGCGTTATCCTCACGCAAGTGAGCTACAACTATTCGTCTCCGATCGGAAAGTACTTCGTCGGATCGGTGCCGATGAGCGATTACTTCTACGAACGCCCCCGTAAGGTCGCCACGATTCCAGCTCCGAGCTGATCGGCTATTTGCTTTTTTCGTGCATCCGCATAAGGCCTTCCTGGGCCACGGACGCGACGAGCTTTCCATCACGTGAAAAGATAAGACCACGATTGAACCCGCGGGCACCCGATGCGCTGGGGCTGTCCTGGATATAGAGCAGCCATTGGTCGGCGCGAAACGGTCGGTGAAACCACATCGCGTGATCGATACTTGCCATCTGGATGCGATTGTCGAACCAGCCGATGCCATGCGGCAGCAGGCTGGTGTCGAGCAATGTCATATCTGATGCATAGGCAAGAACGCATTGCTGGAATGCCACGTCGGCCGGCAGTTCTCCTGTGGCACGAACCCAGACGGATTGATGTGGCGAACGCTTTTGCGGCGCGAAAATATCGGTGCGATCCACCGGGCGAAGCTCTATCGGCCGTTTCCGCAGGAAATGCTCGCGATATTGTTCGGGAATCTTGTCGACGATCTTCGCGCGAAAATCATCTTCGCTCGGAAGCTCTTCCGGTGGCGGCACCTTCGGCATTTCGATTTGGTGCTCCAGTCCGGTTTCGGGCACCTGCAGGGAAACCGACATGTGGAAGATCTGCCGGCCGTGCTGGATGGCAACAACACGCCGGGAACTGAAACTGGATCCATCACGACTGCGATCCACTTCATAGAGGATCGGAACCTTCGGATCGCCCGCCACGAGAAAATAAGCATGAAGGGAATGTGCGATACGACCCTCGACCGTGCGTCCCGCCGCCACAAGGGCCTGCCCAAGAACCTGCCCGCCGAAGACGCGCTGCGAGCGATCCTTGGGAGAAACGCCGCGGAAGATGTTCTCTTCGATCTTTTCAAGATCGAGCAGCGCCAGAAGTTCTTTTACCGGTTCGTTGTCATTGCGCTCGTCAGTGGTCATGGCTGTTCCTAATCGAGGCGCACCATCCGTTGCAAGGAGTCACAAAACCGCAAAGGACCTTGAATAGAAGCTTCGAATCCCCGTCGCACAAGCGCGACTCAGATTCGGAAGGGGCACTCGGTCCTACATGGCAAATCTTCTTCTCGATCAGGCTGCTCACACCCGCCCGGTGGCTACCCGGCGCGGCGCGCTGGAACGGCTTTTTACCCTTATGTTCAAGGGCTTCGTCTACAATCAGATTTGGGAAGACCCCGCCGTCGACCTTGCCGCACTCGACCTGAAGCCGCACCACAGTCTCATCACCATCGCTTCGGGTGGCTGCAATGTCCTGAACTATCTGGCGGCCGATCCTGCCCGCATTATCGCTATCGACCTCAATCCCAACCATCTCGCGCTGACACGACTGAAGCTCGCGGCATTGCGCGAACTTCCGACATATGAGGATTTCTTTCGCTTCTTTGGGGAAGCCAACGACAACATCAATCGCGAAGTGTTTGACGACGTGCTGAGCAAGCATCTCGATGACGCCACACGACAACACTGGAGCAAGCATGCGCCATTGCGCGGTCGCCGCGTCGATATGTTCGCGCGCAATCTTTATCGTCACGGATTGCTCGGCCGTTTCATCGGCCTGTTGCACGCGGTCGCGAAGCTAAACGGCAAAAGACTTGAAGAGATAGTCGAAGCAAAGACGCTTGCCGAACAGCGCGCGGCCTTCGACAGGATCGTCACTCCAATGCTGGAAAATAAGGCGATTCAGCTACTTTCGAAATCACCGGTATCGTTCTATGCGCTTGGAATCCCGCCGGCGCAATATGACGAACTCATGGCCGGCTCGGAGACCAACCCGATCGATATTCTGCGCAGGCGCGTGGAAAAACTGGCTTGCGATTTTCCGGTGCAGGACAATTACTTCGCGTGGCAGGCCTTCGCGCGCAGCTATGATATCCATCATCGCCAGGCGATCCCGCCCTACCTTGATCGTGCAATTTACGACGTCATCCGTACGCGAACGGCTCGGGTGGAAGTCCATCTCGCATCGCTCATCAGCTTTTTGAAGGAGCAGCCCTCGCAATCGCTCCATCGATTTGTGTTGCTCGATGCGCAAGACTGGATGAGCGCTGCCGTTCTTGAGGAACTGTGGACCGAAATCGATCGTACCGCCGCGAGCTCCGATGCGCGGGTGATCTTCCGGACCGCGGGCAGCGACTCGCTTCTGGAGCGCAAGCTGCCGGCCAGGCTCCTTTCGCCGTGGGTTTATCAAACCGAGGAAAGTGCTGAGCTTCACGCGCGGGATCGGTCCTCCATTTACGGCGGCTTCCATCTCTATACCCGCCGCTCCCTGTCCTGATGCGCAGCGACAGCCATGCGACACTGATGGATGCCACTTATCGGTGGCAGCGCTATATCTATGATTTTACGAGAAAATATTATCTTTTTGGCCGCGACCGCCTTATCAAGGACTTGGGCGCGGTCCCTGAGGAAGCGATTGTCGAGGTCGGCTGTGGAACGGGCCGGAATCTGATCAAAATCGCTCATCGTTACCCTGAGACACACCTCTACGGCCTTGATGCTTCTGAGGAAATGCTGAAAACCGCACGGCGAGCCGTGGAGCAGGCTGGCCTCTCAGACCGAATCCGCCTTGTCCGGGGACTTGCCGAAGATTTGACGCCGGTGGCTTTCGGACGAAGAGCGCCCTTCGACCATGTTGTTTTTTCCTATAGCCTGTCCATGATTCCGGATTGGAAACAGGCACTTAGGCGGGGAGCGGCGGCGGCGGAAGCGGGCAAAATCCATGTCGTCGATTTCGGCAGTATGGAAGGGCTCGGTTGGCCGTTCGCATCAGTTCTGAGCCTGTGGCTCCGCATCTTTCATGTCACACCGCGGAAGGAAATCCTTCAGAGACTCGAATCTCACCTGTCCTTGGAGGAACAAACCAATCACCTGCGCATATTGCCTGCGCACTATGCCTTTATCTGGCAGGGGGGCAGCAAAACGGTGCAAAGTCTTGCACTTTGAATGTTGCGCTCTGGTCACAGGATGCGGGGAATTCGGCCAATTCGGGACTATTAACTGACCTCCCGATGGACAGATATCTTCCACATCCGCCAGTATACGGGCTATAGAAGTTTACATCCCGGACGTCACGGTGGGGGGGTCCCTGCCCGTCGGTCTATGAAACGAGGGTATAAAATGAAAATTCGAATGATCGCCCTGGCGGGCGTTGCGGCGATGGCGCTGAGTGCGCCGGCCGTCGCGAGTGATGCCACTGGTTGGTATCTTGGTCTGGGCGTCGGCTGGGACCACATGGGCACTTTCGAGCAGACCTTCACTGGCGGTCCGCTTCCGGCGCGCTTCAAGACGAACACCGACGACTCGGCGATCATCGCCGGTACGGTCGGCTACCGTTTTGCCAATCACATCCGCGTCGAAGACGAAGTCAGCTGGAATCGTCATGACGTGAAGAGCCCGTTCGATGGCCGCGTCAGCCTTCTGACGGACATGCTGAACGTGGTGTGGGACATTCCGCTCACGGACCGTTGGGACCTGAGCTTGGGTGCAG
Source organism: Rhizomicrobium sp. (assembly GCA_036569005.1). Classification (GTDB taxonomy): domain Bacteria; phylum Pseudomonadota; class Alphaproteobacteria; order Micropepsales; family Micropepsaceae; genus Rhizomicrobium. The sequence goes on along the minus strand of DATCRK010000089.1, from coordinate 248 downwards.
GCGCCGGCGTTGGCCGCTTGAACGCCGATACGTCGATTGCTCCGTTTACCTACCTGAACGGCAAGCACCTGGGCTTCATGTATCAGCTCATTGGCGGCTTCGCGTATTCGGTTTCGGACAACGTCGACCTGACGTTGGACTACCGTTATCGCTCGGTCTCGGTGGACAAGAACTACGGCACCAGCTTCGTTCTGTATGACGCCCGTGCGCGCGACACGAACGAGCAGGTCGCGATGATCGGTCTGCGT
>DATCRK010000088.1:0-7321 GCA_036569005.1 Rhizomicrobium sp. | reverse complement strand
CATCCTGTCGGAACGACGACCGCCGTCGTGAACGATCCCGCGCTTGTCGGCCTGTGGCGCGGAAAGTCGGACCAATCGACGGACGATCGTGGGCTCTACTTCCATTTCCTGCCTGCCGGCGACAACACCATCACCGTCGTGATGGTGCAGGCCGGTTCGGAGCCGGACGGCGACTGGATGGTCGCCAGGATCACGACCGCCAATCTCGGCGGCAATCATATCATGAACGCCGAAATGCAGTTCGGCGACGGCAAGAGCGACGACGACGACGATCATCGCGGAACCATCCCATTGCTTTATCGCTTCGAAGGGCCCAATCGCCTCGTGCTCTATCTGATGGACGAAGATGCCGCGAAGGCTGCGATACAGGCCCACAAGATCGCAGGCACCGTCGAGCCGGGGCAATTCGGCGACGCGACAATCACGGCCTCACCCAAAGAACTCGACGCCTTCATGGCGACAAAGAAAGGCGCATCGCTGTTCGGCGAGCGCTTCGCGACATTGACGAAGATGGAATGATGCTAGTGGCTTGAACGGTGCAGTATCTGATCCGCGATGCCCGTGTCGTAATTCATGCCGGCATCGTTCAGCGTGATCCTGTGCGGCCAGTCGCCCCGCGCCACACCCTTACGGGTGAGTGCATTCCAGACTTTCTCGTTGAACAACCCAGTCGCGTCGCTGCCGCGCACCACCGCATCGCCAAGATGGAAGTGATCGCCATGCGCGGGCGGAAACCGCTCGATGGTGATTTCATTTTGGCCGGGACCGGGCGTTGCGCCGCCCGCGCGCGCGATCGCCTGCAAGAGCGTGAGCGTGCGCAATTGCAGCGGATTGAGCTTCAGCGGATTCGTCTTCGGCGCCATTCCATTCCCCATCACGACTGCCAGCGCGGCTGATCAGCACCTTGTTCCGGCGGCGGAAACTTCCACGCCGGTTGCGTCTTGGACATGCGCACCACCGGCGCCAGATGATCCATCCGCCCGCGCGTCGTTTCGCATGACTGGAAATATCCGTCGAGTCCTTCCAGCGGATTCCAGCTATCCGGGATTGCTTTTGTCTCGACACGCGGAAGGGCCTGGAGCCATTGCGCGGTGGCGCACAACGAGACTTCCACCCGCCAGCTGCCGCCTTCGCGCATCCGCTTGAGCAATGCGGCGATGGCGCCCGCCGCCGCCAGATAGCCGGTGATGAAGTCACAGGCCGCCGCCGGGATGAGCCGCGGCACGCTTTCGCGGCGGCTCCCCGCGCGGGCGGCAGCGAAGGCGCCCTGCTCCACTGCAATGCCGGTGGCGCTCTGGGCAAGCTGCTCCCAGCCGCGGCGATGCGCCCAGGGACCCTCGCTGCCGTAGCAGGAGATTCCGACATGAATAATGCCGGGCGAAAGATGCGCCAGAGCTTCGGGCGAAAAGCCCAATTTGGCCATTGCACCGGGTACATATGAGTCGATGAAAATATGCGCGCCTCGGATGAGGTCGCGCATCAGTTCGGCGTGTCCCGGCTTGGCAAGATCGAGAAAGACCGAGCGCTTGCCCAATCCGGTATCGAGGTCGAAGAGATCGATCGTCGGCAAATTCGGGCTGCGCACGCCAAGAACATCGGCACCATAAGATGCAAGCGTGCGCCCCGCCGATGGCCCGGCGAGAACGCGCGTAAGATCGAGCACGCGGATGCCGTCGAGCGGCATCGCGGACTTTTCCAGGCGCAGCGGCGGCGCGTCGCCGATGCGCTTGAGCACGATCGGCGGCGCAAGTGTCATCGCTTCGCCTTGCGGCGAATCCTGCCATTCTTCTTCCGTACGGATCACCGCGCCGCACTGGTTCATGAAAGCGAGCGCATTTTCCAACGCGAAGGAATTCCACTTCGCGACCGCTTCGGCGATGCCCTCCGCATCGTTCTTGGCGTTGAGCAGATCGAGCGTGCGGCGCTCCAGATGCGGAAAGCCGCCATGCAGATGAATGTAACGGCCATCCATGGTGCGATAGATGCCGACGGTGGCGTTGCTCTCCGCCGGACGCGGTACCGCTTTGCCGTTCAAGCGCAGCAGCGAGAATGAGACGAGCGATGCAGCGGCGGCTCTGAGATCGATCGTTATGTCCTGCCGACTTCCGCCGCGTAACCGCCAGATCTCGCTCGCCGCCGATGCGCCAAGTCCCAATGCGGCCGCAGCGGCCGTGGCCACCGGAAACGGCGTCGGCAATATCGGATCGCTGCCCGGAAATGCCGGTGCGGGCATGGGCGCGATATTTACGATCCGGTTCAGGGATGCAAAAGCATCGGCCGCGGTCATGATTTTCTCCGTGCGAACGGTATAGTCGCTGACAAGGCCGCGCGGCAATCGCGGCATCAGGGAGTGAAACGCTTGTCAGGTCCGCTTCAAGGAATCCGTGTCGTCGATTTCGGCCGCTACATCGCGGGGCCGTTCTGCGCCGCGCTGCTGGGCGATCTCGGCGCAGAAGTGATCCGCGTAGAGAAGCGCGACGGCCGCGAAGACCGCACGCTGGTCTCCCTCGGGGAACATGAAGACGGCAGCCCGCGCGAAGGCGCGATGTTCCTGCAGATGAACCGGAACAAGCGCGGGCTCACGCTCGACCCCGCTCACGAAAAAGGCCGAGACGTCGTGAAGCGGCTCATTGCAAAGAGCGATGTCGTGATCGCCAATCTTCCCGGCGAAACGCTGAAAGGCCTCGGTCTCGATTACGACAGCGTGTGCGCCATCAATCCGCGCGCGATCCTGGGCGTGGCGACGGCATTCGGCCTTGAGGGACCCTATTCCAATCGCGTCGGCTTCGATGGCATCGCGCAAGCCATGTCTGGCGCGGCGTATTTTGCCGGTACGGAAGAACAGCCGGTGCGCGCGGCGGTGCCGTGGGTGGATTTCGGCACGGCGTCCCTGCTGGCGCTCGGCATCGTCTCGGCGCTGCATGCGCGCGAGAAGACGGGCAAGGGCCAGCTTGTCGAGGGCGCGTTGCTGCGCACGGCGATGACGTTCTTTAGCCCGACGCTAATCGAAGAAGCTGTGCTCGCGCTTGACCGCAAGCCATCGCTCAATCGCAGCCAGACGGCGGGACCGTCCGACATCTTCAGGACGAAGGACGGCTGGATCACGGTCGCGGTGAACGGTGATCCGCTGTTCCGCCGCGTGGCAAAACTGATCGGCGCGCCGGAATGGCTCGAAGACAAGCGCTTCGCCTCCGACAAGCTGCGCGGCGACAACGGCGAGATCATTTCCGCGCGCGTGCAGGAATGGTGTTCCGTTCGCACGAGTGACGAAGCGATCAAGGCTTTCGAAGGCGCGCGCGTGCCCGCCGGCCCCGTCTATACGATGCGCGAGGCGCTGGAGGATCCGCACGCGAGGACAAGCGATATTCTCACCACGATAGACTTCCCCGGCATCGGCAAAGCACCGATCGCATCGACGCCGGTGAAGCTGCATGGCACGCCGGGCGAAGTGCGCCGCCGCGCGCCGACCCTGGGCGAGCATTCCGATGAGATATTGAGTGAGCTCGGTTATTCGACAGCCGAGATCGAAGAGATGCGGAAACTCGGCGTCGTTTGACTACGCGGCCACGGCCGGCAGCGCGGCTTTGGCACGGCGGCGCAGCAGGTCCGACTCTTCCTGGCTGAACACCAACGCTGCGATCTCCGCGGCGAGATGCAAATAGGCCTCCGCGTTGGTGCGCTTTTCGCCGGTGACAGTGCGCAGTTCCTTCAGCAGATCTTCCGTATAGCTCTTCAGCATCATGGAAATCTCGTCGAGCGCTTCCTTGTTGGTGGCACCGAATGAGGCCGCGCCTGCGAAAGAGCGGCAGCCTGCAACAAGTCGCGCATAAGCCAGCGCGCGATCCGACTTCTCCGGATCGGCGTGATGCGCCAGATCGGGCACGCGCGGGCCACCAGCATAGCTGCCGGACTTGATTGTCGGTAGCGCGTGGGACACTTCCTTCGCCGCGCGCTCCATGAACCCGTCCATCGCCTCGCCGACCGTCGCGCGATCGGACAGGAGACGCTGTCCCCATTTGCCGTCACGGCGCATCTCGATGGCCTTGACCATGCCGGTGGACAGCGTAGTGAAGCCGATCAGATAACCGACCAGAGCGTCGGCGTCGAAGTGGTTTGGACGGACGGCGCGGATCATGGCCGTGTAATATTCAATATCGCCGAACAGGATCTCGCCGACCAAGCCCATGTCGGTCGAGCTCATCAGCGTGTCCTGCGTCTGGCGCGTGACATTCATCGGCAGCTTGAGCGCTTCCCACGGACGCTCGAGCCGCTGCATCGCGAGCACGGCAACATAAGGCGCCGCTTCGGGCGCGGACACGGCGAGACGGTCGTAGATGTCGCGCAGCTTCCAGACATACTCGTCGGTGAGCGACGGCAATGGCCGCGGCAGCTTTTCCTGCAGTTCAATGACGTCACTGCCGATGGAAAGAAGGAGCGCCATCTCGCGTGCATCGGCGACGATGAGATCGTCTTCAAGAATGACGCGCACTGCCTTTCGGCTGCGTTCGGACGACAACGCGTCGAGCATCGCTTTCGACGCAACGGACCAGAACTGCGAGGCGTGGCTCATCATCTCGGCAGTGTTGCCGGCAAGAAGCGATGTCTTCACGCCGATCGAGAATGCGGACGCAGCATTCGCCACGAGCGTCTGCGAAACCCAATTCCAGACCGGCATGATCGAGCCGCGCGAAATGCGGCCCTTCTGCTTCTGCGTGCGCGGCGTGACCGTCAACAAATCCTCGAACGGGCGACAGAACAGGCGCAGCGGCGTCGGCGCGCGATCCGCTTGGCCGCGGCGCAGCACCGGACGCAATCCGTCGAGTATGAGCTCGTGCGGAAGCATGTGGCCTTCATTCAGACGGTCGATCTCGATGGCTTTCGCCAAACGCGACGCCACCAATGGCGGCAATCCGTTCAGCAAACCCTGAAGCTGTTGTGCCTTGCTCGAATCCATGGCCCCGATATTCCACGTTGAAAATGCAAGCCGCGCCTGCACTTCCGGCTCTGTGACACTAATCTCCGCAGCGTTAACGCGGCCTTTCCGGGCCGATTCAAATGATAGCCGGCAGGGTCAGCCGAGCCTCGAACCCGCCCAACGGGCTGCGGCCCAAGCTGAGTTCCCCGCCATAAAGCCGGGCGATATCGCGGACAATTGCCAGTCCAAGCCCGGTTCCCGGCACGCTTTCGTCTAGTCTTTCCCCCCGTTCGCCGATGCGCGAAATCTCTTCCAGGCCCAGGCCCGGCCCATCATCGCCGACCACAATCTCCAGTAGCGTTCCCGAAAGTCGGCGCGCGGAAACTGCAACCTTGGATTTCGCCCATTTGCAGCCGTTGTCCATGAGATTGCCCGCCATCTCTTCCAGATCTTGGCGCTCGCCGCGAAAGCAAAGATTGTCCGGATAGTCGAGTGCGATGGTGATACCCCGCTCCGCATGGATGCGGTCGAGAACGCGCGCAAGATCCTCGATCACCGGCGAGACTTCGGTTCGATTGCCGATCGCATTTACCGCGCCGGCGGCGCGGGCGCGCGCGAGATAATGATCAACCTGGCGGCGCATGGTTCCGACCTGCTTGGTCACCGCATCGGCGAGCGGGCCTGGCTGCGCGGAGGCTTCGCTGGCGATCACCGTGAGCGGCGTCTTCAGGAAATGCGCGAGGTTCGACACATGCGTGCGCGCTCGAGCGACGACTTCCGCATTGTGCTCGATCAGCGCGTTCAGTTCTTTTGCCAACGGCGCGATCTCATTGGGGAAGTCGCCGTCCAGCTTGCGCGCTTTGCCGTCGCGAATGCGCATCAATGCAAGACGCATCCGGCGCAGTGGAATGAGGCCGACGCGAACCTGGATGAAGATCGCGACGATGAGCCCGATGCCCAGAACCGCGAAGGCCCAGAGCAATGTTGAATTGAAGCGCGTGACTTCGCTTTCGATCTGCGTCGTATCGCCCGCGACAAGGAAGCGATAGCTTTGCGTATCCTTCGGCGACGGGGTATCGGCGATGGGAAATTCCACATGCTGCGAGACGATGCGCAGGTGCTGGCTTTCCGGCCCCTCGGCGTGGCTCCACTGCACGCCGTTGCGCGTGACGGTGTCGGTCACCTTGATCGTGTGGTCCCACAGCGAGCGCGAAATCTGCGGCTCGCCGCCTTTGCTTTCCGGCGCGATCTGCCAATACCAGCCCGAATAGACGCGCTCAAAACGCGGATCAGTGAAGCGGCCGCGCAGCGATACTTGTCCCGCCGGTCCCGGCTCGGCGGCGGCGATCATGCCATCGAGATCGAACCGGAGGCGCGCGTCGAAATCGCTCTGCACCGACATGCGGAAGGCGTTCGACAGGATGAGGCCACCGATGGCGAGCACCAGCAGCGTCCACACCGCCGCAGCCGCGATCAGCCGCGCCTGGAGCGAATTAAGCCTTCGCGCGATGTTCGCTGTCCGCGTTCGAATCGTCGAGGCAATAGCCAAGGCCGCGCACCGTTTGAATGACGTTCACGCCGAGCTTCTTGCGAAGGCGGCCTACAAACACTTCTATGGTATTCGAATCGCGATCGAAATCCTGATCGTAGAGATGTTCCACCAGTTCGGTGCGCGACACCACCTTGCCCTTGTGATGGGCGAGATAGGAAAGCAGCCGGTATTCCAGGCTCGTGAGCTTCACCGGATTGCCGTCCACGATCACGCGAGAAGCGCGGGTGTCGATCTTGAGCGGACCGACATCGATCTCCGATGTGGCGAGGCCCGCGGCACGGCGCAGAAGTGCGCGCACCCGCGCCAGCAATTCCTCGGTATGGAACGGCTTGGCGAGATAGTCGTCGGCGCCCGCGTCGAAGCCCGCGACCTTGTCGCTCCAGCGGTCGCGCGCGGTGAGGATGAGAACCGGCATCTTGCGGCCTTCGGCGCGCCATTTCTCCAGCACGCGCACGCCATCCATCTTCGGCAAGCCGAGATCCAGGATCACCACGTCATAAGGTTCGGTGTCGCCGAGGAAAAGGCCTTCCTCGCCGTCGCTTGCCGTGTCCACAACATAACCGGCATCGGTGAGCGCTTTCTTCAGAAGGCGCTGCAGATCGGTATCGTCTTCAACGAGTAGAATTCGCATCGTCAGTGTCCATGTCCGTGACCGCCGCCATGTCCGCCATGGTTGCCGCCACCCCAATTGCCATGCCCCCCGCCGTTCCAGTTGCCGCGGCCGTTTCCTCCGCCGTTCCAATTGCGATCGCGGCCACCAGGTCCGTGCTCCCAGCGATCATTCCCGCGATAGGGATTACCGCCCGGATATCCATCTTCAAATCGTCCGCGCGGGCTGTTTTCGAAATAGCCCG
>DATCRK010000087.1:0-7417 GCA_036569005.1 Rhizomicrobium sp. | reverse complement strand
CCGTGGGGATGTGCCCGATCTTGACGGCCACCTGGATGGAAACACCGCCTTTTTCCGTGAACTTGATCGCATTGTTGAGAAGATTGAGCAGGATTTGCCGGACGCGCGTGGGGTCGCCGCGATAGGCGCCGCGGGCCGCCGGTTCGATGAACATCGCCAGATCGATCTTTTTCTCGCGCGACTTCGGCGTCATCAGCGCGACGGCGCTTTCGACTGTGGCGACAAGATCGAAATCGATCTTCTCGATTTCGAATTTTCCGGCTTCGAGTTTGGATATGTCCAGAATATCGTTCACGATCGTGAGCAGGGACTCGCCGGATTCCGCAACCACTTGCGCAAGATTGCGCTGCTCTTCGTCTAGCTCGGTTTCAAGAAGAAGGTTTGTCATGCCGAGAATACCGTTCATCGGCGTACGGATCTCGTGACTCATATTGGCCAGGAACTGGGATTTTGCTCGCGTGCCAGCTTCGGCATCTTCCTTTGCCTTGTTGAGTGCGATAGCCGAAGATTTGAAGCAATCCATCGCGCGCGCCAGTTCGCCGATCTCGTCTTTGCGTCCTTCGGCGGGAACAGCCGTGTTGAGTTCGCCTTTCGCGAGCGCGCTTAGGGCGCGCGTCATCGACAGCAATGGTTGAATGACGTCGCGAATAAGCGTGAAGAAAATCGCCACGGAGGCGAATATTGCGATCCCCATGACCAGGAAGATTATGTACTCGGATCGCGTTGCTGTCAGGCTGCCTTTTGAGCTCGCTTCGTGCGCCTGCGCGTCGTTGACCGCGACGAACCGGCCGACCTGCGCGCTCATTCGATCGAACGAGATGTCCAAAGGCCCCATGAACAGTTTGGCAGCCTTCGCCTTCTGCTTTCCCCTCATCAGGCGCAGGAAAGTCTTTGTCATTTCGAGATGCTTTGGAACTTCGCGCGCGAGCGATTGGCTTATCCGAAGCTCTTCCGGAATGCCGGCAGCGAGAACGAGCGCGCGCAGATCTATCCTGGTTTGTTTCATCGCCGCTGCGATAGCCGAGAGAGCTTCGGTTTCGAGCGCGGGGTCGGACGTTAGCAGCAGTTCCGCTTGCGCGACTCGAATATCGTTCAGATCGCTGTCGAGGCTGCCGCTTACCGCGATACCGGGCAGGACGTCCTGATTGGAAAAGCGATTGAGCCGGTTCATCGCGGAGAGTTGTGACAGTGCGAATATGCCCACGACGCATAAAAGCGCGAGTTTCACGACGAAAGAAATAAAAAACTTCGCTTTCACGCTGATCGTATTCACGACTATACCCGTCCCATGCGCCCGAGATTGAACGCAGGTGTGATGGTCGGCGATCACGCTGTATGCGGAGTTAAATCAACCAAAAGTGGATATAGGGACTTTTACGGACGCGAAGCGCCGTCAGTTGGTGCAAGAGCTTTGCGAACCCACTGCAAGAGTTCCTCGTCTCCGATGGGCTTGCGCAGAACGGCCAAGGCGCCGGCGCGCGCGAAGCGGCTGCTAAGCTTGTTGCCGTTCGCGGTCACCATGATCGCCGGGGTCTGGATACCGGTGTTTCGCAGATGCTCAAGAAACTCAAGGCCCGTCATTCCGGGCATGTGGAGATCAAGAAGAAAGCAGCCAATGTCCGCCGCCGGGGACGCAGACAGGAATTCTCCTGCCGAAGAAAAGCTGATGGTGCGAAATCCATAAGATTCGAGAAGAGCGCGTACGGAATCGCGAACGTCGGCGTCGTCGTCGATGATGCAAATGCTCTTTTCCGGCGGGTAAGACATCGCGTCCTTTCAGCGGAAGAGCGATCAGGACGCTACGGTAAGTGGCTGGGCCGCAATCTCGCTATAGGTAGTTTCCCTTATGCACCTGCCGCCAGGCTGCCGACGCCCATGCTCCTCGTCTTGCAATCGCCGTGCTTCGGTTTCGAGATCGCCTGCTACGCGGTTGAAGAGCTCCGGATAGGGGTAAAGATTCGTCGTTTCGGCGTGGTTTCGCAAAACCTTCGCCAGATCAAGAAGCTCCGTCCGTTCCATCGCAATCCTCCCTTCCGTCATACCTGAACGGCGTCTAAATCGACCACTGGACGCCGGTGTAGAAGTTGAGCCCACGGATGCTCGAGGTGCTGCTCAAGCCGGAACCAGCTGAGATGCCGAGTTGCAGGCGATCCGTAAGGGCATAAGTGAAGCCGAGATTATAACCCGTGGCTGCCGGCTCGCCGCGTGCCGAAGACGTTTCCAGAAAGATCTCGCCGCCCAGTTGAAGTTGATCTGTAAGGCTTCGTGTCAGGCCGGTGCCGCTGAACACCGAGTCCTTCCCGCCGCGTCCGGGATTGGTGCGATAGCCGGCGCCGCCGCGCAGCGTCCAGGCGCCCCAGCTCTTTTCGGCCCAGACCGGAAAGAAAAAGTGCGTCGCGCCATCGGTCAGCTTGTAGCTGGCGCGGAAGGAGAATTCGACGGAAGGGCAGAAGCTTATCGCCGGCAAAACCGCATGCGTGTCATCGATGATCGCGTACTTCACGCCGAATTCGATATGCGACATCCCAAGATCGGCATCGTCACGATTTGGTGCGCTGAACCCCACTGGCACGGAGACGCTCGCCTGAAGGCCACGCATTAATCCGTAGTCCAGCTCCACGCCGGCGGCGGTGCCGGACTTTCCGTTATCATTCGTGTTTTCCTGTGAAAACAGCGCTATCTGCCAACTCTTCGCGTCGACGATCTCCGGATCGTCGGTGGCGTAGGGGCTCGCGCTCGCAGGCCAATCGCTGCAGCCCAAGATCAAGATCGCTGCTGCCAGAATGTAACTGCGCACACACATCTCCCAACACGTCTCGTGTTGAGGATGCGTGGCGCGTGTTTGTCGCGCGGTTAAGCCGATCCAATAATCATATGCGGAGTTTTACTTAAAGCGCATGACGCGCGATGTTCGCCCCGTAGGTAGAAACACATATACGGAGAAATGCGTAGTTCGCCGCGCGTGCAGCGCATGTGAACCAAAAAAGTGCAGATAATTGTTGAGTTTGCTGCGTCAGGTTTACTTGAGCGTCGCTGTTCATTCGTCAAACGCACTGCAGCGTATCGGTATCGTTTAACGCAACATAGACGAGTCGCGATCAATCGTGCGCCTGAAACTTCGCCTTGCTGCAACAGCAAACGCATCAGTGTCGCACGGAGATTTTTATGAGACTCGCTTCGGGATTTCAGAATTTGACAGTTCGCGCAAAAGTGACGTCGGCTTTTGGCTTCATTTTAGCCGCGACGATCGCGCTCGGCATCTTCGCCGTTTCACAGCTCTCCGTCGTGAACACGCATGCCGAAAATATCAAGAACAATTGGCTTCCGTCCGTCAAAATTCTCGGCGATCTGAAGTTTCATGCAACGGGATACCTCCTTGAACAAGGCCACTATCTCCTTGAGCCCACCGACGAAGGCCGCCGCGATCAGATCGGCGATATCAAAAAATATCACGACGCGGTCATCGCGGATCTGCAAGCGTATAGGCCGCTGGTGACCGATGCGGGTGAACGCAAGCTTGCGGACGGGATTGAGCGAAATTGGCAGAACTATTTGAACGTCCAGCCACGCATTGAATCGCTGTTGCGTGAGAAGGGACAGAACGCGGCCTTTGAATACTATAAGACTTCCGGCGACCGTGACTTCAAAATATTCGACAACCTGCTCGATGCCGATCTGCGGATGAATCAAACTGGCGGCGACAAGGAAGCGGAGGACGGCGATTCCGCCTTCAAATCGGCGCGCATGTGGATAGTTGGTGCACTTGCTCTGGCGGGCTTGCTTTGCGTGCTCGCGGGATTTGCCTTGATTCAAGCGGTGTCTTCGCCTTTGCGGCTCATGACTGAGGTGATGCAAAAGCTGGCCGCGGGCGATTTGGCTGTTGAGGTGCCGGCGACGGATCGCAAAGACGAGATCGGTCAGCTCGGCGCCGCGCTTGAGGCGTTTAAGAAACAGCTCGCTGCGGCAGAACAATCCAAGGCCGAGCAGACGAAGGTGATTGTGGAGAGCATCGGTGCCGGTCTTGAAGCGCTCGCAAAGGGAAATCTCGCGCATCGGGTGAACGCCGAACTCACAGGGCCTTTCGCCAAGCTGAAGGATGATTTCAACGGCGCGCTGTCCCGTCTGCAGGACACCATGAAGACGGTACTTTCCTCCACCTCTGGCATTTCGACCGGCGCGGACGAGATCAGCCAGGCTGCGGACGATCTGTCCAAGCGCACCGAACAGCAGGCCGCGAGTCTCGAAGAAACCGCCGCTGCGCTGGAGGAGATCACGGCTACCGTGAAGAAGACGGCACAGAACGCGCGCGAAGCCAGCACCATCGTCACGAATGCGAAATCGGCGGCGGAAGAAGGCGGGCAGGTGGTGGAGACGGCGATCCAGGCCATGGGCCAGATCGAGCAGTCGTCCAAGCAGATCACCGACATCATCGGTGTGATCGACGAGATCGCGTTCCAGACCAACCTGCTGGCGCTCAATGCCGGCGTGGAGGCCGCGCGCGCTGGCGATGCCGGCAAGGGTTTCGCGGTCGTCGCCAGCGAAGTGCGTGCTCTGGCGCAGCGTTCGAGCGAGGCCGCGCGCGAAATCAAGACGTTGATCAAGACGTCGGGCGAGCAGGTCACGTCAGGCGTGAAGCTGGTGGGTGAATCCGGCCAGGCGTTGAAGCGCATCGTGGAGCAGGTCGTCTCGATCAACACGCTTGTGACCGAGATGGCGCAGGCCGCGCAGCAGCAGTCCACCGGTATCGAAGAAGTCAATGTGGCTGTGAACCAGATGGATCAGGTCACGCAGCAGAATGCTGCGATGGTGGAGCAAAGCACGGCCGCGTCACGCAATCTGGCGACGGAAACCACCGAGCTCTCCAATCTGGTTTCTTTCTTCGATGTTGGTGAAACACATAAGTCATCCGTTCCGGCCGTCACCCCGGCCGGAAAGGCGGTGACGCGCCCCGTTCCCAAGCCGCAGCTCCGCGCAGCTGCGTCCGGGGGACGGCGCGCGGCGTCCGTGGCGGCCCTGCGCCACGCGAGCGCTGCGGTGGAAGAAGACTGGCAGGAATTCTGAGCCCGCAACCAATCTCGCCCATGGGGATCGACATGACGACGAGTGACAATGCCATTCATGGAAAGCCGGTGCTGGTTCTGCCTGCGCTGCTCGATATGACCGTCGCGGCAGAGTTGAAACGGGATCTGCAGTCCGCATATGCGCGCGGCGAGGGTTTGGATGTGGACGCTGGCTCCGTCAGCCGCGTGACGTCTCCCTGTTTGCAGATCTTGGCCGCCGCCGCCCAGGATTTTGCCCAAGCCGGCGGGCCGGGAATGGCGTTCACGTCACTCTCGCCCGCCTTTTCGGAAACGGTTGCCGGGCTGGCGCTCTCGGCGCCCCTCGGCATCACGGAGACGCCATGAGCAAGACCATCCTCACTGTCGACGATTCCAGAACCATGCGCGATATGCTGAAGCTTGCGTTGGTGGGTGCCGGGCACACCGTCATCCAGGCGGATGATGGCGTGAATGGCATCGAAGCGCTGCAGAACGCGGGTGCAGTCGATGTCATCATCACCGACATCAACATGCCGCGCATGGACGGCTTCGGCTTCATCGATCATGTGCGGCGCGATCCGCGCAATCGCGTCATTCCGATCCTTGTCCTCACCACGGAAAGCGAGCCCGCGAAAAAACAGCGCGCCCGCGACGCCGGTGCGACCGGCTGGATTGTGAAGCCTTTCGATCCCCAGAAACTTCTCGCCGCGGTTAACCGCGTCGCTCCATAGGCCGCTTCCATGGATCCGATGGACAGCATCAAGCAGACCTACTTCCAGGAATGCGAAGAGCTTCTCCTCGCCATGGAGGAAGGCTTTATCGCCATTGAAAACGGTGACGCCGACGACGAGACGATCAACGCGGTCTTTCGTGCTGTGCATTCCATCAAGGGTGGCGGAGGCGCTTTCGGATTCGAGGATCTCGTCAGCTTCGCGCATATCTTCGAGACCGCGCTGGACAATCTGCGTTCCGGCAAACTCGCCGCCACGCCCCAGACCGTAAAAGTCCTGTTGCGCGGCGGCGACATGCTTTCGGATCATGTCGCCGCCGCGCGCGAAGGCAGGCCGGTTGCCAAGGGCGTCGACAGTGACATCAAGGATGAACTGGCAGCGCTTTCCGATGGCGGCGAGGCCATGGGGAGCGATATTTCCGACGATCTTGACGGCTTCGGCTTCGCGCCGATGCAGATCTTGCTTGATGATGCGCCCGGAGCGGAAAGTGCGGCGGCCGGTTGGAGAATCCATTTTAAGCCGCATGCGGCGCTCTATGCGAAGGCGAACGAACCTTTCCTTCTGGTCCGGGAGCTTTCGCAGCTCGGCAAACTGGAGGTGTCTGCCGATCTCTCGCAATTGCCAACACTGGACCAAATCGAACCTGACCAAGCCTATTTTGCCTGGGACATTCATCTGGAAGGCGACGTTCCGCGGGAAAAGATCGAAGAGGTTTTCGACTTTGTGACGGGCGATTGCGACCTGCAGATCGAAGCGGTGTCTTCGCCCGTGGCCATACTCCCGGCGCAGATCGAGATCGTGTCGCCGGTAGAGATCGAGCCTGTCGTCAAGGAAGAAAAGAAGGACGCCGTCGTTGCGGACAGCGCGGTCAAGCAGACTATCCGTGTCGATCTCGACAAGGTGGATCGTCTCGTAAACCTTGTCGGCGAGCTGGTCATCACGCAAGCGATGCTGTCCCAACGCATCAACGAGAGCCATATCCCGCGAGGCTCATCCGTCGGCAACGGGCTGGCTGAACTCGAGCATTTGCTGCGCGAGTTGCAGGAAAGCGTGATGGCGATCCGAACGCAGCCGGTGAAGTCTGTTTTCCAGCGGATGCCGCGTCTCGTGCGGGAACTGGCGGCGCAGACCAACAAGAAAGTCCGGCTCGTGGTTGAAGGTGAAGGGACCGAAGTGGACAAAACGGTCATCGAGCGGCTCGGCGAACCGCTCACGCATATGATCCGCAACGCCGTCGATCATGGCCTGGAAACGCCGGAGGAACGCCTGAAGGCGGGAAAGCCGGAAGAGGGCACCGTCACGCTTTCCGCCGAGCACCGCGGCGGACGCATCGTCATCGAAGTCAGCGACGACGGCCGCGGCATCAATCGCTCGCGTGTACGCGAGAAAGCGATCGAGCGCGGCATTATTTCTTCATCCGCTTCTCTGAGCGAGGAGGAGATCGACAATCTGATTTTTATGCCTGGCTTTTCCACCGCGAGCCAGGTTTCGAACATCTCCGGCCGCGGAGTCGGCATGGATGTGGTCCGCCGCAATATCGTGGATCTCGGCGGGCGCATCGTTATCGGTTCTGCGCCGAAACAGGGCAGCCGGTTCAGCCTTACCCTTCCGCTCACGCTGGCGGTTCTGGACGGGATGGTCGTGGCG
>DATCRK010000086.1:0-33119 GCA_036569005.1 Rhizomicrobium sp. | reverse complement strand
GTTGTGGAAAGGCATTCCCTCCGGGCCATTCGCGGATGAAAAAACGTTTCGCGATTGGCTCTCCGATCGCTCAGCGCGCGATAACCAGGTGCTCTATGCGGTGCGCGAGAAGACGAGTGGCAAGGCGCTCGGCGTCTATTTCCTGCTGCGCATCGATCCGCAGGCCGCGACCTGCGAGATCGGGCTGACATACGGCAAGGCTTTGCAGCGCACCGCCGCCGGAACCGAAGCCTTTTATCTGCTCGCGAACTATGCGCTCGGCACGCTCGGCTATCGGCGGCTGGAATGGCGTTGCGGGCCGGAGAACGAAGCCTCGAACCGGGCGGCGCTGCGCTACGGCTTCACCCGCGAAGGCATGCTGCGCCAGACAAGCTGGACCAAGGGCGGCAACTGGGACACCGTCTATTATTCGATCATCGACGGGGAATGGCCCGCCATCTCCGGGCGGTTCCAGGCGTGGCTGAACCCGCGCAATTTCGACGAGCACGGGCATCAGGTCCGCGCGCTTTCGTCCTTTTCCTGACCGCTGGACCGGCGACGGGGCGGCTGTTAGAACAATTCCAACTGATTTCCTCGGGTTTTCGAAGATGAACCGTCTGGGTTTCAAGGGTTTTCGAATTCGCCGCCCGGCTCCGCCGCCGGGGGAATGATCCCTGCTGGGTGCGCGCGGATGCCGGGTGATGCCCTGTCCGCCAACCTGATAAGAACCTGAGACAATGTCCGACACGACCGACGCAAAGCCCGCCCGCGACTACAAGGCGACTCTCTTTCTGCCGACCACCGACTTTCCGATGAAAGCCGGTCTGCCCGCAGCCGAGCCCAACTGGCTCGCGCGCTGGGAGAAGATGGATCTCTATGGCCAGATCCGGAAGAAGACGAAAGGCAAGCCGCTCTTCGTCCTGCATGACGGCCCGCCTTACGCGAATGGCGAAATTCATTCCGGCACAGGGCTGAACAAGGTGCTGAAGGATATCGTGGTGCGCAGCCGCGGCTTCCTCGGTTTCGATGCGCCCTACATCCCCGGCTGGGACTGTCACGGCCTGCCGATCGAATGGAAGATCGAGGAGAAGTACCGCAAGGAAGGCAAGTCGAAGGACGACGTTCCGATCGACCAGCTTCGCCGCGATTGCCGCGAATTCGCGGAATATTGGATCGACGTGCAGCGCAAGCAGTTCAAGCGGCTGGGCTGCATGGGCCAGTGGGACAAGCCCTACACCACGATGGATTACCGCGCCGAAGCGGTGATCGCGGGCGAACTGCACAAGTTCGTGGACAACGGCTTGCTCTATCGCGGCTTCCGCCCGGTGATGTGGTCGCCGGTGGAAAAGACCGCGCTTGCCGAAGCCGAGGTCGAATATCACGAGAAACAGTCGCCGACGATCTATGTGAAGTTTCCGGTCGTCAAAGGCCCGGATGATCTGAAGGACGCGAGTGTCGTCATCTGGACGACGACTCCGTGGACGATCCCCGGCAACCGCGCCATCGCGTTCTCGCCATCGATGGACTATGCGCTCTACGAAGTGGACAGCGTGAGCGAAGGCGCATTGCCGAAGGTCGGCGAGCGGTTGTTGCTCTCCGATGCGTTGGCCGAGCAGACGGCCAAGCATTCCAAGATCACGCTGAAGCGCATCGCGAAGGTCGATCCGCACGGTTTGATCGCGGCGCATCCGCTGCGCGGGCAGGGCTACGAGTTCGACGTGCCGCTGCTGCCCGGCGATCACGTCACGGCCGACACCGGCACGGGCTTCGTGCACACCGCGCCCGGTCACGGCGAAGAAGACTTCGCGCTGCTGACCAGCCTCAACCGCAACTACACGCGCGAGAATCCCGATGCGTTCGGCGTCGTGCAGGAAGACGGTTCCTTCGCGCCGCATGTGCCGGTCTTCGCCGGCAAGCGCATCCTCACGCCGGAAGGCAAAGACGGCGACGCCAATGGCGCGGTCATCAAGGCGCTGATCGAGGCGAGCAAGCTGCTCGCAAAGGGTTCGCTACGCCACCAATATCCGCATTCGTGGCGGTCCAAGGCGCCGGTGATCTTCCGCGCCACGCCGCAATGGTTCGCGTCGATGGATCGCGAAATCCCCGGCGGCGGCACGTTGCGCACCCGCGCGATGAAGGCCATCGGCGATACGAAGTGGTTTCCGAAGTCGGGCGAAAACCGCATCGCGGGCATGGTGAAGGATCGCCCGGACTGGGTACTCTCGCGCCAACGTGCTTGGGGTGTGCCGCTCGCGATCTTCGTGAACAAACAGACCGACGCGATCCTCAACGATCACGACGTCAACGCGCGCATCGTCGAAGCCTTCAAGAAAGAAGGCGCGGATGCCTGGTTCAAGCCCGGTTCGGCGGAGCGCTTCCTCGGCAACAAATACAAGGCCGAAGACTTCGAGCAGGTGAAAGACATTCTCGACGTCTGGTTCGATTCCGGTTCGACGCATGTGTTCACCGTCGAGCAGCCGCTGGAGCCGGAATGGCCGCAGAAGGATCATGCCGATCTTTATCTGGAAGGCTCGGACCAGCATCGCGGCTGGTTCCAGTCGTCGCTGCTGGAAAGCTGCGCCACGCGCGGCCGCGCGCCCTACGATGAAGTTCTCACCGCCGGCTTCGTGCTCGACCGCGAAGGCGACAAGATGTCGAAGTCGGTCGGAAACGTGATCCTGCCGCAGACCATCGCCGACAAGAACGGCGCGGACATCTTCCGCCTGTGGGTCGCGTCGTCTGACTTCACGCAAGACTTGCGCATGGGCAACGACATCATCCAGTCGAACACCGATGCCTATCGCCGCCTGCGCAACACGATCCGCTTCATGCTCGCGAACCTTTCCGGTTTCGACGAGAAGGAGCGCATCGAATACGGCAAGATGCCGGAGCTGGAGCGCTACATCCTCGCCAAGCTGGCCGAGATCGATGTGGTGGTGCGCGACGGTTACACCAACTACGATTTCAATCGCGTCTACAACACGGTGTTCTCGTTCTGCACGAACGAGCTGTCGGCGCTTTATTTCGATATTCGCAAAGATGCGCTCTATTGCGATGCCGCCACCAGCACGCGCCGCCGCGCATCGCGCACCGTTACCGATCTGGCGTTCCGCCATGTGGTGACGTGGCTGGCGCCGATCCTGTGCTTCACGATGGAAGAGGCTTGGCTGCTGCGCTTCCCCGGCGAGAGCGCGAGCGTGCATCTGCAAACCTTCCCCGAAGTGCCGAAGGATTGGCATGACGAAAAGCTCGTCCAGAAATGGGCGCGCATCCGCGAGCTTCGCCGTGTCGTCACCGGCGCATTGGAAGTGGCGCGCCGCGACAAGGTCATCGGCGCGAGCCTTGAGGCGCGCCCGGTTCTCTTCGTTGGCCCCGACGATGCAAAGCTTCTGGACGGTCTCGATCTCGGCGAAATCGCGATCACCTCGCACGCCGTCGTCTCGACACACGAAGCGCCTGCCGATGGTTTCAAGCTGCCGGATGTGGAAGGCGCGTCGGTCCGCTTCGAGCATGCGCAGGGCGACAAGTGCGCGCGCTGCTGGATGATCCTTCCGGAAGTGGGCAAAAACCCCAAACACCCCGACCTCTGCAACCGCTGCTCCGCCGCGGTGGATGCTCTGGAGACAACTGCATGACATCGCGCGACTGGGGCCTTGCGGCCGCGGCCATCGCTCTCATCGCCGATCAGGGCTCCAAGATCCTGATGCTCTACGCCTTCGGCTTCATCAATATGTCGCCGGGCGAGGCGATCGATGTCCTGCCGTTCTTTAACCTCGTCATGGTCTGGAATCCGGGTGTTTCCTACGGACTGTTCCCGGCGCATGGGCCTTGGGGAACCACCTTTCTGGCCATCTTTTCATTGGCCGCCGTAGGGGGATTGGGCTACTGGCTCTGGAACGCGACCCGTCCGGCCCTGGCTGTGGGTCTCGGCCTTGTGATCGGCGGCGCGCTGGGAAATCTGGTGGACCGGCTGATCTACGGAAAGGTTGCCGACTTTTTTCACTTTTACGTCCTCGGCTACGATTGGTATGTGTTCAACCTTGCCGACTGTGCGATCACCTTCGGCGTCGCCGCGCTTTTGTACGACGCCCTGCTGCGGCCGGAGCAACCGGCCAGCGTGGGCTAGATTTGGAGAGTTGTGATGGCCGAATTGGGCATGCGGACTGTGTGGCGCGGTGGCGTTCTTCTCGCCGCCGGCCTGTCGCTGATGTCCTGCGATACGATCCGCGATGCGGCGGGCATCACCAAGCAGCCGCCGGATGAGTTCGCGATCACGACCAAAGCGCCGCTGATCATCCCGCCGGACTTCAACCTGCATCCGCCCAAGCCGGGCGCCGCGCCGCTCAACCAGGTTTCGCCGACGCAAAGTGCGCAAGCTGCGCTCTATGGCGATGACACCGCATCCGTCGCCGCCACCATCAACGGCAATTATAGCCAGGCGGAGAAGCTTCTGCTGGCGCAAACCGGTGCCGCGACGGCGGACGACTCCATTCGCCGCACCATCGCCGCCGACAATGCCAATGCGGAAGATACCGGTACCTTGACGGATTCGCTCCTGTTCGGCGGCAGCGATGCACCGGTGGGCGACAAGCCCGTCAACGCCGACGCGGAAAAAGCACGCATCGATGCCGCGAAGAACGGCGTGAAGCCGTCTCCCGAGAAAGCGACCGTCGACAAGGATAACGACAACAGCAGCAGCTGGTGGCCGTTCTGATTTCAAAGGGTTTCATGCCGATCACGCGAGTTTTCACATTCGCGGCGGCAGCCGCGGCAGCGGCATTTCTGTTCGCGGCGCCGGCACCGGCGCAGGAAAATCACGTTTTCCAGTTCGCCCTGCAGAACGGCATGCAGGTCGTCGTCGTGCCCGATCATCGCGCGCCGGTGGTCACCCAGATGCTCTGGTTCCGCGTCGGCGGCGTGGACGACCCGCCGGGTATGTCGGGCCTCGCGCATTTCTTCGAGCACATGATGTTTCGCGGCACCAAGACGGTGAAGGGCGATCAGTTCGCGCTTACCGTCGCGCGCAACGGCGGCGAGACCAACGCTTTCACCACGCACGACTACACGGCGTTCTACGAGCAGATCGCGAAAGACCGCCTGCCGCTTGTCATGCAGCTGGAAGCCGACCGCATCGCCAATCTCGATCTGTCGGATTCGAATGTGAACACCGAGCGCAATGTCGTGCTGGAAGAACGCCGCATGCGCGTCGGCAACGATCCGCAGGCATTGATGCGCGAGCAGATGGAAGCGGCACTCAACCTCTCGCATCCTTATGGACGCCCGGTGATCGGATGGCCCGAAGAGATCCGTCATATCGGCCGCAAGGAAGCGCAGGATTTCTACAATCATCACTACGCGCCGAACAACGCGATCCTGGTCGTGGCGGGCGACGTCACGCCGGAAGACGTGCGCAAGGCTGCGAGCGCGGCGTATGACAAGGTCCCGGCGCGCGAACTCGCGCCGCGCGCCGAATTCGCGCAGCCGCAGCGCCTGGGCGAAACGCGCCTGTCGGTTTATCGCCCGGATGTGAAGGTGCCGCTGTTCATGCGGTTCTATCGCGTTGTCAGTTACACCGAAGCCAAGCCGGGCGAAGCGGAGGCATTGGAAACGCTGGCACAACTTCTCGGCGGCGATCCCACCAGCACGCTCTATCGCGAACTGGTGGTGAAGCGTCGTCTCGCCACCAATGCCGGCGCCAGCTATGACGGCTATGCGCGCGACAACGGCACGTTTGGGATCTACGCGCTTCCGCGTCCCGGCGTCCGCTTGGACCAGCTGGAACACGCCATCGATCAGATCCTCGCCACTTATGTGAAGAAGCCGCCGGCGGCAGGCGATCTCAAGCGCGCGAAGACGCAGCTCGTGGCGGATGCGATCTATCAGCGCGACAACCAGTATTCGCTCGCATCCGCCTACGGACAGGCGCTGGCCATCGGGCTGACGACGGACGACGTGGACACATGGCCGGATCGCATTAAGGCGGTGACAGCCAACGCCGTGCGCGATGCCGCGGCGAAGGATCTTCCCGCGCGCGAGTCGGTCACGGGTTATCTCCAGCCGGGAGAGCCGCGATGAAGATGCGCAAGCTGCTTATCGCGATCGCGACGACGCTCGCATTGCTCGCGCCGGTGGGCGCGGTCGCGGCGACGGACGTGAAGTCCGTGAACATGGGCAAGGGCGTGCAGGTGTGGTTCGAGGAAGACCACACGCTGCCCATCATTTCCATGACCGTCGCGTTTCCAGCGGGCTCGGGCTACGACCCGGCGGGCAAAGCAGGATTGGCGGCGTTTGCGACGGCGATGCTCGACGAGGGCGCCGGTCCTTACAGTTCGCAGGCCTATCAAGCGGCGCTGAGCGACCGCGGGATACGGCTTTCCGCCCAGCCCGATCGCGACTGGATGACCGTCACGCTGGTGACGCTGAAGGAAAACGCGAAAGACGCGTTCCATCTTCTCGGTGTCGCGCTTTCCAAACCGCATTTCGACGGCGACGCCGTGGCGCGGGTGCGCGCGCAGATTCTGGCGAGCCTGCAGCAGGAGCAGGAAGATCCATCCTCTGTCGCGGCGCGTGCCTTCTACACGCGCTTTTTCGCCGGCCATCCTTACGGTCATGCCGTCGATGGCGATGCGGAGTCCATTTCCGCCATCACGCGCGGCGACCTGGTGAACTTCGCGCGCGACCACTGGGTGCGCGGCGGCATGCATATCGCAGTGTCCGGAGATGTCGACACGGCGACGCTGAAGACACTGCTCTCCAGCGCGTTCCGCACCTTGCCGCAGCGCGCGCCAACACCGATCCCGCCGTTGCGCCGCATGGGCGCGCCGGGCACGCAAGTCATTCCCATGCCGGTGCCGCAGCCGAATATCGTCTTCGCGTTGCCGTCGATCCCGCGCAAGGACAAGGACTTCATCCCGCTCTATGTCGCGAATTATATTTTGGGCGGTGGCGGCTTTTCCTCGCGGTTGACGTCCGAGGTGCGCGAGAAACGCGGCCTGACCTATGACATCTCCACTTCGGTGAACACGCTGACGCGCGGCGGCTATTTCGTGGGACAGGTTGCAACCAAGGCTGGCTCGGTGCAGGACACCGTCAAGGTCATCCGCCAGACGATTTCCGACTTCGCCGCGAACGGTGCGACGCAAAAGGAACTGGACGACGCCAAAACCTATCTCACCGGTTCGTTCCCGCTGGCGTTCACGTCCAACACCGGCATCACGGCGCAGCTGAACGCGTTCCAGGATGGCGGGCTGCCGATCAGCTACCTGAAGCAGCGCAACGGCCTCATCAACGCCGTCACACTCGACGATATTCAGAGGGCAGCGAAGCGTGTGCTGTCCAATCCCAATCTCACCATCGTCATTGCGGGAAATCCCAATGGCCCGAAGCCGCCCAAACAGCCGCTGCCGGGCGCGGACAAGCCGCCCGTGCCGCCCAAGCCGGCAAAGCCGCAACCCGTGACGGCAGCGAAAACGGCCACGCCCGCGCCGCAGCCGCAACGCCCGGCTGCATCCACGTCTCAGAAAGCATCCCCGAAGCGCTGATTTCGCTGTGAGTCGCCGCAAGCGCCGGGCGGTTTCGGCTTGAGCGCTCTGCTAGGCTCGAATCATGAAGATTCGCCGTCTGTCCGAAGGCACGATCAACCGCATCGCCGCCGGCGAGGTGGTGGAGCGGCCCGCCAGCGCCGTGAAGGAGCTGGTCGAGAACGCGCTCGATGCGGGCGCGCATCGCATCGACATCGCGACATCGGCGGGCGGCGCGGACCTGATCCTCGTCGAGGACGATGGCGAGGGCATGACAGCGGAGGATCTTTCGCTGGCGGTGGAACGCCACGCGACGTCGAAGCTGCGCGACGACGATCTCACCACCATCCGCACGATGGGTTTCCGCGGCGAAGCGCTGCCGTCGATCGGCGCCGTGGCACGGCTTTCCATCGCGAGCCGTACGAAGACGGGCGAGGCGCATGAAATTCACGTCGAAGGCGGCGCGGTCAGCGGGCCGTCTCCGGCGGCGTTCCGCGCCAGGGGGCAGGGCGGAACGCGCGTCGATGTGCGCGAGCTGTTCTACGCGACGCCCGCGCGATTGAAGTTCATGAAATCGGCGCGCAGCGAGGATATCGCGACCACCGATGTCGTGAAGCGCCTGGCGATGGCGCGGCCCGACGTGGCGTTCACGCTGACGCTGGACGGGCGGCGCACACTCGTTCTGGAAGCGGAGGCCGATCTTTTCACCGGGCGCCTGAACCGGCTTGCAAGAATTATGGGCCGCGAGTTCGGCGACAATGCCGCGCCGGTGGACGTGACGCGCGAAGGCGTGCGGATTTCCGGTTTCGCGGGATTGCCGACCTACAATCGCGCCAACGCGCAGATGCAGTTCCTGTTCGTGAACGGGCGGCCGGTGCGCGACAAGCTGCTCATTGGCGCGGTGCGCGGCGCCTATGCCGATTTCCTCGCGCGCGACCGCCATCCGGCGCTGGCGCTGTTCCTGGATTGCGCCCCCAGCTTCGTGGACGTGAACGTGCATCCGGCGAAAACCGAGGTGCGCTTCCGCGATGCGGGATTGGTGCGCGGCCTGATCGTCTCCTCGCTCAAGCACGCGCTGGCGGATGCGGGCCATCGTGCGTCGACGACGGTGGCAAGCTCCGCGCTGGCATCGTTCCGCCCGGAAGCGCCGGTCTATTCCGGCAACGTGAGGCCGTTCCCCGTGACGCCGGGCATGGCGAGCGCCGCGCGAGACTTCCAGTCACCGCTATTCGCCGGCAACACGGCGCCCGCTTACTCGGCGCGCGTGGAAGAAGCCCCCGTGGAAGCGCCGCCCACGGGGCTTCCACTGGGCGTTGCGCGCGCGCAATTACATGAGACCTATGTCGTCGCACAGACGGCGGATGGCATCGTGATCGTCGATCAGCACGCCGCGCATGAGCGCCTTGTCTATGAGAAGATGAAGAAGGCGCTTGCCGAAGGCGGCATCGCGCGCCAGCCGCTGCTCATTCCCGAAGTGGTGGAACTCGATCCGGCGGAAGTGGACCGCATCGCCTCGCGCACCGGCGAGTTGGCGGAGCTTGGGCTTATCATCGAACCGTTCGGCCCCGATGCCTTGATGGTGCGCGAAATGCCCGCGATGCTGGGCAAGGCCGATCTCAAAGGGCTAGTGCGCGATCTCGCCGACGACATCGCCGAAACCGGCAAGGCACTTTCGCTGAAGGAACGGCTGGAAGAAGTGGCCGGCACGCTCGCCTGCCATACCTCCGTGCGCGCGGGTCGCCGGCTCAATGCCGAAGAAATGAACGCGCTGCTGCGCGAAATGGAAGCGACGCCGCACAGTGGTCAATGCAACCACGGCCGACCGACTTACGTAGAGCTCAAGCTCTCGGATATCGAGCGGCTGTTTGGACGGCGCTAGAGATCGCGCACAAACCGTCGGGTGCCAGGGATGCCGAGTGCGGCTTCGAAATCCGGGGCGTGTTTTTCCTCGGCGAATTTGAATCCGGATTTGGCGTAATTCTTTTCCGCCGCGTCGTTGCCGACGAAAATGCTGATTTGCGCGCGTTTGAACCCTGCCGCGCGGGCAGCGCCGAGTTCCACTTGCATCAGCGCATAGGTAAGCCCGGTGCCGCGGAATTCCGGCTTGGTGGCCACGTTCTCGATGGTCCAGGCGTCGTCTTCGCTCGTGGCTGCGGAGACGATGAAGGCGCCGCGCGGCCAGAACCGTTCCTGTTCGGGTTTCGGGATTCCCATGCGGTCGGCGGCTTCGGCCATCGCATCGCGCGAGGCGTAGTAGACGCTCTCATCACCGAAGCCGCACATCGCCGATGCCAGAACGCCATCCACTTCTGCGACGTGAAACAGCGACCAGTGCCACCACGACCGCGCCTTGGCGAGCGTAAGATGTTTCGCGAACTCCACACAGTAGGCTTCCTCGCGCTTGAGGACGATCTCGAACCAGCCGCGTTCAAGCTGGCTGTGGGCGGCTGCGACACAGGCCCATCCCAGGAAGTCGGCATCGTCCGGGCGTGCGGGGCGGATAACGGTCGGCATGGCGCCACGATCCGATATTGAGGCTCGCCCTGGCAAACGCTAGATTGGCGCTACCAGGGAGTTGGCCCGCATGTGTGGGATTTCGCGCAAGAGATAGATCGCCAATCCGGCCGGCGCCGCTGCGCCGGATTCTCTCTTTTCGCAAAATCCCCGACATCGTGTGAGGCGTCCGTGGCCTATTTCCGCAACAACACCGTCAATCTTCTGAACTTGCATTACGCCGTCCATGCCATCGCCATGACGGGCGGCGGCGCGTTCTACTGCGTCTATTTGCTCAAGGCCGGCGTGCCGCTGCCCGGCGTGCTGATGGCCATGGCGGCGATCCTGATGGGCCGCTTCCTCATCCGTCCCGCCATCGTGCCGCTTGCCGTGCGCGTGGGGCTGCGGCCTCTGGTGATCTTCGGAACGCTGTTCTGCGGGCTGCAATATCTCATTCTACCGTATGTGCATGGCGTGGACCGTGTGCTGATCCTGCTCTGCGCTGTCTCCTCGATGGGCGACACGATCTACTGGTCCACCTATCACGCCTATTTCGCGGCGCTGGGCGATCACGAACATCGCGGCTCGCAGATCAGCGTGCGTGAAGCCATCACCGCGGTGATCGGCGTGATCAGCCCGATCCTTGCGGGCTGGGTGCTGGTGACCTATGGCCCCATCGCGGCCTTCGGCGTGTCGGCGGCCACACAGGCGGCTTCCGCGGTGCCGCTGATGTGGACGCCGGACGTGCCGGTGGTGCGCCGTGCACCGGGCGCCTTCCGTGCGTCGCTTTCCGGTGTGCGATTGTTTTTGTGCGACGGCTGGATTCAATCCGGCATGGTGTTCGTCTGGAACATCGCTCTGTTTCTGTCGCTGAAAGAGAACTTCCTGAACTATGGCGGCGCGCTGGCGATCGCGGCGGTCGTGGGCGCGGTGACGGGCCTGCTGCTGGGCCGCCACATCGATGCGGGCGGTGGTGGCCGCGCGGTGATCGTCTCGCTCATTGGCCTGGCTGTTGTCGTGCTGGTGCGCGCGGCATCGCTGGGGCATCCGGCGCTGGCGGTGGTGGCGAATGCGCTCGCCAATGTCGGCAACTGCCTCTACACGCCGACCTTGATGACGGCGGTTTACAATCTCGCCAAGCAATCGCCCTGCACGTTGCGTTTCCATGCGGCAACGGAAGGAGGATGGGATGTCGGGGGCTCCATCGGCAGCCTTGTCGCCGCGGCTTTGTTGTGGAGCGGTGCTTCGCTTGGAGTCACGCTGCTGCTGCCCCTGTTCGGCATCACTGCGTCGTTTGTGCTTCTGCGCCGCTATTATGCAGAGCATTGGGAGATCACGACGCTGGAGCCGACCGATCCGCTTGGCGTGCGGCCATCGTCTGAAGTCTAGGCGAGAGCGAGAAACTCCACGCGCGTGTCGCCATAGATGCGGCTGTCAAGTTGGCGGAAGCCATCGGCTGTGACGGCAGGTTCGTCTTCCGCCGTTTCGGCGACGATCAACGCGTCCGGCGCCAGCCAGCCACCTTCGCGCAGCGCTTTGAGCGTGGGCGCCATCAGGTCTTGGCGATAAGGCGGATCGAGGAAGACAAGATCGAACGGCCCGCCCGCCCCGCTGTTCATCGGCCCCAGATCGGTGGCGTCGCGCCGCCAGATCTTGCTGACGCCGGTCAAACCTAGGGCTTCGACATTCTCGCGGATCAGCGCACGGCTTTCGGCATGATCGTCCACGAACAGGCACCATGCCGCGCCGTGGCTGATGGCTTCGATACCGAGCGCGCCGGTACCGGCATAGATGTCAGCGACCCGAGCGCCGTCGAGCGTGAAGCCGATGCCGAAATCGTTGTGCAGCAGGATGTTGAACATCGCCTGGCGCACTTTGTCGGACGTCGGCCGCACGCGCGCGTCTTTCGGTGTGGCGAGGTTGCGCCCGCGCAAAGTGCCGCCGGTAACCCTCACAGCGGTTTCCACATGACGATGCGCTGGTGACCGCCGGGGAAAGGCACTTCGCCCACGACCTTGTAGCCCAGCTTTTCGTAGAACGGCCGCGCCTGGAAGCTCATGGTGTAGAGCCAGCTATCCAGCGCGCCGCGTTTCTTTCCTTCCGCTTCGATCATCTCGATCATCTTGCGGCCATGGCCTTTGCCGCGCACGGCATCGCCGTTCCACACGACTTCCAGATACATCGAGCCGTGCCCCAGCGTGGCCGCCACACCGCCGACGACCGTGCCGTTGTCGTTCTTCAGCGCGACATTGAATTTCTGCGGCGGCGGGCCGTCCACGAAGCGCTTGTTGAAGCCCTTGATGCCTTCGATCAGGGCTTCAACCGTGTTCGGATCCTCGTCGATGGCGAATGTGATCACGGCTCTTCCGACATCTGCAGCAGAAGCTTGCCGGTGTTGCCGCCGATAAAGAGCAGGTTGAGCGCGAACAGCGCCTGGTCAATGCCTTTCACCACGTGCACGTCGTATTTGATCTTGCCCTCAGCCACCCATGGCGCCATGTCGCGGTAGAATTCGTGGAGCCGCGGGAAGTAGTCGATGATGATGAAGCCTTCCACGCGAGCGCGCTTCATCAGGATATTGGCGAAATTGCGCGGGCCGGGTATGGGGCCTTCGGCGTTGTAGCCGCTGATCATGCCGCAAAGCACGATGCGCGCCTTCATGTTCAGATTGTCCATCACCGCTTCCATGATCGTGCCGCCGGCGTTCTCGAAATCCACGTCGATGCCGTTGGGGCATTCGCGCTTCAGCGCGGCGGCGACGTTCTCTTTCTTGTAGTTGATGCAGGCATCGAAGCCGAAATCCTTCACGACATGGCGGCATTTCTCGTCCGAACCCGCGATGCCGACCACGCGGCAGCCTTTCAGCTTCGCGATCTGGCCGACGATGGAGCCCACCGCGCCCGCCGCTGCCGAAACCACTACCGTCTCGCCCGCCACCGGCTTGCCGATGTCCAGCAATCCAAAATAGGCGGTCGCGCCGGTCATGCCGAGCACGCTCATGTAAGCGGTGAGCGGCGCGCCGTTGCGCGCGATCTTCTGTCCGCCGTCGAGCACGGCATATTCCTGCCAGCCCACGATGCCGGAGACGACATCGCCTTTCTGGAAGCCGGGATTGTTAGACTCCTCGACGACCGACAGCGTGCCGCCGCGCATCACATCGCCGATCTGCACGGGCGGCATATATTGCTCCATGTCGCTCATCCAGATGCGGTTGGTGGGATCGAGCGACAGATACAGCGTACGCGCGAGGAATTGCCCCGGACCCGGCTTGGGCATCGGTTGTTCGACCAACTCCAGATCGCCGGCCTTGATATCTCCCACGGGGCGGCGCTTCAGGAGCCATTGGCGGTTCGTCTTCGTCATGTTTTCCTCCGGTGTTCGTCTGGCCACAGCCTATCGGGACGTTCACGCTCCTGCGAGTGGCGATGCGCCGCTGTTCCCGGTATAGCGGGCGGCCATGAAACGCATCGCTCTCGCTCTTTTGTTTCTGCTCACCGCGCTTCCCGCAGCGGCACAGATCAATACCGGCCCCAAAGTCACGCCGCGCCTCGTTGCGGAAAATGGTGAAATCGCGCCCGGCGAAAGCGGCACCGTGGCTCTGGAAGAGGTGATGAAGCCGGGTTGGCACACCTATTGGTCCAATCCGGGCGAAGCGGGACTGCCCACTGAAATCAAGTGGACGTTGCCCGCCGGTTGGAAGGCGAGCGCCATCGCCTGGCCTTATCCCAAGCGTCTGCCGGTCGGGCCGCTGATGAATTACGGCTATGAAGACAAGGTCTGGCTCCTGACCACGATCACCGCACCCGCGGATGCGAAGCCGGGCGACATCGTCACGTTGAGGGCCGCCGCCGACTGGCTGGTGTGCAAGGAAGTCTGCATTCCCGAAGATGCAGCGCTGTCACTTCCGCTGACTGTGAGCGCCACGCCATCCGCGCCTTACGCGCCGGTGAAAGAGCAATTCGATGCCGCGCGCGCGAAGCTCCCCATCGCCGCGCCATGGCCCGTCGCGTTTCAGACTGGCGACAACCTCGATCTCTTCATCGCGTCGCCATCGCTGGCGAAGGCGCAACTGAAGGATGCGGTGTTCTTCCCGGCGGAAGAGGGCATCGTCAACGGCATGGCTGCCCAGCAACGCGCCGTTGCAGACAACGGATTGGTGCTGCGGCTCACAAAAGCGAAAAGCGGCAAGACGCCGAAGATTCTGTCGGGTGTTCTCGTCCTAACATCCGCTGACGGCACAGTTCAGGCGCTCGATATCGCTGCGCATCCCGGCGTGGTGCCGGCTGCGAATTTCAGCACGACGGACGATGGCGGCTTGCTCGCCGCGATCCTCTTCGCGCTGATCGGCGGGTTGATCCTGAACCTGATGCCCTGCGTGCTGCCGATCCTGGCGATGAAGGCACTGGCGCTCGCCAATCAGGCGCATGGCGAGAAGGAACACGCCCGGCGCGATGGCTTTGCTTATGGCGCGGGTGCGATTGTGAGCTTCGCCGCGATCGGTCTGCTGCTCGTCGCGTTGCGCGCGGGCGGGCAGGCGATCGGCTGGGGTTTCCAGCTGCAGGAGCCGGTGGCTGTCGCGTTCTTCGCGTTGCTGGTGTTCGCGGTGGGATTGAATCTCTCCGGCGTCTTCGAAGTCGGCAACGTCACGGCGGGCGAAACGCTGACGCGCCGTGGCGGATGGATCGGCTCGTTCTTTACCGGCGTTCTCGCCGTTGCGGTGGCCGCACCATGCACCGCGCCGTTCATGGCAGCGGCGCTGGGCTATGCGCTAACGCAGAGCGCCGCGACGGCGCTACTCATCTTCCTTGCGCTCGGCATCGGCTTCGCGCTGCCGTTCGTGCTGATCGGCTTTGCGCCGGCGTTGTTGCGCTTCATGCCCAGACCCGGCGCGTGGATGCTGACGTTCAAGCAACTGCTCGCCTTCCCGATGTATGGCGCGGCAGCGTGGCTGTTGTGGGTGCTGAGCCAGGAAACGGCCGGAACCGGATTGGTCGCGGCGCTTGCGGCGATGGTGACGTTGGCGTTTGTTGCCTGGGTCTGGAATGCAAGCCGGTTCGCGTCGTCCGGCTGGCGCGCGACAGGCATGATCTTCGCGTTGCTCGGGCTTATCGCGACGGGGGCTTTGCTGGTGGCCGTCCGTCAGGCTGGCACTCCGGTGGTTGCCGCGGAAGCAACAAGCGCGACAGGTATCCCATCCCAACCCTATACTGCGGCCAAGCTTGCGGGACTGCGCGCACAGAAACGCCCCGTCTTCGTCGATGCCACGGCGTCGTGGTGCATCACCTGTCTGGTGAATGAGGAGGTCGCACTATCAGGCGCGCATGTGCATGACGCCTTTGCGCAAAATCATATCGCCTATCTCGTCGCCGACTGGACGAACCGCAATCCGGAGATCACCGCGCTGCTCGCGGCGCATGGGCGCTCAGGCGTGCCGCTCTATCTCTATTACGCGCCGGGCGCGTCCGACGCCGTAATCCTGCCGCAGGTTTTAACGGAGTCCACCGTGCTCGATACGATTGGCACGAAATAGCACGCCGCCAATTTTGTTGCGCCAGATCGTAACATTCGACATTCCGTTGCGGCTGCCATGCGCAAATAACAACGCAATTTCGACCTTCGCGCGCTATGGTCCGGGTCTTCAAATCGGCCCTCCGGAGTGATCATGAGCGCGTTTGAGTCCCCCGATTTCGATCATCACGAAACCGTCGCCTTCTTCGACGACAAGGCCAGCGGGCTCAAGGCCATCATCGCCATTCACTCCACCGCGCTTGGCGCGGCCTGCGGCGGCACGCGCGTCTATCCTTATGCGAACGGCGATGCGGCGCTGACGGACGTGCTGCGCCTGTCGCGCGGCATGAGCTACAAGAACGCCATCGCGAACCTGCCGCTCGGCGGCGGCAAGGCCGTCATCATCGGCGATCCGGCGAAAGACAAGACCGAAGCGCGTTTGCTCGCTTACGGTCGCGCTGTGAACGAACTGGGCGGCCGCTACATCACGGCGATGGATGTCGGCATCCTGCCAGCAGACATGCCGGTGATCGCCCGCGCGACGAAACATGCCGCCGGCTTTGATATGCCGGGCAAGCCATCCGGCGACTCCGGGCCGCCGACCGCGCTGGGCACGTTCGTCGGCCTCAAAGCCGCGATCAAGCATCGTCTCGGCACGGACAGCGCAAAAGGCCTGACGGTCGCGATCCAGGGCCTCGGAAAGGTTGGTGCGACGCTGGCGAAGCGCCTGCACGATGAAGGCGCGAAGCTCGTTGTGGCGGATGTGAACGCTGGCGCCACCAAGATCGTCGCCGACGCGTTCGGCGCGAAGGTCGTTTCGGTGGACGATATCGTCACCACCGAATGCGACGTGTTCTCACCCAATGCTTTGGGCGCGATCCTGAATGATCAAACGGTCGACAAGATGCATGCGAAGGTCGTCGCGGGCGCGGCCAACAACCAGCTCGCGCGCGACAAGCATGGCGAAGCGCTGAAGGCGCGTGGCATCCTTTACGCGCCAGACTACGTCATCAATGGCGGCGGCATCATCCGCGTGGCCGGCCAGATATTCGAATGGTCGGATGCGGAAGTGGAGCGCCGCGTGCTGGCGATCGCCGACACGCTGACGCAAATCTTCAAGCGCGCGGATTCCGACAACCTGCCAACCAATGTCATCGCCGACCGCATCGCGGAAGAGCGCATGGCCGCTGGCAACAAGGGCGCGAAGGCGCACGCCGCGGAGTAGCCGTCTTCTCTAGTGCATCAAGTGCGGCCATAAGCCGATGATGCCGATCACGATCAGATAGATCGCGATCAGGTAGTTCAGCAGGCGTGGCACGAACAGGATGAGCAGGCCGAAGATCAGCGCGATCAGCGGCGAGAGGATCAGGACGTCGATTCCGAAAATGGGATGCATGACGTGGGTCTTTCGCTGGAGCGAGGGATCAACGTGACTTTCTCTTCTTGGTTGCGCGCTTTTTCTTTTTCGTTGCCGGCTTTTTCACCGCACGCTTCTTCTTTGCAGCGGTTTTAATCTTCTTCGCGGGCTTGCGGCGCGGCTGAACGGTTGGCTTCCTGGGCGTCTTTCGCCCCTTTGGTGCCCCCAAAACCTCACCGCCCATGAACGAGGGCGGATCGCTGGCCGGGAAGGTCTCCTCGATCTGCTCGTCGATCTTGCCGTTCCGCTTGGTTCCTGGCGCCATCGGTATTGTCCCAGAGTTGCATACGAACGCTAGCAGCTATGCGGGCCCGCCGTAACGGGTGTTTGATCTTTCCCCGGTGGGCTCGCGTGTTAGCGTTTTGTGTTTCGCGAGGGGGCTATCCATGACGAAGATTTCCCGCAGAGAGCTGTTGGTTACAGCGGCAGCGCTGAGCGCCACGGCCGCATGGGCAAGAGGACCTGTACCCTCGCGCACGAACTGGAAAGAACGCCGCGATCTCTATCCGGAAGGCGTGGCCTCCGGCGATCCGGATAGCAGCAGCGTTCTTCTCTGGACGCGCCGGCCTTACGACAAAGGCCTCAAGGCGGCTCGGCTCATCGTAGAGGTCGCGCAGGACCGCGATTTCCAGAATGTGGTCGCCAAAGCGAAGACGACGGCGCTGGAAGAATCCGATTGGACCGTTCGAGTGCTCGTGGGTGGGCTAAAGCCCGCAACGGAATACTGGTATCGCTTCACCGACAGCGACGGACATGGCAGCCGCATCGGGCGCACCATCACCGCGCCAGCCGATAATGACCCACGCCGCGTGAACTTCGCCTTCGTCTCCTGCCAGAACGCAAATTATGGCGCGCAGAACGCCTATCGCCGCATGATCTACGAAGACCAGCGCGCGGCGCCGGAAGACAAGCTCGCTTTCGTGCTGCATCTCGGCGATTTCATCTATGAACTGATGTGGTATCCGGAAGAGCGCGCGACCTATTATGATCGCAAAGTCCGCGATCTCGTGCGTTATCCGGATGGCGAGAAGCACGAAGACTTCCACGTTCCTACGACGGTCGTCGGTTATCGTGCCGTCTACTACGCGTATTTGCACGATCCCGACATCCAGGATGCGCGCGCTTACTTCCCCTTCGTGGCGATGTGGGACAATCACGAATTCTCCTGGCAAGGCTGGCAGTCACTGGAAAATTTCGGCAAAGGCGATATCCCTTCGCAAATGCGCAAGGTTGCGGCCATGCAGGTGTGGTTCGAGATTCATCCCTCGCGCGTGACGAAGAAAAATCCGTCTTTGGAAATCTTCGATCCGCCCGCAGTGACGAATGCGCCGATTACGGCGTTCGACGACAACGGATTGGGCACCGAGCCGAACAACATCACCGCGATCAACAGCCTGATCGGCTATCGCGCACTGCGGTTCGGAAAGAACGTCGATCTCATCATCACCGATCAGCGTTCTTACCGTTCCAGGGATCCCATGGACAATCCGGCGGTGAACGCGCTGAATGATTTCGCCTTCATCCCGGAAGATGTGCAGATCGTTCTCGACGGCGGCCGCGAGGCGAATGGCGGCAAGCCGCCGGAGACGATCAAGTTCGGCGATGTGACGTTCGCCAACTACCGGAAAGACCAGCCGCCAGCGACGTTGCTGGGTGCCACGCAGAAGGCATGGTTCATCGACAAGCTGAAAACCTCGCAGGCGACATGGAAGGTGTGGGGCAACACGCAGGCCACGCTCGACATGCGTGCCGATCCGCACAACCTGCCGGATGGCATGAGTGCCAAAAATTGGCCGGACGAAAGCTATGGCGGTTTCGGCACCGGTGAACCGTGCGCCGCCTATGTCGAGCGCAACGAAATCTATGACGTGATCGCGCGCGAAGGCATCACCGGCTTCGCCGCTGTCGCGGGCGACCGGCACAGCTTCTGGGCCGGCGTGGCGACCAAATCGTTGCCGCCGCGCGGCTTCGAGCCGGTGGGCATCGCGTTCGTCACGGGC
The DNA here is from genome assembly GCA_036569005.1 of Rhizomicrobium sp. GTDB lineage: Bacteria > Pseudomonadota > Alphaproteobacteria > Micropepsales > Micropepsaceae > Rhizomicrobium. The sequence goes on along the minus strand of DATCRK010000086.1, from coordinate 14,202 downwards.
TCCCTTTCGGCCCCGGGTATGGCCGAATCGAGCGAACATCATTTCAAGAAAGACGATCCGTCGCAGCAGCTTGTCGTGGTGAAGCGCGAGAGCGGCGCATTTGAAGCCACGGTGAACCTTACGGTGCATCATGGCGTGCGTACGGCGCTGGAATACGCAAGGAGCGGCGACATCGCGAAAGCGCGCGCGCTGCGCAACCCCGACAGCGCACCGCATGTGTCGTTCGTCGATATGGGCGGGCATGGCTATGGCGTGGTGCGCGCGAGCGTCGACCGGATGGACACTGAGTTCGTCTGCATCCCACGCCCGATCGAGCGCAGTGCTGGCGAGGATGGCGGGCCGCTCCGCTATCGCGTGGTGCATTCGGCGAAGCTGTGGGGGAAGGGTGAACGCCCGGTGCTGGAGCAGACGGTCGTCGAAGGCGACGCCAAGCTGTCGGTCTGATCGGAACTGGTGCCGGAGGAGAGAATCGAACTCTCGACCTACCCCTTACCAAGGGGTTGCGCTACCACTACGCTACTCCGGCATCCGGGGCCCGAACGCAGGGGTTTGGGCCGAAAGGACGGCTGCTATACCCAAGCTCTGGCCAAAGGGAAAGGCCGAAATCCGCGCATGGCGCCCAAAGATTCCGCTGCCCAAGAACGCCTTGCCGCCGCCCTGCGCGAGAACCTGAAACGCCGGAAGGCCGCCCAGCGGGCGCGGGTGTCTGCTAAGTCCGAGGCCGCCGAAACACGGGCGGAAGAGCGCCCCAATAAGGGCCAAAAGCCGAATTAACTTGAGAGGGTTCGCGCGCCTGTTCGCTGGCACTCCCGCGCGTTACAAGCATTGTGGAAGCGGCGCGTTCAGGCCGCGTGAGGGTAGATGGACCGGATCAGGATCAAGGGCGGCAACCGCCTCAAGGGTGAAATTCCCATCAGCGGCGCGAAGAACTCTGCGCTGAAGCTCATGGCCGCGTCGCTGCTCACCGAAGAGCCGGTGACGCTGAAGAACATGCCGCGCCTGGCCGATATTGCCGCGATGAGCGACCTGCTCATGCAGTTCGGCGTTAACATGAATGTTCGCCGCGGCGGAAAGCTCGGCGAAACCGACACGATGCGCCTGCACGCCGCGAAGATCGAGTCCGCCTTCGCGCCCTACGACATCGTGCGCAAGATGCGCGCGAGCTTTCAGGTGCTGGGCCCGTTGCTCGCGCGGCACGGCGAAGCGAAGATTTCCCTGCCGGGCGGTTGCGCCATCGGCGCGCGACCGGTGGATTTCCATCTCAAGGGTTTCGAGGCGATGGGCGCCTCCATCGAACTCGCCGACGGCTATGTGCTGGCGAGCGCAAAGGGGGGACTGAAAGGTGCGACATTCGAATTTCCGTTCGCTTCTGTCGGCGCGACCGAGAATCTGATGACGGGTGCGGTGCTCGCAAAGGGCCGCACGGTGCTGAAGAATTGCGCGCGCGAGCCGGAGACGCAGGATCTGGGCAATTGCCTGATCGCGATGGGCGCGAAGATCGGCGGGCTTGGCACGTCCGAGATCGTCATCGACGGCGTGGACCGGTTGTCGGGCGTGACCCATTCGGTGATGCCGGACCGCATCGAGAGCGGCACCTATATGATCGCCACCGCCATCGCGGGCGGGGATGTGGAACTTGTCGGCGCGCAGGCCAGTTCCAACGCCGCGCTGATCGCGTTGCTGGAAAAAATCGGGACCGAAGTGAAGGAAACCAATCGCGGGCTCTCCGTTCATCGCAACGGTATTCGTCCCACAGCGATGGACACGACGACCGGTGTCTTCCCTGCGTTCCCGACCGATCTGCAGGCGCAATACATGGCGCTGATGACGACGGCGAACGGCACTGCGCGCATCAAGGAAACCGTCTTCGAGAACCGCTTCATGCATGTGCCGGAACTGGCGCGTATGGGCGCGAACATCCATGTCGACGGCGACGTCGCAACCGTGACGGGTGTCGAGACACTGAAGGGCGCGCCGGTGATGGCAACCGATCTGCGCGCCAGCGTCAGCCTCGTGCTGGCGGGACTGGTGGCGGAAGGTGAGACAATCGTGAACCGCGTGTATCATCTCGATCGCGGATTCGAGCGGCTGGAAGAGAAGCTTTCGGGCGTCGGGGCGGAGATCGAACGGCAGCAGGCATGAAGCGCGAGATACTGGCCGCGGAGGACGCGGAGGATCTGCAGATCATTTCGGCGAAATTGCAGGACGCGGTGGGCCGCGTCGGCGATCTCGTCTGGCTGCCCAAGGCGCGGCGCTTCGCGGCGCTGCTCAACCGTTTCAAATGGGAGAACCGGCGCAGCAGCGATAACCTTCGCGTGCGTAGCGGGCTCTATTTCAACAGCGTGCTCTCGGCGAAGTCGCACAAGATCATGCGCGGTGATCCCGACGCGGTGCTGTCCCTGCTCGCCATCCGCTTCACGCAGAAGGGCGCGGAAGATCCCGGCGGCACCGTCGAGCTGATCTTCTCCGGCGGCGGTTCGATTCAACTCGAAGTCGAGGCGCTTGACGCAGGCCTCAGCGACGAGAGCGGCGAATGGGCGGCGCTGGGCCGCCCCGATCACGAAGCGGATTCGTAAGATGGCGCGCCGTCTCGATGCGCGCGCCCGGGATTTCGCGGCGCAATTTACCGCATTGATCTCGGCCAAGCGCGAGACCGAAGAGGATGTGGCGCAGGCCGTGCGCGACATCATTGCCGATGTCCGCAAGCGCGGCGATGCGGCGCTGATCGAATTGACCGACAAATTCGATCGCGTTTCGCTTACGCCGCAAACGCTGCTCCTGAACGCCGACGAAATCGCCGAAGGCGAAAGCCAGTGCGGCAAGGATGCGCTGGCGGCGCTCGATATCGCGGCGAAACGGATCGAGACTTATCACCGCCGCCAATTGCCGAAGGACGATAGCTTCATCGACGACACCGGCGCGACGCTGGGCTGGCGCTGGACGCCGCTCGACAGCGTGGGGATCTACGTTCCCGGCGGCACGGCCAGCTATCCCAGTTCGGTACTGATGAACGCTGTACCGGCGCGTGTTGCGGGCGTTGCGCGCGTGGCGATGGTGACACCGGCGAGCGGCGGCAAGATCAATCCGCTGGTGCTGGCCGCCGCGAAGCGGGCAGGCGTGACGGAGATTTATCGCGTCGGCGGCGCGCAGGCCGTGGCGGCGCTCGCCTATGGGACACAAACCATCGCCGCGGTGGACAAGATCGTCGGTCCCGGCAATGCGTATGTGGCCGCCGCCAAGCGCGAAGTGTTCGGCACCGTGGGTATCGATTCCGTGGCCGGTCCTTCGGAAATTCTTGTCGTCGCAGATAACAGGAACAATCCGGATTGGATCGCCGCCGATCTGCTGAGCCAGGCGGAACACGACGCCTCTTCGCAGAGCATTCTGATCACCGACGACACAGATTTTGCGGTGAAGGTCGAAGCCGCCGTGGAGCGTGCGCTCGCGCTTTTGCCGCGCAAGGAGATCGCCGGTGCAAGCTGGAAGAACAACGGTGGTATCGTCGTGGTCGCGAAGCTGAGCGACGCCGCGCCGCTGGTGGATCGTATTGCGCCGGAGCATCTGGAGATCGCAACTGAGAAGCCGGAAGATTTGTTGAAGCTGGTGAAGCACGCCGGCGCCATCTTCCTTGGCCGCAACACGCCGGAAGCGATGGGCGATTACATCGCCGGTCCCAACCATGTCCTGCCCACCGCGCGCACGGCGCGGTTCTCATCCGGCCTCTCGGTTCTGGATTTCATGAAGCGAACCACATTGCTGTCCTGCGACACCAAGACGATCAACGCCATCGGTCCCGCCGCCATCACGCTGGCGGAAGCGGAAGGCCTGGATGCCCATGCCCGCTCCATCGCGGCGAGGCTGAACAGGCCATGAGCAATTTCCGCATCGCCGCCATCGAGCTGGACGAACGCACCGTCGTGCGTCGCACCCGCGAGATCGAGCAGGAGCGCGAGATCGCCATCTACGACCTGCTCGAAGCCAACATGTTCAAGCCTCTCGAATCCGCTGGCGGCCCTTACAAGCTCGTCCTCTCGGTCGAGGACAGCCGCCTTGTCTTCGATATCTACAAGGAAGACGGCGGCGAGGATGGAAGGGTTCAGCTTTCGCTCGCGCCATTGCGCAAGGTGATCAAGGATTACTTCCTGATCTGCGAGAGCTATTTCAAGGCGATCCGCGATGCTCCGCCGTCGCAGATCGAGACGCTGGATATGAGCCGGCGCGGCGTCCACAACGAAGGATCGGAAATTCTCAAGGAACGCCTCGCTGACAAGATCGAGGTGGATTTCGACACCGCGCGCCGCCTGTTCACGCTTCTCTGTGTGCTGCATCTGAAGGGCTGAAGCGATGCGGGGGCCCAATGGCGAGGAGCTGCCGCAATCGGTCCTCTTCGCCTGCACGCAGAATGCCGTGCGCAGCGCGATGGCCGAGCACATCATGCGCCATCTGTTCGGCAAGGTCGTCTATGTCGACTCCGCCGGCGCGCGCAAAGGCGAGCGGGACGATTTCGTCACCGAAGTGATGGACGAGATCGGATTGAACCTCGGCAAGCACCGGCCCAAATCTTTCGACGACATGGAAGAGAATTCGTTCGACCTGGTGATCACGCTGTCGCCGGAGGCGCACCACCGGGCCATGGAACTCACCCGCACCTCCGCTGCGGTCGTGGAATATTGGCCCACCCAGGATCCTTCGGCCTTTGAAGGCTCGCGCGACCAGCGGCTGGATGCTTATCGCGAATGCCGCGACCTGCTGATGCGGCGAATCCGGGCGCGTTTCGCCGTCAACCGGGCCTCGGACGCCTGAAAAGGGCGGTTTCCCTTGCTTTTGGGCGGCTTCAATGGCATCTCCCGGCCACCAAACCCGCCAGAGGAAGAATGGCAAAAGAAGAACTGCTTGAGTTTGAAGGCACCGTCAGCGAATTGCTGCCGAACGCGACATTCCGCGTGGCGCTGCAGAACGGTCACGAGATCATCGCCCACACCGCGGGCAAGATGCGCAAGAACCGCATCCGCGTGCTGACCGGCGACAAGGTCATGGTGGAAATGACGCCGTATGACCTCACCAAAGGCCGCATCACCTATCGCTTCAAGTAAGCCCGCGCATCTCGCGCTGGTGCTGGCGAGCGAAAGCCCGCGGCGGCTTGCTTTGCTCGCGCAGGCCGGCATTACGCCCGATGCCGTGCAACCCGCCTCCATCGACGAAACACCTTTGAAGGCGGAACAGCCGCGTCTCTATGCGTTGAGGCTCGCGCAAGAGAAGGCGCGCGCTGCCGGTGAGAATTGGCGCGGTGCACCCGCGCTCATTCTTGCCGCCGACACCGTCGTCGCCTGCGGACGGCGCATCTTGCCGAAAGCGGAAAGCGAGAAGGATGTGAGTGATTGTTTGTCACTTCTTTCCGGACGCCGCCATCAGGTGATGACTGCCGTCGCGGTAAGAAAGCCGGACGGTTCCGTTAAGACGGCGGTATCGCTCACGCGCGTCGCGTTCAAATCGCTGACCGATCAGGAAATCCGCGCTTATGTGCAGTGCGGCGAAGGCTTGGGCAAAGCGGGCGGTTACGCCATTCAGGGCCGCGCCGAAGCATTCGTTCGGCAGATCAACGGCTCCTATTCCAATGTTGTCGGCCTGCCGCTGCTGGTGACTGTCGGCCTACTTAATGGCTGTGGTTTCACCGTTCTGTGATATTCTCCCTTCGCTGATATTCGATTGCTGCGTATGAACAAGGAAGTCCTGATCAACTGCGGGGCAGGGGAAATTCGTGTCGCTATCGTCGAGGAAGGAAAGCTTCAGGAGCTTTTCCTCGAGCGCACGATCGGCCTCGATGACGGCGCGCTGAAGAAAAAAGGCGGCCGCGGGGGACACAGCCTCATCGGCAACATCATTCTGGGTCGCGTGCAACGCGTGCTGCCCGGCATGCAGGCCGCGTTCGTGGATGTCGGTCTGGACCGTTCCGGCTTTCTCGGCGCGCGCGAAGCGCGTTGTCTCGCCGATCTGCCCGGCTTCAACGATGAAGAGCGTGCGCCGAAGATCACCGATTGCGTGCGCGAGGGCGAAGAGATCGTCGTGCAGGTGGTGAAGGATCCCATCGGCGAGAAGGGCGCGCGGCTTTCGGCGAACGTCACCATCGCGGGCCGCTTGCTTGTGATGGTGCCCAATCAACCGGGCATCGCACTGTCTCGGCGCATCGAAGATGAAGGCGAGCGCGCGCGGCTGATCGCGATGGGCGAGCAGATGATCGCCGAGGACAAGGGCAAGCTCGTTCCCGGCGCCGGTTACATCGTACGCAGCGCCGGCATCGGCGCCACGGTGCAGGACTTCCGCGAAGATGCCGAGCGCCTCGCCGAAGCGTGGCGACCGGTCATGGCGAAGCGGCAGAGCGCCAAAGTGCCGTCCACGATCTATCAGGACCTCGATCCCATCGAACGCACCATGCGTGACGAAGTGGATGCCGAAACCACGCGCGTCCTGATCGACGACGTTCACTCCTACGACGCGGCCATCGCCTATTGCCGTCGTGCCATGCCGGAAGCGGAAGACAGGATCGAGTTGTTCAACGGCCCGGACATGCTGTTCGACATGTACGATCTGGAAGACGAGATCGAGCGCCTGACCTCTACCCGCGTGCCGCTGCCCGGCGGCGGCTGGATCACCATCGAGGGCACCGAAGCACTTACCGCGATCGACGTGAACTCCGGCAGCTTCACCGCCTCCACCGGGCTTGAAGAGACAAGCCTCAACGTCAATCGCGAAGCCGCCGACGAGATCGGCCGCCAACTCCGCCTGCGCGGCATCGGCGGATTGATCGTGATCGACTTCATCCATCTTTCCGATCCCGCGAACATTTCGACGGTGCTGGAGGTTCTGCACGAAAGCCTGTCGCGCGACCGCACGCCCACGCAGATTTCGCCGATGTCGGAATTTGGCTTGGTCGAAATCACCCGCAAGCGCATCCGCGATCCGCTGGTGAAGCTGATGACGGAGTGTTGCCGCCCGTGCGAGGGCCATGGCCGCAAGCGCACCCGCGATACTGTGGCGCTGGATATCATCCGCCGCGTCGAACGGCAGGCGGCCGCCGCGCCGGGCAAGCAGGTTGTCGTGCGCGCATCGCCGGAAATCGTCGATTGGCTGGAAACGCATGGCGACGAAGTGCGCCCGGCCCTGGCACGCCGCGGCGCGCCGCGCGTTGTGTTCGAGGCGAGAGACGAGTTCGCGCGCGAAGGCTTCGATGTCGGAACAGCGGCCTGAAAACGCACCGCGCAAATGCGCGATTTGCGGCAAACCGCAGGACGCGGCGTTCCGCCCGTTCTGCTCCAAGCGTTGCGCCGATATCGATCTCAATCGCTGGCTGAAGGAAGGCTACGCCATCCCGGGCGGTGAGCCGCCGTCGGAAGACGGCACGAACGACAACGAAGAGACCTAGTCGTCGATCACCGCAATCCGGTCGCGGCGGCGCGGCACCAAAATGGCGATGGCGAGCGCTGCCAGAAACGGCGACAGCGCGATGGCCGTGCCGTCTTCTTCCTCTTCAAATTTCCAGACGGCAGCAAGGGCAGTGATGCCCAGGATGGCCCATATCAATTTGCGCATGGATGATCTCCCGACACGCGAGCCGAACGCACGGGCATGGGGCGGAGTTCCGGTCTGGAAAGTGGTGCCCAGGGGCGGACTTTGCAAATATAACGATATCAAAATGTTAGCGGCGAGGCTGAGCGTCAATCGTTGTATTGAATTTCATAGACTATTTTTTCGAATGTCCCACCGAAGGAAAAATAGGAAGGGGTCTATTTTTTGAATTTTCCTATCCCTTCAAGCGAATCAAAGCTGATCACTGGAAAGTTCTGAACAATATTCGCATGTGTATTTCGCTTTCTGTTGTGCAATGCTGGGTGAGTCGAAAGCGGGGCGGGCAGGAGCAATGGCGTCCGAGCCAATACACAATCCTGATCAATTTATAGCAGACCTTCGGTTGTTGCTTTCGCAGGGGCGAAAGAGAATCGCCTTTCTCATCGGTGCGGGTGCGCCAACCTCGATACGCAAGGAAGGTGGTGAACCTCTTATCCCGACGGTCAAGGATTTGACCACGACGGTGCTTGGAAAATTACCCAAACCGGAGAGGAATAAGGTCGATCAGGTATCCGCTGAGCTTGGAGACGGTCCAAATATTGAACACATACTTTCGCGGCTTCGTCTGCTCAGTCGGGCGTTGGGAAAGCAGACGGTCTTCGGCATGAACGGTGCCGAGTTTGAAATTCTCGGTAACAGTATCTGCGATTTGATCGGTGAAATCGTGAATGCCGAACTCCCAGCGGGAGTGAATCCGTACTCTCACCTTGTGAATTGGATAACAGGAACATCAAGAAGATACGGTGTCGAGATTTTTACACCGAACTATGACCTTTTACTCGAAGAAGCACTTGAGCGCGTCCACGCACCGTATTTTGACGGTTTTTCAGGCGGAGTTAATCCCTTCTTTGACTCCGCTACCGTTTCGAATGATGACATCCCTGCGCGATGGACGCGAGTTTGGAAACTGCATGGTTCGCTGGGATGGGAACTGAAGAACGGGCAAGTTGTAAGGACGCAATCTCGGAAAGCTGCGCACCTGATCTATCCTGATCATCTCAAGTATGAATATTCACAAAAGCAGCCTTACGCAGCGCTCTTTGATAGACTCAAAGCTTATCTCAGAACGCCGGACTCACTTCTGATCACTTGTGGCTTCTCATTCAACGACGCTCACGTTGTGGCAGCTATCGAAGAAGCTCTGTCGGCATCGCCATTATCTGCCGTTATCGCTCTGCAACATCAATTGTTGGCAAACGAAGAGCCATCGGTGAAGGTTGCGAGGAACTTCCCTAATTTGAGCGTCTACGCAGCCGACGGTGCGGTGATCAATGGCGTGCAGGCTCCTTGGAAAGTCGGGCCAGCCCCAAATGATCAGTGGATTGAGATACGGAAAACATTCTGGAACAAGCGTGACGGGAACGAAAAAGACATTTTCACGCTTGGCTGCTTTACACAACTTGCCAGCTTTCTCGCGATGGCGACGAGTGAGTTAACTACGTCGGCCAAAGACGCAAGCGCAGAAGTGCCGACAAAATGAAACATGTGCCTACCGCTCCGACGTGTATCGGTATGGTTGGGGCCGTTAACGGTCCATCCGTGAGCATTCAGCTACTCGAAACTGTCGACTCTGGAACGGTTATCCTCGACGGCAGGGCTTACAAGATTGGTCAGGTAGGTAGTTTTGTACGAATTCCACAAGGCTACATGAACCTCTACGGCATTGTTTCCGAAATCGGAGCGAGTGCGGTTCCCGATCATCTTGAGATTGATGTCGCGGTATCAGGTCAATGGATGACGGTACAGCTTCTCGGTGAGGGACTGGGCAGTTCTTTTGAAAGGGGGATCAGTCAACATCCTAATGTCGGTGATGAAGTCCACCTCGTTACCGAAAGCGATTTATTGCGAATTTACCAGCCGACAAAATCGGGTCAGATTAGAATTGGGTCGCTATCCAGCGCAGAAAATATTGGCGTATTCATTGATTTGGATAAGCTTGTAACACGTCACTCAGCGCTCGTCGGTTCCACGGGTTCTGGCAAGAGTACGACGGTGGCTTCCCTTCTTCGTTCGCTGTGTGAATCTGATGGCAAATCCTATCCGAGCGCGCGCGTCCTTTTGCTTGATATCCATGGAGAATACTCAAAAGCGCTTTCCGATGTTGCGGTCACGTTTAGTAGCGATCCGAATACGAAAGAAGGACAGAAGCAATTATTTGTCCCCTATTGGGCGCTTGAGCTTGAAGAGCTAACGCAGTTTTTGTTTGGCGCTTTAAATGTGCAACAGAGAACTGCTGTTTTTGATCGCGTGTTCAATTCAAAAAAGAGCGCATTAAAAGATGCAAAATATGAAGGTGTGACGGACGACACGCTGACTGTAGACACCCCAATACCGTTTAGCCTCAATCAGCTTTGGTATGATCTACTCGATTTTGAGATCAAGACATTCTCCGATCAGCAAAAAACAGTTCCTGCAAAAATTGCCGACGGAGATGCCTCGAAACTTATCGCACCTCAATATTCTCCGGCAACGACTACTAATACAGCACCGTACACAAACACATTGGCGCTCGGTTTACGCAGGCAGCTTGATAGCTGCCGAAGCAAGTTACTGGACCATAAGTTTGACTTTCTGTTGCATCCTGGACCTTGTGAGCCCGACGTCACGGGGAAGGTAAAGTCCGATCTGGATGCAATGTTGAAGGATTGGTTGGGTCATGAGCGACAAATTACTATTCTGGATTTATCGGGCGTGCCGAACGATGTGCTGAGCCAATTAATCGGCGCGATATTGCGGGTGGTCTATGATGCTTTGTTCTGGAGCAGACGGCAGCCAGAGGGTGGAATTCAGCGGCCACTTCTAGTGGTCATGGAGGAGGCACATCGATATATCGCTCCGGGCCTGAGCAATCCCACGCAAGCGATTATACATAGGATAGTGAAGGAGGGTCGGAAGTATGGAATTGGCGCGTTAGTTGTTAGTCAACGACCTTCCGAAGTTGATGAAACGGTCCTATCGCAATGTGGAACGTTCGTAGCGTTGCGATTGTCCAATCAGAGTGATCGCGGTCGCGTTCGCAGCACGCTTAGTGACAATTTATCTGGTTTGACTGATATGCTTCCGATTTTGCGAACGGGTGAAGCAGTGATCAGTGGTGAAGCGATCACTCTTCCGGTCAGGTGCAGAATAGAGCCGCCATCGCCAGACAGACGGCCAGAGAGTGAAGATCCAAAGGTTGCAGTTCAATGGGCTAAGGCACGCGACACAGAGGACTATGCCCGCATGGTAGCCCTGTGGCGCGCGAAAACTCTTCACTTAGAACCATCCAAGGGCAAACCCAAGAAGTAGGAGCGAAATATGGAGCGAGTTCCTGTATCTTCCAGCAGCTTAGCGTCAGTTGGCTATGAGGAAGAGACTCAAACGCTTGAGGTCGAATTTCTGAAGACGGGTGTGTATCAATATTTTGGTGTGCCATCACCACTTCACGAGGGGCTGATGACCGCTCAATCTGTGGGTACGTTTTTCGCGGCGAATATTAGAAACAGCTTTCCCTTTCAAAAAGTTGGTTGATTGGGTGTTCCTTGCGCGGTTCAACTCTAATTGGCGATCTAAAAAAGAATAAGCAGCTTTACGGTGTTTGTCCGAGCTGCGGCGAAGAGTTTCGAATCGGGGATGCAACGCTTTTCTCAATTCGAGAGAAGTTTCCGCAACAGGCACTGGAAAAGATTGCAGAACTCAAGCAGGAAATTTCTGAGCAGCGTGCGGAGCTAAAACGGAAGAAACATCTGATAACTCAGCGCTCGCAAACAACTGTCGAGAGCGTCAATCTAGGAAAGATTCTAGAAAAAATTGTACCGTCTTTCAGCGCATTTCAATATCACACCCGTGACTGCCGAAGCCTACTGGAGCCAATCGACTACATTATATTTTCCGGGTTGCATCAAACGGGGAAAGTGGACTCGATCACGTTTTTGGATGTTAAAAGCGGTAGAGCGGCGCTTACACAAAAGCAGAAGAAGATCGCTGAATTGATTCGGCGAGGCTCCGTGGAGCTCGACACTATTTCTATTAAAGCGATGCCCCTGAGTTCCAGTTCTTCCGAGGAGGCGAAAAATGGCAAATGATATTTCGCGCCTTTTTTCAGAGTTGGGGTATTTGCTTGGCATTTGTCCGAATGAATTCTGCGGTGAGTTAATGCGTATCACCGATGCTCACCCTTTTCTAAAGGGTAAGCGCCCTCGGTCTGTTCTTGATGAAATTGAAGAGCAGGAAGATCGTTTGGAGAGGGCATTGGAGCGATTAGAGGAAAAAGAGCAGGAGCTTCGAGAGACAGCGCGGCTCCTAGGGCTAAAGCAGGCGAAAAAGAGGTTGAAAGTTATAGATGCTGTTTTTAGCGCATCGCGCATTGATCCGCAGGATGTGAAAGTGCTTTTCGATCCTGTCGAATATGTTGTTTTTGACGGAATGAACGACGACAGGCTTCGTCGGGTTCTCTTTTTAGCCCATCCGCCCACGAGCAAGCAGTCAGAAGCTGCGCTAACTTCAATGTCGCAAGCTATTGAGAGGGGAAATCTGGAATTTCGTACCCTTCGCGTTCTGGAAGATGGCGGTCTTGATCTAAAGTAGCGCTAGGACATGTGGGCTTCCGAGGCGCGCTATGCGGCGGCACCGACCCTGTGTTCAAATAACCTCCGCGCACCAAGCTGATACCGAAGGCAGAAACCGTCTGTCTTTTAGCCAGCACCGCTGTGTTCAAAAAACACTTGATTGTTGACCACCTCATACTAGAATAATTCCAAATTGAGCAGAGGGGACCAGATTGAAGCGCGCTGCCATCTATTTGCGGGTTAGTACTGACGGCCAAACCACTGAGAACCAGAGGATGGCTCTGATGGCCCTCCTAGACCGCGCAGGATGGGATTTGGCGGGCATTTACGAAGACGCGGGTATCTCCGGTGCCAAAGGACGGGAGCAGCGGCCAGCGTTGGATAGCCTCCTAAAAGAGGCGAGCCGGAGGAAGTTTGATGTTGTGGTCGCTTGGTCTGTAGACCGCTTAGGCCGGAGTCTTTCCGATCTCACGGCCATTCTGAAAGAACTCCACTCTCTAGGCATCGATCTCGTCCTGCACCAGCAGGGAGTCGACACCACGACGCCAGCGGGTAAAGCGCTCTTCGGGATGTTAGGTGTGTTCGCGGAGTTTGAGCGTGCGCTCATTCAGGAGCGGGTCCGCGCGGGTCTTACCCGCGCCAGAGCCAATGGAAGACGGTTAGGTCGTCCGATAGTGGCAACCCCTCAACTACAGACGAAGATACGAACCGCCAGAGCCAAAGGGTTGAGCCTACGAAAAATCGCCAAGCAATTAGGCGTCTCCGCTGGAACCGTTCATTCCGTGTTGGCAGCGAATGCACATTAGCTTACTGGCTATCAGCCTAACTTCCATGTTTCTTTTGTTTTGGCTGATTGAAGGCTGACCACAAAAATATGGCACCAATGGCCAACACTGGTGCCAACACGAATTGGATCAAGCTGATAATCACTCCATGCAGAAAATTCGTACTACGGACATTTTTGACAGTAATTGCGATCAAGCCCGCGAACGCAAGCAACAATATCGTAATTACTAGCAAGCCACCCTCATTTGTCTTTGTTGTGGCAGCCGTCATCCACATCAGCAAAACGAAAATAACTTCCAAACCGATAGCCTGAAGCATGGTCTTGCTGAAAAAGACTCTGGTATCAAATTTTTTGAATATGTACCCGCCATATTGATATAGGCCAATCCCCACAAAAATCACGGCAATCAATGCCCAAACAATAGAACCATCACCGTTGTTCCCCGTTGATCCACTGGATTGATCTTCGGCAAGCGCAACGACAGGCCAAAAGAACAAAAAGAAGCTTGGTATAATTCTCCACATAGCCACCCCCTTCAAATATCCGATCTTAGAATAACCCGTTTTGGTATATTTTAGAAATAGCCGTTTTTTAACTGCCGGACATTTTCCGGTAGTTCTTAGTGGGCGCTGCAAATAATAGTGACTACAGACGCTTTATCGGGCTTCTCACTGAAGCCAGACGAAAAGCTGGAATTACGCAGGTTCAACTAGCCAAGGCGTTGAAACGTCCGCAATCGTTTGTTTCCAAATATGAACGTCTGGAAAGAAGATTGGACGTTATTGAGTTTCTGCAAATTGCAAAATCAATAGGTATTGATCCGGTTTCTTTAATTAGAAAATTTCGTTTTTGAATATCTGCTCATAGAAGAAGTGAACCGAAGTTATCTTCTTCAACAATAGGAATTGAATTAACGGGGATTTGCGCTCCCCCTATTGGACTAGGATATCTTGTTGCCAAACGCATGATCCTTGCACTTGGCAATGAATCGCTTTTCCCCAATGAAAGATGTTCAAAAAGAATGTCGTTAGCATATTTTGTCTTACTACTTATCTTCGTGACGTAGTTCAGCCAGCCCTCTACATCCCAACACACATCAATTTCGCCGTGCTGTCCGCTCCCCTTCACCTTCGCCCAATTCCAATTTAGGCAGCGGACGAAAGGGTTGGGATCAAAATTAAGCGGGACAGCGATCATTGCATGAATATGCAGGGTTTTATCATGGGTACCCTCTCCACCTTCAGT
>DATCRK010000085.1:0-10844 GCA_036569005.1 Rhizomicrobium sp. | reverse complement strand
TTGATATGCAGCACAATCACTTGCGGGTCGACCGCCGCTTCGAGGCGCATCGCCGTGTCGATGTATTTGTAGAGCCCGTCCGCGAGGCGGCCGACCGCTTCAAGGCCGGCATTGGCGGCAAGGCCGCGGATTTCATGCGCTTGCGCGATCATCGTCTTGAGATCGTTGTCGCGGACAGCCTTCTCCAGCGCTTCGATGTAACCGCGCACGGCATGGGAAATCTGCATGCGCTTGGTTTCGAGCGCATTGTTCGCGCGCTTGGACGTGTCGCGCAGCGATAATTCCGTCAGGAAGGCCTGTGCGGCTTCTTCGTCCAACATCGCCGGATACTGATCCGTATCGATGATTTCCGCTTCGGGCGCTTTTTTTTGTTTTGTCATTGTCAGCGGATCTCCACGCCTTCATTCGTGTCGTCGTGGCGGCGCCATGGACCGGTGAAGTCTTTCATCTTGCGGCGCCGGCGATCCGGGCCGAAATAGGTTTCGCATTTCACGAAGGGCCGCGGCCGCTCCACGATCTCGGCCAGGCGCGCGATCAGGTTGTTCACGGTGATCGGCTTGGCCAGGAATTCGGTGACACCCGCATCGCGCGCCGCCTCCACGCGCGGACGCTCCGTGTGACCCGTCACCATGATGATGGGCACGTAGGGGTTCGGGCTGGCCTGCGATGTGCGCACCTGGCGGGTGAACTCGATGCCATCGACCGGTACCATCGAAAGATCGGTGAGGATCAGGTCGGGCGTATGATTGCGCATTTCACGAATGCCGGCGTCGCCATCGGCCGCTTCGGAGATGTTCTTGATGCCGAGCGCATGCAGCAGCGAGCGCAACAGCGCGCGCATATGCACGTTGTCTTCCACAACGAGCGCATGCAGGTGCTCATAAGCGGAGGCCGGCATCTCAGCGGCCTCGCTCGATCGCGCATCGGGGAATATGATACGAATGCAAAGTCGGAACGCCCATTAACGACTTGGTCACCAAGTCTAGGCCGTTTTGGTTAGAATAGTCTTACCGGAGTAGCCAGAAACGTGGCCGGCAATAGTTCGTTTCTTTTCAATTTGTCTATTCTGGCGAAGACAGTCGTCAATCCTTGCGTGTTTGGCGCCAGCGCCGTCGTGGAGGACGGTCAGGGCCGTATCCTGTTGGTCCGCCACAGTTATATCGGCGGCTGGCATCTTCCTGGTGGAGGGGTCAACGGGGGCGAAGCGCCCGAACATGCGGTCTTGCGAGAGCTCGAAGAAGAGATCGGCCTGTCGGAGTCCACGCCGCCGGAATTCATCGGCCTCTATACGCGCAAGATTCTCTGGGTCGGGAACTTCATCGCGCTCTACCGCCTACGCAATGCGCGCATCGATTTTAAACCCAATTTCGAAGTGCGCGAGGCGACGTTCTTCGATCCGGCGACCTTGCCGGAAGGAACGTCAGCCGCGACGCGGCGGCGCCTTGCCGAGTTGTTCGGCAAGATGCCGCGCACGCCTTTCTGGTAATCAAACCGGCTCCCAGCCGAACACGCTGACGGTTGCGCCCAGATCGTGGAAGTTGGGCTTCATCGCCGGCATGCAGTGATCTGCGATCGTCTGCGGCGTCCAACCTTCCATCTTCGCCATGCCGCGGATCGGACGCGGCTGGCTCATCAGGAAAATCTCGTTGCCGCGCGCCACGAAGATCTGCCCCGACACGTCCTTGGTGACGGGCGCCGCCAGCGACACGGCAAGCTGCGCAACCTGATCGGCGCGCATATGGTTCTTCATGCGCTCCACGCGCTTGGCCGATGCTTCGTCCTTCACGGGGATGGTCGCGATCAAACGCGACCACGCGAAAGGCGCGATCACGTTGGAGCGCACATTCTTCTGCAGTCCTTCCATCGCGACAATGCGCGACAGGCCGACGATGCCCATCTTCGCCGCGGCGTAGTTCGCCTGGCCGATGTTGCCGATCAGGCCGGAGGTCGAGGTGAAGAGAACGAAGGAGCCTTCTTCCTGTTCGCGGAAGTGATTGATGGCGGCCTTGCAGACGTTATAGCTGCCGTTCAGATGCACATCGATGACGATGTCCCATTCCTCGTCCGTCATCTTGTGGAACATCTTGTCGCGAAGGATGCCCGCCGGATTGATGATGGAGTGCAGACCTTTGTAGGTATCCATCGCCTGCTCGATCATGCGCGCGACGCCTTGGCGGCTCGACACGCTGTCGGAATTGGAGACCGCTTCGCCGCCGGCCTTGCGGATTTCTTCGGCGACCGCCTCGGCCGGTCCGGCAGACCCGGCATCGCCGCCCGCCGCACCGCCGCCCAGATCGTTGATCACGACCTTCGCGCCTTCGCGCGCCGCCAGCAGTGCGCATTCTTTTCCGATGCCGTTCGCGCCACCCGTGACCAGAACGACCTTGCCATCCAGCACACCCATGGGATTAAACCTCCATCTGTTTTCTGACGCGGAGCGTAGCGGCGTGGCCGATGCTGTCAAAGAGGCTGCGACTTGGGAGATCCGGCACGAGCGGCCGGAAGACGCGCCGCTTGTCGAAGCGCTCAACGCCGCAAGTTTCGGACCCGGCCGTTACGCGAAGTCCGCTTACCGTTTGCGCGAGGGCGTTCATGCCGTAGCGGAACTTTCCTTCGTCGCCACCGAGCAGGGCGAGTTGCGCGGCTCCGTGCGCTTTTGGCTGATGACAGTGGGCGCGGAGAAAGTATTGCTTCTGGGTCCGCTAGCGGTGCAATCGCATCAGCGTGGTCGCGGAATTGGCATCGCCCTGATGAACAAGGGCATCGCGGAAGCCCGCAAGCTCGGCTACGGCGCGATCATCCTCGTCGGCGACGAGCCGTATTACGCGCGTGTCGGCTTCGCGAAGCTCCCGCCGGGGCGCATTTCATTCCCCGGTCCTGTCGATGCGACGCGTGTTCTCGGACTCTCCCTCAAGCCAAACGCATTGGTGAATTTGAGCGGCCATATCCGCCGCGCGCAGGTCGACGATCCTGTTTGTGCGGATGGTGCGGCGTTGGGCTGACTATTTGCCTTCCTGACGCCACGCGAACATCAGCGTGCCGATCAGGATGATGAAGGCAAGCCATGCCGGCAGCAACGGCATCTGCTCCACGCTCGTCACGCGATAAGCGCCGTTCGACACCAGCCCCATCCAGCTATCGCCACTGGCGATGGATCCGCGCGACGTGCGGCGGATCGAGGGAATGCCGCCGTCTGCCAGCCAATGCGTGCCGCCATTCGTCGCCGCGAGCGGTGCTTTCAGGACCACATCCGTCGCGCGCATGTCTTCGACTTCTTTCGGGTTGAGCGGCCCGGCTGCCGTAACCGCCGTCAGCGTGCCGTCCGTCAAACGATAAAGCCCGAGTTCGTCCGCTGTAGCCGTGCCGCGCCATTCGCCGGGTGAGACCTTGTTAAGCGTCACCTGCGCCTTCTTGCCGGACGGATAGGTGACGGTCACAGGCGCGACATCGGCCTTCATCGAATGACGCTCGATCGCGATATCGCCGTTGCTTACCGAAGCCGTCAGCCGCTCTTCTTCCAGTTCCGGTTCCTTCATCAGCCAGTGCGCCAGGCGGCGCAGCAATTCCGCATCCGGCCCGCCGCCGTCGTAACCGCGCGCCCACAGCCAGATGTGATCGGAAAGCAACTCGGCCACGCGGCCCTTGCCAACCTGGTCCAGCACCAGCAGCGGCTTCTTGTCCGGCCCGCTCATTACCGTTTCGCCGGCTACCACGTTCGCGCCGATCAGCCTGAACCACTTGCCCCATGTCGCGGGCTTGTCCGGGGTGTTGGCGCCGGGGAGATCGCGCGTCACCGGATGCGCAAAGCCCGTATCTGTCACATTCGGCTTGAACGGTTGGGTGATGATGTCGCTTGTCGGCTGTGCGGGCAGAACCGTCGCCAGCGGCGTACGGTAGATGCTCTGCAATCCAGTAAACTCCGGCCCGGATGACACCAGCAGTGCGCCACCATTCTGCACATAGTTTACGATGTTATCGAAATAGCCGAGCGGCAGGATTCCGCGCTCGCTGTAGCGATCGAAGATGACCAGATCGAAAGTGTTGAGCTTGCGCAAGAAGAGTTCTTCGTGCGGGAAGGCGATCAGCGCCAGCTCGTCGATGGGCGTGGCATCCTGCTTGTCCGGCGGGCGCAGGATGGTGAAGTGCACCAGATCGACCGACGGATCGGCCTTCAGCATCGAGCGCCACACCCGCTCGCCCGCATGCGGCTCGCCGGAGACGAGCAGAACGCGCAGGCGGTCGCGCACGCCGTTCACGCTCACCACCGCGCGGTTGTTCTGCAAGGTCAGCTCTGCGGGACCGGGCTTGGCTTCCAGCTCGACCACATTCTCGCCCGCATGGGTGACGGGAATCTTGATGTCGGTGTCCTTGCCGACCGGCACAACTTGCGTGCCGCGGTCCACGCCGTCGATATGGACATTCACTTCAGCGCTCTGCGCGCCGCCTTCGCCGCCATAATCGTCCACGCGCAGCGAGATGTCGGCCTGCTGGTTCACGATGGCATAGCGTGTCGCGCTCACCACCGTGAGCTTGCGGTCGCGCTCGTCATGCTTGCCGACGATCAGCGCGTTGATCGGCGCTGGCAGGGCAGGCTTGCCGTTGGTCGGTGCGTCATGCACTTCGCCGTCGGTGATGGCGATAGCGCCGGCGATACGATCCGGCGGTACATCGGACAACGCACCGGAGATGGCGGAGAACAATTGCGTGCCGGTGTCGTCGCTCGCGTTGCGCGTGTCCACGAAGGCTTCGCGGACTTCCAGCGATTTGTCGGCGGAAAGCTGCTTCTTCAACGCCGCCGCGGCCGCATCGGCCTCTGCGCGACGGCCGCGGATGTTCATGCTTTGCGTGTGATCCACGATGATGGCCGCAACATCGGGCAGCGGCTCGCGCGTCTCGTGCACGATCAAAGGATGCGCCAGCGCCAGGACGAGAACCGCAAACGCCAGCGCCCGTGCCGATGCACCGCGCGCGCGCCGCGCGAAGGCGTAGATCACCAGCACGGTGCACAGCACTCCGGCGGTCCAGAGCAACCAGACGGGGATGTAAGGCGCGAAGCTGATGGTCAGATTCATCGTCACTTCCCCGTCCGCTGGAGAAGCGCCGGCACATGCACCTGATCGGTCTTGTAGTTGCCCGTCAGCGCATACATCACGACATTGATGCCGAAGCGCACCGCCATCTCACGCTGGCGGTCGCCGCCCGGCGACACGGCGACAAGTCCGCGGCCTTCATTGTCGATCGCCCAGGCAGCGGCCCAATCGTTGCCGCCGATGATGACCGGCGACACGCCGTCACCGCCCCGCGCGGGCGCTGGCCCTGCATCGGGATCGGGCGGCGGCAACGCTTCCACCCACACCTTTCCGCCATCCCAGCGGCCGGGAAAATCCTGCAGCAGATAAAACGCTTTCGTCAGCACATGATCCGGCGGCACCGGCTGCAGCGGCGGCATGTCCACCTTGCCGAGCAAACGCTTCAACGTCTGTTCGCCCGGATTGTCCTGTCCGCGTGTTGAGCCGAGCGTCAGATCGCGTGTGTCGATCAGGATCGTGCCGCCGTTGCGCATGTATTCGGCGATTTTCGAGAGCGCTTGCGGCGACAAATCCTTCTCGCGCGGATCCATCGGCCAGTAGAGCAGTGGAAAGAACGCAAGATTGTCGGTGTCGAGATTGACGCCCATCGGATCCTTGGGATCATAGGATGTGCGCGCATGCAGATAGGCGCCGAGACCTTTCAGCCCCGCCGCGCTCATCTGATCGACGTCCGGAACGCCGGTGATGACGTAGGCAAGGTGCGTATCCAGCGCCGCCTTCATATCGAACGCATCGTCGGCGCGCGCGCTGTTCGGATGAATGAGAAGAAGCGCCAGCGCGAGGATGCTCAGCCGCGCCAGCAAGCGGCGCGGATCGAATCCGAAGCCGCGCAACAAGAGCGAGATCACCGCATCGATCAGCAGCAGCGCCAGCGCCAGCGATAACAGCAACGGCTGAAGCGCAAAAGCGGACGTGCCGGAATAGGCTTCGACACGAACGCCCACGTTGCCCATCGGATCAAGCGTATCCTTCGTGCCAAAGACGTTGAGCGCGACCTGCGCGCCTTCATTGCCGTAAAGCCCCGCCGGATGCAGCCGCGAGGGCTTCGTCTTGGAAAGCTGGGAGCCGCGCAACGGCAGCGCATCGGCGGACGGTTTCATCATGTGGCCGAAACCGTCCAGCACCGTGTAAGCCGGGAACATCGTGCTCGCGCCGGTGCCCATGTCGGATGGGCGTGCGCCGCTCGCCAGATCGAGCACGCGATGCAGCATCTCCACATAGAGGCCGGACAGCGGCAGGTTCGACCACGCCGGCCCGCCGGTGACATGGAAGAGGACGATCCAGCCTTTGCCTTTCTGCGCGGCGGTGACG
Source organism: Rhizomicrobium sp. (assembly GCA_036569005.1). GTDB lineage: Bacteria > Pseudomonadota > Alphaproteobacteria > Micropepsales > Micropepsaceae > Rhizomicrobium. The sequence goes on along the minus strand of DATCRK010000085.1, from coordinate 4,443 downwards.
AGCGGCGTGCCGTCGGTCAGCCGCGCCCAGGTATGCTCGCCCAGATCGACGGACGGCTCGGCCAGCACCTGCCGCGACACCGTCACTTCCTTCGGCACGGTGAGGCCGCGGAACGGGCTCGTATCGGGGAAAGGCGCCAGATGTTGCGGCTCCTGCCACGCCAGCGCGCCGCCGAGATAACGCCCGCCGCTGCGCAGCTTCACTGGAATGAGATCGTCCACATTCTGCGTCATGCGCGCGCCGGCGAAGCGCACCAGCACGCCGCCGTCTGCGACGAATTTTGAGATCGTCGTGTAGTCCGCGCCCGCGATACGGCCGATATCCGCCAGCACCAGCACGCTGGCATTACGCGACAACGCTTCGTTCACCGAACCTTTGGTGACGTCCGCATAAGGCGCCAATGCCTTGTCGAGATAATAGATGTCGGACAGAAGCGGCTGATCGTTCGTGTTGCTGGCGGATATCAGCCCCACCGCGCGGCGCTTGGTGTTGCTGTCCAGCAGCCGCGTCGCGCCTGCGCTCTCTTCGTTGTCGATCACGATGCGCGCCGTTTCGTTGCGCACCTCCAGCGGCAAGCGGATGTCTGCGGTCGCTTCATCCTTGCCATTGGCGAAAGCGAACGGTGCGCTGGAAAGATTCTCGCCATGCGCGCCCAGCGCCGAAACGCTGCCATGCCGCGCGCCTTGCGTCTCCGCGCGCACGACGTTGACGGCAAACCCATCCGCGCGATTGCTCTCCGGCTTCAGGGCCAGCGGCAGATGCCCCGGTGCGTCGGCGAGGATTTTCACAGTGCCGATCTTCGACAATGCGCCCGCGATGTCGGAAGCATCGCCATAGTCGAGCCCGTCGCTCAGCCACACGATCTGTGGCGCGGATGAGAAATGCGTCTTCGCCAGAATGGACGCTGCCTGCTTGCGATCCGGCAGCCAGCTCACGGGCGCAAGCTGCTCGGCCGCGCGTTGCGCGCTGCCGGCATCCAGAACGCTGACCGGACCCACCGCATTCGCCGTCGGCACGATGGCGACGGCGCGACCCGCATGCTCGGCACCGCTGAGCAGATCGGCAATCGCGCTCTCACGATCCTTCCATGCATGCGCCGCGGCCCAGCCATTGTCCACGAACAGCACCAGCGGCCCATTGCCCAGGGGCTTCGGCGGCTCGCCGATGGTAGGTGCAGCCAGTGCGAGAACAATGAGCGCCGCCGCGAGCAGGCGCAGCAGCAACAACCACCACGGCGTGCGCGATGGCGTTTCCTCGGTCGCGTTCAATCCGAGCAGCAGTCGCAGCGGCGGAAACACGACGCGCCTGGGCGAGGGCGGCGTGACCCGCAGCAGGAACCAGATCGCGGGCAGCACAATCAGGCCCGCAAGGATGAACGGCTCCGCAAATGTCAGGATGCCGAAGAACGTCATGCGCTATGCGATCCGCATCTTCGCTTCCGCGCCGCCCAGCGCCTCGAACAGCGCGACCAGCGCGACTTCCGGCCGCTTATCGGTGCGGTGCGCCAGATAACCCCAGCCCAAGCGCCGCGAAAGATCGCGCAGCGTCTCCGCATGCGCCCGGAAGCGCGCGCGATAGGCGCCTTGCATCGTTTCCACGCGGCCGAAGATTTCGCTCTGCCGTCCCGCGGGCGATTCAAACCGCGTACGGCCCTGATAGGGAAAGTCTTCTTCCGCCGGATCGATGATGTGGACGAGCTGCCCGCTCAATCCCGCGCGCGCCAGACGGCGCAAGGTCGTTTCGATCTCGCCCAGCGGCGACAGGAAATCGCTGAACCACACGAAGGTGGAATTCTTCGACACCGGCGCATCCGGCGGCAGCGTCTCGTCGGAAGGCGTGCCGATCAGCTCATGCGCGATACGATTGAGCGCGGCGCGGCCTGTCGATGGCGCGCGCCCGTCGCCATAGAGCGCAATGCGCTCGCCGCCTCTTGTTAGAAGTGAGCCCAGCGCCAATGTCAGCACGCTCGCCCGATCGATCTTCGTCACCTCGGCAAAGTCGGATTTAAACCGCATGCCCGCCGAGCCATCGCGCCACAGGAACACAGCCTCCGCCGCTTCCCATTCGCGCTCGCGCACGAAGAGATGCTGTGACTTCGCCGATTGCCGCCAGTCGATCGCGGTGGACGGATCTTCCGCCTGGAATCTCCGGAACTGCCAGAAGTTCTCGCCCATGCCCGACTTGCGCCGCCCATGGACACCGAGCGAAATCACAGACGCAAGACGCTCCGCTGCGACAAGCAGTGGCGGCAATCCCGCCGCGATCTGCTCGGCGATATCGCGCAGGCGCGTCTGGTCAGCGGTCAAAGAATGCTCCGGCACAGCCGGTCGATCACGTCGGTGATGGTGGTGCCTTCCGCGCGGGCGGAGAAGTTCAGCGCCATGCGATGGCGCAACACCGGATGCGCGAGTGCCACCACATCGTCCACGCTCGGCGCGAAGCGGCCTTCGATCAGGGCTTTGGCACGCACGGCCAGCATGAACGCCTGCGAGGCGCGAGGGCCGGGTCCCCAGGAAATGAACTGGCGAATGTCGCTCGCGCCGCCTTCGTCAGGACGCGCCCCACGCACCAGATTCAGGATCGCGTCGACAACTTTCTCGCCCACCGGCAGACGGCGCACGATGGATTGCGCTTCCATCAGCACATTCGGCGTGCATACCGCTTTCAGCGATTCTTCCTCGCCGAACGTTGTGGCAAGCATCATCTTCTTTTCGGAGTCCGGATCGGGATAACCGACATCGATCTGCAGCAGGAAACGGTCAAGCTGCGCTTCGGGAAGCGGATAGGTGCCTTCCTGCTCCAGCGGGTTCTGCGTCGCGAGCACGTGGAACGGCTTGGGCAGGTCGTAACGCTGCCCGGCGACCGTCACATAACGCTCCTGCATGGATTGCAGCAGCGCGGACTGCGTGCGCGGGCTCGCGCGGTTGATTTCATCCGCCATCAGAAGCTGCGTGAACACCGGCCCGTTGATGAAACGGAACGAACGCTTGCCGCCATCTTCTTCCAGAACCTCGGAACCGACGATATCCGCCGGCATCAGATCCGGCGTGAACTGGATGCGCTTCCAGTCAAGACCCAGAACCGTGCCGAGCGTCGACACCAGTTTCGTCTTCGCCAAGCCGGGAACACCGATCAGCAAGCCATGGCCACCGGCGAGCAGCGTCACCAAGGTCTGGTCTATCACCGCGCGCTGGCCGAAGATCACCTTGCCCACCGTCTCGCGCACATGGCCGAAGATCGCGCCCGCCTTTTCGGCTTGCGCGACGGCGGCGCTGTCGTCGGTGGTCGTCTGGACGTCGCTCATGAAATCAAATCCGTAAATCGTGCGCGGTTGCCCGGCCATGGCCCGCGCGCCTACTCTTCGAATCTACGCAACGCCGGCCTGTGCGTTGTGGCCTATGTTGCACCGCCTAGGGCGCGGCGCAACCGGCCCCGCCTGCTATGGCTAAAGGCCAAAAAGCACAACGCCGTGAGGCGGATAAAGGATGATTTATGGCGGGTGATTTCACCCTAGGACTGGCCAGCCTGCAGCGGGAAACCGCCGCCGGTCGCGGCTTGCCGCCGGTGGAGAATTGGCACCCCGCCCATTGCGGCGACATCGACATCCGTATCGCGCGAGATGGCACCTGGTTCCACGAAGGAACGCCGGTAGGACGGCGCGAACTTGTGCGCCTCTTCTCCACCATCCTGCGCAAGGACGGTGACGATTACGTTCTCGTCACGCCGGCGGAGAAGATGCGCATCACGGTCGAGGATGCGCCGTTCCTCGCCGTACTGCTGGATGTGCAGGGCGAAGGAAAGAACCAGAAGCTGATCTTCACCACCAATGTCGGCGACGAAGCGATAGCATCCCGCGACAATCCGATCCGCGTGGAGATCGATCCGGAAACGCGCGAGCCATCACCATACGTCCATGTACGGCGCAGTCTTGAGGCGAAGATCTCCCGCCCCGTGTTCTATCAGCTTGTTGATCTGGCCGTGCCCGGCGAAAGCGAACAGGCAGGCAAGCTTGTGTTGTGGAGTGATGGCGTCGCATTCCCGCTGGATGCGCCGGCATGAGTTCACCCGAGGAATTGGCCGCGCGTATCGCGGACAAGGATTATGCGTTGCTACGCACCAAGCTTCTGAGCGATGCGCCGGAGTTCAAGATTCATCCAACGCGCAGCGATTACGATTTCAATCCGGAATTCCGCAGGCCCACGGGAGATGTCAAACTCACGCCGGCGGCGGTGCTGATGCCAATCATCAACAAGCCTGTGCCGACGGTGCTTCTCACGCAGCGCACCGAAACACTCTCGCGTCATGCGGGGCAGGTGAGCTTTCCCGGCGGACGGGTCGATCCCGAGGATCGCGATGCCGCCGCCGCGGCCTTGCGCGAAGCGAAGGAGGAAGTGGGGCTCGATCCCGATCGCGTCGATCTCATCGGGCGGCTCGATACCTACG
>DATCRK010000084.1:0-41987 GCA_036569005.1 Rhizomicrobium sp. | reverse complement strand
GCGCATATTCCGCTTCGACGGCGAAGTTTTTCGTTTTGGGACCGCCATGGCGGACAAGCTCCTTCAGAAACCGATATGCCGAATCGGAAAAACGGCCACGCCCTTGGCGCGCCTGCCAATTTTGACCGGGTCGGCAAAATGAGCGGCGGAGTAAAAGGGAAACGGGCTTGGGATTCAAGGGAGAATATCCCCTTTATTTTGTGCCTTTCAGCCCTCGCCCTTCAACTTCTTGAGGACCGCGAAGGGGCTTTCCGGCTTGCCGCCGGGTTCCTCCGGCGCGGCGAAAGCCTCCCCCTGCGCCCGGGGATAGGGGTCCAGCGCCAGGGAAAGCTCCTCCAGCAGAGGTCCGGCCAGATCGTATCGGGACGTCTCGATTTCCTCCGGCGCGTCATCGTCGCCCGCGGCCAAAGTGAGTTCCTCGTCGTCCGCAATCGCGCGGCGCAGGCGATGCGCGACGTGCAGCTCGCGCGAAAAGCTTTCCTCGATGCGCGTCTTAAGCGGCTCCAGCGTGACCACCGAAGGCTGTGTCAGATCGCACGTCAGGCGCGCATCGAGGCGGTAGCGGTTCAGCGCAAGCTTGCGAAGCGCCACAGTCGCTTCGAACGCTTCGACACTTTCAACCTCCAGCCACGCCGCGAGTTTCGCGCGCTGCTCCGGCTTCAGCGCGATCTTCACGTCCGCGCCGGCGGAAGAAAGATCGGAAAGATCGTAGATATGCTCAAAGGGCGGAGTCTTGGACATGGTTGTCACGCAAGAACGGGAACGGGACCGAATTCCACAGCACCCGAGGAAAAATCGTTGTCGCTCAAAAGCGTGCGCGCCGACGTCGCATAATGTGCCAGGGCATCTGACTGTGCATCATGGCCCGCTTGGCCTCGATACACATTCCGGACGATCGCGTTTTTCAGCGCCGCAGAGTCATTGGCCTCACTGTAGGCAGACAAGCGACCGTAGAAAGCATCCGCCATCTTCTTCACGCGATGACCGATGCCGATGTCGCCCACACCAAGTTCGCGCAGGCTCTCGTCGAAGCTCGCGAAAAGGGAGTTCACGACGCCCTGTGAAACATCCTTCATGCCGAGTTCCTGCAGCCTTTCCAGCACAAGCCACGCGTGCAGCACGACAAGATCGAAACGTCCATCAATGCTGTCGGGAACGCCGAGTTCCGCGAAAAACACCGGATTCCGCGCGCGTGTGCCGATCGCCGTGCAGATCTCCGCGCCAAGCGATCTGTCGTTCCGGGATTTCAGGAAAGCCTTCAACATAAACCGTCTCCGCGGCTCCGGCTTGAAACCGGACGCTCCCAAGGCTAGCACATCGCCCCGGGGTACCGCCGATTGCAAGGATGTCGCGCATGAGAATTCCCGTTCTGGCCGTGGCCACGCTGGCCCTCTTGGGCTGCACGCCGGTCATCAGCCAGAGAGGCTATCTGGTCGATCCCGCGGCCGAGGCCTCCATCAAGACCGGCACCGATACCAAGACCTCGGTCCAGAAGCTGCTGGGCGATCCCTCGACGTCCGCCACGTTCGGCGACGATGCCTGGTACTACATATCCAGCACGGAACGGCAGGTTGCCTTCTTCGATCCGACCACGACCAAGCGCAAAATCCTCGCGCTGCACTTCGACAAGGACGGCAAGGTCGTCGACGTCAAGCATTACGGCCTCAAGGATGGCCATGTGGTTGCCTTCGAAACGCGCACGACCCCGGCCAAGGGTCGCGAGCTGACCTTCCTGCAGCAATTGTTCAGCGCCACGCCGGGCGTGCCGCTGGGCGGCGTGAGTGGCGGCATCGGCGGGCAGAACCCTGGCAGCAACGGCCCGTGATTGGCCGATCGATCTGAAAAAGAAAAACGCGCTGAGATTTCTCTCAGCGCGTTTTTTTGCTTTCGCTATGTCGACGATCAGCCGAGATGCGCCAGCGTCGCGAGCAGCAGAAGCGCCACGATGTTGGTGATCTTGATCATCGGGTTCACGGCCGGGCCGGCGGTGTCCTTGTAGGGATCGCCGACGGTGTCGCCGGTCACCGCCGCCTTGTGGGCGTCGGAGCCTTTGCCGCCGAAGTGGCCGTCTTCGATGTACTTCTTCGCGTTGTCCCACGCGCCGCCGCCCGAGGTCATCGAGATGGCAACGAAGAGGCCGGTGACGATCACGCCGAGCAGCATGGCGCCCAGCGCGTTGAACGCTTCAGCCTTGCCGGCGATCCAGTTCACCAGGAAGAACAGCACGATCGGCGACAGCACCGGCAGCAGCGACGGGATAATCATTTCCCGGATCGCGGCCTTGGTCAGCAGGTCGACGGCGCGCGCATAGTTCGGCTTCTGCGTGCCCTGCATGATGCCGGGCATTTCGCGGAACTGCGCACGCACTTCTTCCACCACCGCGCCCGCCGCGCGGCCCACCGCCGTCATCGCGATACCGCCGAAGAGGTAAGGCAGAAGACCGCCGATGAAGAGACCGACGACAACCCACGGATTGGCGAGCGAGAAGCTCGGAACCTGCAGGTTGGCGAAGTAGTGATAGGTGTCGGAGTGACCGATGAAGTACTGCAGATCCGAGGTGTACGCCGCGAAGAGCACCAGCGCGCCGAGACCGGCAGAGCCGATTGCGTAGCCCTTGGTGACGGCCTTCGTGGTGTTGCCCACCGCGTCCAGCGCGTCGGTCGTCTTGCGGACGTCGCCTTCGAGACCGGACATTTCGGCGATGCCGCCCGCATTGTCCGTCACCGGACCGAACGCATCAAGCGCCACGACCATGCCGGCCAGGGAGAGCATCGTCGAAACCGCGATCGCGATTCCGAAAAGGCCTGCGAGCCAGTTGGCGACAACGATACCGACGCAGATCACCAGCGCCGGAAGCGCCGTCGACTCCATCGAGACGGCGAGGCCCTGGATCACGTTGGTGCCGTGACCGGTCACCGACGACTGCGCGATCACCTTCACCGGACGGAAGCCCGTGCCGGTGTAGTATTCCGTGATCCACACGATCGCGCCCGTCACCGCGAGGCCGACGATGCCGCAGAAGAACAGCGTCTCGCCCGTCACCAGATGGCCCGGCGCCTGCGCGATCACGGTGTTGAGACCGACGATCCAGTCCGTCAGCGGCCAGAGGCCGGCGAGCGAAAGGATGCCAGTCGCGATCACGCCCTTGTAGAGCGCGCCCATGATGTTGTTGCTCTTGCCCAGACGCACGAACATCGAGCCGATGATCGAGGTCACGATGCACATGCCCGCGATGGCGAGCGGATAGAGCATCAGGGCCGACTTCAGCGGACCTGCGAAATAGATCGAGGCCAGAACCATCGTGGCGACGGTCGTCACCGCGTAGGTCTCGAACAGGTCGGCTGCCATGCCAGCGCAGTCGCCCACGTTGTCGCCAACGTTGTCGGCGATCGTGGCCGGGTTGCGCGGGTCATCTTCCGGGATACCGGCTTCGACCTTGCCGACCATGTCGCCGCCGACGTCCGCACCCTTGGTGAAGATGCCGCCACCGAGACGGGCGAAGATGGAGATCAGTGAAGCGCCGAAACCGAGTGCGACCAGCGCGTTGGTGACGATGCGGCCCTGCGTTTCATCGGCCATGTCGAGGCCGAGACCGAAGCGCAGGAACGCGTAGTAACCTGCGACGGCGAGAAGGCCGAGGCCGACGACGAGAAGACCCGTCACGATGCCGGAGCGGAACGCGACCGAAAGACCGGCCGCCAGACCGCTGCGCGAGGCTTCCGCCGTGCGCACGTTCGCGCGCACCGACACGTTCATGCCGATATAGCCGGCGAGGCCAGAGAACGCTGCGCCGATCAGATAACCAACGGCGACCTGCCAGCCGAAGATCCAGAAGGCCAGCGCAAAGATCACCACGCCGACGATGGCGATGGTCGTGTACTGGCGGTTGAGATAAGCAGCCGCGCCTTCCTGAATGGCGGCGGCGATTTCCTGCATGCGCTCGGTGCCGGCGCTCTGGCTCAGCACGGAGCGGATCGTCCAGGCGCCGTACAGCAGTGCAAGCACGCCGCAGGCGAGGACGAGTTCAAGCTCTAAACCCATTGGATTCCCTCTTGCGTCTGTTTTTGGATACCCCGGCCGGCGCCAAAAATGCTGGCCGGTCCCCATGGCCGGCCGGAACAGACCCACCGCTTCAAGGGCGGGTGACCTATGCCAAAACAGGCGAGTCGGCGCAACATTTCTCGCGCCAAAACAGAGGAAAAATGGCCTTAGGAGGGGCTGGTAGGAGCCGTTTTGCCGGGACGTAACGGGGTGATCTGAACCTGGATCAGCTTCAGGTCGACCACCTTGCCGGCCCCCACGACCTTTTTGGCGAGTCCCAGCAGGCGGGGTTGCAGTGTCGCGTTGTCCACCGCCATGGGATCGTCCGGCTTGCCGATGGAGGATGCGTTCACGTCCCGGACGAAGGCATCCTGGATGAAAGGCACTTTCCCCCGGATATCCAGCGCCGCTGCCTGCGATGAACCGATGATCTTGCAGGAGACATAGGCATAGGCGAGCAGCGTGTTCCCGTCGGAAAGCGGCGCGATGAGATAAGGCATCTCGACGCTGGTTCCGGCAGCGGCGTCGGCCTTCTTGGCATCCGCCGCCGGCTTGCCCTCTTCCGCCGTCGCAGTCTGAAGGCCCACAACGAGAAGGACTGTCGAAAGAAGAGCGATGAGGCGCATGGCGAACCCTCGCAGAAGCGGACTAACGGAGCATGAACGAATCAAAAGTGCCGATAGCCCGTCTTTGATAGCGGAATTTCCCGCCCGGATGAATCCAGCAGCACCGCGCCAGAACCCGCTTCGACGCGCCCGATCTCGGTTACGGTAACGCCGGCCCGCGCTGCAATCCGCGCAATGTCATCGCGTTTGTTGGGCGGTGCGGTGAATGCGATCTCATAGTCGTCACCGGCCGTCACCGCCGAGGACAGTGCAATGCCGGCGGCCTTCAGCGCATCAGAAAGCGGAACGCGCGACGCGTCGACGGAAACTTTCACATTCGAGGTTTCCGCGATGTGACCAAGATCGGCCATCAGTCCATCGGAGACATCGAGCGCCGCCGTTGCGACGTCGCGCAATGCGACACCGAGTTGAATGCGAGGCTCGGGAAGCTGATAGCGGCCGGCAAGTGCAGCGCGATGCTGATCCGAAAGCGTGAGCAATTCGCCCTTTAGCGCGGTCAATCCGCCGCCCGCATCGCCAATGGTGCCGGAAACGAAAGCCACGTCACCCGGCTTCGCACCGTTGCGGCGGATCATCGTTCCTTCCGGAACAGAACCGAATGCCGTGATCGCGATTGTGAGTGGGCCATTGGTCGACGTCGTGTCGCCGCCAAGGAGTCCGAGCGAATAACGCTCCTGATCTTCGCGAAGCCCCGACGAAAAGGATTCGAGCCATGGCATCGCCCAATCGCGGGGAAGCGCCAGCGACAGCGTGTAACCGAGCGGCTTCGCCCCCTTAGCTGCAAGATCGGAAAGATTCACCCGCAACGCCTTTTGCGCGATGAGTTTCGGCGGATCGTCGGCGAGAAAATGAACGCCCGCGCTCAACAGATCGGCAGTCACCACCAACTCTTCGCCGGTTGGCAGGCGGATCGTCGCCGCGTCGTCGGTCAGATCGTAGGCACCCGGCATCTTTGCGGAAAGCGGTGCGAAGAGCTTCGCGATCAGTTCGAATTCGCCGGGACGCTCAGAACTGGAGTTCGTCATCGGGCGGCGTCTCGCCGAATTCCGGCGCGCGCTTGCGATGCGCAAGCTTGTCCAGCGCGGCATTCACAAAGGAAGGCTCATCGCCCTGGAAAAACGCATGCGCGATATCGACATATTCGTCGATCACGACCTTGGCCGGAACATCCTTGCGGTCGATCAGTTCGAACGCCGCGGCGCGCATGATCGCACGCAGGATGGAATCGATACGTTCAAGTTTCCAGTTCTCGGAAAGGCAGCGCGCAACGGAACGGTCGATCTCGACCTGATGCTGCGGCACACCGCGGACGATGGCGCCGAAGAATTCCTCGTCCGGTGGCCCCACCGGCGATATCTCCGCTTCCTTGCCGAAGCGATGATCGGTGAATTCCAAGGCGACTTCCTCCGCATCCGTGCCGGTCAGCTCCATTTGATAGATGGCCTGCACGGCGGCGAGCCGCGCGGCGTGTCGGGCTGCAGAAGGAGATGAAGATGCTGATGTCATTACAAACCGAGTTTGTCGCGATAGTTGACGAGCGCCAGGCAAGCGCGCGCAGCGTCGCCGCCCTTGTCGCTGCCTGTGGTCGCGGCGCGAACCAGCGCCTGTTCTTCGTTCTCGACGGTGAGGACGCCGTTGCCGATGCAGAGGCCCTGACGAATGCCGAGGTCCATCAGGCCGCGTGCCGATTCATTGGAGACGATTTCGAAATGATAGGTTTCGCCCCGGATCACGCAGCCGAGCGCGACGAAGCCGTCGTAACCTTTGTCGCTCCGCGCTGCGAGCGCGATGGCGGGCGGGATTTCCAGCGCGCCGGGCACGGACACACGTTCGAAATTGGCGCCGGCCGCATCCAGGGCCGCGGTCGCGCCGTCCAACAGCGCATTGGCAATGTGCGAATAGAAGCGCGCCTCGACGATGAGGATGTTCGTCTTCGCCATTACGCGCTCCGCTTACGAATGGGATGTGTGCCGACGATGTTCAGCCCGTAGCCGTCCAGCGCTACGATCTTCTTTTCCGGTGTGTCGGTCAGAAGGATCATGTCCTTCACGCCGAGATCCAGGAGAATTTGCGCACCGACGCCATATTCCTTCACGCGGCGGCGATCCGCATCGTCCTGCGTACGGCCGGTGACGACGTCAGACACAAAGGTTGGCCGTGTGGAGCGCAGGAGCACGACAACGCCTCTGCCTTTCTCCGAGACGATGCGCATGGATTCACCGAGCGCGTCGCGTTCGGTATGCGCCCAGGAAAGGACATCGCTGAACACGTTGATCGCGTGCATGCGCACGAGAACCGGCTCCGGCGTCGTGATATCGCCCTTCACCAGCGCGATATGCTCGGCATAGTCGAGTTCATTCGCATAGACGACCATCTTCCAGGCGCCGCCATTGTGGCTCTCGAATGGGCCCTCATGGATGCGCTTCACGAAGTGATCGTATTTGCGGCGATAGGCGATGAGGTCGGCGATGGTTCCGATCTTCAGACCATGCAGTTGCGCGAACGGCACAAGATCCGGCAAACGCGCCATCGTGCCGTCGTCGTTCATGATTTCGCAGATCACGCCCGCAGGGTTGAGGCCAGCGAGACGCGCAATGTCGACAGCGGCTTCGGTATGGCCAGCGCGAACCAGTGTGCCGCCATGTCTGGCAACGAGCGGAAACACATGGCCCGGCGACGTGATATCCGTCCGGCCCTTCGTCGGATCGATGGCCACGGAGATTGTGTGTGCGCGGTCGTGCGCGGAGATGCCCGTCGAAATGCCTTCCTTGGCTTCGATGGAAATGGTGAAGGCCGTCTGGTTCGGCGTGCCGTTCACCTGCGTCATCATCGGGATGTTGAGCGCGTTGGCGCGCTCCTGCGTCAACGCGAGGCAAATGAGGCCACGCCCGTTCTTCGCCATGAAGTTTACAGCATCGGGCGTGCACATCTGCGCGGGTATGACCAGATCGCCTTCGTTCTCACGATCGTCGGCATCCATGAGGATGAACATGCGCCCGTTGCGCGCGTCTTCGATCACATCCTCGATGGCGGAGATATAATCGTGATAAACCGAGACGTTCATGTCTTCACCAGCCGCGCCACATAACGCGCCATGAGATCGACCTCGAGGTTCACTTTCGCGCCGGGTTTCTGCCGGCCGAACGTCGTGACCTTCGAAGTATGCGGAATGATGTTCACGCCAAACCGCGTGCCGTCGACCTCGTTCACGGTCAGCGACACGCCGTCCAGAGCGATAGACCCTTTCGGGGCGATGAACCTTGCAAGCGCGACCGGCGCCTGAAGAACGACGCGGATCGATTCCCCTTCCGGCTTCATGCTGACGATTTCGGCTATGCCGTCGACATGACCGGTCACGATATGACCGCCGAGCTCGTCGCCGACCCGCATCGGGCGCTCGAAATTGACGGCGTCGCCGACCTTCCAGTCGCCGAGCGTCGTCTTTGACAGCGTCTCCGCAGAGGCGGTGACGGCGAACCAGCGATCGTTTGCGTTGCCTTTGTCGACCACCGTCATGCAAGCGCCGGAACAGGAGATCGACGCACCGATATCGATGGCCGAGACATCGTAGTGCGTGCCGAACACGAAGTGCGTGTCGCCCCGTTTCTCGATATGGCGGACCTGGCCGATGTCGGTGACAATGCCTGTGAACATGCGGTTCTTTTAGGACCTTACTTCGAAGGTTTCCAGTTGATCGGCACCGAAAGACCGGCTGCTAACCCGCATAAAATTTGGGGCTTCGCGGAGATTCCGCACCGTCAGGGCGCCACTGCCGTGACGTCCCGTATTCCCGAGCGACATGGGGGCCGTGAAGATTTCGAGCCGGTCGGCAAAGCCCGCTCGATAGAACGTGTTCGCGATTGTCGCGCCGCCTTCGACAAGGAGCCGCATCACATCGCGCTCCGCGAGCGCTTTCAAAACCGCCGTTAACGGAACATGGCCATTCGTGTCGGGATTAAGCATAAGCACTTCCACGCCAAGCGCACGCAAAGCATCGCCGCCCTCGCGCGCCGTAAAGACCAGTGTCGGTATCTGCCGCGCGGTTTGCGCGAGCTTCGAATTCACGGGAAGTCGCAGCTTGCTGTCGAGCACCACGCGAAGCGGCGAATACTTTTCCAGTCCGGGAACGCGACAAGTCAGTTCCGGATCGTCTGCAAGCACGGTCTCGATGCCCACGAGGATTGCATCGTGCTGTGCGCGCAGAAGCTGTCCGAAGCACCGCGCCTCTCCACCGGTGATCCAGGGGCTCTCGCCGGGTACTCGCGCCGTGAAGCCATCTGCGCTTTGCGCGAGCTTGACGGTCACAAACGGACGGGTGTCGGTGATGCGCAGGGTGAACCCGCGGTTGAGCGCTTCTGCGTCCTTCCTCAAGATGTCGGACGTCACTTCGATCCCGGCGTCTCGAAGCCGGGCAATGCCTTTGCCGTTTGTGCGCGGATCAGGGTCGGTCATCGCCACGACGACGCGCGCAACACCGGCCCGCACGAGAGCATCCGCGCATGGCGGCCCGCTGTGGCTAATATGCGCGCAGGGCTCCAACGATACATAGACCGTTGCACCGCGCGCAGCATCGCCCGTCTGCATCAGAGCGGCTGCTTCTGCGTGCGGTCGTCCGCCTTCATCGGTTCGTGCGGCGGCAAGTATACGCCCATCCGGCGCAACGATCACGCAGCCCACCGATGGCACCCTGCCCGTGCGGCCAAGCCCGCGCGCGGCGAGTGTCAACGCATGCCGCATATGACGCTCGTCCGTCGTGATCATGGGAAATGCCTAGTCGCGGTCGCCTTCCATCTCGCCGATCAGGACTTCGAAGTCCTTGGTCTCGCGGAAGTTCCGATAGACGGACGCAAAGCGGACGTAAGCCACCTTGTCGAGGCTGGCGAGCGCCTGCATCACCAACTCGCCGATGGTAGTCGCCTGCACTTCGTTTTCGCCCATGCTCTCCAGGCGGCGGACAATACCGGTGATCATCCGGTCTACGCGTTCGGCTTCCACAGGACGCTTACGGAGTGCGTGGGTGAGCGAGCGCTCCAACTTTTCGCGCTCGAACGGTTCGCGCCGGCCATTCTTCTTGACGACGATCAGCTCGCGGAGCTGCACCCGCTCGAAGGTCGTGAAGCGACCGCCACAGGCCGGACAATGGCGCCGCCTGCGGATGGCTGAGTTGTCTTCGCTCGGGCGGCTGTCTTTGACCTGTGTGTCGTCGTGTCCGCAAAAGGGGCAACGCATGAAGCAATATCCTTAGAAATAAATCGGGAAACGTCGGCAAAGGTCGGCAACGCGCGAACGCACGCTAGCTTCGACTTCTGGATCGCCCGCTTCGCCTTTTTTGGCTACGGCATCAACCACTTCCACGATGAGCTTGCCGATCTCCTTGAACTCGGAAATGCCGAAGCCGCGCGTGGTGCCGGCCGGCGTGCCGAGCCGAACGCCGGAGGTGATGGCGGGCTTCTCGGTATCGAACGGAATGGCGTTCTTGTTGGTCGTGATGAAGGCTCGGTCCAGCGCCTTCTCGGTATGGTTGCCCTTGGCGTTCTTCGGCCGCAGATCGACCAGCATCAGGTGCGTGTCGGTGCCGCCGGACACGATATCGAGGCCTTGAGTGTGTAGGGTCTCCGCGAGCGCCTTCGCATTGTCCACGACAGAGCGTGCATAGAGCTTGAAGTCCGGTTTCAGCGCTTCGCCGAAGGCAACACCCTTCGCGGCGATGACATGCATCAGCGGACCGCCCTGCAGACCAGGGAACACCGCCGAGTTGATCTTCTTTCCGAGGTCCGCGTCCTTCGAAAGGATCATGCCACCGCGCGGGCCGCGCAGCGTCTTGTGCGTGGTCGTGGTGACGAGATGCGCGTGCTCGAGCGGATTGGGATGAACGCCACCGGCCACCAGACCGGCGAAATGCGCCATGTCCACCATGAAGAACGCGCCGACGGAATCCGCGATCTCGCGGAAGCGCTTGAAATCGATGATGCGCGAATAGGCAGAGCCGCCGGCGATGATGACCTTCGGCTTGTGCTCCTTCGCGATCGAAGCGACTTCGTCCATATCAATGCGGTGATCCTGACGGCGCACCGTGTAGGACACAGGCTTGAACCACTTGCCGGACTGGTTGACCGGCGAACCATGAGTCAGATGGCCGCCTGCCGCGAGATCCAATCCCATGAAGGTGTCGCCCGGCTGCATGAGCGCAAAGAACACCGCCTGATTTGCCTGCGCGCCGGAATGCGGCTGCACGTTGGCGAAATCGCAATTGAAAAGGCGTTTCGCCCGATCGATCGCCAGTTCCTCAGCGACGTCGACATATTCGCAGCCGCCATAGTAACGGCGGCCCGGATAGCCTTCGGCATATTTGTTGGTAAGAACAGAGCCCTGCGCTTCGAGTACTGCTTTGCTGACGATGTTCTCCGACGCGATGAGCTCGATCTTTTCGCGCTGGCGCGTCAACTCCTCATCGACTGCACGAGCGACCTCTGGATCGGCAGACGCCAGACCGCGCTTGAAAAAGTCAGAACCTTGCTGCGCCGCCGCGCTTGTTACCGCCACCATGTTCGTCTCACCTCAGCCAGTCGGGATCGCGCCACGCCTAGACAGCATAGGCACCTATCGCGTGGCTACCCCTATCGCTTTACCAGATATTGCGCCAGTACGCCGAACCTTCGTTTTCAAAGCCAGTTCTTCTCGGCAAACCTAGGAACATGCCCGTTATGCACACTTTTCGCGGGACACTATCCGGCAACTCCTGAACCAGTGTTTATAGTCCTAAGGCGTTCGGAAGGGGCTGAACACAGCCCAGTCGAACCTCCCGGTCGAAAAATCCCAGTCCAATCCAAGTATAAGGTTGGCTTTTGTGATCGAAGATGGCCGCTGTTTCGAAAGGTCCCGCGAGAATCTGCGCGTTTGCTGCGCTTGATTCTGCACCATTGCTGCGCGATAGCTGTCATACCAAATATTGAATCGGGCGCCGAAGGATAGGAATCCATGAGTCATCCACTTGAAGGCCACATCGGAAGAACAGACGAATTATTGAAACTGGTGAGCGATATTGTCGCCGCTTATGTGAGCAACAATACCGTCGCGGCAAACGAATTGCCGAACGTGATCAAAAGCATCCATTCCACGCTGGGAGCGCTTTCGGGAGTGCCTTCGTCGGATTCTTTGACGTCACAAAAGCCGGCGGTGCCGGTGAAGAAATCCGTCACCAATGAATACATTGTCTGCCTGGAAGACGGCAAAAAGCTGAAGATGCTCAAGCGCTATCTTCGGTCAAACTACAATCTCACGCCGGAAGAATACCGCGCGAAATGGGGCTTGCCGGCGGACTATCCGATGGTGGCGCCCAATTACGCTGCGCAGCGGTCGGAATTCGCCAAGAAGATCGGGCTGGGCAAGAACGCGCCGGCGCACAAGGGGCGCCGTCGCGGATAGGTTCAGCCGCCCGTCTGCTTTTTGAGGACGTATTCGAGCTTGCGGATCGCCGCGGTGGAGAGATCTGTGCGCGACGCTCCGGCCGGCCCGACAATGCTGGCTTCCGTGCCGGTTCTGGGGTCGATCGCCGTCGCTTTCACGAAAGCGCCCTGCACGATGAATTCCACATAAACTTCGGTGCCGCCGGGCGGCATCGCGCTCAGGCCGCGCGCTTCAAATGATGCGCCGTCCAAACCTGATCGAGCGCGCGGACAAGCTGTTCCATCATCACATCGGTATGCATGGGCGACGGCGTGAAACGCAGCCGCTCCGTGCCGCGTGGGACGGTGGGGAAGTTGATCGGCTGAACGTAAATCGCGTGATCGCGCAGCAAAGCATCCGACACGGACTTGCATGTCGCCGCATCGCCCACGAAAACCGGGACGATATGGCTCGTCGTCTCCATCAGCGGAAGGCCGGCATCCCTGAGCAGCGATTTCAACTTCCCGGCGCGCTCCTGCAGCTTCTCGCGCTCTGCATTGCTTTCCTTGAGGTGGCGCACACTAGCAAGAACACCAGCCGTCAACACGGGAGCAAGCGAGGTGGTGAAGATGAAGCCCGGAGCGAAAGACCGGATGCAGTCCACCAGTTCGGCGCTGGCCGTAATATAGCCGCCCATCACGCCGAACGCCTTGGCGAGTGTGCCTTCGATGATATCCACACGATCCATCACGCCGTCGCGGGCCGCCACACCGGCACCGCGTGGACCATACAGCCCCACGCTGTGAACCTCATCGAGATAGGTCATCGCACCATATTTCTCGGCGAGATCGCAAATCGTCGCGATGGGGCTGAAATCGCCGTCCATCGAATAGACGGACTCGAATGCAATCAGCTTCGGAGAGTTCGGATCGGCGGCACGAAGCTGTGCTTCAAGATCCTCCATGTCGTTGTGCCTGAAGATGCGCTTCTCGATGCCGCCATGACGGATACCTTCGATCATCGACGCGTGGTTCTGCTCGTCCGAAAAAGCGATCAGACCCGGAAGCAGTTTCGCAAGGGTGGCCAGCGTTGTGTCATTGGAAACGAAGCCGGAGGTGAAAATCAGCGCGGCTTCCTTGCCGTGCAGGTCGGCGAGCTCCTGCTCCAGCTCGACATGGTAGTGCGTCGTACCCGAGATGTTGCGGGTACCGCCCGAGCCGGCGCCCGTGGTCTCGATGGCCTCGTGCATCGCCGCAAGGACCTTCGGATGCTGGCCCATGCAGAGATAGTCGTTGCTGCACCAGACGGTGATCGGCCGCGCATTCTGCTCGGAATGATAGAGTGCCTGCGGGTAGCTCCCCTGGCGGCGGACGATGTCCGCAAACACACGATACCTGCCTTCGCGCCTAAGGCCGGCGAGCGCCTCGCGAAACCGGGAGATATACGGAAAAGCCATTCCCAACCGCACCCAGAAGGGGCCGTAATACGGCCCAAGAGCTTGCTTTGCCAAGAATATCCCAAGCCCCGTCCCCAATTCCATGCGAATTGTCACATGGCTGGGCGGCGTTTGAAGGGGCTGCGCGCCGTAGAATGGCCAAACAACCCTATTTTGCCGCCAGATTGACGACCGCGTTGACCGCCATCGCCACGATGGCGGTGGTATAGAAATAAGAAACCACCGAATGCCCCAAGGTCGCCCGCCGCATTCTGGTGTCCGTAACCTCGGTATCAGAAGTTTGTGCGGTCATGCCGATGGTGAAGGCATAGTAGAGAAATTCCCAGACACCCGGATCCTTGGCGTTCTTGAATTCCAGCCCGCGCACACTTTGGGCGTTCTTCGCATCGCCTTTCCGCCCATAATAAAGATTGGCGTAATGAAACGCCGCGATGGTGTGCAACGCCGTCCAGGCAAGAGGCACGCCAGCTATTGCCAGACCGATATCGAATGGCGATGGCGCGCCCTTCGCCCGCAACACCGTCACGATCGATAAAGACGACAGTCCGATCATCGCCAGTGCAATCAGGATGACGATCAAGATGCCTTCATCCTCGTACGCCGCGCGCTTTCGCAGTCCTTCCGCATCGATCCGATAAATCGCAACGGCGGCGGCCAGCAGATAGACGGCAAAGAAACAGTCCCCCGCGGCGAGCACCCTCTCTGGATCGGAGAGCGAACCGGTCGCCAAAAACACAAGGCCGCCGATGAGGGCGGCGACATAGACATGCCAGTGATGAAAGAGATGGTTGCGAATACGTCCCAAGGCGGCCGGCTCCGGCGACTCTGCCCATTCTAGGCACGAGTCGCCGGCGGGCCGAAGAAAACTCTAGAGGCGGAAACGAACCTGGTCGATCCAGAAGCGCTCCAGGCGCTTCAGGCAAGCATTCATGCCATCGAGATCGTTGATGCCGACATTGCCGACGGCTTCAAGCGAAATCAGATGGCGTTCGAACAGCTCTCGCAGCATGTCGCGCACTGCCTCGCCCTTTCGGGTCAGGCGTACGAGCACCGAGCGGCGATCGAGTTCGGAACGCTCGTGGTGCACATAACCGGCTTCCACAAGCTTCTTGAGATTGTAGGACACGTTCGATCCGAGGTAGTGGCCGCGCGTGCGCAACTCCCCGGCGGTAAGTTCCTGGTCCCCGACGTTGAAGAGCAGCAGCGCTTGCACGCTGTTGATCTCGCGTTCATCGCGACGATCGAGCTCATCCTTGATGACGTCGAGAAGCTGGCGATGCAATCTCTCGATGAGATTGAGCATCTCCATGTAGTGTTTGCTCACAGCCGACGCGCTTTCGAGCGCGGCCGCAATTTGCGGTTTCGCCAACGCTGTCATCTTCCACACCCCTCGCGTTTTTCGCGAGGCCCACCTGTTTTATTTGACTAAAGAATACGGCGTGGGTCTTAAGGGCGGGTAAATCAGGCCTTTCCCCGCAACATGCGAATTATGCCGGAAAAGTCGATTCCGGCGTTACCGGCCGCTGCAAACAGCGAATAGAGTTGTGCCGCTTCGGCACCAAGTGGCGTGTTCGCGCCCACGGATTGCGCAGCGGTCTGCGCCAACTTCAGGTCCTTCAGCATAAGCGCGGTGGCAAAGCCACCGGCATAATCGCGATTGGAAGGGGCCGTCGGAACGGGTCCTGGAACGGGGCAATAGGTGGTCAAGGACCAGGACTGTCCTGATGATGTCGACATGATGTCGAACAAGGCTTGCGCCTTGAGGCCTAGCTTCTCGCCCAAGGCCAATGCTTCGCAGGTTCCGATCATGGAGATGCCGAGCATCATGTTGTTGCAGATCTTGGCAGCTTGCCCTGCCCCCGGACCGCCGGCGTGAGCGATCTTCTTGCCCATCTTTTCGAGCACAGGCTTCGCGCTTTCAAAAGCTGCATCGCTGCCTCCGCACATGAAGGTCAACGTACCTGCCTCGGCACCGCCGGTACCGCCGGAGACGGGCGCGTCGAGAAAAAGAAAGCCCGCTTTCTCCGCCGCGGCATGAACGGCTCGCGCGCTATCGACATCGATTGTCGAGGAGTCAATCAACAACGTGCCTTTCTTTGCCGCATTCAGCACGCCGTTGTCGAGATAAACGCTTCGTACATGGTGACCGGCGGGAAGCATGGTGATCACGATGTCGGCATCTTTCACCGCATCGTTTGCGTTTGCGCCCTTGGAAGCGCCAGCTTTCAAAACGGGATCAAGAACCGCGTCGCTGAGATCGAATGCCGTGACCTTATGGCCAGCCTTGAGAAGGTTGCGGGCCATCGGGCCGCCCATATTGCCGACGCCGATGAATGCGATGGTTGTCATAGCTTCAGTTCCTTTTCTCCCAGCGGCGCGAAATAAGCGTCCACATCCGCCTGCGAAACACCGGCGAGGTCTGCCGGCTGCCATTTCGGCGCATTGTCCTTGTCGATGATCACCGCGCGGACGCCCTCATAGAAATCGCGACCCGCCACGATGCGGTTCACCATGCGGTATTCCATCTTCATGCAATCGTCGAAATCGAGCTTGCGGCCTTCTCGAATCTGATGGAATGCGACTTTCAGACTCGTCGGCGACTTCGTGCGGATTGTCTCCGCGATATCACCGGACCAATCTTCGTGCTCCGCATCGAGCGCGGCCAGGATTTCCTCAACCGATCCAAGAGCGAAGATGCGGTCGATGGCATCGCGATGCTCGACAAGAAATGTGTCGGGCACGGCATCCCTTAGACCGGCAATCGCGGTATCCGGCACAGTTCCATCGACAAGCGCCGCAAGCAGAGTGTCCCAACGCGTCATCGGCACGAAGTCCGTGGCGATGCCGGCATAGAGCGAATCTGCTGTCTTGAGCCGCATTCCAGTCAAGCCGAGAAACATGCCGATCTCACCCGGACAACGTGGCAGGAAGTATGAGCCGCCGACATCCGGGAACAGGCCAATGCCGGTTTCCGGCATCGCGAACACCATGTTCTCGCCAGCGATGCGATGGCTTCCATTCACGGAAACACCAACGCCGCCGCCCATGTCGATGCCGT
Organism: Rhizomicrobium sp.; assembly: GCA_036569005.1. GTDB lineage: Bacteria > Pseudomonadota > Alphaproteobacteria > Micropepsales > Micropepsaceae > Rhizomicrobium. The sequence goes on along the minus strand of DATCRK010000084.1, from coordinate 25,420 downwards.
GGATCAGCGCGACATAAGGCTTCGGATAGTGCTTGATCGTGGCGTTCAGGATGTATTCGTCGCGGTAGAATTCCAGCGCGTATGGCGTCTTCGTTTTGCCAGACTCATAGAGCGCGCGAATGTCACCGCCGGCGCAGAACGCGCGATCGCCTGCGCCGCAGATAGCGACGGACTTGATCGCATCGTCCTTCGCCCATCTATCGAGTTGCTGTTTCATGGCGACGCACATCTCATGCGTCAACGCATTGAGTGCTTTGGGCCGGTTGAGAGTGATCAGGCCCAGCGCGCCGCGGCGCTCAAACAGAACTTCCGCCTCATCGATCATTGACGGAACATCTCGCGCGCCACGATCACGCGCATGATCTCATTGGTGCCTTCGAGAATCTGGTGCACGCGCAGATCGCGGACATGCCGCTCCGCCGGGAAGTCCTTCAGATAGCCATAGCCGCCGTGAAGTTGTAGCGCGTCGTTGGCGATCTTCGAGCCCGTGTCGGTAGCAAAACGCTTTGCCATCGCGCACAGCATCGTCGCACGCGGATGCTTCTTATCGAGCGCATCCGCGGCATTGCGGATCATCAGACGCGACGCTTCGAGCTCCGTCGCCATATCGGCCAGCTTGAACTGCGTCGCCTGGAATTCGGCAATTGGGCGGCCGAACTGTTTGCGGTCCTGGACATAGGCTTTGGCCTCGTCAAGTGCAGCGCGCGCAGTGCCGACGGAGCAGGCACCGATGTTGAGGCGACCGCCGTCCAGCCCCATCATCGCAATGCGAAAGCCCTCGCCTTCCGCGCCGATGCGATTGGCGACGGGCACGCGGCAATTGTCGAAGATCACCTGCGCGGTGGGCTGGTTGTTCCAGCCCATCTTGCGCTCTTTCTTGCCGAAGCTTAGGCCCGGCGTCCCCTTCTCCACGACGATGCAGGAAATTCCTTTCGGCCCGTCCTCGCCGGTCCGCACCATGCAGACATAGACGTCAGAAACACCGCCGCCGGAAATGAAAGCTTTGGATCCGTTCAGCACGTAATGATCGCCGTCCTTCACCGCGCGCGTCTTGAGCGACGCAGCGTCCGATCCCGAGCCCGGCTCGGTCAGGCAATAGCTGGCAATCTTTTCCATCGTCACCAGCTTCGGCAGAAAGCGACGGCGCTGTTCATCCGATGCGAAACGGTCGATCATCCACGATGCCATGTTGTGAATCGAGATAAACGCCGCCGTGGAGGTGCAACCCGCGGACAGCTCTTCCATGATGATGGCGGCGTCCAGGCGGCTCAACTCTGAGCCCCCGACATCGCCTTTGATGTAGATGCCGGCAAAGCCAAGGGCAGCCGCCTCGCGCATCACATCCACCGGGAAATGCTCGGTCGCATCCCATTCGGCGGCGTAGGGAGCAAGCTTCCCAGTGGCAAAGCGGCGCGCCATGTCCTCAACCGCGCGCTGATCTTCCGTCAGTTCGAAATCCATGTGTCCTCAATGTGCAAACATAACGTCGTGAAGCGGCTTCTTGAGCCGCATGATCTCAGGCGCATAAGGCCGCAGGAACGCGACATTGGCTTTCGCGACATCCTCTTCCTTCTTCCACAATGCGAGCTGCGCAGCGGTCGGATGCTCCGTCGGACCGCAATCGTCGCCGCCGCAGCTTCCGCCTTCGCCGGTGATGGCGGCCATCGCGGATTCGATGGAATCCTTCACCGCATCATATTGCTTCTCGACATGATGCTGCCGCGCGACTTCCTCGTCGTAGCTCGCAAGCGTTGCGGCACGCCCCATGTATTTCTGGGGCATCTGGATTTTCTTATTGTAGTCGTCCATCGCCTTTTGCATGGCGGCCATCTGTGCAGGCGTTGGTGGCTGGCCGCCGAAGTCCGGCACCTTGGGCGCCTCCGGCATCTTTGGATTGCCGTGGTTCGAATGCACGTAGTCGACGGCTGCCTTGTCTTCGCCCTTCAGGTTCGCGACATAGGCCGACGCCGGCCGCATCACCGACAGATACAGATCGACATCCGCCTTTGTCAGCGGCGTGATCGCGTAATGCGAAAGCGGCGCGTCCGCGAATGCCGCTCCGCCGAAGATCGTTGCGAATGCCAAACCGGCTGCCAATCGCTTCATCCTGTTCTCCCCCGAAAACGGCGCAGGATTACCCCTCTTTGGGCCGGGCGGCAAAGCCCCGCGACAGGGCGTTTCTTGCAAGCTGCGCTGGGACTTGGCATGAGACGGCCATGAGCCAGTTCCCTGCCCTGCGCATGCGCCGGTTGCGCCGCCATGACTGGACGCGAAAGCTTGTTGCCGAGAACACGCTTTCCGCGTCCGATTTCATCTGGCCTATCTTCATTGCCGAAGGTGACCGGAAACGCACGCCCGTTGCCTCGATGCCCGGTGTCGACCGGTTGAGCATTGATCTTGTCGCCAGCGCCACGGAAGAAGCCGCCAAGCTGGGCATCCCGGTCATCGCGCTATTCCCCTATACCGATCCGTTGCTGAAGACCGCCGACGGCAAGGAAGCGCTCAATCCGCAGAATCTGGTCTGCCGCGCGGTGCGCGAGATCAAGAAGGCCGTGCCCGAGATGGGCGTGCTGTGCGACGTTGCACTCGATCCGTACACGGATCATGGCCATGACGGCGTGTTCGACAAGGCGGGCAATTACATCACCAACGACGAGACCGTCGAGCTTCTCGTGGGGCAGGCGCTGCTCCAGGTGGAAGCTGGCTGCGATATCATCGCGCCGTCCGACATGATGGACGGTCGCATCGGCGCTATTCGCACCGCGCTCGAAAAAGCCGGACACAAGGACACGTTGCTGATGGCGTACGCCGCCAAATATGCGAGCGCGTTCTATGGCCCATTCCGCGATGCCGTTGGTTCCGGCAAGGCGCTCAAAGGCGACAAGCGCACCTATCAGATGGATCCGGCGAATGGCGACGAAGCGATCCGAGAGGTTGCACTCGATCTCGCCGAAGGCGCCGACATGGTGATGGTGAAGCCCGGCATGCCCTATCTCGATCTGGTGCGCCGCGTGAAGGACACGTTCCACGTTCCGACTTTCGCCTATCAGGTGTCCGGCGAATATTCGATGATCACCGGCGCGATCGAACGCGGCTGGTTCGATCGCGATCGCGTGATCCTCGAAAGTCTGATGGCCTTCAAGCGCGCCGGCGCGAACGGTATCCTCACCTACTTCGCTTGCGATGCGGCGAAGTTGCTCAAGACGCTCTAGTCGATCCTGTTGAAAAGACTGCGCAGCAGGATTTCCGCACGCGCGGGCAGTACCGTCATGCCCGCACGGCGCTGGCCGAGGTCCACGACATTGTCGAGGATCAGCATCGCAAGCCCATGCACAGCGGCCCAAACCGCAAGCCCGAGCGCAGGATCGCCAAGCGACGCGCCGATCTCCATGCCGATAGCATCCGCCGCATTGGCCAATTCCGGGATCGCATCGCGATTTGGAATCTGCGGCCCGAACATGAGCTGCGTCAGCGCCGGGTTCTCCGAAGCGAACCGCATGTAAGCGCCGCCTATGGTGGTGATCCGATCGGCCCGATCGTTCGGTGCCGCGGCGGCGTTCGCAATAGCCACGCGCAAGCTTTCAAAGCCATCGACAGCCAACCCAACCAAAAGAGCTTCGTGACTGGCGAAATGCCGGTATGGCGCCGCATGGCTGACGCCGGCCTTGCGGGCGACGGCGCGCAGACTGAGCGCGGCGAGTCCCTCTTTCTCCAGGATGGCGACGGCGGCGGCTCGCAACGCTTCGCGCAGATCGCCGTGATGATAGGCCGTGGTTTTCGCCGCCTTCTTCTTCGGGGCAGCTTTACGCTTCTTTTTCTTCATTTCCTGCGAAGCTTCTCCATGCGGGCGAAGAGGCTGGAAGTATCCCAGCGCTTGCCACCCATATTCTCGACATCCGCGTAAAACTGATCGACCAGCGCGGTGACCGGCGCGGATGCGCCATTGTTGCGGGCTTCGTCCAGAACGATGCCCAGGTCCTTGCGCATCCACTCGACCGCGAAGCCGTGATCGTAGTGACCGGCCAGCATCGTCTTGTGCCGATTCTCCATCTGCCAGCTTTGTGCAGCGCCTTTGGAGATCACCTCGATCACTGTTTCCGGATCGAGCCCAGCGGCGCGCGCAAAGCTCAGGCCTTCGGACAGCCCCTGCACAACGCCGGCGATACAAATCTGATTCACCATCTTGGTGAGTTGACCCGAACCGGCTTCTCCGAGCCGTTTGCATTGCTTCGCATAGGTCGTGATGACTGGCTCTGCTTTCGCATAAGCAGCGGCGCTGCCGCCACACATGATCGTCAATTGCCCGTTCTTCGCACCCGCTTCGCCCCCCGACACCGGTGCGTCGAGGAAATAAAGCCCGCGCTTGTGCGCGTCTTCCGACAATTCGCGCGCGATGCCGGCCGATGCCGTGGTGTGGTCCACGAACACAGCGTCCCGCTTCATCGTCACGAAAGCACCATGACGGCCAATGGAAACTTCCCGGACATCTGCATCGCGGCCGACACAGGCCATCACCAGATCGCATTCGGCCGCAGCTTCGGCGGGCGTGGCAGCGGACCGTCCGCCATACTCCCTCACCCACTGGTTCGCCTTGCTGACGGTGCGGTTATATACGGTCACGTCGTGACCGGCCCTGGCCAGATGCCCGGCCATCGGATAGCCCATCACGCCCAGCCCCAGAAAAGCGACCTTCATGAATCCTGCTCCTGAAAGAAGGAGGCAGGTCTACTCCGAAATCTCGAGCTTTTCACCAGCCGCGAGCGTCGGCGGCTTCTTCATGAAGAAGGTCACGAACACCGCCGGGATCGAGATGATCAGCATGAAGATGAAGTCGTTCGAATAGGCGATGATCTGTGCATTGCTGTCCACGACCTGATTGAGCATGTTGGCGGTCATGGGAATCTTCGGATTCCACATCATGCCCTGCATGCCCACCGACAGGGCGCGGTTGAACATACTGACATGCGAGGCGATGGAGGCGTGAGCAGTCTGGGTGTCGTTGACCAGGATCGTCGTCGTGATGGACACGCCGATGGCGCTGCCGACATTGCGCATGAGGTTGATCATGGCACTGCCGTCAGTACGGAAGACCGGCGACAACGTCGCGAAGGCGACCAGGTTCATAGGCACGAACACGAAGCCCATGCCGACGCCTTGAACGAAGGTGGTGTTGATCAGCGACCATGGTGCGATCGCGGGCGTCCATTTCGACATTTCCCACATCGACCACAGGATCATCATCGCGCCGGCGGCGATCATATAACGCGCGTCCACCTTTGAAGCGATGCGGCCCGCGATCACCATGGCGATCATGGTGCCCACGCCGCGTGGCGCCATCAGAAGACCGGTGTCCGTTACCGAATAGCCGCCGAGGTTCTGAAGATAAGGCGGAAGCAACGCCGAACTCGCCACCATCACAAGACCTGTGACGAACATCAGCACCAGTGCCGAAACCAGATTGCGGTCCTTGAAAAGCGCTTTGGGAATGAAGGGGCGATCCGTCGTGAACATCTGGACGAAGAAGAGATATGCGCCCAGCCCGGCAACAACCGCTTCCGCAAGGATCTCCGGCGATTCAAACCAGGCTTTGTCAGTGCCACGATCGAGCATGAGCTGGAGGCTCGCCAACGCGATGGCGAGATAAGCAAAGCCCCACCAGTCGAATTTCAGCGTGCTGTCTCGCTGCGTTTCCTTCAGGAAGAGCCAGATGCCCGCGACGGCGGCGATGCCGAAAGGCAGATTTACGTAGAACACCCAGCGCCAGTTGTAGACGTCGGTCAGATAGCCACCGAGCGTCGGGCCGAGGATCGGGCCGACCATGACGCCCATACCCCAGATCGCCATGACCGATCCGCGTTTCTCCGGCGGATAAAGATCCAGCATGATCGATTGCGACAGCGGCGATAAAGCTGCGCCGAACGCGCCCTGCAACAGGCGGAAGATGATCATCTGATCGAGGTTCTGTGCCGCGCCGCACATCATGGATGTGACGGTGAAGCCGCTAATGCAGATGAGAGCGAGGTTTTTGCGCCCGAAGCGGGCCGCGAGCCAGCCGACCGGTGCCGTCATGATAGCCGCGGCCACGATATAAGAGGTCAGCACCCACGTGATCTGATCGCGCGACGCCGCAAGGCTTCCCTGCATATAAGGCAGCGCGACATTCGCGATCGTCGAATCCAAGGCCTGCATCAGCGTGCCCGCCATGGAGCACAGCATGATGATGCGAAGTTCGAACTTGGTTTCGTAAATGGGCGTATGCGTGAAGCTTGCCGAACGGGCTGTCATTCTACCTTACGCGCTTATCACGCGCGACCTTTCTGCGCTCAGCGGTCGGAAAACATCCGCTGCCAGGTGCGCTTGCCGGTATCGATATCGACAACGGCACTCATGCCTGCCCGCAACTCCGGATCCCCCTTCTTCCGGTCGATGACGATACGCGTTGGAATACGCTGTGTGACCTTCACCCAGTTGCCGCTGGCATTCTCTGCCGGCAGTACCGAGAAAGCGGCGCCGCTGGCCGCGCTCACGGCGTCCACATGGCCATGCCACGTGCGGCCGGGATAAGTGTCGATGGAAATCGAAACCGGATCGCCGTTCTTCACGTGCGTGAGATCGGTCTCTTTCATATGCGCTTCGATCCAGACCTTGTCGGTGCCGACGAGGCCAACGGCGCTCGTGGTGGAGAATGCGCTCATGGCCGAGATGACGAGCGTGCCAGGCTGGAGCGAGTCCACTTCGGCGACGATGCCGTTGAACGGCGCACGAACGGTCGCGTGATTGAGCTGGCGCTGCGCCTCGTCCACCGCGGCCTTGGCCTGCTGGTATTGCGGCGTCTGCTCCGCCGCGATGTCAGGATTGCCGTTGAGCTTCGCAAGCTGGGTCTTCGCGGTCTGTTCGGCCTGCACAAGCTGCTGCTGCGACGCCGCAAGCGTCAGCCGCGCCTGATCATAAGTCGCCGGCGCGATGGCGTTCGCTTTGAGGAGCGCGGCATAGCGTGCGTAGTTGCGCTGGTTGAGATCGACCTGCGCGCGCTGCGCGTCGGCCGCGCTCATCATGCTTTGATAATCGGCCTTCGTGGCTTCCACGCTCTGAACCACCTGGCCCAGCTGAGCCTTGGCATTGTCGAGCGCGATCTGGAACGGGTGCGGGTCCAGCGTGAAGAGCACCTGCCCCTTCTTCACATATTGGCCTTCACGAACATTCACGGTCTTCACGAGACCGGACACGTCCGTCGAGACCATCAATTTCTGGGTTTGAATGTAGGCGTCGTCTGTTGAGACGTAACGCCCGCCCATCAGCCAGAACGCGAGCGCTGAGATCGCGACGATGGCGACGCCGCCGATCATCAGCACGCGACGCATCAATCCTTTGTCTTCGCGCATGCGTCCGACGAGATCCTGAACCGGCGCGAAGGAGCCACGCGGGTTTCCCGGGTAGCGAGCGCTGGTTTCGGATTGAATGGCAGCCATAACTTTTACTCTCCAGCCATTTGAAGCTTCGGGAGCGATGCCCCTTCAGCAGTCAGTTTCGATTTGATGTTTATCAGGGTGTCCACCAGGGCATCCTGAGTGTGCCTGTCGATGCCTTCTGAAATCTCAAGAGCCATCGCTTCTTTGTAACCGTTGATCTCTTCCAGATAAGGCTGCGCCGCAGGCAGCAGGTGCAGCCGGCGGACGCGGCGGTCTTTTGGATCGAAACGGCGCTCCACCAGCCCGCGGGATTCCAGCCGGTCGATCAGCCGGCCAACGGTGATGGGTTCCACTTCGCAGACCGCAGCAAGTTCGTTCTGAGAGAGCCCCGGCTGCCGGGAAAGACGTGCAAGAATCACCCATTGTGCGCGCGTCATGCCGCGCGTGCGGGCGATCTGGTCAAAACGGGTGCGCAGAAGGCGCGCCACGTCATTGAGCAGGATGAGAAAATCTCGATCCAGGTTTTGGTAGGCGGCCGGGTTCGTCATGGCCGAGAACATAAGCAACGTTATTATAAGCCACAAGGGCTACAAGCCTGCTTACTGACACTATTTTTTCCGCACTTTCCTTGGGCTTTTGGCCTTGGAATATCGGCTATGCGCCAAGCTGAGGACCTCCCGCGCGGTGCTGTTTCCTGCTTTTCGTTCCACTGCCCGATAAAGCCGGACAACTTGCTTTCCGAGGGGTGTCAGGGCTGTGCCGCCCCCCTTTCGGCCGCCGGTGGCTGCCACAAGTAACGCGGCGCCGAACGTCTTTTCCAAGGCTTGGACCAGCAGCCAAGCGCGCCGGTAACTCATCTTGAGTGCGGCAGCGGCACCGCGAATCGAGCCCGTCTCTTGGATCTTCTCCAGAAGGCTTATCTTGCCCGGTCCCAACGCGTGTCCCGGCGCAAAATCGATACGAATCTTGAGATGAACCATCGCGGGAGATTATCGGCTTCGACACAAAATGCAGCGCCGTAACGGCACGAAGATGCAGTCCGGCAACACCTCCCGCGCCGTTATAAATCCGTCATCAAAGCTTCGCGGTTCTGACGTTCCCCGCCAGTACCACCAGCCCAGCTTTTCGAGTGTCCGGGGGCTGGAAGCCGCATCCATTGCGGCAAATTCGATCGCGTTACGCGGGGAAAAATCATGCAATTCAAGACAATCCTGTTGGGTACCGCTGCGCTTGCGCTGCTGGCCATTCCGGCCGCCGCACAGGACGCGCCCAAGAAGCACCACCACCATTCCACCGCAGCGGCCGGCTCGGTCGATGCGCGCATCGACCAGCTCGAGGCGGAAATCCACGACCTGCGCCGTCAGCAGGCCGAACAAGCTCAGGCACAGGCAGCGATGCCGGCGCCGTCCGACCAGGTCGTCACGCAGGCGCAGTTCGAAGCGCTGCAGAACCAGGTCTATGAGCAGCAGGCTTCGAACAGCTCACTCGTCAAGGGCAGCTGGTGGTCCAACACCAAGATCAGCGGCCGCATGTATTTCGACCTGACGAACGTCGATGCGAAGTCGAGCGGCGTGAAGAACCCGCAGGAAGGCTTCCACTTCGATGTGAAGCGCTTCTATCTGGGCATCGACCACCAGTTCAACGACATCTTCTCGGCGAACCTGACGACCGATTTCACCTACGACACGTCGCAGTGCAACGGCGTCTCATCGACGACCGATCCGGTCACCGGCCATGTCACGAGCGTGTCCTGCTCGAGTTCTGGTGCGTCCACGTCGCAGCTTTACGTCAAGAAGGCTTACCTTCAGGCGAAACTCGCCGACTGGGCGATCTTCCGTGCCGGTGCTGCCGACATGCCGTGGATTCCGTTCGCCGAAGACATGTACGGCTACCGCTACGTCGAGAACACGCTCGTCGACCGCTTCAAGGAAGGCAACTCGGCCGATTGGGGCGCCTTCTTCCTCGGTTCGGTTGGCGATGACGTGAAGCTCGAATACTCCGTCGCAGCGATCAACGGCGCGGGCTACAAGAAGCCGGCGTTCGGTCTGGGCACCAACCGTTCCAACGGCATGGACTTTGAAGGCCGTGCCGACGTGAAGTGGAATGACTTCGTGCTCGGCGTCGGTGGTTACACCGGCAAGCTCGGCAAAGAGCTGGAGCCGGATACCACGACCCACACGGCGACGCGCTTCGATGCTCTTGCGGCATATACCGGCAACGGCTTCCACGTCGGCGTCGAATATTATTCGGAGAAGAACTGGAACTCGGTCACGTCCGGCACGCCGGACAAGGGTGATGGCTGGTCGGCGTTCGCTGCCTATCAGTTCACCCCCGAGTGGGCTGTGTTCGGCCGCTATGACGACGCGGACCCGAAGAAGGTCCCCGGTACGCCGAACTACAAGAACACCTATTACAACTTCGGCATCGAATATACGCCGGCGAAGATCGTCAATCTGTCGCTCGTCTATAAGCACGACGAAGGCAAGAACGGCATCTTCACGGACCAGAACGGCCCGATCGGCGGCACGGGTCTGGATCCGAAAGGCCACTACGACGAAATCGGCCTGTTCGGTCAGCTTCGCTGGTAATTTTCCCCCTGAAGGTTCATTCCTTCAAACTTACACGCCGCCGGAGACACCTCCGGCGGCGTTTTTTTCAGGCCTGCTCGGCGAGTGCACCGTAGCGCCCCTGGAAGAACACCAACGGCGCGCCGGCTTCGCGTTTCGCGAAACGCACTACGCGGCCGACGAGGATCGCGTGGTCGCCGCCCTGATGCACCGCCTCGCTTTCGCATTCGAAGAACGCCAGAGCATCGGATAGCGCTGGCGGGCCCAGTTTGGTCTGGATCAAGTCGATGCCGTCGAGACTGTGCGCGCCCTGCTTGGCGAGGCGCGACGAGACTTCTTCGTGGATCGTACCCAGAAGACTGATCGTATAGGCGCTCGCCTTCGTGAACGCCGCGAAGCGATCCGATTTGCGGTCGATGCACCATAGAACCAGCGGCGGATCCAGTGAGACCGAGGTGAAGGAATTGACCGTGATTCCCTTATGACGGGTATCGTCCCCGGACATGGTGACCACCGCTACCCCCGTCGGAAAACAGCCCAAAGCCTGGCGAAATGCGCGTGTATCGAAGCTCATACGGGCGGCCTAACGGTTGCTTAAGAGGGTTCGGGGCATTCTTCGGACCGAAAGTTAGGCGAGGCGTGCCACCGGGGGAAGAACCCCGGGGATTGACGCTGCGGCCTATGGGTATGCGCAGAGGGCAACATGGCGAGCGACGGCGCCGTCATCATCAAGAAGATCAAGAAGGGCGGTCACGGCGGCCATCATGGCGGCGCGTGGAAAGTGGCCTATGCCGACTTCGTTACGGCGATGATGGCCTTCTTCCTTCTCATGTGGCTCATCAACACGACGACCCCGGAGCAGAAACGCGGCATCGCGGATTATTTCTCGGCCCAGAGCATCTCGCAGACCACCAGCGGCGCCGGCGGCGTGCTGGGCGGCACGATCAGCGGCAAAGCGGGTGCACAAGCCGGCGGCTCCATCGCCATCACGCCCAAGAATTCTCCACCCCAGAACGCCGAGAAGACGAGCACCAAGACCAATGACACCAACAAGGGCGGCTCGACCGATGCACAGGGTACCGCGCCGCAATCGCAGGTGCAGAGCGACCAGCATCTGGAACAGGCCCTGCCCTCCGCGCGCGACGAAGACTTCGCCACCGCGGCGCAGGCGATCCATCAGGCGATGCAAGACATGCCGGACATCGCGGCGCTCTCGCGCCAGGTGATCGTCGAGCAGACGACAGACGGCCTGCGCATCCAGCTCGTCGATCAGGACCAACGCCCGATGTTCGCGCCGGGAACGGCCCAGCCGATGCCTTACACGCGCAAGATGCTGGATGCCGTCGCCAAGATCATCGACCGGCTGCCCAATCGCATTTCGATCAGCGGCCACACCGACGGCGCGGTGTTCCACGGTGCCGACGGCACGACGAACTGGGAGTTGTCTGCCGCGCGCGCCAACGCCGCGCGGGCGATCCTGACCGGCTCCGGCGTCAACAACGACCGCATTTATGAAGTCGCTGGCAAGGCCGGTTCGGAACCGCTCCTGCCGGAGGACCCGAACGCCTCCGCGAACCGCCGCATCACCATCCTGCTGATGAAGGAAGCGCCGCCGGTGCCGCAAGGCATTAAGCCTTAAGCACAAAAGTTTCGGCGAACACTCTGGTATTAAACGGCAAATCACTGTCATACTTTCGACGATGACACCGGTTGGGTGGACGAGTTGACGGAACAGCGCACGGCACGGCTGCCGCAGTTTTTTCTGACGCCCGGCGGTCCCTGCCCCTATCTTCCCGGACGCATCGAACGAAAAGTCTTCGCCCGTCTTTCCGGAAGCCTGGCACAGCCGCTCAACGAAGCGCTCACTCATTCCGGTTTCCGCCGCAGCCAGATGATCGCCTACCGGCCTGCTTGCGATGGCTGTTCCGCCTGTGTGTCCGTGCGTGTGGTGGCGAAGGAATTCGAACCTTCACGCAGCCAGAAGCGAATCCTCAAGCGCAATTCCGATCTCGTGCGCACCGAAGTGCCGGCCGAAGCGACGCGCGAGCAGTTCGCGCTGCTGCGCACCTATCTCGACGCGCGCCACGCTGGCGGTGGCATGAGCGACATGGGGCTTTTCGACTATGTCGCGATGGTCGAGGAGACGCCCGTCAACACGCACATCGTCGAATACCGCCAGCAAGGCGATGGCAGCGATCAGGGCCAGTTGATGGCCTGCGCGCTGACCGATGTGCTGCGGGACGGGCTATCGATGGTCTATTCGTTCTTCCATCCCGGTCTGGATCCACGGAGCCTGGGATCGTTCATGATCCTGGATCACATCGAGGCGGCGCGGGCGAAGGGATTGCCTTACGTCTACCTCGGCTACTGGATCCAAGGTAGCGAGAAGATGGATTACAAGTCGCGCTATCGCCCGCTGGAAGCGCTCGGTCCCGCCGGATGGTCGACGCTGGTGGACTGATCCCGCCGGAATTGAATGTCGATTTTTGCGATTCCGGTTTTGCCCTAAATCGATATCTGGTGGGTCTTCGCAGCGTCAGCGCGAGATCGTGATCTTTGTTTTTCAGATTCCATAGCGCCCCTCCCCCCTTCCCTAATCGGAGGGGGAAACGGTTCGCAGCATGATGAGCTCTTCGTAGGTCTTGCCGCCCACGCGGAGGGAATTGGGATAACGGCCGATCGTGCGAAAGCCATGGCGCTCATAGAGCTTGATGGCGCGCGGGTTCTCGGCATTCACCGTCAGCTTGATCTGCTCCGTGCCGGTGGCCACCGCTTGGTCGATCACCGCTTCAACCAGCGCATCCGCAAGACCGCTGCCGCGTGCGTTGGCACGCACATACATCGCGCCAAGTTCGCCGGTGTGGCCGGTCTTCTTCCGGTTGGGCTTCACGAAGACGACAAGGCCGGATAATTCGTCATCCACGAAACCGCCGAAGGAATATCCGGTGTGCATGCGCGCCGCCATGTCCGCGACCGTCATGACTTCTTCCGTTTCCAGATCGGCGCCGAAACATTCCGGATGCAGACGCAGGGATTCCAGACGCAGTTCGCGCAGCGCCGGGACGTCCGGCACGTCGAGACGGCGCACCGAAATCGTCATGCCTGCTCCGTACCTCCGAAACGCGCGGTCCATTCCGCGATCTGCTCGTCCGTAATCTTGGCGAACAGCACATCCGCCGCTCGGATCGTTTGCCCAGCTTCGAGCTGATCGAGCTCCTTCGCCATCGGATCGGACGGCCACGGAATGACCGCCGCATCGCCGGCGACGGGCTGGATCGTCTCGTGAATCTTGCGCGCCATGGTTGGCATGATCGGCCACGCCAGATGCGAGAAGGTGTGCACCAGATTCAGGCCCATGCGAACCGCCACCGCCGCTTTCGCGCGATCGGTCTTGATATGCGTCCACGGCGCGGCGCGGGTGAGATATTCGTTGCCGGCCACCCAGATGGCGCGCAGTTCGGCCAGCGCCTTGCGATACTCGATGGCCTCGAAATATTCCGTGTACTGCGCAACACGCTTTTCGAGCTCCGCGATCAGCGCCTTTTCCTCGTCGCCATACTCGCCTTCGCCCGGCACCTTGCCGTCGAAACGCGCGATGCAGAACTTGGTGATGCGGCTGGCGAAGTTGCCAAGCACGTCCGCCAGATCCTTGTTCACCACCGAGGCGAAATGCTCGAAGGTAAAGGACGAGTCCGAACTCTCCGGCGCGTTCGCCATCAGGTAATACCGCCAATAATCCGCCGGCAGGATTTCGATAGCGGAATCCATGAACACGCCACGATGCTCCGAGGTGGAGAACTTGCCGCCGTAGTAGTTGAGCCAGTTGAAGCCCTTGATCTGGTCGACAAGCTTCCACGGCTCGCCCGAGCCCATGATGGTGACGGGGAAGCCCACCGTGTGGAACGGGACGTTGTCCTTGCCCATGAATTCGTAATAGCGGACGTCTTTCGATTCCTCGCCGTACCACCACGACTTCCACGAATTGTGCTTACCCTTCGCGTCCGCCCATTCCTTCGTCGCGCCGATATATTCGATGGGCGCGTCGAACCAGACGTAGAACACCTTGCCCTTGAGTTGGCCGTTCGCGATGTCGTCCGGCACCGGCACGCCCCAATCGACATCGCGTGTGATGCCGCGATCCTGCAAGCCCTCTTCCAGCCATTTGTTGGCAATGGAATAGACGATGTTCGACCACCCGTTCTTGTGGCTGTCGATCCATTGGCGAAGCTGCGGCACGAATTCCGACTGCTTCAGGAACAGGTGGCTGGAATCGCGGATCTCGATGTCTTCCGATCCGGACACTGCGCTACGCGGCTTGATAAGGTCGATGGGGTCGAGCACGCGGGTGCAGTTCTCGCACTGGTCGCCGCGCGCTTTTTCGTAGCCGCAATGCGGGCATGTGCCTATGACATAGCGATCCGGCAGAAAGCGTCCGTCGGCGTTGGAATAGACCTGCTTGGTGGTACGGACCTCCAGGAAACCGTTCTTCCAGAGTTGGCGCGCGAAATGCTGGGTCAGCTCGTGGTTCTGCGGGCTGGAGGAGCGGCCGAAATAATCCCAGCCGAGCTCGAACTTCTCGCAAGCGGCTCTCTGCAGCAAATGCTGTTCGTCGCAGAACGTGCGCACATCTTTGCCCGCCTCCATCGCGGCAAGCTCGGTCGGCGTGCCGTGCTCGTCGGTGGCGCAGATGAACAGAACCTCATGGCCCCGCGCCTTCTTAAAGCGGGCGAACACGTCGGCCGACAGCATCGAGCCGACCAACGTGCCCAGATGCTTGATGCCGTTGATGTACGGCAATGCCGAAGTGATGAGAATCCGTTCCATGTCAGGCCGCTTGTGTAAAGGAGTGATAACCGGGAGATAATGGTTCTGCGCGAATCCGTCCACTGGGGCGGGATTGCCGCGCCGCGAGCCGAAAATGGACAAGCCGCCCACCCGCAACTGGCTGTTTCAGGCCAATTTCCAGAAGAACATGATCGCGGGGCTTTTGACCATTATCCCGCTGGTCGTGGTCTGGCTGGTGTTCGACTTCTTCCTGGAGACGCTTTCCGATTGGGGACGGCCCTTCGCCGGCGTTCTGGCGCAGGCGATCGAGCAGCAGCACCCCGCCATGACGCCGGTGCTGGAAGACGGCCGCGTGCAATGGGTGATCGCCCTCTTCTGTACGCTGCTGGCGCTTTACATCATCGGCGCCGTGACCAGCCGCGTTGTCGGGCAGCGGCTGTGGGGTTATGTCGAGGCCGTCATCAATCGCATTCCACTCGCCAACACGGTGTATTCCGCCGCGCGCAAGCTGGTGGACGTGCTGCGCACCAAACCGGACAACGCGCAGCGCGTGGTGCTGATCGATTTTCCCCGCGACGGCGCGAAGACGCTGGGCTTTGTGATGCGCACCTTCGTGGATGCGACGACGGGCGTCACCATGGCTGCCGTCTACGTTCCGACCGCGGTGAATCCCACGACCGGTTACCTTCAGCTCGTGCCGGTCGAGAAACTGGTGGCGAGCGATATGTCGTCCGAGCAGGCGATGGCGATGATCATCTCCGCCGGCGCCGTGATGCCGGAGCGGATGACCCTGGGTGTTCCGCAAATCAAATAATCCTTTGAGATGCACAAAATGCTTTTGGCGCCGGTCGTTCAGACCGGCGCGGGGCATTTTGGGCGCATTTCGAGAATTGGAAGGTTTGTACGGGGGTACCGTCACGGTCGTCAAGGAATTATTTTTCCTGAGCGGCTATATTTTCATAAACTCTTGATCGCAAAGGAATTTTGCGAAGCGCGGCTCGACGCACAAAGTTCGATGTGAACCCCTCTGGAACCGCCATTGCGCAGATTCGCGACGCAGCGTATCTCCGCGACGTCGCCGGCTTAGCTCAGTTGGTAGAGCACCTGATTTGTAATCAGGGGGTCACAGGTTCGAGTCCTGTAGCCGGCACCACCCTATCGACAGACAGCCGGCACAAGAGTTGATCGTTAAGCGCCCGGCCGCGCGGTCGTATTCGCATCAGGATCGGGCGTGGCAGGTTTGAACGCAGCCACTTCCGCTTTCGCCGCGGCTAGCTTGCTGTCCGGCATCTGGCTCGCGATGGCGTCGACGCGCGTTTTGGATTCCGTGTCGCCGTTCGCGGCGGCGATAGAATACCACTTGTAGGCTTCCGCGATATCCTGCTTCACGCCTTCCCCGCGCTCGTAGAGAACGGCGAGATTGAATTGCGAATTGGTGAGGCCCAGTGCGGCGGCTTTCGCGAACCAGCGGGCGCTTTCGTCGTAATCCTTCTGGGTGCCGAGGCCTTCGGCGTAAGCGATACCGAGGTCGTGCATCGCCTGTCGGTTGCCCTGCCCGGCCGCGGCTTCGTACCAGCGCAGCGCTTCGGACGCGTCGGGGGCAACGCCGTCGCCATGCTGGAAGAGTTCCGCTGTCCAATATTGCGCCATCGGATCGTGCGCGGCGGAGGCCTTCAATATCCACTTCGCCGCTTCGCGCTTGTCGATCGCGACGCCGTCGCCCTTCAGATAGCGCAAGCCGATCAGCAACTCCGCGCGCGGATTGCCCGATGCCGCAAGCGCCGAGAGTTTGTCGAGTGGGGTCGCCATCGCCGTTTTCGCCGGCGCGGATTTGTGTTGCAGCGCGGCGCGCGGAACGATGATGCGGATTGGCGTCGAGCGGCCTACGTTCTCGCCGATGGCATAAGACACCATCGCGCCCAGGATGAAGAACACGACGATCAATCCGGCGATCATCACGTTGGTGCGATTCATCCAGGTGGGAAGCTTCTTCACTTTCTCCGCCTGTTCCATCTCCGCGAGCGCGGCGGCGGTCTTCGCGGCGGCGCGCGCGGCGGAAAGATAGGTATCGGCGGCGGCCGTCAGTGGCTTTTCCGTTTGCGACGCGTTCAGCTCGAATTCGACGGGCTCGGCGATCTCGACCGGGGGGATGTAGCCGGTCTGTGACGCTGCGTTGCGAGCCGCGGCTTCGAGCTGATCGACGCGCATGGAGACGTTCAGCAAATTCGTGCGTAACTCGGTTTGCGCATCGCGCAGACGCTTCTCCGCCGCCGACATGCGCGAGGTGAGATCGCCGGACAGTTCGCCCAGCCGCTTCTCGGAGGAATCGAGGCGCGCGCCGAAGATGCGCGTGTTCTCTTCCACCTGTGCCGCCGCCGCGCCGCTTTCCTTCTGCACGGTGGAAAGACGCGTTTCGATGTCCGTCAGCGATTTTTCGAACACGCGTAGGCGACGCTCCAGCCACGCGTCGACACGCGGCGGCTCGGCGGGCTTTTCGGATTTCGCTTCGACCGGCGGCGCGAAGGCAACGACGGAGGTCTCTTCCATCGCCGTCTCAACGGGCGCTTCCGGCACCACGATCGCGTCCGGCCCGGCTTCAAGTTCGATCGACGGCGCCGGTCCCTCGGACGGAACCAACTCAGGATCATGAGAGTCGGTTTGCGACGAGAACATATAGGTGTCGCGCATCTCGCCCGCGAGCTTGGCCAGATCGTCGGCGATGACGCCAACAACCAGATCCTGCTTCGTCGCGAAATAGGCGAACACCGTGGTCACGGAGAAGCCGGCTTCCTTGGCGACGGTGTGCAGAGAGAAATCGAGCGACTCGGTGCGGGCGGCGACCAGGCGCGCGGCGTCGAGGATCGCGCGCCGCGTGGCGCCGCGCTGCCAAAGACGCGCCGTATTGTTCCCTGTCGCGGATGCCCCCACGGCAATGCTCCGTATGATGAGCGTTTATAGCGCCGCGGGCCTTAACGAATTGCGGGCGAAGCCGTTAGACATTTCCGCAACCGGCCTGGAAACCGCGCGTTCCGGTTGTGCCACGATGAACCAGCCTGTTCATGCTGGGTTCAGCCGATGTTCACGATAGTCGTCTCCGGAAAGTAACCCAGTTTGATGAGGTATGAATGAAAGCGGTCTATGGCGTTTCCGCGGCCCTGCTGCTCGGAACTTCGATGCTGGCAGGCACGGCAATCGCGCGGTCGCGGGACGACAATCCTCCCCCGCACGCGCATTTCACGGCGAGCGGCCAATCGCATGCGCATGAAGACATCGTTCCCACCCGCAGCAGCCCGGGAAGCTGGGCATGGTCGCACGGTTCCAATGGCGGGACTCATCCCAACCCGCCGCCGCAACAGAACTTCAATGCGAACGCGCACGCCAATGCGAACGCGAATGTCGGTGCGAGCAGCGGAAATCACTATAGCGGCAACCACAACGGCAACTGGGCGGCGTGGTCGCACACCAACAATGGCGGGCACGCCGGCAATGCGCCGCATCCGCATTGGAACGCGGGCAATCTGCACGATCACAACGTCGCCCATTTCAACGCGCAGGATCGCTCCACCTGGCAGCACGGCCATTGGCAGCACGGGCGCCATCACGGCCGCAACGGCTGGTGGTGGTATTCCGGCGGCAATTATTTCTTCTACGACCAGCCGGTCTATCCGTATCCCGGCTACGTCTCGGATTACTACTACGATGACGACTATTACGATGGCGGCGACGGCTATGGCGATTACACGCCGCCGGGCTACGGCGCCGAACCGGGCGATGGCGGGTACTACTGGTACTACTGCAACAACCCGGCCGGATATTATCCGTATGTGAAGTCGTGCCGGGGCCCGTGGCGTGCCGTGACGCCGACGCCGGATGCGCAACAGCAAGGCTACGATCAGGACGACGATTCCGATCAGGGTCCGCCGCCGGGTTATAGCGACGACGATCGCGGTCCTCCGCCCGGTTACAACAACGGCCCGGCGCCGCGCGATCAATACAACGGCCCCGATGACGACGATCAGGGGCCGCCGCAGGGATACAACGACGATCGAGGACCGCCTCCAGGTTACGACAATGGACCGGACGATGACGACGACAATGGTCCGCCGCCACCGCCGCGCTGATGCGGGACGAGCCTAATGGCTCAAAACGCCGCGAGTCATCGGGGACTCGCGGCGTTTCCTTTTGTCAGGCGGGTTTGGGAATGGAATTGCCGCGCGGATGGCGCGCATGTTCCCAGCGCGTCAGGCCCATGATGATCGCGATCGTGGCGACATAGGCGATGAGTTGCGCACCGTTCGGCGCATCGCTGTATCCGATCAATGTGTGCAGCAGGCGCCCGGCGATGGAATCCTGCGAAAGCAGCCAGGACGTATCCCACACCGTGCTCTGCAGCACCTGCAGATAGCCGCCCTGCTGCAGGAACAACACCGCCTGCGCTGCCATACCGGCGGCCAGCAGCGTAATCAACCACGCCGTGACGCTGAACAATTTGCCCGCGGGAATTTGCAGAAGGCCAAGGAACATCAGCGCGGAAACGCCCGCTCCGGCGGCCACGCCAAGCGCGCCGCCGATCAGCATCGCCGACTGCGACGTGCCGCCCTGGCTGGCGATGCCATAGAGAAAGAGAACGACTTCGGAACCTTCGCGCAGCACCGCGACGCCGACGACGATGGCGAGTGCGGCCAATGAACGTTTGCCCGCAGACACGTCCGCGCCAACGGCTTTCATCTCGCGCGCCATCTCGCGGCCGTGACCAGCCATCCAGACATTGTGCCAGGTGAGCATGCACACGGCGAGCAGCAGGATCGTGGCGTTGAAGATCTCTTGCCCCGAGCCTTCAAACAGCGATGCAAGCTCGCCCGCAAACGCGGCAACGAGACACGCGCCGAGCACGCCACCGATGATGCCGTAACTCACCCAGAGACTACGGCGCGGAACGCCTTGGGTCGCAGCCAGCACGATGCCGACGATCAGACCGGCCTCGATGACTTCACGAAAAACGATGACGAGCGTTGCAAGCATGTTACTTCACGATCACGACGCCCTGCGCCGTCGAAGAATGATATTCGCCCATGAACGGATATTTGCCCGGCGACAACGGGCGGATGCGCACCATGCCGTCGCTATTGCCCGCGACGACCTTCTCCACCTTCAGCGCGGAGGAGTCGAACTCCTCCGCCGTCGCGTCCTTGTTAGTGAGATGAATGGTGATGGGCTCGCCCGCCTTCACCGTGACCTGCGCCGGCGTGAATTTGTGATCCTTCAGCGTCATCTCGATCGGCGCGTCGGCCAGCGCAGGCGTGGCGGTCGCGAGCGCGACAAAAGCCAGAAGAAGCGTTCTCATTGTCGTCCTCATTTCGTCTTGCTGGGATAGTCGAAATCCCAGCTTGCGGTGATGGGCTTCCACCAATCCGGAACGCCGCTCGCCTTGTCCACATGGCGGATGAAGCCGTTGCTCGATGGCGGCAGAATCTCATAGGTGAGCTTGTATTTGCCCGGCCCGGCCATCGCGACATTGTTCGCGTAATGCGGGCCGTCGCCGGCAGTCATCGGATAAAGCTGCCCACTCTCCTTGAAACTCGTGCCGGGCTTGATGAGGGTGAATTTGATGGTGAGATAGGGAATCCACTCGTCTTCGTGAAAGCCGTGCGTCTCCGCACTGGTGGCGTGAACATCGGCTTCCAGATGCACCGCGTTCTTTCCCATTGCCATGCCCGGCGGCATGCGATCCATCTCGATGCCGGTGAGATAGTTGGGAACGATCTGCATGCCGTCTTTCACCACGGGCTCGCCGACATAGAACTCCTGCGCAGCGAACGCGCCGGACGAGACACAGAGCGCGAGTATCGCGCCGGCGGCCAAAGAGAAGCGGATCATCCGGTCACCTCGAATCCCGCCGGAATTTACCCGCAACTCATTCTCATTAACAAGTGAGACCGGCCGTCGCGGGCCCTAAAACTTTGTCCACATCGAGAGGAAAACGCCCTTTTCTTCCAGAGCGTTCTGGCCAGCCGGGGAGATGAAGCCGCCCAGTTGCAACGAGGTCCGGCCCCACACCGGCCTGACCAGCGAAAGTGCCAGCTTATGATAGCGATAATGGACGAAGGGCGGCTTGCCTGCCCCTTCGCTGATGACGTTGAAGCTTTGCACCAGCGCTTGTGTCTTCCACCCGACATCGTAGATCGCCGTCAGATCGATAGGCGTCTCATTGGGACGACCGCCCGTGGTCCAACGCTGCGCGATCTCCGCGTCGAAGCAGCCGTCACGCCCGAACAGTTCGAAATGGGTTCCATAAAGCGCACGCAATTCAAGCTCTTCGCCCGGCTTCTGCCGGAATGAGGTGTCCAACTCGAAGGCGCCCGCGCTTCGCGCAATCGCTTCCAGGGACAGCACGCCGTCGTCATCGAGCAGGCGCACCCGCGCGCCGCCGCTGAAGGCGAAGTCGCGAGCGCGCTCCGTCATCCGGCCAGCGCCCGCAGACAGGGCATCGGCATATTCCGGAACGGCGATGAGCGTGAGCCAGTCTGTCCAGCCATACTCGACATAGGCCGATGCAAACGTCTTGCGGAAGGTCACGTCGTCCGTCGGATTGCCGTTTGCATCGAAGCTCCTGGTTGCATCGCTTATGGTGGTCGCCGCGATGATCTGCCCCTCATGCGCATCGAGCGTCCACGCGCCTGCGTGCGCGAGCGAAGGGTACAGCAGCAGGAACGCCGCCGTCAGACAGGAACAGCGATGAAAAGCCATGAGACGATCGCGGAAAATGCGGCGAAGAGGACGGCTTGTTCCGGCAACATCGCTTCGGGCCCGGCTTCCGCCAGCGCCAGATAGGACAGGCCTGCGAGCGACGGCGCAAAGGCACCGAGCGAATGCGACCGCTGCAGCAACGCCATCATCACAACCGCGATGAGCAGCGCCGATGTGACGGTAGCGACGATGCGCGCCTGGCGATGGAACGCGGCGACGAACCAGACCGGAAACGCGATCACTATCAGCGCAAGCGCGTTGATCGCGCCGTTCACGCGCGGCGATTCGGGATCGAAAACGCGGGCGGAGAGAATGTGATCGAAGGGGCCGTTCATCAGCACCGCGAAATCGAAACGAAACATGTTCGCCAGATAGGCCAGCAGCAACGCCGCCGCGACGGGAATGAAGAGAAGCAGGACCAGAAGTCCTGCATTGCGAAACCGCGTTTCGCCCGATGACCGCAGAAAAGCCAATGCGGGGGCGAGGATTGCGGTGACGATCACGCCCACCGGACTGACGATCTGCGTCGCCGCCAGCGAGGCCCCGAGCGTAACGACACGCCGGGCCGTCTGCGCGCGCGCAAGCGACCCTGCCGACGCCGCGACCAGCGACAACACCAGCGCAAGCGCGAGCGCGGAAAGCGACGCAGCGGTGAGCGCTGTCAGAAGCTGCAACGCCAGCATGAAAAGAAGCGTTGCGGAGAGCGCCCACGCATAGCCCACGGCGCGCAAGCGAACGCCAATGAATGCCACCAACAGCGTGAAAACGCACAGGCTTGGAATAACCGAGATCATGCGGCCCCGCAGATTTTGCTGAGGCCGTGAGCCGTCTTATCCCAATGCCAGGGACGCGTGATCAACTGCCAGAGCGCACGCGCGCCTGCGCAGGAGATCAGCAGCCAATATACCGGTGCCGTGAGCCCGTAAGGCGCCAGCTCGAGCCAGCCGCGCCGGAACGGGCCCAACATCGCGAGATAAGCGAACAGGCTATTCCCCGCCGCAAGGCCGAGGATGGAGACATGTGCGGCAGCACCGGTGAGCGGCGCACCGAAGATTTCCGACGTCAGGAAGATCGCCCACAGTATCGGATTGACGAGCGCCGACAAAAATGTGCCGCCGACGAAAAGCTGGAAGCCGACAAAGCCGCCGAGGCCAGCATTGCGCACAAGAGTCACCGGCGAGCGCATGTGGACGAGCCAGGTCTGCATGTAGCCTTTCAGCCAGCGTGAACGCTGACGGAGCCAGTTCCCCAAACTGTTCGTCGCTTCCTCGAAGGTCGTGGAGTCGAGCGTGCGCACGCGCAGACCGACGCGGGCGAGACGGATGCCGAGGTCGGCGTCTTCGGTGACGTTGTAGGGATCCCAACAATGGATTGCACGCAGCGCTTCCGTGCGAAAATGGTTGGAGGTGCCGCCGAGCGGCATGGGAATGTTGAGCCGGTCGAGACCCGGCAGCAGATAATCGAACCACAATGCGTAGTCCAATGCGAACATCCGTGTTAGCCAGTTCTCGTTCGCGTTGTAGAAATTCAGACGCGCCTGAAGACAAGCGACGCTGTCCGGCATCGCGCGAAAAGCGGTGACAGCTTTCCGCAATTGGTCCGGTTCCGGCCGGTCCTCCGCGTCAAAGATGACGGTGAATTCTCCAAGCGCAAACGGCATCGCGTAGTTGCAGGCGCGCGGTTTTGTGCGCGGCGTTCCCGGCGGCACACGAATGACGCTGAAACAGGAGTGGAGCGTGGCGACCGCATCCGCGACGACTGCGGTCTCGTCGTCATCGCATTCGACGATGAGTTTGATGTCCAGAAGATCCTTTGGATAATCCAGCGCACGCAGCGAGCGCACCAGCGCAGGCATCACATTCGCTTCGCGATAAAGGGGAACGAGAATGGAGTAGATCGGAAGCCGCTCGTCTGGAACGGCGGACGCTTCAGATGCGGATTCGTGCCCAGCTTCGCCGACCCATAGCAGGACAGCGCGAAAGACAGCGTTGGCTGTGAAGACAACAGCGAAGAGAGCCGTCAAAGCGACTTCGGAAAATCGCGGCACGGCGAAGAGCATCAGAAGAATAACGGTCAGAAATATTCCAAAGACTTTGAGTTGGCCCGTTGTGATGACCGTGGCTGCCGAGAGTCCCGGCTCCGCTTCCGCCAGGTCGCTGACGGCGCGATGGCGGAATGTTTCGCGGAAGTGGCGCTCGATGACCGCGAGAACAACCCTTGGGGCGCAGGCGGCGATCTGCAAATTGGCGCCATAGCGCTCCCGAAATTCCGGTGCGTGCGTGAGATCGCCTGCGAGGATTACCCCGTCAGTCGCCGGAAAATAGAGGTCCGCTAAATATTCTTCAGGTCCCACGGGGAAACGACGCGGAAGACAGGCGTTGGCACCCGATGATTTCCCAACTAGCATCCCCACCCCCAACTGCAGAAAATAAAAGACAGCCTTAGACGCCGGGCATACCCCCGGTTCTTTTGGAAACTTGAAACTGTGTTTTGAAACGCAAATACGCGCAGCGCGGGACGCCGCTTTAACTTTACCTATACTTCAAATTTTATTTAGGTGTGCAAGTAGTTGATTCGCAACCTCAGGTAGCAATACCCAAGGCGTCGTAACGCGGAAGATTGTGCGCGAAGGCGCGTGCGCGCTGGACCACGACATCGCCTATCGGCGGCAGTTTCTCCGATGCCGTGCGCGCCATTTCATCCGCCGGCATGCTGCGCGGCAGGCCGAGGAATATCTGATCGGGCACCGGAACGCCGAACGCCGTTCCATATGCTGACGGCAGGAAGCCGATCGCATCCGGCGTGCCCGCGCGGTCGCGGATGGCGGCGCGCAAGGCGCGGGCGCTCTTCTCAGCATCCGGCGTCGCGCGATAGACGGGCCGGATCTGCCCCGTGAGCAGCAGCGCGTGCACATTGGCGACGATGGCATCCGCTTCCGTGCCGCGCGCCATGCCGTCGGCGATGAGATCGCCCAGCGTGCGCGGCGCGCGTTCCAGCGCGCCGACGAGCGCCTGCGCATGCGGGTTGTCGAAACGAATGTCGCCATAGGGCATGTTCGATTCATAGCGCGTCGTGGCGGCGGATTGCTCCAGCGCGAAAGCAAGGCCGGTCATCACCATGGCGCGGTTGTCCGCGGCCATGCGCCGCCCGCCGCGCACAAACACATCGCGGCGGAAATGCGTGTCGCGCAGCATGTCCTTCGCCAGCTCGCGGCCGGCGGCATGCGGCATGCGTTCCATCGCGGACTTGAACGGCTCGTGCTGCATCAGCACCGCCGCAGATTCGGACATCTCTATCGGACCCGCGAACACGCAATCGATGGCCGCGAAGTCGGAGAATGCTTCGGTGGCATAAAGCGGTTCTGCGAAATCGTTGGCGTAATCCGCCGCGATGACCTCCAGCGGGATGCGCTCGATCTCCGAGATGGCGGCCGGCGTGATGCCGGTGGCCGCGATGGCCGGTGCTTTGGCTTCGAGAAGTTTCGCGTAGATCTCGCGCGCCGCTTCGAAGCGGGCTTTCGGATCGACGTTCTTGCCGCGCGTGGCTTCACGGAAGATGCGGCGAAAGGGATCGAGCCGGTTCCAGCCGGGGCGCGCGTTGTATGTCACCAGCACCGCACCGCCGGGCTTCAGGAATTTGCGGACGAAGGCGAGGATCAGCCCGCGCTCCATCAGCGGCACCCAGGAGTAGATGCCGTTGAGCACGATGTAATCGAACATCGGGAACGACGCGGAAAGCGCCTGCTCTATGCCAAGCTCGTGGAAGGCGATGTTGCGAACGTTCGCGTCTGCTGCCAGCTTGCGGCCGCGCTCCAACAAAGGTGCGCGCGTGTCGACCGCATGGAAATCGCCCAGCGGATTGCAGCCGGCGAGCAGAGTGGCGGTGACGGCGGAGCCGCAATGCAGTTCGCAC
>DATCRK010000083.1:0-9132 GCA_036569005.1 Rhizomicrobium sp. | reverse complement strand
TCCTCCCCCGCCGGTGCGGGGGAGGTGGCGGGCGAAGCCCGACGGAGGGGGTGACGATGGCCGCGCGCTTCCTTCTCATCTCCCGCCACCCCTTCCGTCACGCGCTTCGCGCGCGCCACCTCCCCCGTAAAACGGGGGAGGAAAAGAGAGATCGTCATGTCGTTTGACCGCCCATCGCGTATCGCATGGATGAAGAAGGAAGCGCGTGAGCGCATCCTGCTGCTCGACGGCTCCTGGGGCGTGATGATTCAAGGCTATGGCCTTGGCGAGAGCGATTTTCGCGGGCCGCGTTTCGACAATCATCCGAGCGATCTGAAAGGCAACAACGATCTTCTGACGCTGACCAAGCCGGAGATCATCCGCGACATCGGCCGCCAATATCTGGAAGCCGGCGCGGATTTCATCGAGACGAACACCTTCAACACGCTGTCCATGTCGCAGGCCGATTATGGCTTGGAGCATCTGGTGCCGGAACTGGCCGAAGCCGGTGCGCGGCTGGCGCGCGAGGTGTGCGATTCGATGAGTACCTCGTCCCGGCCACGGCTCGTGGCGGGCGTGCTGGGCCCGGCGAATCGCACGGCGTCCATCTCGCCGGACGTGAACGATCCCGCCTTCCGCAATGTGACCTTCGACGAATTGCGCAATACCTATGCGGACGCGACGCGCGGTCTCATCAAGGGCGGCGCGGACGTGATCATGATCGAAACGATCTTCGACACGCTGAACGCCAAGGCGGCGATCTATGCGATCAAGCAGGTGTTCGACGAAGCGGGCGAGGAACTGCCGATCTGGATTTCCGGCACGATCACCGATCTGTCCGGCCGCACGCTGACGGGCCAGACGCCGGAAGCCTTCTGGCATTCCGTGCGTGATGCCAAGCCGTTCGCGGTGGGTCTGAACTGCGCACTGGGTGCGAAAGAACTGCGCCCCTATGTGGACGATCTCAACCAGGCGGCGGACACGCTGGTCAGCGCGCATCCCAATGCCGGCCTGCCGAACGAATTCGGCGGCTATGACGAGACGCCCGAGATGATGGCGGCGATGATCGGCGAGTTCGCCCAGTCCGGCCTGGTCAACATCGTCGGCGGCTGTTGCGGCACCATGCCCCCGCACATCAAGGCGTTCGGCGAAGCGGTGAAAGGCATCACGCCGCGCAAGATTCCGGAGAAGCCCCGCTACATGCGTCTGTCGGGCCTTGAGCCGTTCACGCTCACGCCCGAGACCAATTTCGTGAATGTCGGCGAGCGCACCAACATCACGGGCTCCGCCAAGTTCCGCAAGCTCATCGCCGCCAACGATTACGAAGGCGCGCTCACCGTGGCGCGCGATCAGGTGGCGAACGGCGCGCAGGTCATCGACATCAATGTCGATGAAGGCCTGATCGACTCCGAAGCCGCGATGCGCCGCTTCCTCAACATGGCGGCGGGAGAGCCGGATATCGCGCGCGTGCCGGTGATGATCGACTCGTCCAAATGGTCGGTCATCGAAGCGGGCCTGAAATGCACGCAAGGCAAGCCCATCGTGAACTCCATCTCGCTGAAGGAAGGCGAGGACGCGTTCATCAAATACGCCAAACAGGTAATGCGCTACGGTGCCGCTGTCGTCGTGATGGCGTTCGACGAAACGGGGCAGGCCGACACGTTCGAACGCAAGGTGGAGATCTGCCGCCGCGCTTATGACGTGCTGGTGAACAAGGTCGGTTTCCCGCCGGAAGACATCATCTTCGATCCAAACATCTTCGCCGTCGCCACCGGCATCGAAGAGCACAATGATTACGGCCACGCCTTCATTGAAGCCACGCGCGTGATCCGGCAGGAGATGCCGCTGGCGCATGTGTCCGGCGGCGTGTCGAACTTCTCGTTCTCCTTCCGCGGCAACGACACCGTGCGCGAAGCGATGCACTCCATCTTCCTGTTCCACGCCATCAAAGCGGGCATGGATATGGGCATCGTCAACGCCGGTCAGCTCACGGTTTATCAGGACATCCCCACACCGCTGCGCGAGGCGATTGAAGATGTGCTGTTCAACCGCTCGCCCGACGCGACGGAAAAGCTGCTCGAGCTTGCGCAGCAATACAAAGGCGGCGGCGCCGCGGCGAAAGTCGAGGATTTGGCGTGGCGCTCGCTGCCGGTGAACGAACGTTTGTCGCACGCGCTGGTGCATGGCAACGACGCCTATGTGGTGGAAGATACCGAAGCCGCGCGTCTGGAAGCCTCCAAGCCGCTGGACGTGATAGAGGGCCCGCTGATGGCGGGGATGAATGTCGTCGGCGATCTGTTCGGCTCGGGCAAGATGTTCCTGCCGCAGGTGGTGAAGTCCGCGCGCGTGATGAAGAAGGCCGTCGCGCATCTGCTGCCCTTTATGGAAGAAGAGAAAGCCGCGAGCGGCGGCAAAGAACCCGCCGGCAAGATCGTCATGGCCACGGTGAAGGGCGATGTCCACGACATCGGCAAGAACATCGTGGGCGTGGTCCTGCAATGCAACGGCTACGAGGTGATCGATCTCGGCGTGATGACGCCGGCGCAGAAGATCCTCGACACCGCGCGCGAAGCCAACGCCAACATCATCGGCCTGTCCGGCCTCATCACGCCCTCACTGGACGAGATGGTGCACGTCGCCAACGAGATGGAGCGGCAGGGCTTTGATATTCCGCTGCTCATCGGCGGTGCGACCACGTCCAAAGTGCATACTGCGGTGAAGATCAATCCCGGGTACACGAAGGGGCAAACGGTCTATGTCACCGACGCTTCGCGCGCGGTGGGCGTGGCGTCTTCGCTGTTGTCCAAGACGCTGAAGCAGGACTTCGTTTCCAGCACGCGCAAGGAATATGAAGAGATCGCCGCGCGCCACAGCGCCGCGCGGTCGCCGGGGCGTCGTCTGACGATCCAACAGGCGCGCGAGAACAAGGAAAAGATCGACTGGGCGAATTACACGCCGCCGGTGCCCACCTATTTCGGCACGAAGCAGTATGGTCCCTACGATCTTGGTGAACTGGTCAATTACATCGACTGGACGCCGTTCTTCCAGACCTGGGAACTGGCGGGCCAATTCCCGTCCATCCTCGAAGACGACAAGGTCGGCGAAGCCGCGCGCGGACTCTATAAAGACGCGCAGGCGATGCTGAAGAAGATCGTGGACGAGAAGTGGCTCACCGCGAAAGCCGTGGTCGGTTTCTGGCCCGCGAACAGCGACGGCGACGATATCGTCGTCTACGGTGACAAGGCGCGCAAATTCCCGATCCAGCGGCTGCACACCATCCGCCAGCAGATGAGCCGCGAAAGCGACAAGCCGAACCAGGCGCTCTCCGATTTCATCGCGCCCATCGGTATGGCTGCGGATTTCATCGGCGGCTTCGCGGTGACGGCCGGCCATGGCGAGGACGAGCACATCAAGCGCTTCGAAGCGGAGAAGGACGATTATTCCGCCATCCTGCTGCGTGCGCTGGCGGATCGCCTGGCCGAAGCCTTCGCTGAACGCATGCACGAGCGCGTGCGCAAGGAATTCTGGGGTTACGCGGCGGACGAGAATTTCTCCAACGCCGATCTCATCAAGGAGGAATATCGCGGTATCCGCCCCGCGCCGGGCTATCCCGCGCAGCCGGATCACACCGAGAAGGGCACGCTGTTCACACTGCTGGATGCGGAAGCGAAAGCCGGCATCAAGCTGACGGAAAGCTTCGCGATGTGGCCGGGCTCGGCGGTGAGCGGCTTCTATTTCTCGCACCCCGCCAGCCGCTATTTCGGCACCGGCAAGATCGAGCGCGATCAGGTCGAGGATTATGCCAGGCGAAAGGGCTGGGACATGGCCACCGCCGAACGTTGGTTGTCTCCTATCCTTAACTACGACCCTCGCGCGAAAGACGCGGCGTGATCTGTATTGAGATTGGTCTATCCCTCGACTAGGGTCGATCTCGGGGGTTGGCAATGAAGATTATGATCCCGGCAGTCTTCGCACTGCTGTTTTCTGCTGTTGCGTCAGCGCAAGCCGCGCCATGCACGCTGCAGAAGCTGACAACGCTCGACATGCAACTGAAGGACGGTCACGCCTTGGTGCCCGTGACGGTCAACGGCGAGGCGGAGAATCTCATCGTCGACACGGGCGGCGCGTTCTCCATGCTTTCGGAGTCCGCGGCGCATAAGCTGGGCCTGCCACTGCACCCGCAGATGTGGTCTGAATTCGTGATGTTCGGTGGAATCCACAGCACGAAGATGGCGATGGCATCGCGCATCTCCGTCGGAACGCTGAACGCCTATCGCTACTATTTCGCGGTGTTGCCGGACGGTGCGTTGGAGGACGGCGTGGACGGCCTTCTGGCGCCGAATATCCTCGCCGCCAACGACATCGATTTCGATTTCGCGAACAGGAAATTCTCGATCTTCTCGCAGACGCATTGTTATGGCGGTGTCGTCTACTGGACGCGGGACAGTTTCGTGTCCATCCCGTTCCATATCGACGACATCCACCATATCGAGACGCAACTCACCCTGGACGGCCAGGCCATCGACGCCACGGTCGATACGGGCGCGCCTTACACCACGATGAGTCTCGAAACGGCGGAGCGCCTCTATCACATCGATCCCAAGAGCCCCGATCTCAAGCCGGTAAAGGACGACGACGGAAAAAGCGTTTTCGGTTACAGCTATCCGTTCAAGACGCTCTCCTTGGGCGGGCTGACGGTGAACAATCCGCACGTCATTCTGGTGTCGGATTCGAAATCGACGTTTCTGGGCGGCAACGCCGTGCCGAATGTGCTCCTCGGGTTCTCGATCCTGAGCAAGCTGCATCTCTACATCGCTTACGGCGAGAAGAACCTCTACATCACGCCGGCGGACGCGCATTAGTCCTTCAGCGATTTGGCCCAATCGTCCGCCCAGTCGTGCAGCGGCATCAACAGGTGCAGCAGCGCCGCGCCCTGCTTTGTGAGTGCATAGCCGTCATCGCTAAGCTGCACGAGCTTCATCTCGCGCAATTCGGCCAGCCGCGTGTTCAGCACGCTCGGCGCGATCACACAGGCCGCGAGCAGCTCGCGAAAGTTCAGGTGGCGGTTCTCGCGCAACTCCCAGATCACGCGCAGCGCCCAGCGGCGTCCCAATAGCTCAAACAACGCCATGCCCGCGCGTCCGCTCCGGGAGCCGCGCACCGGTTGGCCCGGTTTCGGAATCCGTTTCGTCATGAAAGCTTCGCTATGAATTTAATAGCACCCTCCCGCGCCGTGCGCTACTGTTTTGATAGCAAAAAACAGGAGACGGAACCATGACAATTCCTCGCATCGCCGCGGCTGAGGCGCCTTACACCCCCGAAATCGAAGCCGCGCTCACCCGCATCATGCCATTGGGCGTTCCGCCGCTCGTGCTTTTCACCACGCTGGCGCGCAATCCGCGCGTCTTTCAGCGCTTCATGGCGGGCGGATTGCTCGACCAGGGCTCCATCTCTCTGCGCGAGCGCGAGATCGTGGTGAACCGCGCCACCGCGCGCTGCGGCAGCGAGTACGAGTGGGGCGTGCATATCGCCTTCTTCGCCGAAGCCTCCGGCCTCACGCCGCAGCAGATTCATTCCACCGTGCATGGCGGCGCGCGCGATCCGGTGTGGTCGAAGAGCGAAGCGCTGCTTGTCCGCCTGGTGGATGCGCTGCATGACGACGCCGACGTGAACGACACGCTATGGAAATTGCTGCGGGAAAATTTCACGGAAGAGCAATTGATCGAACTGATCGTGCTGACCGGCTTCTATCACATGGTCTCGTTCGTCACGAACGCGCTGCGCTTGCCGCTGGAAAAGGATGCCGCGCGCTTTCCGGCGTAGGAAGGCGCGAAGAAAAAGGCCGGGCGCTGGGGCCCGGCCTCAAATTCTTCTTCTTGTTCGTCTTCTAATGAACGACACCCATCACACATGCCCCCAGAAACATGAACACGACAGTGACCGCGAGAAGTTCGAGTTCGCGAACCATTGGTCCCTCCAATGTTTGCTTCGTCGGACGCCATAACTCTGACGCATTTCAACGGCCCGTTACATGAACCGTTCCGCGGTTCCCGCGTCATTTTGTTGCTCGCGTTGTAAGCCCCGGAAAAGCATGACGCTTTTTCGCTGCCCCAAAACGGGAAGCTGTGAGTAAGTCATTTCGCGCCGCAGCAAGGCGGCGTGCGATTACCAGGGAATCTCCTGATTCGCGTAATCGCGGTAAGTTCCGCTCTTCTTCGCGTCGAGTTCCGCGATGCGCGCGCGCAAACCTTTGACGCTGTCGTGGACGTTCAGCGGCGCGGACGGTCCGCCCATGTCGGTCTGCACCCAGCCAGGATGGAAAATGCCGACGACGATGCCGTCGCCCGCCCAATTCTTCGCCAGGCTGTGCATCAGCGAATTCACCGCGGCTTTGGTCGCGCTGTACGGCTGGAAGCCGCCGCTGTCGTTCGCGATGGAGCCGAGCTGGCTGGTGATGGTGACGAGCTTTTTATCTTTGCCCTTCAGCAAATTGACTTTGAAGGCATGCGCAACCAGCGCGGGCGCGATCGAATTCACGCGGAACCTAGCCAGCCACGCATCGACATCGACGCCTTTGCCTTTCGGCGACGAGACACCGGCATTGTTGATCAGGATATCGATGGGTTGATCGCCGAGCTCCTTCTTCAGCGCCTCGACGGACGCGGCTTCACCCACATCCAGCGGCATCACGCGCACCTTGCCTTTGACGGCCTTCAATTCACTTGCCTTGCCTGGCTCGCGGCAACAGGCGATCACCTCCGCGCCGTCCGCTGCATATTGCTTCACGAATTCCAGCCCGATGCCGCGATTGGAGCCGGTGATGAGGATGGTGGTCATGGTGGTGCTCCGATGTTTGCTGCGAGCAGCTTAGCCCAACCCTCCCCTTGAGGGAGGGTCGGAGAGCGAAGCGATCCGGGGAGGGGTCGTCTGCACCGGCGGTGCCATGACCCCTCCCCGAAAATTCTTCGCTGCGCTTCGAATTTATCGGCCCTCCCTCAAGGGGAGGGCGGAAGCCCAAATCCGCCGCCGCCCGGTGTCGCGACCTCGATGCAATCGCCGGGCTCGACTTTTGTTTCGTCCGCGTGCTTCAACGTTTCGCGCGCGCCGTTGGTCCGGACGATTGTCGTGGTTCCGCGTTGCGCGTCTTCGCCGCCTTCGAGCCCGAACGGCGAAGTCTCGCGGCGCGTGGAGAGAATGGCGGCGTTCATCGCTTCGCGGAAACGGATGCGGCGGACCACGCCGTCGCCGCCATAATGTTTGCCCGTACCGCCGGAGCCTTCGCGGATCACAAATTCTTCCAGCAGCACCGGATAACGCGCTTCCAGAACTTCCGGATCGGTGAGGCGCGAATTCGTCATGTGCGTGTGCAGCGCGGATTGCCCGTCGAAATCCGCGCCGGCGCCCGCGCCGCCGCAGATCGTCTCGTAATATTGATGGCGCTCGTTGCCGAAAGTGAGGTTGTTCATCGTGCCTTGCGAGGCCGCCAGCACGCCGAGGCATCCGAACAGCGCATCGCACACCGCCTGGCTCGTCTCCACATTGCCCGCCGCCACCGCGCCGGGCGGATTGGGATTGAGCAAGGTGCCGCGCGGCACGCTGATCTCCAGCGGCTTCAAACATCCCGCGTTCATCGGAATGTCGCCGTCGACGAGGCAGCGGAAGACATAGAGCACCGCGGCCTTCGTCACCGATCCCGGCGCGTTGAAATTGGTGTTCGTCTGCGCCGAGGTGCCGGTGAAATCGATCTTCGCCGAGCGGGCCGTACGGTCCACGGTGATCTTCACCTTGATCGTCATGCCGCCATCCATCGGCATCTCGAATGCGCCGTCCTTCAACGCGCCGATCACCTGGCGCACGCTTTCCTCCGCATTGTCCTGCACATGGCGCATATAGGCCGCCACGACGCCGGCACCATAATTCGCGCAAGCGCGGCGCAGCTCGGAGATGCCGCGAGCGCAGCTTGCCGCCTGCGCTTTCAGGTCGGCGATGTTCTGCGCCGGATTGCGCGCCGGATTCGCGGTCGAGTGCAGCACGGCCATCACAGCGCGATCGTCGAAATGCCCGCCGCGTACCATCTGGATGCCGTCGAACAGCACGCCTTCGTCGGCGATGCTGCGGGAGAAGGGCGGCATGGAGCCGGGCGTAATGCCGCCGATATCGGCATGATGCCCGCGGCTGGCGACATAGAACTTTGCTATGCCATCCACGAAGACGGGCGCCACCACCGTGATATCCGGCAGATGCGTGCCGCCGTCATAAGGCGCATTGGTGACGAACATGTCGCCGTCGCGCATCATGGGGTGCTTGCGCATGATCGCGGTGACGCAATCGCCCATCGAGCCCAGATGCACCGGCATGTGCGGCGCATTTGCCACCAGCCCGCCGTCCGCATCGAAAATCGCGCAGGAGAAATCCAGCCGCTCCTTGATGTTCACGGAAGAAGCGGTGTTCTGCAGCGTCGCTCCCATCTCCTCGGCGATGGCCATGAAGAGATTGGCGAAGACTTCCAACGAGACGGGATCGGCGTCGGTGGTGGCGGTGAGTGCTTGCTTCGCGGCGTGTTCACGCGTCAGCACCAGCGAGCGGTCCGCATTGATCGCCGCGCGCCACCCCGGCTCGACCACGATGGTCTGATGCGGCTCGATGAGCAGGGCGGGGCCTTCGATGGCTTCGACTGCAAGATCGCTCACTTTATAAAGAGCTGCGTCATGCCATGCGCCGTGTGAGAAGAAACGCGCGGAATCACCCTCTCCCCCTTCAGGGGGAGAGGGCAGGGTGAGGGGGTGGTGCAGCGTCTGCGACGTCTGAGTTTGTGGCGCGGCCCCCTCACCCCAACCCTCTCCCCCTGAAGGAGGAGAGGGAGAATCTGTGCTTTCAACTTCGACCAATTCCGCAATCAGGTCTTTTCCTTCAAAGCCAAACCCAAACAGCCTTGCATGTTGCTCGGCGAAGTCGCGAGACATGACGTCAAGTGACGCGAACGCAATCGGCAATGTCGTATCGCTTCCGGCATAGCGAATATGCACGCGCACATGCGCTTGGGTATTCTGCGCGCCTTGCGCCTTGATTTCAGCTTCCGCTTCCCGCGCCAGTTCGTCGGCGGTCCCGGAAATTGCAGCGACGGATGATGCGTCCAGCGTCTTGCCCACCGCC
>DATCRK010000082.1:0-10089 GCA_036569005.1 Rhizomicrobium sp. | reverse complement strand
GTATGCGGCAAGCCGCAATTCGGTTTCGACAACGAACGGAACCGCCTACACACCGCTTGGACCCGTCAACTATTACAGCCGCACTTACGATCCGGCGCTCGCGCAGGCAAACATCCAGATGGCGGGTGCCCAGATGCAAGCAGGGCTCAATACGATCGCGTATCGACTGGATCAAAAGTTATCCGCGATTCATGGAGCGGTTCTTCAAACGACGACGATCGATCCCGATCAAGCAGACGGCGGAATCGTGATCGCCGACGAACTGTCGTCGTCACAGTTTCCGCAACAGGTGGTGTTGCATGTGAATTGGCTGGGTGAGGACCATGTCTTCACATTCAGCGTCGCCAAAGGCGTCGATCAGGTCGTAAGGCAGGCCAGCACGCCCGTGGCGCCGACGGCAACTGCCGCGGAGATCGCGGCTTCAGAAGCTCAATATGCTTCGAGTCCGGCGGCACCGCAGCCGCCGCGCGCGTCTTCCATGGTGAGCTTTGCGGATTGGAAGGGCACGGCAAAGCACGCGCCTGTCAAAGCGCAACACGCCGTTATCGAAGGCGCTGTGGGGCCAGAGGATTAAAGCTGCGGCATCGCCGCGATCTTGGCTTCCTTTACCGCGGCGTCGAACATCTGTGGCGTGAGGACACCGGTGTTCGTGTTGTAGCGCGAGCAGTGATAGCTCGACACCAGCGAGATCTTGCCGATGCGATAGCGCTGGGCGTGCTTGAACGGATGCGCGCTCAGCTTCGCACCCAGCGCCTTGCAGACGCTGTCATGCGCGATCTTGCCCAACGCGAGAACGGCGCGCAGATGCGGGAAGGCTTCGATCTGGCCGATGAGGAACTGGCGGCAGGTGTTGATCTCCATAGGCACCGGCTTGTTCTCCGGCGGCACGCAGCGCACGGCGTTGCTGATCGCGCAATCGACGAGCTGCAGGCCGTCATCGATGCTCTCGCGATAATCGCCGCGCGCCAGACCGTGCTTCAGCAGTGTGGGGTAGAGCAGGTCGCCGGCATAGTCGCCGGTGAAGGGGCGGCCGGTCCGGTTCGCGCCGTGCAATCCGGGCGCAAGGCCCACGATCAAC
Organism: Rhizomicrobium sp.; assembly: GCA_036569005.1. Taxonomy (GTDB): domain Bacteria; phylum Pseudomonadota; class Alphaproteobacteria; order Micropepsales; family Micropepsaceae; genus Rhizomicrobium. The sequence continues at coordinate 9,011 of DATCRK010000082.1, read as the reverse complement.
AAGCGCACGTCGTTTGCGGGCGCGGAGAAGGTCGGCACCGGATTGTTGAAGTAGTCCGGATATTTCGCGCGGTTCGCTGCGCGGAAAGACGCGAGCCGCGGACACAAGGGACAATCGTGCGGCGGCTCGCTCTGGTTCATGCACTGTGTGCGTAAGTGGGATGGTGATGCTCGTGATCGCGCGTGGCGCCGGCGCGCGGGCCGCCTTCGCGCGCGATCATCGGCTTGAGCTCTTCCAGCTCGATGAAGTTATCGGCCTGGCGACGCAGGTCGTCGGACACCATCGGCGGCTGGGAGCGGATCGTGGACACCACGCTCACGCGGCGCCCCTTGCGTTGCGCCGCTTCGACGAGCCGGCGGAAATCGCCGTCGCCGGAAAAGATCACGATGTGGTCCACCTGATCGGCCATCTCCATCACGTCGATGGCAAGCTCGATGTCCATGTTGCCCTTCACGCGGCGGCGGCCCTGCGCGTCGGTGAATTCCTTGAGCGGCTTGGTGACGACGGAGAAGCCGTTGTAATCCAGCCAGTCCACCAGCGGGCGCAGCGGCGAGAATTCTTCATTCTCCGCAACCGCCGTATAGTAGAACGCACGAACGAGGATGCCCTTGCGCGCGAAGAGCTCCAGAAGCCTTTTGTAATCTATGTCGAACTGAAGACCCTTGGCCGCGCCGTAGAGATTTGCACCGTCGATGAAAAGAGCGAGTTTCTCCTGGGGGTAGAACAACATGCCAAATCCTTTCAAATTACGCAGAACACAAACAAACCGCCCCATCGGCAAAAATCCCCCCGACGGATATCTCTGTTCTAGGCCATCAATCGCGACGATCAAGCAAAAATCGAAATTGCATTCATGATTTTGATAGCACTCGGTTCCAATCTGTCTTCGCATGCGGGCGATCCACAAGCGACGTTGCGCGCCGCGCTTGCGCATCTTAGCGATAACGGCGTCACGCCTGTCGCCGTGTCGCGCTTTTATCGCACGCCGGCATGGCCGGATGCGAACGATCCCGAATATGTGAACGCCGCCGCGCAGATCATGACGGAACTTTCACCATCGGACCTCATTGCGCAGCTTCACAAGACCGAAGCCGCATTCGGCCGCGTGCGCGATGCGCGTAACGCACCGCGCACGCTCGATCTGGATATTCTCGATTACGATGGGCGCGTGGATTCCGGGCCGCCCGTGCTGCCGCATCCGCGCATGGCAACGCGCGCGTTCGTGCTGATACCTTTGCGGGACGTGGCGCCGGACTGGCGGCATCCGGCGTCGGGCCGATCCATCGATGAATTGCTTGCCGCCATTCCAGAAATCGAGCGGGGCGCGGTGCGTCCGGTTTAGCGCAGAGAAAGACGCAGGCTGGCGCGCATCCGGTCGATGGTCCGGTTGAACGCCGCGGCGTTGAATGCCTTCACCGTTCCCGGATCGTAGTTGCCGACATTGGTGGAATGCGCGAAGGCGCGCGTGGCGATGCAGGGCTTGGAATCCGCGGCGGCCTGCACTGTCTCGTCATAGATGTTTCCCGCGCCCGCATCTGCGCCGTCCAATACCAGCCATGTGATGCCGTGACGGCCGGGCTTGGTGCGGACCTTGTCGACGGCATCGTCCAGGAAAAGATCGGGCGTGCATTGTGCCGCGCCGGGCAGAACCTCCACCGCGAAATAGGAATCGGTCGATAAATTGGTGCCTTTGGTGAAATCCGGATTCACCTTGAACGCGACGCCGTGGATCTCCTTGCCGGGGCCAAGCGCGGTGTAAGTGTGGCTTGTATCCACGCTCCATCCGGGCGGGTAGGCAACGGAGAACAGTCCGTTTGGGTCGCGATATGTGTGCCAGCCGGATGCTTGCGCGTTGCAGGATGCAAACGCCAGCGCCGCAATTGTTACCGCGCTTGTTACAAAGAAATTTCGCAGAGCGTGCATCCCGATCATCCGCCTGTTGCATCCAGCACTGTGATGGACATTCTTTAACCCTTCAACCGCGTTCCCGCCCGCGATCCGGGCACTATGCTGCAAGACCAACCGGAGACAGACGTGCCCAAGGAATTCGCGCCCTATATCCTGCCCCTCGTCGTGGTGTTCATCGTCGGACGTCGGCTGATGAACAACAAGCCGCGCAAGGTGCGGGTGAACCGGATCTTCTGGTTTCCCGGCTTCGTCATCGTCGCGACGGTGCTGACCTTGTGGGCTGCGCCTTTGCCCAAGCCGTGGTGGCTGTGGATCCCCATCGATCTCGTGGCGATCCTCGCCGGATTGGTTGCGGGTTTCCTCTCCGCGCATCATCAGGAATTCGCGCTCGATTACGATACCGGAACGATCACCAGCAAGGCGACGCCGGTGGGCACGATCCTTATCGCAGTGCTGTTCCTGTTGAAGTTCGGGCTGAAGTTCCTCCTGCCGGACGTGAACGGCTCGCCGTTCAGCGCATCGGGCTATTTCGATTCGCCGATCCCCAGCGCGCCGCACACCGGCCCGGCCTCGATCATGGGCTGGACGGATGCCGGCATTCTCTTCTCCTGTGCGATGCTGTTCACGCGCGCGTTCACGACATGGCTGCGCGCGCAGCCGCTGATCCATGCGCACAGAGATCATCTGGAAGCGAAGGCCGAAGCAGCGAAGCTCACCAACGACACGCCGTCAGGGTAGCTTCCGCCAGGAGACGATCAACGTCCACACGCCGAGGATGAGGCAGGAGACGTTGATGAAGATCTCGAACTTCATCGCGTCGTTCGCCGCGGCCATCGCATACATGCCGTTCTCGACATCGAAGGTGATGTCCATCGCCGCGAGATAGAAGAACGCGGACGCCGCCATCAGACCAAAGAGCGGCGCTGTGCGGCTGCCGAGGAAGAAGCCGACACCGGCGATCAGCGAGCAAAGCGACAGCCAGCCATCGGCAACCGGGAAGCTGGACTCGAACGCGGTGTACCAACGGTCTTTCAGGACCATCACGTCGCCGCCCGTGAAATAGTCCCACCAGTAATAGGCGGTGACGACAGCGGCCAGTACCAACAGCCCGCCCAGAATGCGCTCGGAAAGTCTCATCTTCGCCCCCAATTCCCGGCCGGATCATGCCATGGAACCCCAAGGGCGGCGGGCTTGTATCGCGGGCGCGCTTTATATAGTGTCCCGGCCCTTCCGAGGGCTGGGACTCGGTTTCGATCCAACCCTTTGATATTGCATACAAAAGGACTTCCGCATGGCTCGCGTTACCGTTGAAGATTGCGTCGACAAGATCCCGAACCGGTTCGATCTCGTGCTGGTGGCGGGCTTCCGCGCGCGCCAACTCTCGGGCGGCGCCGAGCCGCTGCTCGACCGCGACCGGGACAAGAACCCCGTCGTCGCGCTGCGCGAAATCGCGGCCAAGGAAATCAAGCCGGACGAGGCCAAGGAGGAATACATCAAGTCCCTCCAGAAGCACGCCGAAGTGGACGAGCCGGAAGCGCAGCCGACGGAAGAGGATGTGCGCGAGGACGTGCAGGCCCGCCAGGTGACGGAAGAAGAGCTGCTGCGCGCGCTCACCTCCGAAGCCCAGCGCCGCGCCGAGCCGCAGCCGGAACCGGAAGGCGACTACGAGGAGTAAGTCTTGGCCTCTGTTGAGGATTTAGACCGGCTCGTTCTGACCGAGGCTACGGCGCGTTGGGTAAAAGTCGCGAGGATCGTCGCGAGAGTGGGCCAAAGCGAAATAGACCTAGATACCGATAAAGGCTACCAGCTTATCGCCGACCGAATTGTGGCTCTGGTGTCGGCTGGCGAATTGGAAGCACAGGGTGATTTGACGAATTGGCGTTTCAGTGAGGTCCGCCTCCCTCCGCGGCCAAGACAGCAATAACTCCAAGTTGGAATGAGACAGGGCGGCTCGCTGTGGCCGCCCTTACTTTTTGTCTCAGCGAATCGCGCCAAACCCCGAAAATTGCTCTATAATGTGGGAACAATGAGCGTTCCGACGCGGCCCGGCGAAACAAAAGCTGCGGCGCAGGGTGAGATTCACTCTTCGCCGCCTCCGGTTGAACACGGCCAGACATCCGGTGCCCGGGGCATGGTGTCCGCGGCTTTATCCGCTATCTCCTCCGTGATTCCACGTGCCAAGCCCGTGCGCAAACTCATGCGCCAGACCGAGCTGGTGGACCGCGTCAAGGCCTACGATCCCGACGCCGACGAGGCGTTGCTCAACAAAGCATACGTCTATGCGATGACGGCGCACGGCAAGCAGTTCCGCGCGTCGGGCGATCCGTATTTCACCCATCCGCTGGAAGTGGCCGCCATCCTCACCGAGTTGAAGCTCGACGTGCCCACCATCGTGACGGCGCTGCTGCATGACACGGTGGAAGACACTTACGTCACCATCGAAGACGTGAAAGAGAACTTCGGCGAGGAGATCGCGAACCTCGTCGATGGCGTGACGAAGCTGTCGCAGCTGGAGCTGTTCAGCGAGCGCACCAAGCAGGCGGAGAATTTCCGCAAGCTGATGCTGGCGATGTCCAACGACATTCGCGTGCTGCTGGTGAAGCTGGCCGACCGGCTGCACAACATGCGCACGCTCAATCATATCGACAAGCCGGAGAAGCGCCGGCGCATCGCGCAGGAAACTGTCGATATCTACGCGCCGCTCGCGGGGCGCATCGGCATGCAGAACATGCGCGAGGAACTGGAAGACCTTGCGTTCGCCGAACTCAATCCCGAAGCGCGCAATTCCATCGTCACGCGGCTGGCGCGGCTGGATGCGTCCAGCGGCACGCGCGTGATGCGCATCGCGGATGCAATCAAGCGCGCGCTGGCCGAACACGGCATCGAAGCGTGGGTTTATGGCCGTGCGAAACGGCCTTATTCCATCTGGCGCAAGCTGAAGGACAAGCAGCTCAATTTCGAGCAGTTGTCCGACATCTTCGGTTTCCGCGTGATCGTGAAGACGCCGGAAGATTGCTATCGCGCATTGGGCGTTCTGCATCAGGCCTGGCGCATGATCCCCGACCGCTTCAAGGATTTCATCTCCAATCCGAAGACCAACGGCTATCAATCCATCCACACAACGGTGATCGGGCCGGAGCAGCAGCGCGTCGAAGTGCAGATCCGCACGCAGGAAATGCACGAGATCGCCGAGCGCGGCGTGGCGGCACATTGGCGCTATCGCGAACATGTCGTGGGCGAGCCGGCGGATGCGGCGCTGGCGTGGCTGCGCGACATGGTCGATCTGTTGGAGAAGGGCGACAGCGCCGAGGAGTTCCTCGAGAACTCGCGGCTCAACATGTACCAGGATCAGGTCTTCTGCTTCACGCCCAAGGGCGACCTGATCTCGCTGCCACGCGGCGCAACGCCGATCGACTTCGCGTATCAGGTCCACACCGATCTGGGAAACCAGACCGTCGGCGTGAAAGTGAACGGCGTGCATGTGCCGCTGCACACGCCGCTGCGCAACGGCGACCAGGTGGAGATCATCCGGCAGAAGGGCTCGTCGCCGTCGCCGTTGTGGGAGCAGTTCGTTGTCACGGGCCGTGCGCGCGCGGAAATCCGCCGCTATCTCAAGCACGCGCGCCATGACGAGCATGTGAATTTCGGCCGCAAGATTCTCGAAAAGGCGTTTGCCGACGAGCATCAGGAGCTGACCGAGAAAGCCATCGGCGAAGTCGCCAAGAAGTTGCGGCTCGCCAAGGCGGAAGACGTTTACGCCGAAGTGGGCCGCGGTGCCTTGCGCGGCCATGACGTCGTCGAAGCGGTGTTCCCGGAGTTGAAGCGCGACCCGGAGCGCAAACACATCGGTTACGAAGACAGCAAGAGCAAGAAACCAATCTCCATTCGCGGTTTGACCGAAGGCATCTCCTACAAGCTCGGCCAGTGCTGTCATCCGCTGCCGGGCGATCGCATCGTGGGCTTGCGCACACCGGGCGAGGGCGTCGTCATTCACACAATCGACTGCGCGGAGCTGGAGCGCGCGCAGGACCGCATGGACGATTGGATGGATGTCTCGTGGGGCCGCCATGCCGCCGAAGCCGGTCCTTCGCTGGCGCGCGTGGTGGTGCGGGTGAAGAACGTGCCCGGATCGCTGGGCGCGGTGATGACCGTGATCGGCAACAATGGCGGCAACATCTTCAACATGAAGGTGACCGACCGGAACCCGCTTTTCTTTGAGTTTCAGGTGGATATCGAAGTGCGCGATCTGGCGCATTTGCAGAACATTCTGGGCGCGTTACGCGTGAATGCCGTGGTCGAATCGGTCGACCGCGTTCGCGGACCGGACGAGTCCGCAGGAGCTTTGGTCTCGTGACACCCGAACAGGTTCTGAAGGAATTCGAGAAAGCCGGTGCGCTGCTGCGTGGGCATTTCATTCTGTCGAGCGGATTGCACTCCGACGTGTTCCTGCAGAAGGCGCTTGTCTTCCAGAACGCGAAGATCACCGCGAAGCTTTGCAAGGCGCTGGCCGCGAAGGTGCGCGAGGAAGTGAAACTGGAGTTCACCGCGATCGTCTCGCCGGCCGTCGGCGGCATCGTGCCGGGTTATGAGATGGGGCGGCAGCTCAATCTGCCCGCGATGTATGTCGAGCGGCAGGATGGCGAGTTCACCTTGCGCCGCGGTTTCGAACTGAAGAAGAACCAGCCGGTGCTGATGGTGGAAGACATCGTGACGACGGGATTGTCCTCGCGCGAATGCCTGGATGCGATCCGCAAGGCAGGCGGCAAGCCTGTGGCGGCGGCATGTTTGATCGACCGTTCCGGCGGCAAGGCGAAGCTCGGCGTGAAATTTGTGCCGCTCGCGAGCGTGAAGTTCCCCGCGTGGGATGCGAGCAAACTCCCGCCGCATCTGGCAGGCACGAAGGGTTATAAGCCCGGCAGCAGAGGATTGGCTTGAAAGGCATCGGGCGATTTATGCGTGGTGACGCCCCGCGAGTGATCACCTTCGCCTTTGGTGCGTTTGCCGTCTGCGTTGTTTACTATTGGTTGGTAGGCGGATTTGCGATCGGCATAAACTGCGGGCTCTATCCCAATTACTTCTGCTGGCGATACCGATTGTAGGTTGTTTTGTTGTAACGGTTTTTGTCGGGTTATGGCGTCGAGGCGGCGGTATTCTTCTGCGCTTCCTCGCCAGCGTACTATGCTTTGTAATTCCGTTTGCGGCGTTGTTAACTTTGCTCGAATTGACGTGGAGATGCGCAAATCCTTGCGCTCCTTAGAGAAGACGATGGTGACTAAACTCCGCCTCGGCGTGAACATCGATCATGTGGCCACGGTGCGCAACGCGCGAGGCGGCGCATATCCCGATCCGATGCGCGCGGCATTGATGTCGGAAGCAGCGGGCGCGGATGGCATCACGGCGCATCTGCGGGAAGACCGCCGCCACATCACCGACGAAGACATCGCGAAGCTGTCACGCGGTTTGAAGATCCCGCTCAATTTCGAAATGGCGGCGACGGACGAGATGGTCGCCATCGCGCTGAAGGCGAAGCCGCACGCCGCCTGCATCGTTCCGGAAAAGCGGGAGGAGCGCACGACCGAAGGCGGCATCGACGCCGCAGGCCAGCACAATCGCCTCGCGCCGCTGGTGCGCCAGCTTGGCGGCGCGAAAATCCGCGTCTCCATGTTCATCGAACCGGATCGCGCGCAGATGGATGCGAGCAAGGCGCTCGGCGCGCCGGTGGTTGAGCTTCATACCGGCGCTTACGCCGAAGCCGGTTTCGCAGGCGACACAAAGAAGGAAGCGCAGCTTCTGGGAAAAGTCCGCGACGCTGCAGCTTACGGGGCGTCCATTGGGCTGGAAGTCCATGCCGGGCATGGCCTGACCTATGACAATGTGAAACCCATCGCGGCCATTCCCGAAATCCACGAACTCAATATCGGTCACTTCCTTATCGGCGAAGCGATCTTCGTGGGGCTGGAAGTATCGATCCGGCGCATGCGTCAGCTCATGGACGAGGCGCGGGCATGAGACGCAACACAACCATCACCTCCCCCTTGTGGGGAGGTCGAAAAAGCGAAGCTTTTTCGGGTGGGGGGTGGAGTGCGCATCGTTCCCCCCACCCGAAAAATTCTACGCTTCGCTTCGAATTTTATCGGCCTCCCCACAAGGGGGAGGCGATGGACCTCTCATGATCCTCGGTCTCGGTTCCGATCTGATCGACATTCGCCGCATCGAGAAGACGATGGAGCGGCATGGCGAGCGGTTTCTCGGCCGCATCTACACATCCGTGGAGCGTGCGAAATCCGACAAGCGCGCACAACGCGCGGCGAGTTACGCGAAACGCTTCGCCGCGAAAGAGGCGTGTTCGAAGGCGCTGGGCACGGGCTTACGCAAAGGCGTGTTCTGGCGCGACATGGGTGTCGTGAATCTGCCGGGCGGCAAGCCGTCCATGAAACTCACCGGCGGCGCGCTGAAACGGCTGCAGGAGATGACGCCGCCCGGTTACGAAGCCGTCATCGATCTGACGATCACCGACGATTTCCCCCTGGCGCAGGCCATCGTCATTATTTCCGCTGTGGCCATATCGCCGCAGAATTCGGCCAATAAAGCATAAATCCGGGTTCCGCCTTGACCGGGCGGGTCCCCTTGGGTTCCTTCTGGCCTTCACACCTCGACGAGCGCGACATTTTTCTATGACCGATCCCAAGATTCTGGCCGCGGACGAAACGCCCGGCGACGATGCGGTGAAGCACGGCCCGTCCGACTCTGCACCTGCGCAAGTGCCGTCGATCGATCCGGTCGCGCCTGCGACGGACGCGGCGATCGAGTCGCATGGCGACGGCGAAACGCCGGTCGCGAAAGCGCCGGAAGGCGAAAGCTGGATCGAGACGGTGAAGACCGTCGTCTATGCGCTGCTCATCGCGCTTGTGATCCGCACGTTCCTGTTCCAGCCGTTCAACATTCCGTCGGCCTCGATGGAAGGCACGCTGCTGATCGGCGACTATCTGTTCGTCGAGAAGTTCTCCTACGGCTACAGCCGCTACTCGTTCCCGTTCGGGCTTGGGCCGTTCTCGGGCCGCATCTTCGGATCGGCGCCAACGCGCGGCGACGTGGTGGTGTTC
>DATCRK010000081.1:0-11719 GCA_036569005.1 Rhizomicrobium sp. | reverse complement strand
GCCCGGTGGGGGCGCATCCGGCGGCGGCGCGTTGTAACCGCGAGCGCCGCCACGGGCACCGCCATGTTCGACACCCAGCACACGGCCCGTGCGCGCATCGGTATCGAGCCACATCACGCGGCCTTCCGGCGTCATCCACTTAAGCCGGTAATGCGGGTTGCCGCTTTCATCCATGAAGGGACCATCCGCATCGTAAAACGTGCCCGGATAGCGGCTTCGCACCTGGGGAAGCACGCGGTCCAGCGGCTGCACATCGGGCGCGCGGCGGGGCTGCGCGGAAGCCGGCGCGGTACCCAGCGCCAGCACGGCCAGCAACGCCAAAAAAAACGCCCGAAACATGGGTTTTTCTAACTTTCCCGCGATGAACGGCGCATGAATACGCCAGCCAGAGTTCGTTCAGCCAGCCGAGCGCATCCTCCACGCCAGATGAATCGCTCTGCCGGTTGGAAGTTTCATCTTAACCGAAAAGAGCAGCGGCCTTGAGGCCGGGTCTTGCGGCAAGCCCCTCCCCGCCGGACACGTCGCCGTCAAGCGAGAGCCCGCACCGGAGCAATCCGGTGCGGGTTTCTCATAATTTGTATTGCCGCGATTTCAGGAAAGTGCCGGTGGCAGATTTTGTGGGCCCGCGATGGCGATGGCGCAGCGCTGGTAATTGAATTGCAAACTGATGGGGGTACCCCACCCCCCTCCCCTTACGCCGTTTCGCGGAAGGACAGGCATTCGCCGAGTGGCGCACGCTCGCTGACGAGGCTGTTCACGGGCGCCGCTTCGTCGGCGACGCCGATGCCCATGCCGCAGAAGATCATCTCGTTTTCAGGCACGTTCAGATATTCGCGGATCTGCGGATGAAACATCGCCCAGGCTTCCTGCGGACAAGTGTGTAGCCCGTGCTCGCGCGCGAGCAGCATGATGCTCTGCAGGAACATGCCCAGATCCGCCCATTGGCCCTGCTGCATCTGCCGGTCGATGGTGAAGATGAGCCCGCATGGTGCGCCGAAGAATTCCCAGTTCTGCGAAAAGAATTTCAGACGCGAAGGCTTGTCCTCGCGCGGGATATTCATTGTCGCATACATCTGCTCGCCGACGCGAAAGCGCCGCGTCTTGTAAGGCTCGGTGAGATCGGGCGGATAGATGTGATATTCCGGCGCCGTTCCCATTGGATGGTGTTTGCGGAATTCGGCGACACGACGCACGAGCTCGTCGCGCGCAGGGCCAATGAGCGCATAGACTTTCCACGGCTGCAGATTGCCGCCCGACGGCGCACGCGCCGCTTGCGCAATGATCGTTTCGATCATCTCCCGCGAAACCGGATCGGGCTTGAACGCGCGGACGGTTTTGCGCGTGGCGAGCGCTTCGCTGACTTTCATGGCGGGCCTCGATGAAATCCGATCCAGCATGGCGAAAAGGCCCGCCGCGTCAATGCGATAGGAATTGACGCGGCGGGAAGTTACCGATCTTCAAGCGAAACGGTGAACGCTTACGACGCGGTCGCGGTCGAAACATCGTGCCGAACGGTCATCGCCAGGATCGCTGGCACCACGAGATTGAGTGCCTGATCCGGCGCGAGACTGCCGGTGAGAAAGCCGCCGAGCGCACCCAGAATGGTGAGCGCGCCGGCGATATAGGTCTTGTATCCTGAAAGCATGATTTCTCCTTTTGATGTGAGAGGCCTTCCCACAACACTCCAGAAGTGGATACGGAAAGGCTTTGGTGCGCACCTGCGAGGATGCAGACCAAACAGTTTCGATACGGCGCTATACGTGATAGCTGCCCGAGACGAGAATTTGGGATGTGCTGGTGATCATCGACGGCGTCATGCCGACAGCTGTGGTGTTGTTACCGCCGGCAACCAACAAGACCTGTGCGCGATTAAAAGCAACATAAGACATCATTGTCGGCGTTGTTGTACCGAGATTGACGTTTGACCAATACGTGGCACACGGATAGTAAGCGCTGGCATCGTTCGCCATGGTGAACGGCAATCCATTGATTGAGAGATTGCCCGCCATCGCGGCATCTTTCGCTGACAGTGCAATATAGGCTGAGAACGTCACCAGCCTTCCAATTTTTGTGTAGAACCCGGTTTGATGCGAATAGGTGTGACTGCCGGCCGTCGTCGAGCCGACGAGCGTTGGCGTGAACGTGCCCTCCTCGTAGTCGTCCAGCGTGTTCGCATCGGCAGAGGGATTGGGCGTCGCGGGGAATTTCAACTGCCCGGCCGGCAAAGTGGCCAGGCCGGTGGCGGCGGACAGTTTCAATGCTTCCGTCCAGGACGAGCCGTTTGCCGAAACCTTGAAATGAAAATCGTCATCGCCCGCCAGGCCGATTTCCGCGCGGCCCGAGAAATCATCCTGAAACAACAGCGTGGCCGTGTTCGCAGCCGATTGCTTGGATAGTGTCACGCGCATGTCGCCCGAGCCGCCAAGTGCCCGGCGCGCTAAGTGTGGCATTGGCGAACTGCAGGATTTCCCATGCGCCATCTTCGTTCTCGACGGCCAGCGCATTGCCGCCCGCGAAAACGGATAGATCGTCCAGCGCGGCGAGGGTGCCGTAGAAAAGTCTTACGCCGACACTGTTCAAGCCATCCCAGCGCCAGATGGGACCGGAGAAGAGATCGGTCGTCGTCACGCCGATATCGGCGGCGACAGCAAGCACGGTGTCGAGCTGGTAGTTCGCCGCTGTTGCACTGCGCAGAATGTTAACCGCGCCGGGCCAGGGATCGGCATAGGCTGCCGCGAAAGGCGACCAAGGTTTCTGATCGCTCGTCAACACGGCAGCGACTGGATCGAAGCCGCGCCGGAAAGCCACCGCGCCACGCGGCTGAAGGTGTTCTCCACCATCGCGCGCGGCGCGGTGCTGGTGGCGCACCGGCGGGTGGCGATGCTGCACGGCGACGAATTCATCAGCGAGGAAGTGCTGCTGCCGTTCGCGCCGGACGCCCATGGGGCGGTGACCGTATTGGGGCGGGTGAATTTTACCCCCGGACACTTCGTGCGCGTGCGCTCTATCGCGCAAGTGACGGGCGATCCGCTGGATCACACGCTGGTGCCGTTTCCGGAAAAGGCCTAGCGCCCCTCAGCGCGCGGGAACCGGGTTCCTACCGGCATTTTTTGCGCGCGAGGACTCTTGAAACCGGTTTGGCTTTTTCTAAATTTCCTGCCGCTCGCCCTTTCGGGCGGCAAAGACAGCGTAGTTTTGCAAAGGGAGGCTTCCATGAAGTCCATTTCCTTGCACGACCGCGAGGTCGTGCAACCGGCGGCGCCGGCGGTACCGGCCGGCATCCATTTTCCGCATGAGATTCTGGACCGCGCGGATCTCAGCATCCGCACCAAGCGCGAGATTCTTTCCGCGTGGGCGTCCGACGCCAACGCGGTGGAATCCATGCCAACGCTGCGGCATCTGCCGGGCACGCCGTTTCCGGTTCTCTATTCGTCAATCATGGATGCGCGCGAACGGCTGGATCGCGAAGAGCTTGTGCGCGGCGTGCGCCATCGCGGATCGTCCAAAAGCGGGAGTGGGTGGGATGCTTCAGCAAATTGATGTCGGCGCGCCCTTGCGCAAGTTCCTGGGCGGCGCCGATTACGAGCTGCGCCTGCTCGACAGTAAGGGGGGCACGATTCGTGTGTATCGCGCGCGCCATGCGAGCGAAGAAGATGCCAGGCGGATGCTGCTCGACATCCGCGGCATCGACTATCACCGTTTCGAGATCTGGCGCGGCATGGCGAAAGTGTGCGAGGGGCCTGCGCTGATCGTTTGCTAGCCAGGCGCCGCCACCGCCGGTGCGGTGGCGGTGTCCCCTATTTTCTGTCTTCGGGAAGCGGAATGACGTTCGGCGCGTCCTCGCCCGATGCATTCGCGGGGCGCAGCTTTTCTTCTTCCGCGCTCGATGCGCTGCGGAACGGATTGTTGCCCTCGCGATCGGGCATTTTCGCGTAGCCGGATTTGGGCTTGCCCTTCGGCGCACCCTGGTTGCCCTGAAGATCGCCGCGTTCGGTTGTGTCGTTGTTCTGGCCCATGCCGGTCTCCCACGTTCTCACCGATAGAACCGGCGAGGCGCGGCGCCTGTTCCCGGCGGAACCGGATCAGCGCAGAACCTTGGCGAACAGCATCTTCTTGAAGCGCTCGATGGGCGCGGCACTGCCTTCGGCTTTGGCCAGAAGCGTGGCTCCCTGCATGCCGGTGAAGACGAAGGCGGCGGCTTCCGCGCAATCGAAACCTTTCGGCAGATCGCCGCTTTTCACCGCGGCCTTCAGGCAAGTGGCGATGGCCTCCTCTGTTTCGGTGATGACCGCCTTGAGACGCGCCCGCATCGCCGGGCTGTGCTCGCCCGCTTCGGCGGTGAAATTGCCGATGAGGCAGCCGTTGCGGAATTTGCTGTCTTCGTTGCGAGCGACATTCAGATCGATCCACGCGCGCAGGCGCTTGAGCGGCGCGAGCTTCTCGTTGCGCAAGGTTTCGCCGGCGATCGTGCGCCGCGCGTCCTGATAACGGTCGAGGATCTCCAGCCCGAACGCTTCCTTGGATTCGAAGTGGTTGGTGAAGCTGCCTTGCGGCACGCCGGCGGCGGCAACGATGTCGCGCACGCTGGCATTGGCGAAGCCGCGCGCATGCACGACCTTCAGCCCTTCTTCCAGAAGCTTCTCGCGGTTGGAGACTCGTTCCATGCCCCAAAGATGGGGCGCGAAGCTTCCGCGTCAAGAGCTTTGGTCGAGGAGCGGGCCTGGAATGCAAGCAGTTTCAACCAGTTATCGCTTTACGCGAAAAATATGTACGACCGTATTGAAAGCACTACGAGCGTACACATCTCTGCTGCACGGCCGGACGCTTCCGGCTCTGAGGAAGGGATCAGCATCATGGGTAAGCTCTCCGGCAAGGTTGCCTTGGTCACCGGCGGATCGCGCGGCATCGGCGCGGCGGCGGTGCGCGCGCTCGCGAAAGAAGGCGCGCACGTCATCATCCATTACGGCAAGGAAGCGGCGAAGGCCGACGAACTGGCGCGCGAGATCAAAGGCCTCGGCGGCAAGGCCGATGTCGTCGGCGCGGAACTGGATGCGCCGGATGCGGCGCTGAACCTCGCCAAGCAGGTCAAAGAGATCACCAACACGCTCGACATTCTGGTGCTGAATGCCGGCACCGGCGTTGCCGAGCCGATCGAGAACATCACCGTTGCCCAGTTCGACCGCCTGTTCGCGGTGAATGTCCGCGCGCCCTATTTCACCTTGCAGCAACTTCTGCCGATCCTCACCGAGGGCGCGAGCGTGATCTTCACCTCGTCCGTGGTGGCGCGCGCGCAGGTCGGGCAGCTCTCCGCCTATGCCGGCACGAAGGGCGCGATCAACACCTTCGTGAAACAGTTCGCGCCGGTTCTGGGCGCGCGCGGCATCCGCGTGAACGCCGTGGCGCCGGGCGTGATCGAAACCGACTTGTCCAGCTTCGCAAAAACCGACGACGGCAAGGCCTATACGCTGTCGCTCCAATCGCTCAAGCGCATGGCGCAGCCGGACGACATCGCGCAGGCCTATGTCTTCCTCGCCTCCGACGACAGCCGCTGGGTGACTGGCGAGATCCTGGAGACGAGCGGCGGATCGAAACTCTGAGTTACAGCGGCGGCAGTGCGCTCCTCTCCCCAACGCTGCCGCCGAAAATGCGCCGCTATCCCTGCCCCAACGGATGGCGGCGCTATTTTTTGCGCAACAGCGGCCACGGAACCGCGTTAAGCTGACTTGTGGATCACGGAGTGACGACGATGTCCGCCAAGCCTGTGAAGATCCCCGGCCCCGATCACCCGATCACGGTGACGAAAAATCCCAAACGCGTCACGGTGTCGGTGAACGGCAAGATGATCGCATCGACGCAGAATGCGCTGTCGCTGAAGGAAGCGAGCTATCCGGCGGTGCAATACATCCCGCGCGGCGACGCCAATATGGCGATGCTGGAGCGCACCGATCATTCCACTTACTGCCCGTACAAGGGCGACGCGTCCTATTACTCGATTCCGCTGGCGGGCGAGCGCGGCGCAAATGCCGTGTGGACCTATGAGCATCCGCACGACGCGATGCTCGCGATCAAGGACTATCTGGCGTTCTATTCCGACCGCGTGACGATCGAGGAGCGTTAGTTCGAACAATCACCTCCCCCTTGTGGGGAGGTCGGAGAGCGAAGCGATCCGGGTGGGGGGGGCGGCGCCTGCCGAGTTCGCGCAATATGGTTTCGACGACTCCATCCAGGTTCTCCCAAATCTCCGCGTTCCAAAAGCGCAGAACAACGTGGCCTTCGTCTGCGATGGTGAGATCACGCTGCACGTCATACGCAGCGTTCTGTCGAAAGCCGTGCTGACTACCATCGAGTTCGATAGCAAGGCGGCCGCTGTGCTCCGCGAAGTCGAGGAAATAGCCGCGCAAGGGGACCTGTCGGCGGAAGTGAAAACCTTGTGTGTTCAGCTCGCGCAGTTTCCACCAGAGCAGGCGCTCGGTGTCGGATCGGGTGTCGCGCAATTGGCGGGCACGCTTGATCGTTCCGCGCTTTAATCTCTTCCGCATTCCCCCCACCCGAAAAAGCTTCGCTTTTTCGACCTCCCCACGAGGGGGAGGTGATGAAGGTGCATCGTCGGTTGAGATCGTCGTAGAAGTTTCGCGACCTGAACCGAAATTGTCGCGAACTTTACGGCACCGCGCCATACCCCCGCGCCATCGCGGCGGCGAAGATGGGGATCAGTGCGAAGAAGAAGACTTCCAGCCACAGGAAACGACGCACTGTCCGGATCGCGCCATCCGTAGGAAGCGCGGCGGGATCGTTCTTCAAGGCGCGGCGCCAGCGGATGTATTGGACCGTGGGCTGGATCGAGAGCAGGCCGACCAGCGCGAAGGTACCAATCTTCGCCCAGAAGAAATGGTTGTGGCTGTAGTAGTCCCAGCCCTTCGCCGCGAAGTTCGCGCGCGCGAAGCCGACAACAAGAATGAGCGCGGCAAGAATGCCGTACCATGCATCGGCTTTGCCGATGCGGGCGATGTCATTGGCGGTGATCCCCGGCTTCACCACGCCGATTTCGAACGCGATCACGCCGGCCAGCGCGAAGATGAGGACATGATGGCCGATGGCGAAGGCCAGATCGGTGGTCGCGAAATCCATGGGGAACCCCTCTCCTGAATTTTACGATGTAAACTTATGGCCGCCTGGGCCGGTTTCAAGGCGTGACGGTGCGGAAACCTAAAAATCGCACAAAGATCATCATGCCATTTTTGCGGATTTCCTGCTCCTCTTGGTGCGGGGGCGTTTGTCGAGGGCAACCGCCATGTCTCTGGCCGATCTCGCCGATCTTTCGCAGGTCATCTCCTGCGGGATCGTGTTCATCTCGGTGATCTTCCTCGCCCGGCAACTGCATCAGGCGGAGATCAACCAGCAGGCGCTCATCCAGCAGGGCCGCGCCGCGCGCATATCGACGCTGTCGCAGCAGATGGCGCAGCACGGCGTTTCCGAGGCGTGGGAAAAAGGCATCTACGGCCATCCCATCTCACTCTCCGAACTGCACCAGTTCCGCTATCTGTGCCGCGCCATGTTCATGAGCGCGGAAGACTCCTTCTTCCAGTACCAGCGCAAGGTGCTGCATGAGGAGGGCTTCGAAAGCTTCCGCAAGTCCATCGAAGTGATGATGCGCCTGCCCGGCCTGCAGGCGATGTGGCGGGAATCCAGCGCCATGTACGGCTCCAAATTCGCGCGGTTCATGGACGAGATGGTGGCGCGTGCGCCGGTGGAGACGGACGCGGACGAACTCAACCACTGGGCCGCGGCGGTGGCGGCGATCCGGGCCAAGGCGGCGGGCCCTGCCGATGGGGCGGCGCGGCACGGACGGAACTAAATTTTTTCGCAAATTGTGCCCCGGGTCACTGGATTGGCCGGGAAAAGCTGTCATTAGTGTGACGTTATAGACAGTTTAGAGCGTATGAGCGTCTTTCGGGGGAAAGATACGGATCGCATCCGGGAACAGGTGTTCTCGGGCTGCTTTTTCACATTCGCCATCCTCTTTCCGATTCTCATCTTCGTCTATCTGGTGGCCGTCGGCGACCTGGCGTCCGGAGTCGCGGCGATATTCCGCTGACGAGCCGCCGGTCCGGCCTTCACATCCGGGCGCAGCGCGCGACGATGTCTTCGTCGATGGAGGCCATGAGCTGCGCCATGGCACGGTCGAAAGAGGATTGCGTTTCGCCCGATCCCGATGCCCAGTTCAGCCCCGTGTCCGTTCCGCGATAGACGCCTTCAGGCTGTGCGCCGCCATAGTCGATCCGCACCACGATGTTGGTCGTCTTCGCCTCGGTGATGGAGAGCATGTAGGCTTTCAAGATCTCCACCTTGAGATCCATGGCCTTGCCGCCGTCCGCGAAGGAAATCCGCGCATCCCGCTTGAGCGTGTCGAAGCCGGAACGCATCCAGGCGACGGAATCCGGCTCGTCGATCATGCGCGCGCCGATCGTTCCCATGGAGCGCATGTCTGCGCGTGCGTCGCGCACCTCCACCAAGCGGATCGCGCAGGCGCCTTTCATAGCCGCAGGCGTCAGCGCATTGTGCGCCGTGAGCCAGTCCGCACTGGGCGGCGTGAACCGCGCGGACAACTCCACCGCGGGTGGGTTGGGATCGGCGCAACCGCCCAGCGCCAGCAGCAACAGCAAGACCGCGCGGCGCATGCCTATTGGATCGCGTTCGCGGCGAATTTGACCGAGCCGTCCTTGAAACGCACCGTCTTCCCGGTGGATTCCGTGGCGATGACGATCCCGTCCTGACCATCGACCGTTGCCGTTTCCGCATTCGCCGCTTTGCCCTCATCGCCCAGGCGCTGGATGTCGGCCGCCAGCATGACGGCGACTTCCCGCGCGCCCGCCGTCAACGCCGCACGCGTCAGCGCGCCGTGATCGGCGGACCAGATCGCGATGTTCTTGTCGCGGTCCGGCGAAGCGTTCTGCAGCTTGACCTCGTAGGCGAAGGAGTTGTGATAGAGCGCATTGGCGGCGTCGACGCGAGATCCCTTCTTCTTCTGCGGCTTGATCGCGCGCAACGCGTCGTTGTTCGGGATCAGCGCCGCCCAGGTCGCGACGGTAAGCACATCGCCATCGTTGGACAGGCTGTAATTGGTGTCCGCGACCAGGATCGCGCCGTCCTTCGAACCGAAGATTTCTCCGTCCACGCCTCTGGATGTGATCTGCTTGGACACGCGGACATCGTCGACACCCATCCAGGAAACCGGGGCGAGCGCATTCTTCATGTCGCCTTGCATCGTGCTGTCGAAATTGTAGTCGACCATCGCGTCGCGCAGCGGCTTGACGGCAGTTTCCGCTTTGCCGGTACGGATGCTGTCAACGCTGGCGTCAATGATCGCGCCGACAAGCGCGCCCACCAGGCCGGCCTGCGCGCCGGCGCTTGCACTCACCTGAGATGGCGGGACGTAGACATAGATCTCGTTCTGATGGATCGGCACGACGACTTCGGTCGAGACGATCTTGGTGCGCGTGTCCGCGCTCAAATAGTCATGCGGCGTCGACGCGCAGGCCGAAAGAAACCCTGCCGCCAGAATCGCGGCATACGAAAGAAATCGCATTTTCACGGTGCCCCCCAGCACAAGAAAAATCGAGCGGTCCTCGACCCCAAGCCCTTCGAAGCCGGAATTACCGAAGACGCTGCTGCCGCCCTACGCCCAAGTATTCCTTCTTCGGCAGCAAGGCGAAGCTACAGACTTCCCTTTCAGGATCAAGACCAGAAGGCGTGTTTTTCACATGCTCGTCTTGAAAAGCACAGCCCTTAACCTTCCGGACGAAGGACTCAACCAGAGATGTAGCCGCCGCGGCCGGAGCGGCATGACGATGCAAATTCGGTTGTGTACCGGCCCAAGCATCGCGCGGTTGTCCTAGTTTGAAATTCCAGCAGAGCGCGACGCTTCAGGTTACCGGTGCGTTCATTTCCCAGCCTTGAATCCGCCCAAAATATCCGTCACCTAGCCGCCTCATGGCTGGACGCAAATCCCAGGATTATCTCGACCAGACGCTGGACTGGCTGCATCATCACCAGCGCGGCTTCGGGCTTGTTCTCACCATCGGCTCGCTCGTGGTGGCGCTGCCCATTCTCATGGTGCTGCTGATCCCGACGTTCCTCGGATGGTTCGCGCCGCCGCTGGATCTGAGCCAGGATCTTTACGCGGTGAACCGGCCGATCGCGTTCACCTTCATCGACGCGCAAGGCGAGACCGTGGGCCATCGCGGCGCGCTGGTGGGCGAACGGCTGAAGCTGGAAGACATGCCGCCTTATCTTCCCGCCGCGTTCATCGCGATGGAGGACCGCCGCTTCTATTCGCACAACGGCATCGACATCCGCGGCCTGATGCGCGCAATGTGGGAGAACTTTCATGCCGGCCATGTGGTGGCGGGCGGATCGACTATCACCCAGCAGACCGCCAAGATCATCTACACAAGCCAGCAGCGCACCTTTACCCGCAAGCTGGCGGAATTGATGGATGCCGCCTCGCTGGAAAAATCGCTTTCCAAGAAGCAGATCCTCGAGCTTTATCTGAACCGCCTCTATCTCGGCTCCGGCGCGTACGGCGTGGACGGCGCGGCGCATGTCTATTTCGGCAAGAGCGCGCGCAATCTCACCCTGCCGGAAGCGGCGATGCTGGCGACGCTGACGACGGCGCCTTCCGTGTTCTCGCCGCGGCGCGATCTGGCATCGGCGCAGCAACGCGCGCGCCGCGTGCTCAATGCGATGGTGGAAACCGGCGCCATCACGCGCGAGCAGGCGGAGGATGCAAAAGCGCATCCGGCGGTGATCTCCGACCCGGCGATCGTGGATTCGCGCAACTTCTTCCTCGACACCGCCGCCGACCAGGCGATGGACCTCGCCAGCGTGAACGGCCAGCGGCCGACAAGCGATCTGGTCGTGCGCACCACGCTCGATCCGAAATTGCAGGATGCGGCGCGCCATGCGCTGGTGCGCGTGCTGAACACCAAGGGCGCGAAAGTGCATGCCAGCCAGGGCGCCGTTGTGATGATGAAGCCGGACGGCGAAGTGGTGGCGCTGGTGGGCGGGCGCGACTACGACGCTTCGGCGTTCAACCGCGCGACGCAGGCGCATCGCCAGCCCGGATCGTCGTTCAAGCCGTTCGTCTATCTGGCGGCGCTGGAGAACGGCATCTCGCCCTGGGACGTGCGCACCGACGGGCCGGTGGACATCAATGGCTGGTCGCCGACCAATTACGGCCATCGCGAATACGGCACGATCACATTGGCCGAGGCGCTGGCGCATTCGGTGAACACGATCACCGCCGGCTTGGGACAGGAAGTCGGCATCTCCACCGTGATCGAAGCGGCGAAACGCTGCGGCATCACTTCGCCTTTGGAGCAGAATGCGGCGCTGGCGCTGGGCACCTCCGACGTGACGCCGATCGAGATGACGGCGGCCTATGGCGCGTTCGCGAGCGGCGGCTATCGCGTCTATCCCTATTACGTCACCGAAGTGGACGATCTGGGCGGACATGTTCTCTACAAGCGCCCCACGCCGCAGCCGCAACGCGTGATCGCGAGCCACGTCGACAAGGATCTCGTCGCGATGCTCTATGGCGTGGTGACGAGCGGCACAGGGCGCGCGGCGCTCATTCCGGGTCACGAAGCGGCGGGCAAGACCGGCACCACGCAGGACTATCACGACGCCTGGTTCGTGGGCTTCACGCATGACTATGTGA
>DATCRK010000080.1:0-7792 GCA_036569005.1 Rhizomicrobium sp. | reverse complement strand
GTGTAGGCGTGATTGGTCGTGGGATTGCCCGTCGCGCGCGCGACGTCGGCTTGTGCCTTCGCCGCCGTGCCCTGGTTGGAATCAGCGATGTAGGCAGCGGCGTTTTCCGCATCGGTGTAGTGACCGAGCATGGCAGTGAGCTGCGGCTTGAGCGGCGAGTTGCTTTGTGGCGCCCACGGCAGCGGTGTTGGTTGCGTGGGCATGATCGTGCGGTATTCGCGGAACTCGTAAGCGCTCAGAAGATCCTCACGCTCTTTCGCCGGATGGTGCGTGGTCGCGTCTTCGGCCATATTATCCACGGCGGAATCGAACGCGAAGATGGCTATGTCGGCGATCTGCTCGTTACTCGGCCGCCCGCCCGCGAGGATGCTGCCGAGCCCGCCAGCCACATTGGTGATCTTGCCGAAAAGCCCGCCACTGTCGTCGTCGCTGCTCAAGCCCCTGTCGTTCTTGGCGGCATACTTCGCCTGCTGCGCGGCACGGGCGGCTTCCGCTTCCTGCTCCGCGAGCTTGTCCATCACTGCGAGCGGCGCTTCGGGGTCGTAGCCCGCCTTGACCATCAGATCGAATCCGAGCGCATCGGCAGCGTCTTCCTGTCCGCGCTCCATCTGCGGCATCAGCACATTGGCGCTGAGTTTTGCCAGATGCTGCGCGACATCTACGCCGCGTCCAATATTGCCGCCCAGCGATCCGCCGAGACTGAGCGCAGCGCCTTGCGCGACCGTGTCCACGGCGACGCCGTTCACCACCGCATAGTATTGCGACTTCCTGTACCAGTCCGGCGCTTCGTGGCGGTAGATCGCATGCGCCAGCTCATGGCCCAGCACAAACGCCAATTCGTCTTCGGTTTCGAGTTGCTCCAGCAAACCGATCGTGATGATCAGCGTGCCGTCGGGGGTGCATTCGCCCGCAAATTCCGGCGCGGCGAGAACATGCACTTCGGGATGGAAGCTCGCCGGCAGCGTTACGCCCCTGAGCAGGCGCATCATCACGCCGTTCACATAAGCCTGCAGTTCGGGTGACGGCACAAAGCCTTGTCCGCGCGTGCGCATGATGCCGAGCGCGAGCGGCCGGCCCTGGAGTTTGTCGCTGTAATCGGATGCCGGCGACAACGCTTCAATGGCTTTGCCGCGGCTGGGATATCCATCGCCTTGGCTTGCGAACGCGATCGTGGGTGCAACAATCGCAAGCGCCGTTGCCGCGAGAAGTGCGCGCAGCTTGAGCATCAGTGCGCTCCCGCCGTCTTGGGACAGCCTTCGCCGAGGCCGCGCGTGGCGCCCGCTTTCTCCTGATTGGAGCCGAGCGCAAGGTTGCGGCACACGGCCGGAAGCTTTCCGGCGAAGCGATATTTCACCATATGCGGCGGCACCCAGTATTTCGTGCCATTCATCTGCACCTGCAGCATCATGTTCGGCGAGCGGCCGGTGATCGGCGTGCAGGAAGGAAATTTCGTCGCCTCCAGCGTCATCGCTTTCTGCATGCCGGCTGCGTCATTGAAGAGATCGACTTCCGGCGTGCGCGCCTGCATCGCGACATCGCCCGTCGCGGAGGGACAGGTTTCCTCGGATGCCAAAGCGGATGTTGCGCCCAATATGAGAAGTGCCGCGGCTGCCGCGGCGATGCCATGACGTTGCATGTGCGTCTCTCCCTAAGCGGGTTCCTCTGCCACGCCTCCTGCGACATGGTGCAGGTAACCCCAAAGCGAATCCGGCACGCCGACCAGCAGCATTGCCGCGAGTTCCACCGACACGAACACCACTTCCACCCAGTTCGCGGTCGAAAGCCCGACCGCCAGCGCGAGAAGCAGCCCCACACCCAGCGCCAGGGCGAAAGCGAAGTAGTGCCACGCGGTCTCAATTGTCTTGTCCAGCACATATTCGAAAGTGACGCTGTGCTCTTGAATCCCGATACGGGCGCGCTTACGGCGCATCCGGCGCATGTGAATCAGGGCCAGAATGAAGATCACCGGGATGATCGCCATCATCTGGGCGGGATTGCTGGGAATCGTATAGCCGAACGCTGTGATGACGTTCTGCTCCGGCTTGCCTTTGAACGTGATCAGATTGTCCAGCGCCATGGCGTGAACATAGACGCTGGGAAGAAGGCCGTTCACCGGCGTGTAGGTTTTATCCTGAGCGCCTTCCAGAGAGCCGCCGTAAAATACGACCCGATTTTGAATCAAATCGGGAATGTCCGGATCATCGCTGCCCTGCATGAGCGAGACGACGGGAAGTTGCGCGTTGTAGGGACACGGGTTCTGCACCGCGCCGGGATCGAAGAAGGCGAGATAGAAACGCCGCAGTGGTCCGATATCCGAATTACAGGACCGCGGCGTTCCATCTTCGTTGGTCACGCTGATCCATTTGGCATTGTGCGGATCGGTGCGCGTTCCCCACACCAGCTCCATCATACCGTTGAGCGGTTCGAGCTTGTGTTGCGGATAGGTGTCGCGAAACACCTCCAGCGCAAGCGAGTAACAGCTTCCCTTGGTCACGCCGCGCTTGTCGAAGCATTTGCCGCTCACATTGTATTGCCGCGCGATGCCGTCATAGACCGGAATAGTCGGATCGAGGGTGCGCACGCCCGTTGCCGCGAGTTCGGGGCGCAGCGGATATTCGCCGTAAGGCAGATGAACGCCGCCCTCGAAATACAGCGGCACACCGGCTTTCTTATAGCGCGCGATCTCATCGACAAGTTGCGGCAGCGTGGGATCGGTGCGCGTGTCCACGAAAAGGAAATCCACGACGACGGCTTTGGGCTTGTACGCAAGCAGCGCATCCAGCACGCGCGCATGTGCGCCATAGCTCCATGGCCACGGCATCTGCAGCGTTTGCAACGTCTCCTCGTCGACGATGGCGGCGGAAACCGCCTTCTGCCCGGCGTCGCCGTAGAGATAAGGTCCGGTCACGAGCAGGTTGGAGATATCCTGCGCGTAGCGTTGCGTCAGGTCGCTGAACCCGAAGGGATTGAGCATGATCTGTATGGCGGCGAAGGCGAACAGCGTGACGCACACGAACCATAGCGGCACGCGCTGGCT
Organism: Rhizomicrobium sp.; assembly: GCA_036569005.1. Lineage (GTDB taxonomy): Bacteria > Pseudomonadota > Alphaproteobacteria > Micropepsales > Micropepsaceae > Rhizomicrobium. The sequence continues at coordinate 4,755 of DATCRK010000080.1, read as the reverse complement.
GAGCGCTTCTATTTGATTGCGGTCGGGACGGCGCGCGCGCCGGATGACGCGGACAACGCGCCCGCTGTTGCGCCTGGCCAGATCGGCTGTGCTCACGGCCCCGTCCCCTTGCGGCGCGCGCAGGGTATCGTGATTTGCCTAGCGGGAAAACTTTTCGGACAGAACGATGGACGATACTGTGCGCGCCACACCATGCGCCCGGCCGATGCGGTCAAGTGCGGCATCCATCTTGGCGGGCGTATCGGCTTCGACGATGGCCATCATGTCGTAGGCACCGGACACCGCGGAGAGCGAGCGCACCTCCGGCATTTTCTTGAGTTCCGCGCCGACGCGCTCGGCCTGCTTGGGATCGGCGGTGATCATGACGACGGCGCGCAATATCCGTGCATCGACGTCTTCGGCCAGCCGCACGGTGTAGCCTTTGATGACGCGCTCGCGCTCCAGCCGGGCAATGCGCTCCTGCACCGTCGAGCGGGCAAGGCCCAGCTTGCGCGCCAATGATGCGGCAGGTTCCCGCGCGTTGGTTTTCAGCAGCGCGATCAATTTGCTGTCGGCGTCGCTCATTTTTGGCGCTCTTCGCTTTGCTTCGATCGGGTCGGCATTTCGCCGGATTCCCCTGCGATTCGCCGGACCATAGACCATTTCCCGGCGTTTCGCCGTCTCTTTTCCGTCGCGGGAGGGGTGTATTCAAGCGCCTGATTTTTCAGGGAGATTTGCGATGAAAAACGTGATGCTCGTGGGCGGCGGCAAGATCGGTATCGCCATCACGGAATTTCTGAGCGGCACGAAGGATTACAAGGTCACCGTCGCGGATCGCGACGCTGCCAGCCTTGAGCGCATGCCGCGCAAGGACAACGTCTCTCTTCGCAAGATCACCATCGAGAATCCGAAGGACTTCGCCAAGGAAGTAGAAGGCCAGGACATCGTCCTCATGGCGACGCCCTACCATTTGACGCCGATCATCGCCGAAGGCGCCAAGCGCGCTGGCGCGCATTACCTCGATCTCACTGAAGACGTGGAGTCCACCCGCACCATCAAAAAGCTCGCCGAAGGCGCGTCGACCGCGTTCATTCCGCAATGCGGCCTGGCGCCGGGCTTCATCTCCATCGTCGCGTATGACCTTGCGCAGAAGTTCGAGAAGCTGCGCGATGTGCAGATGCGCGTCGGCGCGCTGCCGGTGTTCCCGCACAACGCGCTGAAATACAATCTCACCTGGTCGACGGACGGCCTCATCAATGAATATTGCAATCCGTGCGAAGCGGTGCGCGATGGCGTGCGCACCGAAGTGCCGGCGCTGGAAGAACTCGAGCAGTTCACGCTCGACGGCGTGGAATACGAAGCGTTCAACACCTCCGGCGGTCTTGGTACGCTGTGCGAGACACTGGAAGGCAAGGTCGAGAACCTGAACTACAAGACCGCGCGTTATCCCGGCCACCGCGATATCGTGAAGCTTCTGGTGCGCGACCTGCATCTCGGCACGCGCCGCGACATCTTCAAGGATGTTCTCGAGACCGCGATCCCGATCACCTATCAGGACGTGGTGCTGGTGTTCGTCACCGTGAATGGCTGGATCGATGGCCGCCTGACGCAGGAAAGCTACGCCAAGAAAATCTATTCGCAGAAAGTCGGCGACCGCCTGATGAGCGCCATCCAGATCACCACCGCCACCGGCATCTGCTCGATGGTGGATCTGCTGGTTGAAGGCAAGCTGCCGCAGAAGGGTTTCGTGCGGCAGGAGGAAGCGAAGCTTTCCGACTTCCTCGCCAACCGCTTCGGCAAGTATTACGTCTAAGCCTTACGGCACAGGGATCAGCACCATGAACGACATTCTCGCCCATTTCGGTATCAAGTCTTCCGGCAACGTGATCGCCCGCTCGCCCATCGACGGCGCGGAGCTGGCACGCGTCGCGTATGACAACGCGGCGTCGGTCGAAAAGAAGATCGCCGCGAGCGTGGAAGCGTTCAAGGAATGGCGCAACGTCCCGGCGCCGCGCCGCGGCGAACTGGTGCGCCTGCTGGGCGAGGAATTGCGCGCGAACAAGGAGCAGCTCGGCAAGCTGGTGAGCCTGGAAGCAGGCAAGATCCTGCAGGAAGGCCTGGGCGAAGTGCAGGAGATGATCGACATCTGCGATTTCGCGGTCGGTCTCTCGCGTCAGCTTTACGGTCTGACGATCGCCTCGGAGCGTCCGGGCCATCGCATGATGGAGACGTGGCATCCGGCGGGTCCCGTCGCGATCATTTCCGCCTTCAACTTCCCGGTTGCCGTGTGGTCGTGGAATGCGGCGCTGGCGCTGGTCTGCGGCGATAGTGTGATCTGGAAGCCGAGCGAAAAGACTCCGTTGACGGCGCTTGCCACACAGGCGCTATTCGAGCGTGCGGTGAAGAACTTCGGCAGCGCGCCCACCAATCTTTCGCAGGTCGTTCTCGGCCTGCGCGACGTGGGCGAGATGCTGGCGAAGGATGCGCGCATTCCGGTGGTCAGTGCTACGGGCTCGACGCGCATGGGCCGCGAGTTGGCGCCGGTCGTGGCCGCGCGCTTCGGCAAATCCATTCTGGAACTGGGCGGCAACAACGCCATGATCGTGGCGCCGTCGGCGAAGCTCGATCTGGCCCAGCGTGCGATCACCTTTGCTGCCGTAGGCACTGCGGGCCAGCGCTGCACCACCTTGCGCCGCCTGTTCGTGCATGAATCGATCTACGACAAGCTCGTGCCCGCGCTGAAGAAAATCTATGCCGGTCTTCCCATCGGCAATCCGCTGGAGAAGGGCACGCTCGTCGGTCCGCTGATCGACAAGGCCGCGTTCGAAGGCATGGAGCGTGCGCTGGCCTCCGCAAAGGATGAAGGCGGTAAGATCACCGGTGGTGGCCGTGCGCTCGAAGACAAGTTCGCGAACGGCTATTACGTCCATCCCGCCATCGTGGAGATGCCGGAGCAGAGCAAGACAGTCTGCCACGAGACCTTCGCGCCGATCCTCTATGTGATGAAATATTCGAAGTTCGAGGACGCGCTGGCCAAGCACAACGAAGTGCCGCAGGGCCTGTCGTCTTGCGTCTTCACCACCGACATGCAGGAAGCCGAGCGTTTCATTGCGGCGGCGGGTTCGGATTGCGGCATTGCGAACGTGAACATCGGCCCCTCGGGCGCGGAAATCGGCGGTGCTTTCGGCGGCGAGAAGGAAACCGGCGGCGGCCGCGAAAGCGGCTCGGACAGCTGGAAGGCCTACATGCGCCGCCAGACCGCGACCATCAATTATTCCGATGCGTTGCCGTTGGCGCAGGGCATCGAGTTCGCGGTGTAAGAAAACGGCACGCATCCATCCACCGCTTTCCCCGGCGGCGCTGTTAACCTTTCATTAAACATCCGCTTCAATCGGGCGCGAACAAGCCTAGGCTTGGCACGTTGGATTGGGGAATCGAAGGATGCCGAAAAACGTGGCGCAATGGACGGGCCTCGCTGTCACTGCGATCGTCGTTCTGGGATGCGATGTGGACGTGCTCTATGCCGTTCCGCTGGGCGTTTTCGCCGGCGCGCTGGCGACCTTCTTCGTGAGTCTCGCCGAGCAGTATGATAAGGCGCGCGAACCCGTGCGGGTGCGCGTCCGCCACTGATCTCCTTCGCCAATTATTTCTCTGGCGGGATGTTGTTGATCGCTTCTTCCAGTTCCGCAAAGCTCGGCTGCGCATCGCTGGGTACGCTGCCGCGACCGAGCTCCACCGAGATCTGCGCCGCGTTGCCATGCAGGTGCGCGACCAGCACGTCTCGGATGACGTGATAGAAGAGCGTCTCTTCTTCTGTGATGAATTTCAGGCGCGTCGCCAGCGGACCGACGATACCGTAAGCCAAAAACACGCCCATGAAGGTGCCCACGAGCGCCGAGCCGATCATGCCGCCCAGCACCGGCGGAGGTTCGCTGATCGCACCCATGGTTTTGATCACGCCAAGCACCGCGGCCACGATGCCAAGCGCCGGAAGGCCGTCCGCCATCGTTTGTAGCGCGGTGGAAGGACCGAGCGCTTCGTGATGGTGTTTTTCGAGCTGCTTTTCCATGGCCGTTTCGACCTGATGCGGATCTTCGAGGCTCATGGTCATCATCCGCAGCGTGTCGCAAATGAAATCCAGCGCGAAGTGATCCTTCATGATGCGCGGATAGCGCTTGAAGATGGAAGACTCTTGCGGCTTCTCGATATGTTGCTCGAGCGCGATCATGCCTTTGGTCTTCATCGTCTTGGTCACGAGAAAGAGCAGGCAGAGAAGGTCGCTGTAATCGGCGTGCTTCCATTTGGGGCCGGAGACGACCTTTCCCATCTCCCCCGCAACCCGCTTGAGTTCGGTCATCGATCCGCCGATCAACAACGCCGCAAGCGCCGCGCCGAAAATGGTCAGCAACTCGTGCGGCAATGCCTCCAGGATCACGCCCAGCGAGCCGCCGGACATGAGATAGCCGCCGAAAACGCAGGCGAAGAGAACACCGATACCGGCAAGTTGAAGCATGAACGAATCCGCGCGCGACAGATGCGGGAAAGCCCCGATCCCTGGGCTTCAGTATTAACGGGAGGGCTTAAAGAGCCATGAATGCGCCCGGCAAAACGGGCGCGAAAAGGTTAGCGCGATCAGGCCGACTTGGTTTTCGACTGGTTAATCGCCTGCAGCTTGCGGGCGACCAACGCGCTCAATTCGTTTGCCACGGCCTCGCCATACGCCTTGGCTTCGCTGGCGGTGGTGGAGGCACGCGCGATGGCGTTGATATGCAGCAC
>DATCRK010000079.1:0-18357 GCA_036569005.1 Rhizomicrobium sp. | reverse complement strand
GCTTGAACAGGTTTCCACCTTCAACACATTCGATGGCCCGCCAAGCGCGAGCAGAAGTGCACGGGTGTCAGTGACAGTCGGCGCGGATGCGTTTTTCGGCTTCTCAGGTGCCGCGACTTCGCGCGGCAGGACCGGCCTTGCAGCTTTGCGCGGCGCCGTCGGCTGCGCGGCGCGAATTTCGCCGGCGACCTGATCGGCGACCGGTCCGAGAACGACCTGCAACGCATTGGCGGAAGGACGCACGATGCCGCGCGCGCCCAGCGCTTTCAGCGCACGCTCGTCCACCGCGTTGCCGTCAGCCAGGATCAGGCGCAACCGCGTGGTGCAGGCATCGACGCTGACGAGATTGTCGGCCCCACCCAGCGCCTCGACATAAGCCGCGCCGCGCGAGGTTTCGGCAGCGAGCGCATCGACCACGGCGTCGCTTTGATCCTCCCGGCCCGGCGTCTTGAGGTTGAACTTGCGGATCGCGAAGCTGAAAACGCCATAATAGAGAACGAAATAAACCGCACCGACCGGCAACAGCCACAGCGGCTTCGTCGCCTTGCCGAAATTGATCGCATAGTCGAACAGGCCGGCAGAGAATCCGAACCCCAGCCGCACGCCCAGCAGATCCATCAGCGCCATCGCGGTGCCGGTGAGCACCGCGTGGATCGCATAAAGCACTGGCGCGAGAAACATAAAGCTGAATTCGATAGGCTCCGTCACGCCGGTGAGGAAAGCGGTGAGCGCCATCGAGAGCAGCAGACCGCCGATCTCCGCGCGGCGCGACGGGATCGCGGCGTGATACATCGCAAGGCATGCCGCCGGCAGGCCGAACATCATCACTGGGAAGAAGCCACTCATGAATTTCCCGGCGGTGGGATCGCCCGCGAAGAAACGGTGCAGATCGCCCGTGGTGCCGTGATAGTCGCCGACGATGAACCAGGCGAGATTGTTGATGATGTGGTGCAGCCCGGTGACGATGAGCAGCCGGTTCAACACGCCATATATAAAGAGGCCCCAGTCACCGGCCCCGACCACGGCCGCGCTGAGCGCGTCCATGCCGTTGGAGATCGATTGATAACCGAGACCGAGAATAGCGGCGATCACGACACCCACCGCGCCACTGGCGATGGGGACAAAGCGGCGGCCGCCGAAGAACGCCAGGTAATCCGGCAACTTGATGTTGCTGTAGCGGTTATAGAGCCAGCCTGCGACGAGACCGGAGATGATGCCGACAGGCACGCTCACCTTCGCCATGGCGGCGGCTTTGTAGGCATCGGACGCAAGCGATTGCGCGGCAGCCAGCAATCCCGCGAGCGTGTTAGGCGGCACGGCGATCAGCGCTTTCGCGCCTTCCGTAATGATAAGGAAGCACACCACACCGGCGAGTCCGGCGGCGCCATGGTTCTCGCGCGCGAGACCCACCGCGACGCCAATGGCGAACAGTAAGCCGAGATTGTTGAAGACCGCATTGCCCGTCGCTGCGATGAACGGCAGCGCGCTATGAACATTCGCGCCCAGGCCCATGGCGTCCCAGATGTCCGGCTGGCCGAGGCGCAGCAGGATGGCCGCGACCGGCAGCACCGCGATGGGCAGCATCAGCGCGCGGCCCAGAGGCTGGAGTTTCTCGGCGATATTCATGCGGCCCTCCTTACGAGGCGCTTGGCAGAAGTTTGGCGGCGACGGTGCGGGCAGCTTCCGCGGAATCCTGTTGCAGTGCTTCTTGCGCGGCGGTGTGTGCAGCGTTCAGCGAAATGCCGCGCACCGCTTCCTTCACGCGCGCGATAGACGCGGCGGGCATCGAGAGCTCGCGCACGCCAAGACCGATCAACAACCCGGCCGCCAGCGGGTCGCCCGCCAGTCCGCCGCACACCGCGACCGAGCGCTTCTGCGCCGCAGCGCCCTGCGCCGCTTGCGCGATCAGCGACAGAACGGCCGGATGAAACGCGTCGACCTGCGCGGCGAGCTGCGCATTGGTGCGGTCCATCGCCAGCGCGTATTGGGTCAGATCGTTGGTGCCGATGGAGAAGAAATCCGCCTCGCGCGCAAGCTGCGCGGAAAGCACGGCGGAGGCCGGTGTCTCCACCATGATGCCGAGCTGCGGTTGTGCAGCGATGCCGCGTTCCTTGCGCAGCTCGTCCAGAAGCGCACGCACGCTGCGCAGTTCTGCGGCAGAGGCGATCATCGGCAGCATGATGCGTACCGGCGCATTCACGCGCAGGATGGCAGCGAGTTGGGTGCGCAGAAGGTCGCTGCGCCATAATCCTGTGCGGATACCGCGCAAACCCAGCGCGGGGTTCTCCTCCGCCGGCAACGGCAGATAGGGCACCGGCTTGTCGCCGCCGATGTCGAAGGTGCGGATTTTGAACGGGCGCCTATCCAGCGCGTCGGCGATAGCCTGATAGGTTTCCGCCTGCTCATCTTCCGATGGCGGAGTTTCCCGGTCGAGAAATAGAAATTCTGTGCGCAGCAACCCACAGCCTTCCGCGCCGGCGGCAACGGCCGCACGCGCTTCTTTCGCGCCAGCGCCGAGATTGGCGAATATCTCGATGCGCGTGCCGTCCGCTGTGCGGCAATCTTCTTGCGCGTGCGCGCGCGCTACAGCGTCACCCTTCATACGGCCGGCGATCTGCTCGCGCGCCCGTTCGAGCGAGGCCGCATCCGGGTCAATGTGGAGAAGCCCTGCATCGGCATCGAGGAACAGCGTTGTCCCTTCCAAAATTTCGAGCGCGCCGTTGGTGCTGACGAGCGCCGGCACGCCCATTCCCGCGGCCAGGATGGCGACATGCGATGTCGGGCCACCCTGCGCGGTGCAGAAGCCCGCGATCTTTCCGACACCGGCCAGCTCGGACGGCAACAATTCATCGGCGATCAGGATGGCATCTGCCGAAATATCCTTCGCGGAAAGTCCTGCATCGCCGTTCAGCGCTGCCATGACCTGCCGTTCCAGATCGACGAGATCGCCCGCGCGCTCGCGCATGCGCGCATCGTCGATCACGCGGAACGCCTCGGCATAAGCGCGGATTGCCTTGCGCCATGCAAAGGCCGCACTCTTGCCGGCTTCGATGGCCGTGCGCGTGGATTGCGAGAGCTCCGGATCGTCAAGCAGCGCGAGATGCGCGCCGAGGATCTCGCGTTGCTGGCGATTGCCGGAAAGCGACAGGCTCTCCAACCGCACGCGCACCAAGGCGAGCGCGCCGTTCAGCAGCGCGGTTTCATGCGCGATACCGCGCCCTTCCTCGGCAACCTCGAGATCCGCGACCTTGAGATGCACCGCGCGGCCGATCGCAAGGCCAGGTGCGCCGGCGACGCCGCGCAATGTGTTGGGGGGAAGCGATGGCGCAGCAGGGGCCGCGACGGGCTTCGGCGGCACGGCTTCTTCCGGAGCTTCGGTGATGCCGTTTTCGATCAAGTCCGCCAGCGTAGCTGTGGCAGCCTGCGCGTCAGCACCCCGCGCGACAATGGTCACGCGCTCGTCCTTGCGGATACCGAGCGACATCAGCGCCACGATGCTTTTCGCATTCACGCGTCGGTCACGCACGGAGAATTCGATCTCGGCTTCGAACGTCTTGGCCTTGTTCGACACAACCGCGGCGGGACGCGCGTGGATGCCGTGTGCGAGGCGCACCACGATTTCGCGCGAGGCTTCACCGCCCGCGCCAGCCGTGTCCGCCGTGCCGGCGAGCGACTGCAATTCCATCAGGAACTCGCCCAATCCAGTTTCGCGGTCGGCGCTGCGGCGGACGATGGTGAAGGCATCGCCATTGGTGATGACGACCGGCGAGATCAGGCTCTTCGCCTTGCCGGCGAGGAAATCCAGATCGAAGGTGATCAGCGGATCGCCCGTGCGAACGGAATTGCCTTCTCGCACATGGGTGATAAAGCCCTGCCCGTGCAAGGCTACCGTCTCAAGCCCGACATGAATGAGTATCTCCGCGCCGTTCGCCGCACGCAGCGTCACCGCGTGGCGCGCGACGGATACGACCTGCGCATCGCAAGGCGCATGCACCGTGGCGTCAGTCGGATCGATGGCTACACCATCGCCGAGGATGCGCTCGGCGAAGACCGGATCGGGCACTTCCTCCAGCGGTGCAACCCAGCCCTTGATCGGCGCAACGAGCGTGAGATTGGACATGCCTAATGCTCCGGCACCAGCGTCACCGTGTGCAGCGCCCAGTATGGATCAAGCTTCGCGCGGGTGAAAACGAAACAGAGATCATGGGTTCCTGTTTGCGGCGCCAAGACGCCCTGAACCTCGCTCAAAGCGACATTCGCGCCCGGATGCGGCATGGGCAGCACGGCGATCTTCGGACCGGCGCAGCTGTCTAGATGGACTTCCAGTTCGCCGTCCGGCGTCGCAGTGGGCCGCATCACCACCTTTTCCACGTCCTTCCCGATCTGGAAGTTGAACGGCAGCTCGCCCGCGGACGCGCCGATCGATGCGATGCCGGTGAGGTCCGCCTTGTGCCATATCCAACAGGGATCGAGCACATCGACAAGGAATATCGGACGCTTGCCGGTCAGCGGAGCAGGCCCTTCAATGGAGAGGGCGATGGCGCGCTTACACAGATCAAGCTCGTGACTGTCGCGCGTTAAAGGATCGAACGGTGGTGGCGCGTCGTGCGCGCCCGCGGGCAGCAGATGCTGGGCATGCGGCAGATCGAGCGCTGCGTAGCGATTCAATTCCGCCGGCATGCGCGCGCGGAAGTCGGTCCAATCGTGGTCTGCCGCCGGCGACCAGCCGAGTTCGGCGACGGCAGCTGCGCGCGGGAAAGCCGCATAGCCGACATTGTCCTGCTCCCGGATATGCTCCACCCAGATATTCGCCTGCACACCGATGACGCGTTCGGCCTGCTCCGCCGTCAATGCGGTGGGCACCGGGTCGAAGGCGTAGACGTCGCCCAACGTCTCTATCGCGCCACGTCCCGATGGTTCATCCGGTCCTTCCGCCTGGCGATTGTCGAAATAGAGAACCGGCGCCGGCGAGAGCACGGTGTCATGTCCGGCTTTCGCGGCGGCAATCGCACCGGAAATGCCGCGCCAGGACGTGATCGTCGCGTCCGGTGGAACGCCGCCCTGCAAGATCTCATCCCAGCCGATCAGCTTGCGATGGTGCGCTTCAAGGAATTGGCCGATGCGCGCGATGAACCAGCTTTGCAGCGCGTCTTCATCCTTCAGGCCGATCTCATGGATCTTCCGCTGGATGTCCGGATTGGCTTTCCACTGATCCTTCACCGCCTCGTCGCCGCCGACATGAATATAGGTGCTGGGGAACAGCGCCATGGTCTCGGTCAGAACGTCTTCGAGAAAGCGAAAGGTGCGGTCGTCCGGATTGTAGAGATAAGGAAATACGCCCCAATCGCTCGACACCTGCATGGGCGGGTTCGGGACCGATGAGAGCCAAGGATAGGCGACGATGGCGGCTTCGGCATGCCCCGGCATCTCGATCTCGGGAACGATAGTGATGTTGCGGGCCGCTGCGTACACCACGATCTCGCGAACCTCCTTCTGCGTGTAGAAGCCGCCATAGAGACGCGGCTTGCCGGTTTTGGAGTCTATGTCCGTTTGCGCCGCCGCGCCGGCGGGCACGCGCCATGCGCCGATCTGCGTCAGGCGGGGATAATGCTTGATCTCCAGCCTCCAGCCCTGATCGTCCGTCAGATGCCATTGCAGGACGTTCAGCTTCTCGCGTGCCATGGCGTCGATGAACGTCTCGATGAACGCCGGTGTCTGATAATGACGCACGGAATCCAGCAGCAGCCCGCGCCAGGCGAAGCGCGGAGCATCATCGATCGAAAGCGCCGGAAGCGTTGCAGCGCCGGTTTCATCGGCATGTTGCGTCATCAACTGCCACAGCGTGATCACGCCGTAGAACAAGCCCGCCGTTTGGCTGGCCGAAATCGTCACGCCCTCCGGCGAGATCTCGAGCCGATAGCCTTCCTTGCCGGTCGCGCTCGGATTGGAAAGCCGCTGAAGTGTGATGCCCGAGGCACCGGATTTTGCGGACAGCGTCAGCGAGAGATGTCGCGAGCGCTTCACCAGATCGGCGAGATACGCCGCGGCATGCGCCGCGTCCTTGTCATCTTTCGCATAGAGGATCGGCGTGCCGTTGCCCGCCACGAAAGAGCCGGCGCGCATCTTAAGATGCGCGGGCCACGGAACGAGCGCCAATGACGGATGGACGGCGGTGTGGGGTGGCGGTAGCGCAGGTGGCGGAGTTTCTTTCCCCGCACAGGCGAAAAGCAACAATGCCAGCAGGACCGCTGAAATGCCTTTCGCCGTCATCGGAATACGCCCCGGCATGAACCTCGGTTTTCGCCGTTCCCGTTTTCAAAAAAAGGGGCGGAGAATTTTCACTCTCCGCCCAACCTCAACAATGTGCCACGGGTATACGCACATGTCGAACGAACCGGCCGGGGGTGCCTGATCCCCCGGCCCAGGGGAACATCAGAACTTCACGCGCACGCCGCCGAACAGCTGAATGCCGTTGCTGTAGAAAGCGCGCGGCTGCGTTTCGTTGCCCGTGTGGTACTTGAGCGTCTGGTTGGTCAAGTTCAACGCATCGAGCGTGATCGCGGCGTAATCGGTGACGTTGAACTGCAGCGACGCATCCAGAGTGCCATAGGAGTTCTGGTATTCGTCGGAGCTGCGGTCCAGACCGACCAGCATGCGCGAGCGATAGTTGTACGAAACGCGCGCGCTCATCCAGTCGTTCTCGAAATAGCCGATAAGATTGGCCGTGTTTTTTGAGTCACCCACCAGCGGGCCGCCGGCGTTGTCGACGCCGTTGGCATAGGTGTAGTTCGCCTGGAAGCCGAAGCCGCCCCAGATCGGCTGTTGCCAGCTGAGTTCGAAGCCTTCGTCATGACCGCTGGAATTGAACGGACGGCTGATGGTGTAGGTCGAATATACCGGCACCGGGTTGCGGCCCGTCAGAGTCATGTTCACATAGCTGCCCGTCGTCGTCTCATAGGAAATGTAAGACGACAGGTCCATGTAGAACACGCTCGCCGAGAACATGGCCTGCGGTCCGTAGTACCACTCGTAGCTGAGGTTGTAGTTCGCCGACTTCACCGGCTTCAGATCGGCATTGCCGGCCGAGCCTGTGAGGTTGGTGTCGGTGAGCTGCACCGCGCCACCAAGCGCACTGTAGTCCGGACGCGCCATCGCCTCTGCCGCAGCAAAACGAAGCACCATGTCGTCGGTGATGTCGGCGCTGAGGTTAATGCTCGGCAGGACGTCGGTGTATGTATTGCTGACCTTGTTGGTCACATAGCAGCCGAAGTCGCTGTACGTGCCGGTGGCGCAACCCGTCGCCGGCGCCGTGGCAGCAAGGCCGTTACCGTAGTTGGTGACATCGTCCTGCGTATTGACGACGCGAACACCGAAGTTGCCTTTCCAGCCCTTGCCTTCGAAATTCGCCATAACATAACCAGCCGTATCTTTTTCCTCGACGGCGAAGCTGGACGGCCAGTCGAAGCGGCCATTTGCGGGGTTGGAGATCGCCGCCGGCGTCTGCGGATAGGGACGCCAGCTCGTGTTGTTGAACAGCAGCTGCTCGATCAGCCCGGTGTTGCCCATCGGCAGATTGGTCAACATGCCGGGGATCTTGAACTGATCAGCGAAATCGCTCGGATAGTTCGAGGTCGAGACATCGCTGCCGATCGAACCGGCGTAGGACACGCCGCCGTTGAACAGCACCGAAGTACGCTTATGATCGGCGTAACGCACGCCGGCCTTGATCGACGAGATCGGGCCCAGCGAAACCTGCTGTTCCGCATCAGCCTGCACGTAGCCTTCCTTGTCCGTCGCGGTCGAAACGGCCGTCCACGCCCAATCGTTGACCAGGTTGGACGCATCGGAGAGATCCACACCCGGGACGCTGACGACAGCCACACCGCGAGAGAAATCATACGTTCCACCGGCAGTGCCCGGGGCGATTTCGCCTTCCCAGGCGACCTGCGGATCGGTCTTGCCGGTGCCTTTGCTGTAACCGCCCTTCAGGTGGACATTCAGGCCGCCATTCGGATTCCAGTCGGCATCGCCATTGATGTACCAGGTCTGCGCTGCGCCGCCCGGACGCTGGATAAAATCGGTCACGAACGGCGATGAACCTGCATGCGTCGGGAAGACGGCCGACACGATGGTGCCGTTCTTCACGACATAGCTCGTGGGCACGTTCTGCGAGGTCTCAAATTCATTTGTGCCCCAGAACATGTTGTTCTGGTTGATGTTGCTGGCGCTGAGGTCGGAATAGAAGCCTGAAACCTTGAAGTCCCATGCGTTATTCGGTTGCCATTCGGCGGTGACGCTACCGCCTTTGCGGATGCGCTCCTGCTCGAACAGCGAAGAGCCGATGAGCGTCGGATACATCATGCCAACGAGATCAGGATGCGCAACGCCGGCGGCGTCGGTGGGAAGAACGCTTGCGTAGCCGAGGAATTCCTGGCCGTCGCGACGAATGTCGCGCTTCTCGTAGAAGCCCTGCACCATGATGCCGAAATTGCCGGAATCGCTCTTCCAGTTGACGAGGCCGTTGAGCTGCGGCGTGGTTTTACCGCGCAGCGTGGAATATGCGGCTTGTGCTTCGCCTTCGAATGTCCAGTTGTCCTTGAAGCCGAGCGGGCTGCGCGTCTTGATGTCCACGACGCCGGCGACGCCGCCTTCGACGAGATCCGCCTGCTGGCTCTTATAGACAACCGCGGTGTCGACGATTTCGGACGGCAGCAGCGTGTAGCTCACGCTGCGGCCCACAGTCTGATACTGGTCGAGGATGAACCAGTCGCCGTTCGCGACCGAGTGACCGTCGATGGTGGTTTGCGTCAAGCTCGGGTTTGTGCCGCGGATCGACACGCGATCATTTTCGTCAAAGCCACCCTCGCCGCTTGCCGCCGATACGGTGTTGACGCCCGGAACGCGCTGAAGCGCGTCGGCGACATTCTTGTCGGCAAACTTGCCGATGTCCTGCGCGGACACCGCGTCGACGATGGCCGTGGCATCGCGCTTGATGTCCAGCGATTGCTGGATCGATCCGCGAATGCCCGTCACCACGACGGTCTCGATCTGGTCGCTGCCTTGGCTTTGCGCAAATGACGGCGTCGCCGCAGCAAGTGCGATCACGCTCACCGAACCGGCCAAAATCCCCCTGAATGACATGCTCACCCTCCGTTAAATTCCGCTGTCGCGAGACGCTCCCCGCCCCGTGGACGTGCAATCGTGCCGTCACAAAGAATTGTTAGAAGCACCAATTCAAGTCCAATATAGAACCATTTCCTTATTGGAATACGCTGTCAAGCCTGATGATCCGATTTTTCTTCGGTGTTGACGAATAGGGACGAGTGCATGGTATTATATTGGTTCTATGGCAGTTTCGGCTGGAAATGACAGCGTTCCAGCAGAGTCGATCGCCGAGGAGAGAACATTGGCAGCGCTTCAGGCCCTGATCGGCCAGCTCGATGAGACGGCGAACCAGCCTCTCTATTTGCAGCTTCAGTGCGGGATTCGGCGCGCCATCGAGAACAAGATTCTCTCGCCGAACGACACCCTCCCTCCGGAGCGCGATCTCGCCGAACAGTTCGCGGTATCGCGAATCACCGTGCGCAAGGCGATCGATGGCCTGGTGACGGAGGGCCTTCTGACCCGCCGCCAGGGTTCGGGCACTTTCGTTTCGAACCGCGTGGAAAAGAATTTCTCCAAGCTCACCTCGTTCACTGAGGACATGATCGCACGCGGCCGAAAGCCGACCAGCACCTGGCTGAGCAAATCGCAAGGCACGGTGACGCCGGAAGAATCGCTGACCATGGGCCTCAGCCCCGGCACACGCGTCTATCGCTTCCAACGGTTGCGCTTCGCCGACGGCGCGCCGATGGCGCTGGAAAACTGCACGATCCAGGCGTTCTGCCTTCCGTCGGTCGATGCCGTCTCCTCGTCTTTATATACGGCGCTTGAGAAGTCCGGCTTCCGCCCCACCCGCGCACTGCAACGCCTGCGCTCTGTCCTCTTCAACAAAGAGCAGGCGGAGCTTCTTGGTGCGCAGGAGCGCGACGCCGGATTGCTCGTGGAACGCCGCGGTTTTTTGCCGGATGGGCGCGCGGTGGAGTTCTCGCACTCGCTTTATCGCGGCGACACCTACGATTTCGTCGCCGAATTGAGCGCATCGGAGATGGATAAGTGATGGCGGACAGCGTTGCGCCGGCACGCGAACCATCCCAGCAGCAGACCCAGATGTTCCGCGAGGCGGCCGAAGCGCCGGATGTCGTCGCCCGCCAGCTTTCGGAAAATACATCGCTGATCGCCGGAATTGCCGCGGCCTTGCGCGCGAAGAAGCCGCGCGCCGTCGTCACCGGCGCGCGCGGCAGCTCCGATCACGCAGCGACCTATGCGAAATATCTGATCGAAACACGACTCGGCATCATCACCTCGTCCATCGGCCTGTCGATCGGTTCGGTCTACGGCACGCAGCCGGACTTCCGGGACACGGTTTTTCTCGCCATTTCGCAATCGGGAAAGAGTCCGGACCTGCTGGTGAGCGCGGAGCGGGCGAAGGCTGGCGGTGCATTTGTCATCGCCATCGTCAATGACGACAGAAGTCCGCTCGCAAATCTGGCGCATGCCGCCATTCCGCTGCTCGCTGGCGCGGAGAAAAGCGTCGCCGCCACGAAGACCTATCTGGCTTCGGTGTCCGCCATCGCTGCGCTCATCGCGGCATGGGCCGACGACGGCGAGTTGCGCGACGCGCTCGCAAAACTTCCCGATCTGATGCGCAGCGCGTGGAAAGCGGATTGGTCGGATGCCGCATCGCGCCTCGCATCCGCCAACGACCTCTACACCATCGGCCGCGGCGTAGGCTTCGGTTGCGCGCAGGAAGCCGCGCTCAAGTTCAAGGAAACCTGCGGCCTGCATGCGGAAGCGTTCAGCTCCGCGGAAGTGATGCACGGCCCCATGGCGCTGGTGAAACGCGGATTTGCGGTGCTGATGCTGTCGCAGAACGATGAAACGCGCGCCGGCATGGAAGAGCTTGCGACGAAGATCGTCGCGTCCGGCGCCGATCTTCTGGTTGCGGGCTTCGAAACGCGCGGTGCGATCGATTTACCCGTGACGCCGGCGCATCCGGCGACCGAACCGATCCTGATGGCGCAAAGCTTCTATCGCATGATCAACGCGCTTGCTCTGGCGCGCGGATTCAATCCCGACCGTCCACCCAATCTGAACAAGATCACCGAGACATTCTGACATGATCACCGCGCTGACAAATGGCCGGGTATTGACCGACCGCGGCGTGGTCGAAAGACGCACCGTTCTGATCGCGGATGGGCGCGTTCAAAAGCTCACCGCGCCCGATGAGAGCCCGCAGGACGTGATGACGCACGATCTGAAAGGCGGCTTGCTGCTGCCAGGGTTCATCGACACGCAGGTGAACGGCGGCGGCGGCGTTCTGTTCGGCGATATGCCGACCGTGGATGCGCTTCGCCAGATCGGCGCCGCGCATGCGCGCTTCGGCACGACGGGTTTCCTGCCCACGCTCATCAGCGGCGACTTCACCTTGATCCGCGCAGCGATCGCCGCCGTCGAGGCCGCCATCGAAACCGGCGTGCCGGGCATTCTCGGCATTCACATCGAGGGACCGTTCCTCAACGAAGCGCGCAAAGGCATCCACGACGCTTCGAAATTCCGCGCGCTCGATGACGAGGCGTTCGCGCTTCTCACGTCGGTGCGCCGCGGCAAGACGATGGTCACGCTGGCGCCGGAAAAAGCGTCACCCCAGATGATCGAGGCGCTGACGCGCGCCGGCGTGATTGTGTCGGCGGGACACACCGATGGCACCTATGCGCAGATCCACGAAGCATTGGCGCATGGCGTGAAAGGCTTCACGCATCTCTTCAACGCGATGTCGCCGCTGCGCGCGCGCGAGCCCGGCGCCGTCGGCGCGGCACTCGATGATGCGGAGAGCTACTGCGGCGTCATAGTGGATGGAAAGCATGTCGATCCCGCAACCTTGCGCATCGCCTTGCGCTGCAAGCGCGCCGATCGCCTGATGCTGGTGACCGATGCGATGCCAAGCGTGGGCGCCACCAACAAGCGCTTCGGCCTGCAGGGCCGCACAATCACGGTGAAGGACGGCGTGTGCGTCGCGCCGGATGGCACGCTCGCCGGTTCCGATCTCGACATGGCATCCGGAGTGCGCAATGCGATGGCGATGCTGGGGTTGGACCTAAAGACTGCCGTCGAGATGGCGTCGCGCAATCCGGCTGCGTTCCTCGGATTGTCGAACGAGGCAGGAACGATCCGCGAAGGACTTCGTGCCGATCTGGTGTGCGTCGACGACAATATGTCTGTGCGCACAACCTGGATCGCCGGCCGGCAAGTGTGATTGGGATGCGCAAAGCCGCTTCGCTGGAAAGCCCCTCTTCTTCTTTCCGTGAATTTCCCAAGGCCGAAGACATGTTCGGCGCTCTCGCACACGAGATCGTGCAACACCTCACCGCAGGTGTCGCGCGCAACGACAAGGCGAGTCTGGTCGCCTCCGGAGGAACCACGCCGGGTGCGGTGTTCGACATTCTCGCGCGCAGCGCCGCGCCGTGGAAAAACATCGAGGTCACGCCGACGGACGATCGCTGGATCGAGACGACATCGGATCGCAGCAACGAGAAGCTGATCCGGGCGCGGTTGTTGACCGCAAATGCCGCTGCCGCAAATCTCGTCCCGCTCAAGACCGCGCAGTCCCATGCGTGCGATGCCGAGCGTGACGTCAACGCGGCGGTCGCGGCGATGCATCGCCCCTTCGACGTCGTCATGCTCGGCATGGGGACGGACGGGCACATCGCGTCCCTGATTCCCGGCGCAGCAGGATTGGCGCGCGCGATGGACCGCAGCAATCCGGCACTGGTGCGCGCGGTCGATCCGCCCGATCTCGCCACTTTGGGAGAGCGCATGACGCTCACGCTGCGCGCATTGCTCGATGCGCGATGGATCGTGCTGCTGATCCGGGGCGACGCGAAGCGAACGACTTACGAGAGCGCGCTCGCCGGTAGCGATGTTCTGGAATTGCCCGTGCGCGCCGTTCTGCACCAGTCGAACACCCCACTCTCTATATATTGGTCGCCCTAGGCGTTCTCGCCGCACCTTGCACCCCGGTTTCTTCGCGCGGATAGTGGCGCGGACAAAAACTGAGGGGACGACCGATGAATCGCCGCGATCTGCTTTTGACTCTGTCCACAGGCGCGGCAGCGCTCGCAGCGGCGCCGCGCATTGCCTCCGCCGCGGAAACATCGGCGGTTGGCGGTCGTCCCGGTCCGCGCAATCTCATCACCGATGTGCCGGGCCTGCAGGTGGGACAATCCGAAGATTCGAAAGTGCGTACCGGCGTCACGGTGATCCTGCCCGATGGCCGCGCGACCTGTGCGGCGGACGTGCGCGGTGGTGGCCCAGGCACGCGCGAAACCGATGCGCTCAATTCGTGGAATCTCGTGCATTCGGTGGACGCGGTCGTGCTCTCGGGCGGCTCTGTCTATGGCCTCGCGTCCGCGGATGGCGTTGTGTCGTGGCTCGGCGCGAAAGGCCGGGGCTTTGCGATGCTGCCCTCGCCCGGCGTTCCGGTTTCACCGGTCGTGCCTGGCGCCATTCTTTACGACCTCGCCAATCACGGAAACAAGAACTGGGGCACAAAGCCGCCCTATCGCGATCTCGGAATCGAAGCGATCGAGCATGCCGGCCTCGACTTCAAGCTCGGCACGGCCGGCGCGGGTTACGGCGCGGAATCCGGCGGCATTAAAGGCGGCCTCGGGTCGGCATCGTATGTCTCGCAGGACGGCATGACCGTGGGCGCGCTCGTCGCGGTGAACAGCCTCGGCTCGGCGGTTGTGCCCGGCACGAAGAATTTCTGGGCAGGCGCGTTGGAGATCGGTAACGAGTTCGGCGGCCTTGGCGCATCGAACGCGCGTATCGCCACGGAAGACTGGGGACTCATCAAGCCCGATCCTGGCCCGCGCAAGAACACAACCATCGCCTGCATCGCCACCGATGTGGAGCTCGACATCGACCAGATGAAGCGCGTGACGATGATGGCGCAGGACGGCCTCGCCCGCGCGCTGCGCCCGATCCATTCCCCCTTCGATGGCGACGTGGTGTTCGGCCTCTCCACAGCAAAGCGCAAGATGACGGGACCGATGGCGGAGTTCACGGTAGCGCGGCTCGGCGCGATGGCGGCGGACACGCTAGCGCGCGCGGTGGCGCGCGGCGTGTACGAAGCAACCCTGCCGCCGGGCGCAACGGGCAAGACCTGGCACACGCTCTGACCGCGGGGTAACGCGTGCCGCCCTTCCTTCGCTACGCCATCGGCATCGGAGTGCCATTCCTGTCGGTCATCCCGACGGTGCCGCTGCTCGGCCGCCTCGACGTGACGGTGTTCGGCGCACCGCTCGCGCTCATTTGGCTGTTCTGCTGCATTCCACTGACGTCACTGTGCCTCGCAATCGTCTGGATCGGGCATGACAGCAAGCTGCCGGAAGAGCACATCGACGCCGATTACGATCGCGGTGGCCCGGTATGACCATCGCGTTCCTGTCGATCATCGTGCTGTCGCTGGTGCTCGCGCTTTATTCCAAGCGCGGGCACGGGCATCAAAAGGCTGAGGACTTCTTCGTCGCGTCCGGCCAGTTCAACACGGTGTTGTTCTTCTTCCTCGCGGTCGGCGAGACCTACAGCGTAGCAACGATCCTCGGTTATCCGGGCGGTGTCTATGCGAATGGCACCGGCTTCGTCACCTGGTTCCTGGGCTACATCCTGCTCGCCTTCGTCGTCGGCTATTTCCTCAATCCGTTGATCTGGCGCGCCGGCCGCGTGCATGGCGCGGTGACGATGCCCGATCTTTTCCGTCGCCACTTCGACAGCCGCGCGCTCGAAGTCGTCATCACCTGCGCGGTGCTGGTGTTCCTGGTGCCGCTGGGCATGCAGCAGTTTCTCGGACTGCAGGTGGTGCTGAAGACTCTCGGCTGGTCGATCTCACCGTTGCTGCTCACCTGCTTGGCCGGCGCGCTCGCGTTCACCTACATCCTGATCTCCGGCATCCGCGCATCGGCTTACGTCGCCGTTTTGAAAGACCTATTGCTCATCGCCGCCATTCTGGTGACGGCTCTCGTTGCGCTTCAGCACTGGGGCATCACCGCACGGGCGCCCAGCGCCGCGTGGAAACACGCGATGACGCCGACGCTGAAAGGCGATCTGTTCTCCATCACCACTGTGATATCGCAGAGCCTTGGCTTCTGCGTCGTGCCGCAAACCTGCGCCTACGTCTTCACCGCGCGCTCGGCGTCGGCCGTGCGCCGCGCGCAGGTGACGATGCCGCTCTACATGCTGATGTTTCCCTTCCTGACAATTGTCGCCTATTTTGCACTTCTGCATCCGCTGCAGGTCTCATCCCCGAATGAGATATTCCCCGCGGTCGCAAGTGAGCTTCTGCCCGCGCCGGTCACCGGCTTGGTCATGGCGGGCGCCGCGCTGTCCGCGCTTGTCGTGCTCACGGGCATCTGCCTCGCCATCGGTCCGCTGGTGTCGCGCAATCTTGTGCCGGGTTTGAGCAACGATCAGCAACGGCGATGGTCTCAGGTTGTCATCGCGTTCTATCTCCTGCTTTCCATTGCAGGCGCGGCGACGTCCTCGCAATTATTGGTGACGATCAACAACCTCTTTTATTTTGGCATCACTCAATCGCTTCCGGGCGTTCTTGGAATTCTATTCGCGCGGCGCATGCGGCCGTCCGCGATTATTGCTGGCATTGTTGCAGGCGATTTGATCGCGATTGCGATTTTCGAACTCGGAATCCCTGTCGGCGGCCTGAATCCCGGCTTCATCGGATTGCTTGTGAACTGCGTTATCGTTCTCAGCGCGCTGTATTTCGCGCCCGACAAGGCACGAACGCCGATCGCCGCCCTGACGCGACGTTAATCAGCCACGATATGATTTCACCGCACCGTGGTGTTGCAGAAACATCTGCCGCGCGCATGATTTACAAAGACACGCCCCCGTTTCGTTGACAATTGTAACGGTCAGCGCACAATTTTTTGACAAGCCGCTTCGGCGGCGTCGACATTCGAGGGGCTTTCACATGAAACGGATTTTGCTGGCGGGCGTATGCGCGCCGATTTTGCTGGCGGCGAGCGGATTGTTCGCCGCGGCGTCTGCACAAAACAGTTCGGGAATCGAAACTGTCACCGTAACGGCGCAGAAGCGCAGTGAGTCGGCACAGAACGTGCCGATCGCGCTGAGCGTTCTCACCTCAGAAGACCTCAAGCGCCAGGGCATTACCAAGGTCAACGGCCTGCAATACGCGACGCCGAGCCTCGAAGCCGTTCCGGCGTTCGGCAGCGGCCAGCCGGAATTCCGCCTGCGCGGCGTCGGTTTCGACGATTACGCGTCGAACAACTCCTCCACCGTCGGCGTGTATGTCGACGAAGTCGCCTATCCGATCCCGGCACAGACGCAGGGCTCGATCTTCGACATCCAGCGCACCGAAGTTCTTTACGGCCCGCAGGGCACGCTTTACGGCGTGAACACCACCGGTGGCGCGATCAACTTCATCACCAACAAGCCGCAGGATGATTTCGGTTTCGGGCTTACCGCCGACTACGACAGTCACAACGAATTCATCGGCAACGGCTATATCACCGGTCAGTTGACCGACGGTCTCGACGGCCGCCTCGCCTTCATCACCGATCAGGGCGGCTCCTGGCAGAAGAATCGCGACAACGGCGACCATCTCGGCAAGAAAGACACCACGTCGTTGCGTGGCGAGCTGCAGTGGACGCTCAATGACCGCTGGAACGTGCTGTTCGAAGGCCACTACGGCTACGACCATTCGCAGCCCAACGGCCTCTACCTGTTCGATCCGGTATCCAGTACCAACCCGAACAACCTCACGGGCGTCACGATCCCGGCCTTC
The DNA here is from genome assembly GCA_036569005.1 of Rhizomicrobium sp. Lineage (GTDB taxonomy): Bacteria > Pseudomonadota > Alphaproteobacteria > Micropepsales > Micropepsaceae > Rhizomicrobium. Next base: position 1,436 of record DATCRK010000079.1, on the reverse strand, counting down.
ACCAACACACGCGAGACCGCTTGGGGCGGATCGTCAACTTTCGCGACGCTGACCGGGATCTCGCCGACTGAAGCGCCGTTCCACAAGACGAACAGCGACGGCGTGAACGCGCAGATTCACGGCAATCTCGGTTTCGCCGAACTGACATCGATCACTTCCTACGAAGATCTGCACCGCCGCGAATACAACGATTGGGACGCATCCCAATACGCGCTCGCGGGCACCTATTTCGACACCACCGCGCATGTGTTCTCGGAAGAAGCGCGTCTGGCGTCGAACGACGATGGTCCGTTCAAATGGATGATCGGTGGTTACTATTCGCACCAGAACATGGATGAAATCTTTGACTCGGATTTCGCCCAGTCGCTCGGCCTCGCCATCGACACGCGCTATCGCCAGCGCGTCACGACTGGCGCTGTGTTCACGCAGGAGGAATACCAGATCACCGACAAACTGAAGGTGATAGGTGGCCTGCGTTACAACGACGAGAAGCGTTCGCTGGGCGGCTTCGTCCTCAACGGCGTCTTCCTGCCGGGCGCGCCGACAATCCCGCTTGTGCCCGCCGCTTCGCAGTCCATCGAAAACAGGCGTCTGTCGGGCAAGGGCGAACTGGAATACAAGCCGAACGAGAATGTGATGCTCTATGCAAGCGTCAGCGAGGGCATCAAGTCGGGCGGCTTCACCGCCTATAACGGCACGCAGGCCGCACCGCCGCTCAAGCCCGAAGTGCTGTGGGCCTATGAAGCGGGCGTGAAGTCCAACCTGTTGAACGACACGCTGCAGGTGAACGGTTCGGTGTTCTGGTATCACTACGAGAACCAGCAAATCCAATCTGCTGTGTGGGGAACAACCGGCCCCGTCGGCTCGATCGTCAACGCGCCGAAATCGCATGTGTATGGCGGCGAGTTGTCGGTCATCTGGCAGCCGCTGGACGCGCTGCGTATTACGCAATCTGTCGGCTACAAGGATGGCAAGTTCGACGAGTTCGACAACTTCCTCGACATCCCCGCTTCGGTCGCGGCATGCGTGCCGGCGTCGATCTGCGTGCCGCCAGCCGGTAACGCGATCTACGACAACAAGAAAGGCGCACGCATCGGCTTCCCGCCGCTCAGCTACAACGGCTCGATCAACTACACCTGGCAGCTTTCCGGCTATACGCTGGATACCGGCGCCGACTGGGTGTTCCACGATCACCTGAACCCGCTGCTGCTGGGACCGGTCTACTACGTGAAGTCGTACTGGCTGACGGATGTGAACATCACGCTGTCGCCGAACGACGGTCCGTGGGCGGCGACGGTGTACTGCCACAACTGCACCAACACGAAGTATGACACGACCCGCAACTTCTTCCTGCCCGGCATCGACATCGCCCAGCGCGGCGAGCCGGCGACGGTGGGTGTACGGTTGGACTACAAGTACTGAGACGAGAGTGGCGG
>DATCRK010000078.1:0-30122 GCA_036569005.1 Rhizomicrobium sp. | reverse complement strand
GTGCGCCGCGTGAAGCGGTTCGAAAGCGGTATGGTGGTGAACCCGGTAACGATCGCACCGGACGCGACGCTTGCCGATGCGCTCTCGCTAATGGAGCGCTACCGCATCTCGGGCATTCCGGTGGTGGAAGGCGCGAACGGCAAAGGCGCGGGTAAGCTCGTCGGCATTCTCACCAACCGCGATGTGCGTTTTGCGAGCAATCCGCGCCAGCCGGTGTCCGAGCTGATGACCAAGGACAAGCTCATCACCGTGAAAGAAGGCGTGAAGCCGGAAGAAGCCAAGCGGCTGCTGCACGAAAACCGCATCGAGAAGATCCTGGTGGTGGACGATGCCTATCGCTGCGTCGGCCTCATCACCGTGAAAGACATCGAGAAGGCGCAGAAATATCCGAACTCTTGCAAGGACGAGCGCGGCCGCCTGCGCGTGGCTGCGGCCACCAGCGTCGGCGAAGACGGCATGCGCCGCGCGATTGCGCTGATCGAAGCGGAATGCGACCTCGTGGTGGTCGATACCGCGCATGGGCACTCGAAAGGCGTTCTCGACCAGATCACGCGCATCAAGAAAGAATCCAACTACACGCAGATCCTCGCGGGCAATATCGCGACGGCAGCCGGCGCGCAGGCGCTGATCGATGCCGGCGCGGATGCGGTGAAGGTCGGCATCGGTCCGGGCTCCATCTGCACGACGCGCATCGTGGCCGGCGTGGGCGTGCCGCAGCTGACGGCGATCATGGATGCGGTGTCGGCGGCGAAGAAAGCCGGCGTGCCGGTGATCGCGGACGGCGGCATCAAGTATTCCGGCGATCTCGCGAAGGCGATCGCGGCAGGCGCGGATGTCGCGATGGTGGGCTCGCTGCTCGCAGGCACCGAAGAAGCGCCGGGCGAGACGTTCATCTATCAGGGCCGTTCTTACAAAGGCTATCGCGGCATGGGTTCGCTGGGCGCGATGGCGCGCGGTTCGGCCGACCGCTACTTCCAGGCCGAAGTGCAGGATCAGTTGAAACTGGTGCCCGAAGGCGTCGAAGGGCAGGTCGCCTACAAAGGCCCGGTGGCAAATGTGGTGCACCAGATCGTTGGCGGCTTGCGCGCCGCGATGGGCTACACCGGCGCCAAGACGATTGCCGATTTCCACAAGCGCGCCAACTTCGTGCGCATCACCGGCGCGGGCTTGCGCGAAAGCCATGTCCACGACGTACTGGTGACGCGCGAAAGCCCGAACTATCCGAGCGGGAATTGACCCCCGCCGCGCGCGTTCAGGCCGCTATCGACGTTCTCGAAGGTATGCAGACGAGCCGCTTGCCCGCGGATCGCTTCATCCGCGAATTCTTCCGCGCCCGCCGTTACGCCGGATCGAAGGACCGCGCAGCGGTGAGCGAGCGCGTCTATGACGTGTTCCGGCATCGTGCTTCCTTCGCCTGGCGTATGGGCAGCGAAACACCGCGCGCGCTCGTGATTGCCTCGCTACTGAAGGAAGGCGCAGATGTGCCTTCGCTCTTTGCCGGCGATGGCTACGGGCCGGCTCTTCTGACGGATGAAGAGCGCGCCCGCACCACCGTCGCGCCGACCGAACAAGCTGCGCCGCACATCGCGGGTGAATATCCTGCATTCCTGCAAAGCGAACTCGATCGTGCTTTCGCCGAAGACGTTTCGCTTGAGATGGGTGCGATGCTGGAACGCGCGCCGGTCGACCTGCGCGTGAACACGCTGAAGGCGACGCGTGATGACGTGTTGGAGGCGCTGCGCTCCGAAGGCTTTGAAGCGCAAGCCACACGTTATTCGCCGACCACAATTCGTTTGCCGCCAACCACACGTGGATTGGAGCAAAGCAAACTCTTCCTCGAGGGCGCCTTCGAGTTCCAGGACGAAGCCGCACAGATCGCTGTACTGCTCGCGCAGGCCAAACCCAAATCTCACGTGCTCGATCTTGCGGCCGGTGCGGGCGGAAAGTCGCTCGCGCTCGCGGCGGCGATGAACAACAGCGGCGAAATCACCGCGCATGACATCGACGAAGGCCGCCTTCGCCAGATCGCGTCGCGTGCGCAACGCGCCGGTGTCACCATCATCCAGACCCACGCAGGACAGAAACCGCCGGGCCGTCCTTATGACCTCGTCTTGCTCGATGCACCGTGCAGCGGTTCCGGCACCTGGCGGCGCTCGCCGGAAAATAAATGGCGCCTCACGCCGGAGCGTCTCGATCAGCTCAATGCGCTGCAGGACATGCTGCTGGATCAGGCCGCGGCCCGCGCCGCCGGAAAAGCGCGGATCGTTTATGCGACGTGCTCCATCCTGCCGCGTGAGAACGAAGAACGCGTCGCCGCTTTCCTGGAACGCCATCCCGCCTTCAAGGTGATCCCGGCCAGCGAAATCTGGCGCGAATCGACGGGGAGCCGCCCCCCGCCGGGGCTGGGCGAATTCCTGAAAGTGACGCCGCTGGTGGACGCGATGGACGGCTTTTTCACGGCGATTCTGGCGCGTTCTGCATAGCGGATTGGCGGAATTTGCTGCGGCATCCGTTGCGCTGGACTTGTCCCAACCTGCTCAGGTAAATCCCGCCATGACCGCTCCCGTCCTCGTTATCGACTTCGGATCGCAGGTTACCCAGCTCATCGCGCGCCGGGTGCGCGAAGCAGGCGTGTACTGCGAAATCGTCCCCTTCAACAAAGCCCAGGAAGAACTGAACCGCGGGAAACCGCAGGCGATCATTCTTTCCGGCGGCCCTGCTTCCGTCACCGAAAGCGACACGCCGCGCGCGCCGCAAGAGGTGTTCCAGCTGGGCGTTCCGGTTCTCGGCATCTGCTATGGCGAGATGACGATGAGCCAGCAGCTCGGCGGGAAAGTCGAAGCGGGACACAATCGCGAATTCGGCCGCGCCGACATTCACATCGAGAAGAAGTCGCCGCTGCTCGCCGGTCTCGGCGATGCGAACGGCAACGAGCCGGTGTGGATGAGCCATGGCGACAAGATCACCGCCATTCCGCCGGGCTTCGAAGTGATCGCGACCTCCGAAAGCTCTCCCTATGCCGTCATCGGCAACGAGGCGAAGCACTTCTACGGCGTGCAATTCCATCCCGAAGTGGCGCACACGCCGCGTGGCGCGACGATCCTGAAGAACTTCATCGGCATCGCCGGCATCAAGCCCGAATGGAACATGCATGCCTTCCGCCAGCGCGAGATCGAGAAGATCCGCGCGCAGGTCGGCAAGGGCAAGGTGATCTGCGGCCTCTCCGGCGGCGTGGACTCTTCCGTTGCCGCGGTGCTGATCCACGAAGCCATCGGCGACCAGCTCACCTGCATCTTCGTCGACACCGGATTGATGCGTGCGGGCGAGGCGGATGAAGTCGTCTCGCTGTTCAAGGGCCACTACAACATCCCGCTGATCCACGCGGAGGCCGCCGACTTGTTTCTCGGCCGTCTCGAAGGTGTCAGCGATCCGGAGCAGAAGCGCAAGATCATCGGCTCCACCTTCATCGACGTGTTCGACAAGGAAGCCCACAAGATCGGCGGCGCCGAATTCCTGGCGCAAGGCACGCTCTATCCCGACGTCATCGAAAGCGTCAGCGCCACGGGCGGGCCCTCCGTCACCATCAAGAGCCACCACAATGTCGGCGGCCTGCCGGAACGGATGAAGCTGAAGCTGGTCGAACCCTTGCGCGAACTCTTCAAGGACGAAGTGCGCGCGCTGGGCCGCGAGCTGGGCTTGCCGGAAACTTTCGTCGGTCGTCATCCGTTTCCGGGGCCGGGCCTCGCCATCCGCGTGCCGGGCGAGATCACGCGCGACAAGCTGGAAATTCTGCGCAAAGCCGACACCGTTTATCTCGACGAAATCCGCAAGGCCGGTCTCTACGACAAGATCTGGCAGGCCTTCGCCGTGTTGCTTCCGGTGCGCACCGTGGGCGTGATGGGCGACGGCCGCACCTATGATTATGTGCTGGCGTTGCGCGCCGTGACCTCCAGCGATGGCATGACGGCGGACTACTATCCGTTCGAGCACTCGTTCCTGGCCCGCGTCTCCACCCGCATCGTGAATGAAGTGCGCGGCGTGAACCGCGTGGTCTACGACATCACGAGCAAGCCGCCGGGAACGATCGAGTGGGAGTGAGCCTGAGAAACGGCACTTTGCTGGTTCTCGCGGTTACCGCCCTGGCATGTTCGCGGGCGATGTTTGCGGTCTTTGATGATCCTGAAGGGCCGAATCTCCTTGTGGTCGTGGTGATGGCGGCGGTGATCACCGTCATCTCCCTGGCGGCCTATCTCTCAAACTTTTTTCCGTCGCTGACGGGATTCAAACGAAGCGCGGCTGCGGTGTTCATTCAGATGTTCGTTGCAACGGGCTTCACCGTGTTGCTCCGCTGACAGGCGGGCGGGGTTGAATGTCGATTTTTAGGGTCTGAAATTTCGTGCTTTCAACATCTGGTGGGTGAGCAGCCGGATTCCCCATCACCGTGATCTTTGAAGTCACGTTTTCGAACCCCCCCTCCCTCTCCCCCGGTCTTCTTTTTGGCATTTGCGGAAGACGCAGTTCTCCCATTTGCCGGGGGCGCGTTTTCCGCGCGATCCGGCAAAATAGCGGATAGAACAAAATAAGAACAAACGCGGCCGGAGTCAAGCCCCGCGCGGCGAAACCGGTGCGTTGATCCGGCGCGATCCAGCGGCCAGATTTGCGTGCCGCAAATGGGGCGCACCGTGACAATCAAGAAGCAGATCGAGGCCTATCTCGCCGCGCAGCCGGAGCCGAAGCGCAGCGACATGCGCGCGCTGCACGCCCGCATCCTCGCCGCGATGCCGGGATGCAAGCTGTGGTTCCTGGACGGCAAGGACGCCAGCGGCAAAACCGTCACCAATCCCAACATCGGATACGGCTTGCAGACGATGAAACAGGCGGGCGGCAAGATGCGCGACTTCTATCAAATCGGCATCAGCGCGAACACGGCCGGGATCTCGGTCTACATCCTCGGGCTGGACGACAAGACCTATCTCGCCAGGACGTATGGCAAGAAACTCGGCAAGGCGAGCGTCACCGGCTATTGCATCAAGTTCAAGGCGCTGAAGGATATCGATGTGGATGTGCTGGAAGCGGCGGTGCGGGATGGGGTTGAGAAGACGGGCTGAAATCGGAATTCAAATTGATGTCTCTATCTCTTCAAGACGCTGCGAAGAAACGCAAGTATCGCCTGATAATACTAGGTGCGGGATTTTCGCGGCCAGCGGGCTTTCCTCTCGCGACCGATTTGTGGAAGGAAATCCGCGAAACAGCAGCCCAGTTTCCCTCGGGCCACAGAGCCTCCAAGTTCAACGAAGACCTCGAACACTACATAGCGTTTCGGAAAGAGGCGGCCGGTGAGTCATTGTCGCCTGAGACCGTCAACTTTGAAGATTTTATGCGGTTTCTAGATGTTGAACACTATTTGGGATTGCGTGGTGGGGATACTTGGAGCGAAGACGGCAATGAAGGCACAGTGGTGACGAAATTTCTGATTGGATCCATTCTTGCCAGACAATTAAACGCTCTGCCGAGCGTACCGGATGTTTATCTTGAATTTGCCAGACGTCTTGACGTGCATGACACAGTTATAACCTTCAATTATGACACGCTGCTTGAGCGAGCTCTGGATAGTATAACGAAGCCATATCGTCTATTTCAGTCTCGTTTTAAAGAAGTTCATAGATTTGGAAACACCGTTGACCATGATCGCGATGAGGTAGTTATTCTAAAGGTTCATGGCTCGATAGATTGGTTCGATCGAACCGCATTTGAGCGCCGGACTTTGTGGCATCGCGAGCAGAACGCGTCCCCGCCCGAAGACATCATTTTTTCGCATGAAGTTGATCTGGGTTTGGAGCGGTTAGTGGACGGTGCTGTCTATGATGCCGACCCGCTTAAGAATGTTTATCGCGCAAAAAACTTGAGAGCGCTTTACGCCAAACGCCTCTTGTTTATGGCGACGCCGCGAATTCTCCCACCATCCACGGCTAAGCTACTATACGCATCCCGCACAAATAATTTTTGGGAGGGTATGGGGAATGCTGGCTACTACAATTTCGGTATGGCCATCGTTGGATTTTCACTGCCGCCTCAGGATGAGTATGCGCGGCAGATTCTCTACGAATTTTCCACAAACTATCAGCGCTACAATTGGGAAAGCGATGAATTTGGCAGAAAGAAGTCACCGCTTGCGATCGTAGACTTTTTTTCCGATGTGGATGCAGAGAAACAATTTCGTGAGCGCTATCGCTTTATCGATTGGTCAAGGGCAAGCCTAAGCGGCGAAGGGTTTGATTTCGCATCGCTTGATAAGATTTTTGCCTAGGGAAGCGTATCGTGTCGTCGGATAAACCGATATCGCGCACGATCACAAACAAGCAGGTGAACCATGAAAGCCATCGTCGTCACCGACCAAGCCGCCGGAACGCGCGGCATGACGCTTACCGAGCGTCCTGAACCGAAACCGGCGATCAATGACGTTGTGGTTCGGATTCATGCGTCGGGATTTGTCGGCACCGAACTGACGTGGCCTTCGACATGGGCGGATCGCCTCGGCCGGGATCGCACGCCGACGATCCCCGGGCACGAACTTGCGGGCGTGGTCACCGCGCTCGGCTATGGCACGACGGGGCTTTCCATCGGGCAGCGCGTGTTCGGCCTTGCGGACTGGTATCGCGACGGCACGCTGGCGGAACACATCGCCATCGAAGCGCGCAACCTTGCGCCGCTGCCCGGCGATGTGGATTTCACGGTGGGCGCGAGCCTGCCGATCTCGGGCCTCACCGCGTGGCAGGGATTGTTCGATCACGGCCGGTTGCGCGCGGGACAGAGCGTCATCGCGCATGGCGCGGCGGGCGCTGTCGGCTCGATGGTGACGCAACTGGCGCATGAATTCGGCGCCTATGTGATCGGCACCGGGCGCGCCGCCGACCGGCGGAAGGCGCTCGATTTCGGCGCGAACGAATTCGTCGATCTGGACCACGACAGGCTGGAAGATGTCGGCAAAGTCGATCTGGTGTTCGATCTCATCGGCGGCGATATCGGCAATCGCTCGGCGCGCATGGTGCGCGCCGGTGGCACGGTGGTGTCCATCGTCGGCGCGGGCGAGGTGAAGCCCACCGAGGGCATCGCGGTGGATTTCGTGGTCGAGGCCAATCGCGCGCAACTGACGGAGATCGTTCAGCGCGTACGCGACGGGCGGCTGCGCACCAATATCGGCACCATCGCACCGCTGGACGAGGCCGCGGCGGCGTTCAATGCGAAAGGGCGGCACACTGGAAAGACGGTTATCCGCGCGCGTTCGTAAGCGGCGGTATGCCGGCGCGGCGCAGTGGCCAGAGCCTGCCCGGAAGGGCTATCCTGCCGCTGCATTTGAGGGAGCAACACCCATGCGCGCACTTGCCCGGTTCATTCTTTCCATGGCTTGCGTCTTATCCGTTTCCACATCGGCGTTCGCCGCGCCTTCGAAAGCGGAGATCGCCAGCACGATCAAGGCGAATGTCGCCGCGCTCATCGCCGGCATCAATGCGCATGACGTGGCACGCGCAACGCAGTTCGACGCGCCAGATTTCATTTCGATGGAAAGCATGCGCCCGCCTTCCGTTGGCGCGGATGCCGACAAGGCCGGCCTGGGCATGGTATTCAAGATCGCGCCGGGCTGGCGTCTGCAGATGATCGACGAGACCGTGGATGTGGCCGACGCCGGCGATATCGCGATCTATCGTTCGACCTACAACGAGAACAGCGTGGGCGAAGACGGCACGCCGATGACCCACAAGGTGAATTACATTGCCGAATTCCGGCACGATCCCGAAGGCTGGCGCATTCACTGGTCCGTGGTCTGCGCACAGGAACGCTCGCACAAGGTTTGAACGCGCCTGTCAGGATGGATCGTTCACCGGCAATGCCTTGCTACATCTACATCCTCGGCAGCCATGACGGTCTTCGCACCTATGTGGGGTGGACAGTCGATCTGGAGGCGCGGTTGAAGCAGCACAATGCGGGCACGGGCGCGAAGTCCACGCGTGGGCGGCAATGGCAGATCCTTTATGCCGAACGCCACAAAACCCGCAGCGCCGCCATGAGCCGCGAGTGGCATCTGAAGCGGGACAAGATGTTTCGGAAGGCTCTGAGAGGCATCGCCGCATGAGCGCGCTTTCGCCCTATATCCCCGGCCGGATATGGCTGTGCGCCTATCCCGTGCGCCTGGCGGGCACGTCGTTCGACGCGCGCATGACAGTGATCCGCCTGGCGTCCGGTCAACTGATGCTGCATTCGCCTTGCGAGATCACGGCGGCGCGCGCGCAGGAGATTGTGGCGCTGGGGCCCGTCGCGCACATCGTGGCGCCGGGAAATTTTCATCACCTGTTCGTTGCCAGCGCGCAGGCCGCGTTTCCGGCCGCGAAAACTTGGATATGCCCCGGCGTGGAGAAGCGGCAACCGGGCCTGACATACGATGCCGTTCTGGGCGACGCAGCCCCGCCCGATTGGGCGGGCGAGATCGATCAGGTGCTGGTTGCGGGGACGCGCATCATGCGCGAAGTGGCAATGTTTCACCGCGCCAGCCGCACACTGATCCTCGTCGATCTCATCGAGAACTTCACCGACGCCACGCCGCACATCGGCGGCGCCTTGAAGTTCTGGTTCAAATATGTGCTGCGCATGTGGAACAACCCGCGCCCCGCACCGGAATACCGGATGGGCTGGCGCGACCGCGCGGCGGCAGCGCAATCGCTGCGCCGCATCCTGGCATGGGACTTCGCGCGCATCGTGCTGTCGCATGGCGATCTCATCGAGAGCGACGCGCATGCGGTGGCGGCGCGGGCGTGGGGTGGGGTGTTGGGGCGATAGAGGCTGGTGGTGCGGACAGCGACATGCGCGCATAGCGATTGACTCACCCCGCGCCCTCGCACTACGTTCAACCTTATGGTTGAACGTAGTGCACAGCTCGATCTGGTCTTTGGCTCGCTCGCCGATACGACACGGCGCGATATCTTGCGGCGGGTTGCCGGGCGGGAGCTTTCGGTGGGCGAGATCGCCGCGTCCTACGATATGTCGCTGGCGGCGGTGTCCAAGCATCTCATCGTTCTGGAGAATGCCCGTCTCATCACGAAACACCGGGACGGCAAGCTGCAGGTCGTGCGGTTCTCGCCCCCGGCCCTGACCAATGCGGCGAAGCATCTCGAACGCTATCGGGACATCTGGGAAAACAGCCTGGACCGGCTGGAGGCATATCTGAAGGAGCAAGGTTGATGGAGAACAACGAACTCACCATCGTCCGCATACTGAACGCGCCGCGCGAGAAGGTGTGGCGCGCCTGCAGCGAAGCGGCGGCGCTCAAGCAATGGTGGGGCCTGCCCACGGGCGCCACGATGCACACCTGCAAGGTCGAATTCCGCGTCGGCGGTGCGATGCTTTGCGAGATCGAGCCGTCTGACGGCCAGCGGCTATGGTTCAAATGGATTTATCGCGAGATCGTCGCGGGCGAGCGGTTTGTGCTGGAGCAGCATTTTTCCGACGCGGACGGGCGCGAGCTGGATTCGGTGGATCGCCCGGCGTCGATGGTCATGCTTACGCTGGAAGACGCGGACGGGAAGACGAAGATGACGATCGTGAACACCGGCATGGCGTCCGAAAAATATCGCGTCGAGGATTTCAAGGAAGGCTGGTCGCAATCCCTCCGGCGCCTGATGGAGCATCTGGCAGCCGGATCACGATAACAGAGAAGGAATTTTCCCCATGCTCACCATCTACGGCGAAGGGCGCGGTTTCCGCGTTATCTGGCTCCTCGAAGAGATGGGGCTGCCTTACACGCTGCGCTCCGTCGATCTGCTCAAGGGTGTCGAGAACGATCCGGAGTTTCTGGCCGTCAATCCCGGCGGGTTCATTCCGGCGCTGGTGGATGGCGACACCACGATGGTGGAGTCCATCGCGATCATGGAATATCTGCTCGCGCGCTATGGCGACAAATCCAAAGCCAAGCTCGCGCCCGCGCCGGGCGATGCGAATTTCGGGCTCTATCAACAATTCCTGCATCTGGGCGAAGCGGGGTTGGGTGCGAACATCCAGGTGGTCGTCGTCAGCAATTTCATCGCGCCGGAGAACGAGCGCGACAATTGGGGCGCGCGCTGGGCGCTCGATCAGTTCGAGAACCGCATGAAGCTGGTGAAGCGCCAGCTTGCGCGCACGCCCTATCTCGCGGGCGATGCGTTCACCGCCGCCGACATCTCCGTCACCTACACGCTACACCTCGCCATAAGGCGCGGCGGCATCGTGCTGGACGATATGGAGAAAGCCTATATGGCCCGCGTCACCGCGCGCGACGGCTACAAGCGCACGCTGGAGGCGTGTCCCGCCACGAAGGGGTTCTACGCCGCGATACCGCCCGCGCAGTGATTGCTCTATGGATAGGGAACGCTGAATCATCCGCGGGGGGCGCGCCATGAATCCGTTTCCGGAAGACATTTTCACCGAGCCGGAGTCCGATCCGGACACCCTGGCCAATCTCGGGCCGCTGCGGCGGCTGGCGGGAACGTGGCAAAGCGCCAACGGCATGGACGTCAATCCGAAGGCGGACGGGCCGGAGCGGCGGCAATATATCGAGCGCATCGAGATGCAGCCCATCGACGCGCAGACCAACGGGCCGCAGCTGTTCTATGGCCTGCGCTATCACATCCATATCAACACGCCGGAAGAGGCCATCACCTTCCACGATCAGGTGGGGCATTGGCTGTGGGAGCCGGCGACGGGGCTGATCCTGCAATCGCTGTCGATCCCGCGCGGGCAGACGGCGCTGGCGGCGGGCCATGCCAAGTCGGGCGACGACAGACTGGTGGTGACGGCCGCGCGCGGGCAGACCAATTACGGAATCTGCTCCACCGATTTTCTGGAATATGCGTTCCGCACGGATTCCTATCGTCTGGAGATCACCTTCAATGCGGATGGAAGCTGGAGCTATGTCTCCGAAACCATGCTGAAGGTGCATGGGCAGGACGCGCTCTTCCCGCATCGCGACGTGAACACGCTGGTGAAGATCGCCGAGCCCAAGCCCAACCCGTTGATGCTGCTGCAAGGCGGGAAGCAGAAGGCTTGATCCCCGTCGCAAGGATGTGACTTGCGGATGCCCCGCGGCCGGCGCGACAGTCTGCGCCTTCGCAAGGGGAGGGGCCGCGATGAGAAAGATCGTTTTTGCAGGCGCGTTCGGCGCGGTGTTGCTGTGCGCCTCCGCGGCGCAGGCCGCGTCCGCGATGGCGCCGCTCGATCAATACATGATGGACCGCGATGCGGAGATCGCCTTGGCGAAGACCGCCGCGCCACCGTCCATCTCGGCCGAAGCGACGATCATGGTGCTCACGCCGCATGGCTACGAAACGGCGGTGAAGGGCAGCAACGGCTTCGTCTGCTTCGTGGAGCGCGCGTGGCTGGGGGAGTTCACCAATCCCATTTTCTGGAATGCGGCGGTGCGCGGGCCGGACTGTCTCAATCCGCCCGCGGCGCGCAGCGTGCTGCCGCATGATGTCGAGCGCGCGAAGTGGGTGCTTGGTGGGCTCACCATTCCGCAGATGATCGAACGCACGAAAGCGGAGATCGCGGCGAAGACTTATCTTATGCCGGAGCCGGGCGCGATGTCGTTCATGCTGTCCAAGGAGCAGAAGCTGGGCAATTCGGGCGGGCACTGGCATCCGCATCTGATGTTCTTCGTCGCCGCAAGCGACGGCGACATGGGCGCCAATCTTCCCGGCTCTCCCGTGCTCCATCCCTTCGCATCGGCGCCGGATGCCTTTGGCACATTCCTGGTACCTGTCGGCACATGGTCGGACGGAACGCCGGCGATGGAGATGCACTAGGCCTTCAGCACCTTGCGCAGCGATTTCTCGATCTCGCCGCCGCAATAAGCGTCGCCGTAATCCTCGCGCGCTTTGGCGGCGAGTTTCTTCAGCGGCGGAAGCGCGGAGACGCGTTCGGTGAGCGCGGCCGTCATCGGTGCCGATTTGTTGAGGATGGTTTCGATCCTGGGGAAGCGATCCGTCATCGTGCCCCAGAGCGTGGCGGTGATCACGTCGGCAATGCCGGGCTCGTGGCCGCCGAGGAGGAAGCCCGAGTCTTTCTTCAAGCCGTGACGGCGGCCGGTTTCTTCCCAGAACGACATCCATTTTTTGAGACGCGGGACGAATTCCTTCCAGCGCTTGTCCGTCCACATCTGCATGCCACCCTGGATGGTGACCTCATCGATCACGTCATTGGCGTCGCACACGATCTTGAGCGTCAGCGCGCGCAGGGCAGGGTCACCCGGAACAAGCTTCAGCGTCTCACCCAGGTAAAGAACGATGGCGGGCATTTCCGCGATGGCGACGTCATTCTTTTTGTCGATCAGCATCGGCGGACCCATGAACGGCACCGGCATCTTCTTCACCGGGCCTTCCATCAATTTGCCGATGGCGCCGTCGCCGGCTTCGGTCCAGGACTTTCCGGCAAACGCCAGAACCGCGCGCACGAATTGCCCGCGAAACGGCACGGACCAGTAATAGAGTGTGTAGTCGGACATGGGATCACCGGCTTGGCGTCGATGGGTAACGCTGCCGGGCCCGCGCGGTTTCGTCTACGGCTTTCGTGCCAGCAGGGAGCGAGAGGGCAGGAGCCACAACGTCTCGCGAGACAGGGCTTCGACCGTCAGCCCCGCCTCCCGCAGCACCCGCGCATAGCGCGTGGTGTGCAGCAGATCGTAGATGACCATGCGGCCGCCCGGCTTCAGCACGCGGGCAAGTTCTTGCACCGCCCAGTCGCGGCCCTCTCGCGACGGGATGTTGTGGATCACGATCATGGAGATGATCGCGTCGAACGACGCATCGGCGAAGGGCAGTTTCGTGATGTCGCCGGTTTCCACCACAACCCGATCGACGACACCCTCTATCGCCGCATTGGCGCGTGTCGCATCCGGGCTGTTGTTGGACTGGTCTTTCGCCGCCCACAGGTCGATGCCGACCGCTTTTCCGGTGGTGAGCTTCTTCGCGCAGGCGATGAGCGCCAATCCGCGTCCGCAGCCCGCATCGAGCACGCGCTCGTCGCCGCGAAGGGCAAGCGCTGCGACGAGCCGGTCGCGCACCCGCTTCTTGCCCACAAGGCTCGACCACACCATGACCGCCGCATAGAAGAAGCAAAGCGCCGCAAGCAGCGCGGCGACGGTGACGGCCCATGTCGAAATGGCCCATGCCGAACCGGCCGCCGCGATGATCGCGAAGACGACGCCGAGAATGATGTTGGCGCGAACCGCGCCGGGCGCGTCGATGCCGTAGCTTGCGCGCCGGCTCACGCCGCCCGCCGCATCGCCGCTTCGGCTTCGTGCAGATAGGTCGTGAAGCCGTCCTTCACCGGCGTCATGCCGTTGAGGATGAAGACCGCGCTGATCTGCCCGCGATGGCCGACGCCGTGAGTAATGACATGCATCAGCATCTCCTCGCGCGACATGCAGCCCGCGGCGCCGTCGGTGAATTTGAAACGGATCGTTTCGGCGAGTCGCCGCAGATCCAGCGCCGACACATAGTCGATATAGTCCCGGTCGCTTGCGCGAATATCCGCCGACAGAACATCGAGCGCCGGCATCTCCGTCAGGTTCGCCGACGTGTAGCCGTGCCGCTCCTGTTTCATATGCGCCGCGAAGATCCGGTCGACCACGTAGCTGTGGCTCAGCGCTTTGATCGCCAGTCCGGTGACCGGAGAGTCGCTACCGAGTTTCGCCAAGGCAGTCAGCAGTTCATCGTTCGCCCAGGCTTTGTAGTGGAACAGCCTCTGCAAGGTGTCGCGCATGTCGTTGCCTTTCGCTTTCCTGCAAACTAGAATATGAGCGATTGCTCGCTTTCGATACTCGCATTGGATAAGGCGGAAACATGGGCGCCCGACCGCTCACAAAACCCAGGAAAGACGCTTCCCAGGAACGCTCACGCGCGACCGTGGATGCGCTGGTGGAGGCGACCGCTCGCATTCTCGTCAAGGACGGGTTCGACAAGGCAAGCACCAACCGCATCGCGGAGGTGGCGGGCGTGAGCGTGGGCTCGCTCTATCAATATTTCCCGAGCAAGGAAGCGCTCGTCGCGGCTGTGATCGCGCGGCATCAGCAGGAGATCCTGCGGACCGTTCGCCGCGAATTGGCGGAGGCGATGGGCCTGCCGCTGGCGAAATCGGTGCGCAAGCTGGTGACCGCCGCGGTGAAGGCACATCGCGTCGATCCGCGGCTGCATCGCGTGCTGGCGGAGCAGATTCCGCGCGTCGGCAAGCTTGAGGATGTGGGTACGTTCAACCGCGAAAATTACGCGCTGTTCCGGAATTATCTCGAGACGCACCGCGATGAGCTTCACGTCGACGATCTGGAACTGGCCTCCTTTGTCTGCGTGACATCCGTCGAAGCGTTGACGCACAACGCCGTGCTGGCGGAGAAACTCTCGGACAAGGCGATGGAGGCGCTGATCGATCACACAACGCGCCTTATCGTCCGGTACCTGAAAAACTAGCTCAATATTCCAGCGCCATCGCTTCGATCGTTTGCGCATCCGATGTCAGCGCGATCTCGGTGATCGTGTCGCCTTCGATGGTGAATTCGAACACCGCGATCAACCGGCCGCCGATCGGAACGACGAGGCCGGGACTGCCGTCGACGGATGCCGGCCGCGCCGTTGTCGCGCGCCCGCGGAACATGCCGGCGACATAGTCGCGTCCGCGCGTTTCCGGACCGAGCAGCTGCGGCGCGCCCTGACCGGCGCGTGCGGCGCTCAATGCAATCGCCGCCGCGTCGGCACGGACGACGATATCGGGATCGAGCACGGCCAGCAACGCCGCGAAATCGCCGCCGCGCGATGCGGTGAGGAATGCGTTCACCACGTCGCGCTGCCGCGTCCGGTCTGCTTCGGATATTGCAGGCTGTCCCTGCACGCGCCGCCGCGCGCGGCTCGCCAATTGCCGCGCCGCAGCCGGGGAACGTCCCACAATCGTGGCGATCTCATCGAAGGGCAGGTTGAACATGTCGTGCAGCACGAAGGCCACGCGCTCGGGCGGCGTCAGCGTATCCAGTACCGCAAGCATGGCCATGCCGATGGAGTCGGCGAGAACGATCTCATGCTCGGTGTCGTCGTCATTCGCCACCGCTTCGGCCTCATGCCCGATGGCTTCTTCATGGCGCATCTTGCGCGTGCGCAGAAGATCGAGACATACGCGGCCAACGACAGTCGTGAGCCAGCCGGTCAGGTTTTCCACGGCGCCGGCATCCGCGCGGGAAAGGCGCAGCCATGTTTCCTGCACGGCATCGTCCGCTTCGTTGCGCGAGCCCAGCATCCGGTAAGCCACCGCGCGCAGATGCTCGCGGTTGGCTTCGAATTGCTGCGCCAGGAGTTCCGTCTCGTTCATCCGTCACATTCCGTCCGTCTCGCCCGTCATAGGGATGACGAATGACCTCAACCCGATGTGACAGGAGATAGGTATGTTGCAATCCCGAATGAAGAACCCTGCCGGTTTGGTGCCGGGTTCCGGACAGGCGATCCAGGCGCTGATCGTAGCCACGCAGAGCGCCGGGCTTCCCTCCAAAGTGCTTCACCTCGCGCATTTGCGGGCGAGCCAGATCAATGGCTGCGGCTTTTGCGTGGATATCGGCACCAAACACGCCAAGCAGGATGGCGAAACCGATGAACGGCTTCATGCCGTCGCCGGATGGCGCGAGGC
This sequence comes from Rhizomicrobium sp., assembly GCA_036569005.1. Taxonomy (GTDB): domain Bacteria; phylum Pseudomonadota; class Alphaproteobacteria; order Micropepsales; family Micropepsaceae; genus Rhizomicrobium. The sequence goes on along the minus strand of DATCRK010000078.1, from coordinate 14,435 downwards.
GCCGTATTTCTCGGATGCGGAACGCGCCGCCTTGTTGCTTTCGGAAGCGATGACGACTCTCGACAGCCGCGATCCGGTTCCGGATTCTGTGTGGGAAAACGCGACAAAACATTTCAACGAGAAGCAGCTCGGCGCGCTGGTGCTGTGGATCTCGCTGGTGAACCTGTTCAACCGCGCGAACATTGCCACGCGGCAACTGGCGGGCACGCCGTTGCCGAAATGATCTGACGTTTGCGCCCGCAAGTTCGCGCTTGCGGGCGCTGGCCTCAGATCCTGTTTGCCCGCGCGATGGCGCCCAGATGCAGGGCGCTGGGCTTCGGCGTGCGCTGGAAGGTCTGCAGATCCACGCTCACCAGGCCGAAATGCTTGGAATAGCCGGATGTCCATTCGAAATTGTCGAGCAGCGACCAGTAGAGATAGCTGTGCACCGGAATGCCTTCGTCCATGGCGGTGCGCAGGCTTGCCAGACATTCGTCGATGAATGTGATGCGCTGCGCGTCGTTATCGGTGGCAATGCCGCTTTCGGTCACATAGATCGGCTTGCCGATGGCCTTGTGCGCCCAGCGGATCACGCCTTCCACCGCCTTCGGATAATACTCGTAGCCTGCATCGGTGATGACGGCGCCGGGCGGCGGCATGGCGACGCCTTTGTCGTCGACCAGAAAGCGCGTGTAGGGCTGCACCCCCACGAAATCGGCATGTGTGCGCGCGACGTCCACCCAATCGCCGTATAATTTTTTCTCGTATTCGTCCGCGAGCGAATTCGGGCCGACCGGCTGAATGTCCTGCGTGGTGAGCGAGATGCCGACGAGAAGCTCCGGCCGCACCGCTTTGATGGCGGTATAGGCCTTGCGATGCGCCTCCTGCATCAGCGGCACCGCCACGGCGGGATCGGCATAGGCCATGGTGGAGAAGTTCGGCGCATTTGTCGCCTGCGCCGCCGCGGCGATGGCGGCCTTCACCGCCGGAATATACTTGGCGATGCCGGGCATGATCTGCACCAGCAGCTGGATGTTGCATTCGTTGAACGGCGTGGCCATGTGCATCAGTCCGCCCAGATGCTGCGCGGCCTTGGCGCAGAAGGCCGTGAAGATGTCCGGCGCGTCCGCCACCGTGAATCCGCCGCGCTTGGCGAACCACAGCGGCACGGTGAAGTGGTTGAGCGACACCACCGGCTTCAGGCCGTGGGCGCGGCACGTCTCCAGCACCTTGGCGTAATGATCGAGTTCGGCGTTGGAGTAGAAGCCTTCGTTGGGCTCGATGCGCGACCATTCGATGCCCATGCGATAGCAGTTGAAACCCAGTTTCGCCGCGATGGCGATGTCTTCCGCATAGCGATGATAGGAGTCGCAGGAATCGCCGGAGCGGTCCTTGTAGAGCGACGGCTTCATGTTCTCCATCAGCCACGCGTCGGCATTGGTGTTGTTGCCTTCGCTTTGATAGGCGCTGATCGCCGTGCCCCAGAGGAAGTCCTTCGGCAGCGCGCGGCGCGGGTCGGCGGCGGCATCGGTTTTGATCTGTGTGGCGCCAAGGCCCATGGCCGCACTGGCGAGCAATCCACGACGCGAAATTTCCATAAGCCCTCCCGGTTGGTCTTTTGTTTGACCGAAGATCGTCTGCGGAGGGGAGTGGGTCAACGTTCATTAGAACATGAGTGAATATCTGGCCGCGCGCCGGACCGGTCTGGGGCGGCGCCAACAAATTAGTCTTGACTAATGTATTAGCCACCGCTAATTTGATCGCATGAGCCAGACAGCAGTCATCGATACGGTCTTGCGTACCCTTGCCGATCCGACCCGCCGGGCGGTTTTCGAGCGGGTTGTGAACGCGGGCGAGATCACCGTCAGCGAACTCACGCGCGGCAGCGGCGTCACCCAAGGCGCCATCTCGCAACACATACGAACGTTGAAACTGGCAGGGCTCGTGGCCGAACGCCCCGAAGGCCGGAACGTTTACTACCGTGTGCAACCCGACGGTCTCAAACCGCTCGTCGAGTGGATGAGTCACTACGGCGTGTTCTGGCGTGACAGCTTCGCCAACCTCAGATCGCTCTTGAAGGAGATCGACCCGTGACACTCGCCGCCATGAAATTCGATGCGAAGGAAATCGTCGTTGAAGACGTTTTCCCGCACGCGCCCGAACTGATCTGGAAGACGCTGACCACCGGCGCCTTGATGGAGCGCTGGCTGCCCATGCCGCTGGTCGGGTTCGAAGCCGTCAAGGGCAAGCGTTTCACCTACAAGACGACGCCCGCGGGCAAATGGGACGGCACCATTCACTGCGAGGTGCTGGACGTCGTTCCCAACGAACGCCTCTCCTATGCCTGGCGCGGCGGCGACGAGAGCAATGTCGGCTACGGCTCCAGGCTCGATACCGTCGTCACCTTCACGCTGTCGAAAGCGGAAGGCGGCACGCGTCTGAAGCTGGTTCATTCGGGCTTCGTGCTGCCGAAGAACGAAACCGCATACACCGGCATGAGCGGCGGCTGGAAGAAAGTCGTCGGCAATATCGGCGCGATGAGCGGCGAATAACAAAAAAAGAAGGATGATGTCGATGAACACGCCGCCGGTTGTTTCGCCGCAGGAATGGAACGAGGCGCGCAAGGAATTGCTCGCGAAGGAGAAGTCGGTGTTGCGCGCGCATGATGCGCTGGCCGCCGAACGCCGCCGCATGCCGTGGACGGCCGTTGAGAAGGACTATGTGTTCGACGGACCGAAGGGAAAAGTCCGATTGCTCGATATGTTCGAAGGCCGCCGGCAACTGATCGTCTATCGCGCCTTCTTCGAGCCGGGCGTGCACGGATGGCCGAATCATGCCTGCATCGGCTGCTCATTGGGCGCCGATCAGGTCAGCAATCTCGCGCATCTCAACGCCCGCGATACCACGCTCGCTTATGCCTCGCGTGCGCCGCAGAAGGACATCGCGCGGCTGAAAGCGCGGATGGGGTGGCAGCACATCCCCTGGTACACCATCACCGACAGCTTCGATGCCGATTTCGACGTCGATGAATGGCACGGCCATAACGCGTTCTTCCGTGAAGGGGACAAGATCTTCCGGACTTATTTCATCAACTCACGCGGCGACGAAGCGATGGGCACTGTCTGGAGCTATCTCGACATGACGGTGCTGGGCCGCCAGGAAGTGTGGGAGGACTCCCCGGCCGGTTACCCGCAGGAGCGCCCCTACAAATGGTGGAACTGGCACGACTCTTATGTGCCCGGCGCGGGGCCGACACAGAAGTGGGCCGAAGTGTCCGACGCCGGTGAAGCCGCTTTCCGAAACGGCGAGGTGCCATGATCGCCCATGCCACGCCGGGCGTGCGCGTCGCTGATTGGCTGAGCCTGGCCGCGGCGCCGGCCTTCGCGGCAATGGCGCTGCTGACGGTCGTCTTCCGCGACGACATGCCGATTATCTGTTCGACGGACGCATTCCCGCTGAGCGGCATGGTGCCGATGTATGTGTTGATGAGCCTTTTTCATTCCGCGCCGTGGCTGAAGCTGCTGGCACGCAAGCAAACCTGAACCCGGGCTGGGCAAAGGAGAAACGCAATGAGCAATTCCGAAAAACCGCCCGTCGTCGATCGCGCCGCGTTCGAAGCGCAGATAGCCGACCTGCGCAAGCGCGAGAAAGCGCACACGCATGCGGGCGATGAGATCACAGCGGCGCGGCGGCGTCTGCCGATGGTGAAGATAGACGCGTCCACGCCGCTGATCGGCCCGAACGGCAAGACGACGCTGCTGGACGCCTTCGAAGGCCGCCGGATGCTGTTCGCCTATTACTTCATGTGGCACGACGGCAAGCCCGCGCCGGAACAGTGCGAAGGCTGCACCTGGATCGCCTCGCAGATGCACGAACTCTCCTATCTCCATTCGCGCGATGTGACGTTCGCCATTTTCGCGCAAGGTCCCTATGAGGAGAGCAGGCGCTATCACGATTTCATGGGCTGGACGATGCCGTGGTATTCGGCGCCGCGCGCGTCGCTCGAGACGCTCCTGGTCGGCCGCAAGATCGGCATGATGCACATCGTCTGCTATCTGCGCGAAGGCGCCGATGTCTATGAAACCTATTGGACGACGCGGCGGGGCGTCGAAATCATGGACAACAGCCTGCATCTGCTCGACATGACGGTCTATGGCCGTCAGGAGAAGTGGGAAGACTCGCCCGCCGGATGGCCGCAGCCGCGCGAAGGCCGGCAGAACATGCGCGACAACGGCCGCCCCATCCCGCAATGGGAGCGGTTGAAGGCCGGGCACTCCGACGATCTGGGACCGCACTGAACCGTGATCGCATACCGGCTGCGCACGCCTTGCAGCTGGTATGCGCTTGTCCCTGCGCCGGCGCGAATTACTTTCCGATGCACGCCATAGGAGGTCCGCTTGCCGCCAAAGATCGTTTCGCTCGCCGATGAGGCCAACACACAGGCCCGCTATGAGAACCACCCGATCGCCGCGGTGAACGATCATGTCGTGCGCATCAGCATCATGACGGAGCCGTATCACTGGCATCACCATCCGGAATCGGACGAGACGTTTCTTTCCGTCGAGGGCGGATTGATTGTCGAGTTCGAAGACGGGGAACGGGTGCTGAAGCCCGGCGAGATGATCACCGTGCCCAAAGGTGTCCGCCACCGCACGCGGCCTGTCGGCGCGCGCTCCGTCAATCTCACCTTCGAGGCGCGCGACGCGGAGTCTGTGTCTTAGCCCGCGTGATAGGCGCACATCTTGTTGCCGTCGGGATCGCGGAAATAGCTCATGTAGAATTGCGGTGCGCGGAAGCCCGGCGCACCTTCGTCTTTCCCGCCAAGCGCCAGCGCCGTGGCATGAAAGTCATCACTTCCTGCGTGCTGTCGCAGCGAAACGAAATCATCGTGCCGTTGCCCACGGTGGCCGGCTTCTTGTCATAGGCACCGATGACGCCGAACACGAACGCGCCGTCCTTGCCGTAGATCTGCCCGCCGGTGGGATGCGGAAACAGCTTCGTGATGCCGAACGGCTCCAGCAGCGCGGTGTAGAATGCCTTGGCGCGCGCCAGATCGTTCGATCCTACTGTCGCATAGCCCAACGTCGCCATGTTCGCCTCGCTTGAAAGCGGGCCGAGTGTGCCATCCCCTCCCGCGCGGTCAATGCAATGGCTAGAGTGCGGCCATGCCGCCCAAAACCCGCCGCAAGTTCGGACCGTCGCAGAAACATCGCATCTTTCTGGCCGCATTGCCGGACAAGGAAACCGCGGCGCACATTCATGCGATAGCCGAAGAGATGAAAGCGGCGCATGGCTTCACCGCCAATCTCATCCTGCCCGAGCATTTGCACGTCACGCTGTTTCATCTGGGGGATTGGGCGGCGCTGCCGGACGAGATCGTGACGCTGGCGAGCGGCGCGGCTTCGCAGGTGAGCGTTCCGGCCTTCGACGTTGCGTTCAAGCGCGCGGAGTCGTTCCGCAATTCGACCGGGGTCTTTCCCTTCGTGCTCGCAGGCGAAAAGGCCCAATGGACCGCATTGCATGAGGCACTGCGCGCGGCCCTGACCAATGCGGGACTGGGCGGCGCCACGCGCGGCGATTTCCAGCCGCACATCACGCTCACTTACGACAAGGTGCGCGTAAAGCCGCATGCGATTGCGCCCGTCACATGGCTGGTGCGCGATTTCGTTCTGATCCACAGCGAACTCGGCAAGACGACGCACAACCATCTCGGCCGCTGGCCGCTCGGATAACCACGACGCGCACGCGGTTGACGGACAGGCGCGGGCCGCTTCTAGTCCGGCGGCTTTCGATGAGGCTCTTATGTCCGCTCTGTCCGCGTTCCCGATCACCAGGCGCTGGCCCGCGCAGCATGCCGACCGCATCCAACTTTATTCGCTGCCCACGCCCAACGGCGTGAAGGTGTCGATCATGCTGGAGGAAACCGGGCTGCCGTATGAGCCGCATCTCGTCGATTTCGGAAAGAATGATCAGCAGACACCGGAATTTCTCTCGCTCAATCCGAACGGGAAGATACCGGCGATCCTCGATCCGGATGGCCCGAGCGGAAAGCCGCTGGCGCTGTTCGAATCCGGCGCGATCCTGATCTATCTGGCGGAGAAGAGCGGCAAATTTCTGCCCAAGGATGCGGCGCAGCGCTACGAGACCATCGAATGGCTGATGTTCCAAATGGGCGGCATCGGTCCGATGTTCGGCCAACTCGGCTTCTTCCACAAATTCGCCGGCAAGGACTACGAGGACAAGCGCCCGCGCGATCGTTATGCCGCGGAATCGAAACGCTTGCTGGGCGTTTTGGAAAATCGCCTCGCAGATCGTGAATGGATCATGGGCGGTGAATACACCATCGCCGACATCGCCACGCTGGGCTGGGTGCGCAATCTCATCGGCTTCTATGGCGCGCGTGAGATCGTGGAATACGACACGCTGACAGCCGTGCCCGCTTGGCTGGAGCGCGGCCTCGCGCGGCCCGCCGTGCAGCGCGGCCTCAACATTCCGGCACGGGGCTGATGCCATGGCAAAGACCGTCACCATCTACGGCATCAAGAACTGCGACACGATGAAGAAAGCGCGCGCCTGGCTGGACAAGCGCGGCGTAGACTACGTCTTCCACGACTACAAGGCGGAAGGCGTCGCGAAATCCGATCTGGAGACATGGGCGAAGCAAGCCGGTTGGGAAATCCTCCTCAACCGCGCCGGCACGACATTCCGCAAATTGCCCGACAAGGACAAGGAGAACGTCACCGAGAAGAAAGCATTCGCGCTGATGCTCGACCAGCCATCGATGATCAAGCGTCCTGTTCTCGATGCCGGCGGCAAGATCACCGTCGGCTTCAAGCCTGAGGCCTACGAAAAGCTTTTCCCGCGCGTATAGAGCCAGCCGCCGATCCACGCGCAGGGCAGCGCGCTGATCACCAGCGCGATGGGATACCAGTGCGTGCCCACGCTCCACATCATGTAAGCGCCCAGCGATGCCAGCACGAGGCCGATGACGCCGAGCACAAGCGCGTGCGCCATCGGACGATCCGGCGCCAGCCGCGCGGCGATGTAGCAGCCGACTATGGAATAAACGGCGCGATAGGCGGTCACGAACAACCATACGCCGGTCGTCGCTTGCGCATGCGCAAGGCCGGGAAGGACGCTGTTCTCCAGCAGCATGTCGGTGACCGTCGAAAGCACGATGACGACAATCAGGCCGGCCAGCACTGCTCCGATCCTGCGCAATATCAGCATGATGATTTCCCCGTTCGGCGCGGTGGATTATGCCCCGGTGGGGCGAATTTGCGCCAGATCAGCGCTAATGTCGGAACCGTGCGCCAAATTGGGCATTGAGCGAACGGCGCCATCCGTTCTTACAATCGTTCCAAGGAGGGTCTGGGGATGCTGGGACTTCTGCTCAATCGCCTGATGAAGAAAGGTTCGCTCACGGTCATCCATCCGTCCGGAAAGATGGAGATCTTCGGTATCGGCGCGCCGCATGTGACCGTGAAATTCCACGACGCCCGCGCCGTTCCGGAACTGGTGCTCAATCCCGATCTCGCGCTTGGCGAGCTCTACATGGACGGCCGCCTCACGGTGGAAGAGGGTGGCACAGTCCGCGACTTGCTCGATCTCATGATGATGAATCTTGGCGCCGCGCAGCCGTCAGGCCTGCACAAGCTCGCGCGCAAATTCCGCACGCTCACGCGCCGTTTCGCGCAGTTCAATCCCGCGAGCAAATCGAAAGAACACGTCGCGCATCACTACGATCTCGACGGACGGCTCTACGACCTCTTCCTGGGCCGCGACAAGCAGTACAGCTGCGCTTACTTCTCCGCGCCCGGCGAGACACTGGAAGAAGCGCAGATCGGCAAGAAGCGCCACATCGCCGCCAAACTGCATCTCGACAAGCCGGGCCTTAAAGTGCTCGACATCGGTTGCGGCTGGGGCGGCCTCGCGCTCAACCTCGCACAGGACTGCAAGGCGGATGTGCTGGGCGTCACGCTCTCCGAGGAACAGCTCGGCATCGCGCGCCAGCGGGCCGAGCAGGCGAAGATTGCCGACCGCTGCCGCTTCGAGCTGGTCGATTATCGCGCGCTGGGCGGCAAATACGACCGCATCGTTTCCGTCGGCATGTTCGAGCATGTCGGCGCGCCGTATTACGATGCCTTTTTCGCCAAGGTGCACGATTTGCTGAGCGACGACGGCGTGATGCTGCTGCACAATATTGGCCGCAGCGACGGCCCCGGTTCCACCAATGCCTGGATCGCCAAATACATCTTCCCCGGCGGCTATGTGCCTGCGTTGTCGGAGATGATGGCGTCCATCGAGAAGAGCGGCCTCATCGTTACCGATGTGGAGATACTGCGGCTGCATTACGCGCAGACCCTGCTCGAATGGAGCAAGCGCTTCGAGGCCAATCGCGCCCGCGCCGCGCAACTCTATGACGAGCGCTTCTGCCGGATGTGGGAGTTCTATCTGGCCGGCGCCGAGATGGCGTTCCGCCACGACGGGCAGGTGGTGTTCCAGGTCCAGCTCGCCAAGAAAGTGGATGCGTTGCCGATCACCCGCGACTACATGCTGGAAGACGAGCGCACCATGCGGTTCGCCGGCACGGAGTCCATGCCTGCGCCGTTGCGCGTGGTCTGACGGCGAGATTGCACGGCTTTCATTGTTGTATTTGCGTGTCGCCCGCGGCCCGCAAAAGCTGTTTGCGCGGCTGCACTCTGCCATGATCGCCGCCACGGCCTGATTCGCTCGGCCGTGCGTGAGGGTGTGAATGGCCGCGACAATCGACGGCAAGGCGATTACGGCTGTGTTCACCCAGCCGCGGTTCGACGGAAGCTTCCCGTCGGGTCTGGCCGAGTATCTTTATGCCCTCAGCCAGCGCCGCCAGGTCCTGCTTTTCGCCTTCGCGCCGAAAGCCGCTGGCACCTTCCTGCGCAGCGCGGCGATCGATGCGATCGGCGGCCAATTGGTGCGCATCACGCACGCGCAGGGCGGGCGCGATGCGCAGCCTTATCTGCCCGTCTTCGTCCACTACTTCCTTGGCGGCGTGTGCGAGGGGCCGCTGGTGGCGCATGTCCACATGCAGGCCTTGCCCGCCAACCGCCATTTCCTCGAGGTCCTGGGTATTCGTCCCGTCATCATGCTCCGGTCGATCCCGGACATGCTCGCATCCTATTGGGACATGCTGGCCGAAAGCGCGGAGGCGCGCGCGGAAGGTTTGAACTGCATCATTCCCGACGGCTTTCCCGATTTCGACGATGCGCGGAAAGCCGATTTCATGATCGATATGATCGCGCCCTGGTATGCGAGCTATTTCGCGACATGGCTGTCCTGGGTTCGCGATGAGCCGGGCGAAGTTTGCCTGCTGCGCTATGCCGATTTCAAATCCGATCCGGCCGCGGTTCTGGAAGCTGCCCTCATGCACGCGGATTTTCCGCGCACGCGCGCGCAGTGCCAGCACGCGCTCGACGGCGCATGGAAAGATCGTGGCGGCTTGCGCTTCAACAAGGGCACGTCCGGACGCGGCAAGGAATACTTTTCGTCCGCGCATCTGGAACGGCTGGAGCGGATGCTGTCCTTCCATCCGGTGCTGGACGATTGGCGCGCGGAACTCCTCTGAGGGCTGCGCGGAAGCCCAGAGAAAAGCAAGCGTCTCCGCGGCCGATTAAGCTGTGCAGAACTTGCAGGCCAAAAGGAATATGCTTGCCGCCTGTGCGCGCGGGCGATTGATTCGCCTGCCGGGTTGCGCCAAGAACGCGGCCCCTTCACAGAGCCAAAGCGCCGATGGAACAGGAAGCCTATCGCCACGTCCCTTACGACATCGAGATCGAGCAGGCGCTGCTCGGTTCGATCCTCGTGGACAACATGGCGCTGGAGCGCGTGTCCGCCTCGCTGAAGCCGGAGCATTTCTACGATCCGCTGCACCAGCGCATCTATGAAGTGATGTCGGCGCAGATCGAAGGCGGCGGCATGATCATCACGCCGCTCACCTTGCACGCGGCGATGAAGGCCGATCCGGGCCTCCTGGAAGTGGGCGGCCACGCCTATCTCGCGGGTCTTGCGCAGGCCGCGCCGGCACTGCCGAACGTGAAGGACTACGCCAAGATCCTGCATGATCTGGGTGTTCGCCGCGGCCTCATCCGCATCGGCGAAGACGTCGTGAACAGCGCTTACGAGGCACCGCACGACAAGCCTGCGCAGGCGCAGATCGAGGACGCCGAAAAGGCGCTCTACCGGCTTGCCGATACGGCCCGTTATGGCGAAGGCCCCATCGATTTCGCCGAATCCTTGCGCCGCGCCGTGGTGCAGGCGGAACGGGCACAGGCCCGCGGCGGCCGCATATCCGGCGTCACCACCGGCTTCACCGATATCGACAGTTTGCTGGGCGGTTTCCAGCCGTCGGACCTTCTCATCATCGCGGGCCGTCCCGGCATGGGCAAAACCTCGCTGGCGACGAACATGGCGTTCAACGCCGCGCGCATGTACCAGCAGGACATCGAAGCCGGCGCCGAAGTGCCGCGCGGCGCGCCGGTGCTGTTCTTCTCGCTCGAAATGGCGGCGCAGCAATTGTCGGGCCGTATCCTCTCGGAGCAGACCGAGATCGAGATGTGGAAGATCCGAAACGGCAAGTTCACGGAAGCGGAGTGGGACAAGTTCGTCCTCACCATGCAGGAGCTTTCGACGCTGCCGCTCTATATCGACGATACCGGCGGCATCTCCATCGCGCAGGTCGCGGCGCGCGCACGGCGCCTCAAGCGCGAGAAGAATATCGGCTGCATCATGATCGACTATCTGCAGCTCATCGATCCGTCGCGCCGCGCCGAGAACCGCGTGCAGGAAATCACGGAAGTGACCAAGGGTCTGAAGACGCTGGCCAAGGAACTGAACGTGCCGGTGATCGCGCTGTCGCAGCTGTCGCGCGGCGTCGATGCGCGCGACGACAAGCGCCCGGTGCTGTCCGACCTTCGCGAATCCGGCTCCATCGAGCAGGACGCGGACGTGGTGATGTTCGTGTTCCGCGAAGAATACTACCTGAAGTCGCGCGAGCCCGAACCCGGTTCGGCTGAGCACGCCAAGTGGGTTGAGAAGTGTGAGCGGGTTTTCCGCCGCGCCGAAGTTCTCGTCGAAAAGCACCGCCACGGCGCTACCAACAAGATCGACGTCTTCTTCGACGAACGCTTCACCCGGTTCTCGAATTTGGTGCAGGACGGGAACTAGGTATCCGTCATTGACGGACGTCCGTCAGTGGCCTATAGTCCGGCATGATCTTCGAATGGGATTCCGCGAAGAGCGCGAAGAATCTGCGCGAGCGTGGACTGCCTTTCGATATCGGCATGGCGGTGTTCGACAATCCCACCATGGAAACGCCGGACACGCGCTATAATTACGGGGAGGCGCGGATCAAGGCCGTCGGGATCGTCCGGGGCATCGTTCTGGTGTGCGTCTATAATGACCGCGGCGAGACGCGCAGGATCATCTCGCTTCGTGTCGCGAACAGGAAGGAACGAAATGCCTATCGTTCGGCGTACCCGGGCTGATGTGAATCTGTCCAAAGTGGATTGGACGCGTGTTGCCCGCACCTCCGAGAAGGAGATCGCGGCACAGATCGCATCGGATTCCGATACTGCACCTGTTTTCACGGACGCGGAGTTGAAGCGCGCGCGCCGCGTTATTCCCCCCTCCGCCGGCCGTAATGTGAAATCCCTTCGTCGGCGGCTGGGTCTTAGTCAGCAGCAATTCGCCGATCGGTATGGCTTTTCCGTCGAAACGATCCGCAACTATGAACAGGGGCATCGCAAGCCTGTAGGCCCCGCGCGCGTGTTGCTGGAAGTCATCGCCAGCGAGCCCGATGCGGTGACGCGCGCTCTTTCCAGGAAACCGTGATGTTCTCCTTCTTCACCGGGCGCAGCAATCGCCAGGAATACTGGATCTCCGTCGCGCTTCTGTTCGTCGTCGCGCTGGTGCTCGAGGTCTTGCACATGCAGGCGGCGGGCGCGGCCATCACCATCATGTGGGTCATCACCTGGATGCGCCGGCTGCACGATATCGGCAGGCCGGGCTGGTGGGCGCTGATCCCCATTATCCTCATCATGGTCGTCGTGTTCGGCGGGCTTGCGCTGGGCGGCGAACCGCTGGTGAAGGCGCTCGTCGCGATCCAGTCACTGGATGCGAACTACGCGATCCCGGACAATCTCGCCTATCTGCTGTTCGGCGTCGGGCTTGCTTGCGTCGCGATCCAGTTCGGTTTCACCATCTGGCTGGGCGTGAAGAAAGGCGACGAAGGTAGCAACCGCTTCGGCGCGCCGCCGGAAGACATCATCAAACGCGGTTAGAGCTTGATTGGCTTGCCACTACCCCAGAATGTCATGGCCCGCTTTTGCGGGCCATGACAAATGAGTTTGTGAGTTCGCTCAAGCCAACTATTTCAGTAGCCGTCCTGATGCGTGGCCTGCGGGCAATCGACGTCGTAGCCATGCCCCACATCCATGCGCTTGCCGTTCATGCTCTGCGCAACCGTTGGGCGTTGACCGCCGTAGTAACCGCGGCCATAGCCATCCACCCACACGATGCCGTTGCGATAGTAATGATGTCCACCGCGCTCGAAGCCTTCGCGCGCGTAACCTTCGCTGTAACCGCCGCCGGAATAACTGCTCTCGCTGTAGGAGACGCTGGACGCGCTGACATAGCCGTAGCTTTGCACCGACTCTTCGGAGCGCGAGGTGTAGCTGCCGTGATAGCCGTCTTCGTAATGGCGGCGATGGCGCGGGATGTAGGACAGCCGCGTCATGTGCGTGTCGGGCACCGCCTTGTCGCCGCAGTTGCACGGCGGGGCGACGGGTGCGGGCGGGGCAACCTGTGCCACCTGCTGCTGCGGCGCGGGTGTTTGGTCGCAGCCCGCCAAGCCGACGCCCATGAGAAGTCCAACCGCCACCAAGCCCGTGATACGCATGACCGACCTCGAAATCCTGTCCGGCGGGCGACCCGCCACGCCCCATTTTGGGACAAGTCAGCTCAAAGCGCTCGCCCATGTTTCCGGCTTGGTTAAAGCCCAGGATGGTCCTTGACGGCGGCCAGTTTGTTCTCTATATGTTCCAGTTCCGGTGTTTGCCGGTTCTCCCCGCAGGGTGGAGAGGGGGAGGGGTACCCCCCACTTTCTGAAAAACAACCTCCAGGGCATTTGCCAGAGAAATCAAAGAGGTATCGAAAATCGGCGTATCAGCTTCTGCTTTGACCGCGGCGCGTCCTTCCTGCAAATGTCCGCCCCACATGAGCAACGCAGATTTCGAACCCGCGCGGCTGACCGTGCGATTGGGCGCACTTGCGGCCAATTACCGGACCTTCCAACGCCTTAGCGGCAACGCGACCGTGGCCGGCGTGGTGAAGGCCGACGGTTACGGCTGCGGCGCGCTGGAAGCCTCGAAGACGTTGCGCGGCATCGGTTGCGACACCTTCTTCGTCGCGCGCCTCTCCGAAGGCATCGCGGTGCGTAAGGTCGTTCCCGATGCGCGCATCTTCGTGCTCGACGGCGTGCAGCATGAAACCGTTCCTGCGCTCGTTGCGCACAAGCTGACTCCGGTTCTGAATTCTCTCGATCAGATCGCGATGTGGGGCGATGCCGCGCTGAAGGCGCGCACCGAATATGACGCCGCGATTCATTTCGACACCGGCATGAACCGTTTGGGTTTGCCGCACGACGAACTGAACACGCTGGCCAACGAATCCAACTCGCGGCTCGGCGGAATCCGCATCGCGCTTTTGATGAGCCATCTCGCCTGTGCCGACGATTCCGACTCCGACATGAACCGCGAACAGTTCGCGCGCTTCAAGGCGGCGCTGGCGCGATTGCCGGCGGCGCCCGCGAGCCTTGCATCATCGGGCGGCGTGTTGCTCGGCAAGGATTACGTGTTTGACATGGTGCGTCCGGGCATCGGTCTTTACGGCGGAAATCCGCAGGTTCCCGGCAAGCGCAATCCCTTCGATGTTGTCGCCGTTTTGACAGGAAAAATCCTCCAGCTCCGCCGCGTTGACACCGGGGGAAGCGTTGGCTACGGAGCGACATTCCGGATCGGGCGGGACACCACTCTGGCCACTGTGGCGTTGGGATATGCGGACGGGCTGATGCGCGCCATGAGCAACAACGGTTTCGGCGCCATCGCCGGTCATCGCGCGCCGATCGCAGGCCGCGTCTCCATGGATCTCGCCACACTCGATGTCACCGACGTTCCGGCATCGGCACTGAAGATCGGGGCCGATGTCGAATTCTTCGGCGACACGATCGCGCTGGAAGACGCCGCCCTCACCGCGAACACCGCGAGTTACGAGCTGATCACGTCGCTCGGCCCGCGCATTCCGCGCCGCTATGTCGAGGCCGCGCGATGAACATCTTCGCCAGCATCGGCCGCCTGTTCCTGTCGTTCCTCGCCGAGGTCGGCAAGCTCACGACCTTCACCTTCAACGCCGTGACGGCGGTT
>DATCRK010000077.1:0-30097 GCA_036569005.1 Rhizomicrobium sp. | reverse complement strand
GTCGAGGTGTTGTCGATCAGCTGATAGGGCGCGGCAGGGGTGTGGGTGTCTTCCGCCGTCACCACACGCTTGGGCCCGAAAGCGCCCATGTGCAGCCACACGGTCGCGGAGCCCGGGCCGCCATTGTAGATGAAGGTGATGGGACGGTTGGCCGCCGGTGCGCCGGTCTTGGCGTAATAGACGAAGAACATCGAGGCTTCGGCGGAAGATTCATCCGCTTTCGCGTCCGGATTTTTTGAGCCGCCATTCTGCGCGACGTCGTTCCAGTCTTTCTCGTGAACGACCAGGGTGCCTGCGATCGCCTTGTAGGAAATGCCCGCAGCCGAACCGCTGGTCACCGATTCTTCGGCTTTGAAGAATTTGCCGGAGTACATATCGGACGCATTGCCATTGTCTTTCGGCGCGGGTGCATCCGCCGCGAAGGCAATCGCTGCCGTCACCGCCAGTGCCGCTGTCGCCACCAGCCCATAGACACGTTTCATCATCTTCCCCTTGCTCACCGGAACGATGCCGGATTGGCGGCGAGAGCCGCGTTTGCTGTTCAGGAGCAAGAACTGGACGCGCGCCCGCCGCGCCGCTGCCCCTTTTTGAAGGCCGCGATATTACGCCCGCGCAGCTTCATCGCAACTGCGCCGTTTCGGCGAGAGCGGGATCGAACTCACATTGCTGCGATGTTACGCGGCGGCGGAACGCCTAATATTTCCCGGTGACAGCGAAGAGGAACCGCCAGCCCCCCGATTTCAGGCCGGGCACGTCTGCGGTGAGCGCATTGGCGGCCTGTAGTTCGAGCGATGTCTTCGCCCCGATGGGGAAGCGCACGCCGGCACCCGCGGAGGCGAGGGTCTCATGGATGGAGGGTTGCGGCGATCGGGCGCGATACCAGGTGTCGCCATAGTCGGCGAAACCGAAGACCTCCATGCCGGAGAGCCATGCCGGCATGTCCTTGGGATCGAAGCCGACCTCGACGGATTCTGCGAGGGCACTGTCGCCCAGTGCCGTGGCCTGCAGGAAGGCCCGGCCGAAGTCAGGGCCGCCCAGCGCATAGAGTTCGGAGACCGGAAGCTTGTCGAATGCCAGTTGCGAGGCCGCGCGCAGGCGCACGACCCAGTCGTCGCCGATGAGATGATTGTAGGTGCCTTGCAACACCAGTTTGCGAAACTCTGGCGTCTCCGTTGCGGGGTTGGAAACGCGCGCGCCCAGAATATCCAGCCCGATATTCATGCTGCCGCTGAGTGCCAGCGCCCAGCGTGGATCGGCCAGACTGTAGCTTGCCGATAGTCGCGCGGCGCGGATGTTCTCGTTCGCGATGGCAAGTCCCAGCAGCGCGTTGCTGGAATCGATGCCGTCGATGCTGCCGGCCAACAAAAGATTTTCCGTGTAGCTGCGAATGAGCGGATACGAAGCGCCGAACTGCAGCGTTTGCGCGTCGCCTGTCAGCGATGAGCTTGGCACGCGCGTGTGCAGATAACCGTAGGACGCGCTGGCGCGCAGGCCCTCTTCGTTCAGCGCTTCGCTGTGCGAGATCGCATAATACTGATAGCGATTGAACAGCGTCGATGTGCCGAGTGACACCGTGGTTTGCTCGCCTTCGCGGAACAGATTGTAGAGGCTGACGTCGGACTGGAATTGCCAGCGGCCCAACAACGAATTTCCGCTGTCGTTCAAGGACAACGCGACATTGTAGCGTTTCTGCTTGAGGCCCAGAGAAAGCTGCACCGCACCCGGCTGATCGCCGCGCAGCAATTGCGCATCGACGGTCAGGCCCGGCAAGTCGCGAATGAGTGAGAGATAACGCTCCAGTGTCGAACGCTTCAGCGGATGCTCCGACGTGAGCTTCTGCGCCATCGACACGACGAGTGAAACGTCGCCGCCGGTGTCGCCGTGCACCTCGACATGCTCGATGTAACCTTCGGTGACGATGAGATGCAGCGTGCTGTCGTGAAAATCCTGGTTGGGCACCGTCACGGTGTAGAGCGCGACATCGCCTGCGCTGGCGTAAGCATCGGAGATGCGTTGCGCGATCTCGGTGATCGCCTTTGCATCCGTCATGCGCCCGACATAGGGGCTTGCTGCATCGGACAGGATTTTCGGATCGACACTGGTGCCTTGGATCTGTACGCCTTTGAGGACGAAGGGCGTGATCTGCGCGACTTGATTCTCCGGCTTGGGCTGCGGCACGGGCGCCTGCTCCGGCTTGGGCGGCGCCTCGGTGCGGTCGATGCGGGAGCGGTCGATAATAAAGGGGCTGGATTGCGCGAGCGCGGTCGTCGCCCCCGCACAGATGGCAAGCGCGGCGCCGATCGTGGCCGAAAAAAATCGGATCATTGCCCCCCCCCGAATCTCGCAGACCGACTCTATGGTCCGATGAAAAAAGTCTATGGTTTCGGGGCTAATTACAACCCTAGATATACATAATGCATAAATACAACTAAAATCCCTCCGCCCTTCAAGAACAACCGCTCATATTCCATCGGGTTCCGGTTGCGCATAACGCGCCCCGCAAAACCCGATGTCCTGCGGAGCGCGTTTGCGTCATTGGCGGCCGAGTTTGACGGTCACCGGCTGGTTGTTGGAAGCGGCACCCACTGTGGCGAGGCTTCCCGCGTTTTGGGTCGGTGACACGACGCTGGCGCCCACCAGGGGATTGGCACCTGTGATGATCGCCTGGTTAGCCGCCGTTGCGTTCGCGAGCGAAGACGATCCGTTGAGCACGCTGCCGACCGCGCCGCCCGCCGTGTTCGTCAGCGCCGAGGGCGTCGTCGCGGTGACACCGGTCTGCCCGTTGCTCAACACATTCGCTGTCGCCACGCTGCCGGCCGCGGGCGTCGAAGAGAGCGCGTTCACGGCGAGAGGTTGCTTTGCGCTGCCACCGGTTAGCGTTTGCCCAGCCAAGGTCGTTGTCGCGGGGATCGCCACTCCGTTTGTCACGGACGAAGCGCCCGCGGGATCGACCGTGACCGTCGCAGTCTTGCCCGCCGTCAAGGCATTGGCGCTTGCGAGCGTGCCGTTCGCGGGTGTCGCCGACAACACGCCGACGCCGAGCGGTTGTGTCGACGAGCCGTTCAATGTCGCACCGGACACTTTCGCGGTCGCCGGCACCAATGATGAATTCGCCGATCCCGTCGGAAGCAGTGCATTGCCGGTGCTCACGATGGGGCTCACCAAGCCATTTGCATCCGATGCCAACGTTGTGGTCGCTGGTGTGCTCGGCGTCGAAATCGTCGTTCCTCCCGCGGTAACGGTGACGGTGCCGTTTCCAAGCGGCGGATTGTTCGACGCAGTCGTCCCGGATCCGCCGGTGCTTGTCGAACCCGTCGAGCCGCTTCCCGAAGAGCCGGATCCCGACGAACCGGACGAACCCGATCCGCTGCCGCCGGACGGCGTGGATGCACCCACGCCGCCGCTGCCGGCACCGACGCTCAGTCCGCCGCCATCGCTGCTGCAAGCCGAAAGAAGAAGTGCGCAACTGGCCACGCCAATTGCGAGTACCGAAGGAAGTTTCATGTGTGTCTCCACCGCTCGAAACCCCTTCGCTGGAAAAACCAGCCAAATGATTTTCCGTTCCTGCAACTTCGCGCACGATCGGCGTTTCAGGTCGATGCAAAAGTTAACGACCGTTGCGTGGCGTTCGCTATCTCACGGAAATAGCGGAAACTTCCCGCTTAACGTGCTTTGTGCTCCGGCGTACCGAAATTCCCCGCGAAAAAATGAGCGGGCCGCAAAGCCCGCTCACTGGTACTTCCGTTCGACTTGGGCGGTCTTCAGTTATGACCCAGTCCGCCCAGCAACGTCTTCGTGCCGCCGAGCAAAGACTTGCCGCCGACGCTCACCGTTGCAGGCTGACCATTCGAGAGAATGCCCACACTGAGAAGACTGCCCTGGTTCTGGCCGGGCGATGCAACGCTGGCACCGACGATGGGATTGGGTCCGCTGACCAAAGCACTCGATCCCGCCGTCACATTCGCAACCGAGCTGGTTGCGCCGAGAAGACCGGACACCGTGGAAGTGACCGGCGAGGTTGCTCCGGCACTTCCGGTAACTGCGCCCGCCGTGTTGGTCACGGTGTTGACTGCAGAGGTGATGGGCGCGAGCGTGTTCGTGCCGTCCGTCGCGCCACTCACGGTGTTGGTCAATGCGCCGACTGTCGACGTGATCGGCGTCAGCGCACCGGCATTGCCGGTCGCGCCGTCCACCGTGTTGGTCAGCGCCACCACTGTTGACGTTGTCTTCGACAGCAATGGGTCGACGACGTTCGTTACGGTCGATACCGCCGGCTGCACGGCGGCGGTCACGGTTGAGACAGCGGGTTGGACCGTCGACGTCGCGGTCGCGACGACCGGCGACACCGGTGCCGTCAATCCGGTGCTGCCGGTGATGCCGGTGAGCACAGGTTGAACCGCAGCCGTCACCGGAGCGGTAAGCCCCTTTACCGAACTCGTCACGCTGCTGAGCGCCGGTGCGACGCCTTGCGGAAGCACCGACACAGATGCGGTTTTGCCGCCGCTCAACAGATTGACGCTTGCGACTGTGCCGCTCGATGTCGTCGGCGCGAGGAGGCCAAGACCGATCGGCTCGGTGGTCGCACTGTTGAGACTTGTGCCTGCGGCTTTTGCCTGCAGCGGGATCGGCGACGTCAGCGATCCGGTGGGCAGCAACGCATTGCCGGCCGTGACAATCGGATTGAGGGTATTGTTCGCCGCGCTGAGCAATCCGCCTGTGATTGGATTGCTGGTGAGCGGCGGCGTCGAAACCGTCGTGCCGCCGGCGGTGATCGTCACCGTTCCATTGCCGAGCGGGAAGTTGGAGGCTTGCTGGCCACCACCTCCGCCATTCGATCCACCGCCGCCAGACCCGCCACCGGATCCACCACCGGCGCCGCCGCCCGAGCCGCCGCCATTGCCGCCATCGCCGGGAGGCGGTGTTGGATTGCCGATACTTCCGCCGCCGCTGCCATCGCCACCGGATCCGCTTCCGCCGGATGACGCGCCGGAGCCGCCGCCCGGACCACTGCCGGAACCGGCGCCGATGCTGAGGCCGCCGCCGTCACTGCCGCAAGCCGCGAGCAAAAGCGCTGACGCGGCGACTGTCACTGCAAGTTTTGAGAAAAGAAGTGTCCGCACTGAAGTCCTCCACCATTTTGGACTTTCTTCCCCCGGACGACGCCATCTCTACGTCAGCCCCCCCTCTAAAAGAAGTAACTGCGCGCATTCGCGTCTGTGTCGAAATGAAAAGAACTTCGGCGCGCCGCGAAGTCTGCGTGACAAATCCGCTGCTTATCGCTTTAACCCTTCATTACCCAATCTGTTAAGTCGTACACTTGCACGCGATAAGCAGCGGGGTCGGGCCGCCTGCGGATGATCTGGTGTAGAGTTCCGCGATGCCGTTTGCCTTTGCCCGTTCGTTGAAAGATCGCTTTGCCGCCTTTGCGGGAAATCATAGGACTGTCGTGGCGATGAGCCCCGGCGTTGCGGGATCGCTGCTGCTGCACGGCATCGCGCTGTTGCTGATCCTGCTCTTGTTCGTGCGCAATACGCAGCAGATCCTGCAGAAGCAGCCACCCTTCGTGCCGATCGATGTGGTGCAGTTGGGCGATGAAACCACCGCGCCGCCTGCTCCGCACCACGCATCAGTCCCGCAAAAGAAGGCGATGAAAGGTCCCGCCGCTGCGCCGAAACCGGAAGCCTATGCACCCAATCGAACGAAGGTCCCGAAAGACGAGCTGGAAGTGCAGCTCAAGAATCTGTCGAAGCTGCGTCAGCCCGATAGCGACCTGAAGATCGAAAATGGCGCTTCCGATGACACCGCGACGACAAATGGTGCAGCGCCGGGTTCGGCCACCGCCTACAGCGTGCGCGATTATATCCGCGCACAGATTCTGCGCCGCTGGGTGTTCGACTTCTCGACGCTCGGCAATCGCAACATCACGATTCCGTTGCGCGTTTCACTGACGGGCCGCGGCGTGGTCATCATCGCTGAGATCACCGATCGTCATCGCTACGTGACGGACAAGGTCTTTCGCGATGTCGCGCTTTCCGCGCGCAACGCCGTGCTGCTGTCCGCGCCGTTCAAGCTGCCGGCCGGCGCGCCGAAAGACGGAATCGATTTCACGCTGGAGCTCAATCCGCGCGACACGCTGCGCTAGCTAGGGCAGATCGCGTGCGACGCGGAATCCCGAAAGGCTCGAATAATCGAACTCGCCGCCATCCGGCGTCGAGCCGCTGCGCGTGGCAGAGCGCACAAAAATCGGCGTGTTGTCCCACGATCCGCCGCGGATGACATGCTTGGTGCAATCGCCGCCGCTGGTCCATGCGTTGCCGTTCTTGGGCGCGCCCACATAGGATGGATGCCAGCAGTCCGCCGTCCACTGCCAGGCATTGCCGAGCACGCCGAAGAGTCCGAAGGCGTTGGGCCTGAAGGCGTCGACATCGGAAAGGACATGGAAGTCGTATTTGCTGCCGCAGCCATTGCAGTTGGCATTGCCGGCGCCGACCTCATTGCCCCACCAGCGCGCGGTGGTCGTGCCGGCGCGCGCCGCATATTCCCACTCCGCTTCACTCGGGAGCCGATAAGGCCCGCTGGGCTTGTAGGGAATAGACGGGTGCTCCTGGCGCACGCGCGCGTTGAGCCAGGCGACATAAGCCTGCGCGTCTTTCCAGTCGAGACACACCGCCGGCCATTTCGGCGGTTCTACGTCCTCGGGCGGATAGGCGTAGCCCTTGCGCGGCACGTGCCACTTCATGCCGGTGATCTTGTTGCACGGCTCCGGTTGATAGCCGGTCTCCTGCAGGAAGAACTGATATTGCTCGCTCGTCACATCATATTTGCCGAGCGCGAACGCGCCGACGCTGACTATGTGCTGTGGTCCTTCGGCATCGAAACGGCCCGGCTCGCTTTTCGGGCTTCCCATCACGAAGCGGCCCGCGGGAATTCCCACCATCGCCGGGCAATGCGTGCACTCGGTGAATTCGCGCGCATTGTCGGCATGTGCCGCGGGCGCGAAGCCGGCAGCGAGCAAAATCAGCAGCAGGCAAAGAAGCCGGTTCATGAATGAACTCCGGGTGCAACGGATTTGCCCGCGGGCATGGCAAGGATGTCGCGCGCCACAGCCTCGGCGACTTTGATGCCATCCACGCCGGCCGAAAGAATGCCACCGGCAAATCCGGCGCCTTCTCCGGCCGGAAACAGGCCGCGCGTGTTCACGCTCTGGAAATCGTCGCCGCGCGCGATGCGAATCGGAGACGATGTGCGTGTTTCCACGCCGGTCAGCACGGCATCGTCCATGTCGAAGCCTTTGATCTGCTTTCCGAAAGCGGTGAGCGCTTCGCGGATTGCGGTGATCGCATATTCCGGAAGACATGAAGACAGATCGGTCGGCGTTACGCCGGGGCGGTAAGAGGGAATGACGTCGCCCAGCGATGTCGACGCGCGTGCCGCCAGGAAATCGCCGACGCGTTGCGCAGGTGCTTTGTAATTCTCGCCGCCGGCCACAAAGGCGCGTTCTTCCCATTGACGCTGGAAAGCGATGCCCGCCAACGGGCCGCCGGGATAGTCGGCCGGTGTGATACCGACAACGATCCCGGCATTGGCGTTGCGCTCGTTGCGCGAATATTGGCTCATGCCGTTGGTGACGACGCGCCCCGGTTCGGACGTCGCGGCGACCACCGTGCCGCCGGGGCACATGCAGAAACTGTAGACATCGCGGCCGTTCGAGGCGTGGTGCACCAGCTTGTAGTCAGCCGCGCCCAATTCCTTCTTGCTGGCGCCGAAGCGCGCGCGATCGATCAGAGACTGCGGATGCTCGATGCGAAAGCCGATGGAGAAGGGCTTGGCTTCAACGAAAACGCCGCGCTCCGCCAGCATCTGAAATGTGTCGCGGGCGCTATGGCCCACCGCGAGAACAACGTGCGCCGCCGCTATGCGCTCACCGTTTGCGAGAACCACGCCGCGCACATGCCGTGTCCCGTCGCTTGCGGTTTCGATATCGAGATCGTCGACGCGATGCTGGAAGCGATATTCGCCGCCTAGCGATTCGATCGTTGCGCGCAGACTCTCTACCATCTTCACCAGACGGAACGTGCCAATGTGGGGCTTGGCGGCGGTGAGGATTTCTTCCGGCGCGCCGGCTTTCACGAACTCGGTCAGAACCTTGCGGCCGAGAAAGCGCGGATCCTTGATCTGGCTGTAGAGCTTGCCGTCCGAGAACGTCCCCGCGCCGCCTTCGCCGAACTGTACGTTCGACTCCGGATTGAGGACGGAGCGTCGCCACAAGCCCCAGGTATCCTGGGTGCGTTCGCGCACGACCTTGCCGCGATCCAGGATGATCGGGCGAAATCCCGTTTGCGCGAGGATCAGGCCGGCGAACAACCCGCAGGGGCCCGCGCCGATCACGAGCGGGCGCTCCGTCAATCCTTCGGGCGCATGCGCGACGAACTTGTATTCGGTATCGGGAGCAACGCGGATGTTGCGATCGCCGGCCGCGCGCGCCAGCACCGTCGCTTCGTCCCTGAGCGCGACATCGAGCGTGTAGATCAATGTGATCGCCGGCTTTTTGCGCGCGTCATGCCCGCAACGAATGACGGTCTGGCTAAGGATATCGGCGGACGGGATGCGCAACCGCTTTGCGACGGCCGCACGCAGCGCGTCCGGAGCATGGCCCAATGGAAGCTTGATTTCGGTCAGACGAAGCATGGCTCTACCAGACACGTTGCTTCGCGAGCGAAGGCTGGCGCACCCGACAGGATTCGAACCTGTGACCTCCGCCTTCGGAGGGCGGCACTCTATCCAGCTGAGCTACGGGTGCGTGACAGCGTTGCTATAACCCAACGCGGCCACGCCCCGCAAATGGCGGTTTTATTGCGCCATTGTCAGCTCTTTCATCAGCCGGTAGGTGAACTCCACCGTCTGGTAGAAATTGCCTTTTTCGTCGCGCTCGTCGCGGCCATGGGCCCGCACATCGTCAATGTCGCTCCAGCCGCCGCCCACGCCGTAGCTCGGCATGCCGGCCGCGCGGGTGAAGATGGAGTCGCTGGCGCCGGCCGCCATGGTCGGCATCACCGGAATATCCTTGCCCCACATCTCATGCACGACCTTGGCGACGGATCCCATCACCTTCGGATCGGGAACGGTTTCCGGCGCGGGCTGCACCGGTTCGAGCAGCGACACCTTGATGTTCGGATCGGCGGCCACTTTCGCGATCGTCGAGCGCACCTGCTCGACGGTCTCGCCCGGGAAGACACGGCATTGGATCGTTGCGGTCGCACTCGACGGCAGCGCGTTCTCCTGCACGCCGGCCTTCAGCATGGTGGCGACACAGGTGGTGTGCAGGATGGCGTTGATCGAGATGTCCTGCGCAAGACGGGCAGCGACAGTGGTGTCGAGCGGCTCTTTCGAAATCGCCAGCAGATCGGCCTTGCGCTGGCCGCTCGATTGCTGCGCGATGGTCGCGAAATAGGCGCGCGTCGTCGCGTTGGTCTTGTAGGGGAAAACATATTTGGAGAGGTTCGTGAGACCGCCGGCAAGCTGGTAGATCGCGTTGTCGGGCCGTGGCTCGGAAGAATGGCCGCCCTTGTTCGTCGTCTCCATCTTGAAGGTCATATAGGTTTTCTGGACGGTCTCGATCGCGAAATCGACGCGCTTGCCGTTCTTGATCTCGCCCGATCCGCCGTCGGGATTGATGACGAGGCCCGCGTCGCCCACCAGATCCTTGCGATGCTGGACGAGGAAGTTCGGGCCGTCCTGTTCGAGCCCCACTTCTTCGTCCGCCGTGAAGGCGACGATGATATCGCGGTCCGGCACATAACCTTCTTTCTTCAGACGAATGAGCGAAGCGGCAACGGCGGCATCTTCATCCTTCATGTCGGATGTGCCGCGACCGTAGTAATAGCCGTCCTTCTCCGTGAACTTGTAAGGATCAAGACCGGCCGACCAGTCTTCCTTCTTCGCGTCCACCACATCCATGTGGCAGATCCACATCACCGGCTTGCCTTTGCCCTTGCCCTTGATGCGCACGACGACATTGACCTGATGTGGGTATTTCGTCTCCGGCGCGACATGGATGTCCGTGTCGGTGAAGCCGTTGGCTTTCAGATATTTCACGATCACAGCGGCGGTGCCTTGGGTGCCGACATCGTGAACCGAGCGCACTTCAACGAGATACTTGAAGATGTCGTGTGCGATCTTCTGGTTATCGGCCGGCGGCACGGGGCCCGGCGGGGGAACGGGGCCGGCTGCGCCCAGCATGGAGGCGAGCACAAGAACGGCCGAAGCCGGGGCGATGGTGCGCAATGTCATGGTGATGCTTCCCCTTCGAAGTTTTGTTTTGTGGCGTGAGGCTACGCCCCGCCGCGCGCGTCACGCAATCGCAGCAAGTGCGGCATTCACGGCGTTTTCGGCGTGTCCCCACACGCTGCGTTTCCATTCCGGAGTGTCGACGTAGAACGCATCGCGGATTTCGCGCTTCACGACCGCCCATTCCGGATCGTTCGGCTCGCGAGTCAGATGCAGACAGTTGTCGCGCCGCAATGCAGCGAAGACGTCGCGCGTGGGCTTCGTGCCCACTTCCAGCGCGGCAAAGGTGAGTTCCTTGCCGCGCATCCAGTGCGCCACAGCTTTATCCACGGTGCCTTGCAGCGGCGGTGAAACGGATTCGCCGGCTTCGCTGGACTGCAAGGTGTCGCCCCACATCGCTTTCGCGCGCTTGTAGGCGGCGCTGCCGGGCAGGTCCTCGGTGATCATTTCCGCGGCGCCCGTCTCGCCCAGGCCGGTGTGAAAATCGATGGCGATGAGCCGCTTCACGCCTTTCAGCTCTTCCTTGAACACGTCCTTGAGCATCGCTTGCGACCAGCTTTCGCGGGCGCCGCCGAAATAGATTCCGGCCGGATGATTGTATTGCCCGGCGGAAATCGCTTCCTGCAATTTGAACGCGCCATGCGCGTCGGAATAGGCGCGCAGCCTGGCGTTTGTCGCCTTCATCGTCGCCGGGCTCAGGTCGGGAATGTTGATCGCCTCCGCCAACGACTCGTAGGCCGGATTCTGCGGCGGGTTCTTGAAATCGGCGAAGTTGCGATTGATGTCGGCATTGTCCTCGTTCACGCGCCGGTCCCAGGAGAAGCCGAACGGATTGAGCGCGTGCAGAAGAACGATCTTTGTGCCTTTCGGTGTGCGCTCCGCAAGGCCCTCCTGCAGCAATCCCGTCTGCACGCCGGAGCCGAAATAACCTTCGACGCCATGCGTGCCCGAGATGAGCAGCAAGGCCGTCCTCGCGTCGCGCTCGCCGATGGTTGTCGTGTCGAGGAACAGTGGCTTGTCGTCCGCGCCTTTTTCGGACGGGTGCAGACGGCTGGTGACGCCCAGATCGTTCGCCTCGGCAGCCGCGATGAATGCGTGGCGCGCTTCGCGATAATCGTGCGGAAAATAATGTTCGATGGCAGTCATGGCGGGCCTATAGTCCAGCCGAAATTTCTGAGCCTGTCGAGATGAGCGCGTTCGGTCCGTTGCAGGAATTGCGGGAAACGCCGATTCCCGATCAATCGGCGATCCGAAACCGGCCATCCGGCTGGCGTGCGAAAATCCGGATCGATCGTGACGGCGCGGCATTTTCGGAGCCGCTCGTGGATATTCATGCGCATGGTATCGCGGGCGAGAATTTTTATTATTCCGAACGCAACCCACCCTATTGGCACCGTGTCGCAGGTTCGGTGCCCGATCTGCTTGCGCGCAAATCTGTCGCGGGAAAACTGGCGAGAGTGAATGCGCGGCTGAAATCGCACGGACTGGAGCTTTATGTCTTCGACGCATGGCGGCCCCGCGCGGTGCAAGCTTATTTCCACGACGTCTGGGTGCCGCGCGAATTGCAGCGGCGCGATCCGTCGCTGACCGGCGAGGCGCTGATGCGGGAAGTGAGCCGCTACTGGTCCGCACCGACGACGAACGAAGACGCACCGGCGCCGCACGCCACCGGTTCCGCGCTCGATCTCACTTTGCGCTGGATCGACGGTGAGCAACTATGGATGGGATGCCTGTTCGACGATGCTTCCGAGATCGCGCATCGCGACCGCATGGAAACACGCGGTAACCAGCGAAGCTTCTCCGACACCGAAGCGCGCGCCAATCGCCGCCTGTTGCATTGGGCAATGAGCGAAGAGGGGTTCGTCGGATATTCGGAAGAGTGGTGGCACTTCTCTTATGGCGACCAGTATTGGGCCGGTGTCAGCGGTGCATCGGCCGCGCTCTACGGCAAGGCGAAGGACTAGTCTTCGCGCCCGGTTTTCACCGGCGCCGTTTCTTCCATGAAGAAGGTCGCGGCAAGAAAGATGAAGGTGGTGGCGATCAGCCACCAGGCCGGCGCGAATTTGTCGCCGGTGACATGCAACAGTTCCGTCACGATGGGTTGTGTCGTGCCGCCGAACAGCGCCACGCCGATCGCATAGACGCTGGCCATGGTGGCGCTGCGCACCCGCGCGGGTAACGCTTCGGTGAGCCAGACGAGGCTGACCGCACCACCCGACTGCGTGAACACCGCCAGCGTCGCCGTCGCAGCAAGCAATGTCGCCGCCGTCGTCTGCGATGTGATGAGCACGAATGCCGGATAGGTCAGAAGGATAAGAAGAACACGCGGCCAGATCATCAGCGGCCTGCGGCCCACGCGATCTGAAATCCATCCGGCGATGACACTGAACACGACGTTGCATAGGCCGAACACCAATGTCGCGGCGAAGGAAACATTCACTTTCATGTGCAGAACGATCTGGGCGTAGGTGGACATATAAGCCAGCACATAGAAACCGGTCGTCGATCCCATGATCGACAGAAGCCCAAGCACCGCGATGCGCCACACGCGCGTGGACGACTCCTGCGGCATCTTCGGCATGTCGGGACGCAGTGTCTCCGGCAGGTTGCGCCGCACGATCAATCCCAGCGGCACGACCAGCACGCCGAACAGGAACGCGATACGCCAGCCGAACGCGGAGAGCTGCTCGGGACTTAAGAGGCTCGCGAGTGTGACGCCCGCGATGCCCGCAAGAACCGTGGCCAATCCCTGCCCGGTGAACTGCAGCGCGCCATAGAGGCCGCGCCTCTGTGGCGGCGCGGCTTCGATAAGAAAGGACGTCGTCGGTCCCACGTCGCCGCCCAGTGCAAAGCCCTGCACAAGCCGGATGAGAAGAACGGTGATCGGCGCGACCACGCCGATCTGCGCATAGGACGGCGTGATGGCGAGCGCGAAGACACCGGCGCCCATCAATCCGAAACTCAGTAGCATCGCCGGTTTGCGGCCAACACGATCGGCATAGCGCCCGATCACCACCGCGCCGATGGGGCGCATGATGAAGCTCGCTCCGAAGGTGAGCAGAGCCAGCATCAGGCTGACGAACTTGTCCTGCGACGGAAAGAAGGCCGCCCCGATCTGCACGGCGAAATAGGCATAGGTCGTGAAGTCGTAGAATTCGAGCGCGTTGCCCGCCACGCATGCCGCAAGATCGCGCTTGCGCAGCCGCATCTATTTGAGGATGGAACGGAAGGCGCCGTCCCAGTCGTTGCCGGGCGGATTCTTCTCGAACCACGCGATGCGCGTCAGATGCAGGTCGTAAAGCTTCTGGCTCGCGCCGGAGAGCTTGCGGCACTGGTCGATCAGCTCGCGCGCCTTGGCCCATTGCTGGGTGCGCACCGATTCGAAGATGTGGTCGTGGAACGTCGCCAATGCGCGGAATTTCGGTGACGCGCGCACCAAAGGATTGCCGAGGATGGCGAACAGCTTCACCGGCTCTTCGCGCGGGCCCGCCGCGATGAAATCCACTTCGAGGAATGCATAGCCGCGCTCTGCCGCCTTGCGTGTGTCATCGGTGACGACAATGGCGGGGCCGTATTGGCCTGAGAGTTCGCGCGTGCGTTCGGCCAGCAAGGTGCAATCGCCGGTGACCGAATAAGAGGTCTGTCCGTGCGCGGTGAATCCGCCCGTGATCGCCTGCCCGGTGGAGATGCCCACGCCGATCTCGATGGAGGGGAAAGCCGTGCCGTCGAGCCTTCGCTCCTGTGAAAGTTGCTCGTTCACCGTGGCGATGGCCACCGTCATCGCCTGGGCGGCATCGCAGGCATGGATCGCATGCTCGGAATCGTCCAGCGGCGCATTCCAATAAGCCATAAAGCTCTCGTTCGAGAGATGGCCGATAGTGCCGCCGTGCTCAAGCGCCGCATCCACCAGCGGTGCGAGCGCGGTATTGATCATGCGCGTGAAATCAGCGGGATCGTCCTTGAAGGCTTCCGCCAGCACGGCGTATTGGCGCAGGCCGCAGGAAAGGCATGTGACCATCCGTGTCTCGCCGTCGAGCTTGAGCAAGGACGGTTCGCGCGAAATGCGCTCGAGGGTGGCAACAGGCAACATCCCGGCGAAGGAGCGCTTCAATCCGCTGCGTGTGCCCGTGATGCTGACGGCTCGCGCCGCGAACCCGCCGAACCAGCATAATGCGAGTGCGACGGACGGCGTGGCCGTATCGAACAGCACATGGCTGTTGGTGAAGAGCACCCAGCCGAAGCTCTGCGCAGCCGCGATCGTTGCGAGCGCCAAAGCGCCGCCCCACAATATTCCGATGCGCGCCAGAAACAGGATGAGCGCGGCGCCCGCCACGGCAAGGAACACCAGTTGCGGCAGATAACCTGCGCTTTCGGCGAGCGTTTCTCCCAACAGGACGTTCTCGAGCGCTTCGGCATGGATGTCGCCGACACTCTTCATACCCATGGGCGTCTTCACCACGTCTTCCGGCGGCGCGATGACGACGATGGTGTTCTTGAGATCGGGCGGCGTCGGATCGTCCATCACCGAGGACGCGTTCAATGCACGGCCCGCGGCATCGCGTGCGAACCAGATGGCGAACGCGCCGTCGCGCCGTGTCGGAATGGAGAAGCCGCCGAAGCTGACATCGGCGATGCGCGGCGTGGCATCGACGCCGGGAATGGTGCCCTCGGCACCATGCACGGTCATCGGCGCAAGCGCTTCGCGCAACGTTTCGGCATCGAGGGACGGCACGGGTTTGCCGTTCAAGCGATAGATCAACGGCAGGTTGCGCAGCACGCCGTCATTGTCCGGCTTGAGATTGAGCGCGCCGGATCCTGCGCTCGAGGTTTCCAGAAGCGGCAGCGCGCGCGAAGCGAAGTTGTATTGTTGTGCGTAGTGCAGCGGATCGCTCGCGCCATCGGTAGCGATTTTTGCCTTGGCGAGGACATCGTCATCACCGCTTTCATTGCTGAGCGTGAAGCCGGTGATCGCCTTGATGCCGGCGAAGGACGCTGCGAATGCTTCGTCGGCGGAAACCATCTTGTTGAGCGCGTCGCGCGCCGCCTCGTTCTCCGGCGTGTCGGGCAGCTGCGCGGCGAAGCGCTGCGGCGACGCGGGATCGTTGGCATCGAGCGCGAAGGCGTAGACGACGATGGCCGCGCCGGCTTTCTTGAGCGATTCTGTTGCGCGCGTCAGCGTGTCCGATGCCCACGGCCAATGGCCGTGTTTCGCGATGGCCTTCTCGTCCAGCATGAATGTGCGCACATGGAAATGGCCGCGCGCGAACGTGTCCTCATATTTGCGCGGGCGCTCATGCTGATAGAAATCGAATTCCGCGCCCGAAAGCCGGGTCGCCACGCTGCCGATGTCGAGCGCGAAGACGGCGGCCGCCAACAGCAGAACGCCGAGCGGCAACGCCCAGATCGAGATGGAATGTGCCCCGCCGCGCATGAATCCCCGGAGTCAGGTCGCGGCCCGGCTTCAGGACGCACCCGCCATAAACCATATCCTATGGCGCAGAACCGTTTGAGGGGGAAGGGAAAACCGGGAAATCGGGGGGGCGGCGTTCAAGCCCGCGCAATCTTCTGACAAATGCGTGACGCCCCCGTCATTTTCCTTGCGAGTCCAGCTGCTTGCGCGTAGCTTTTCTGCGCCCAACTTCAGAAAAACACCGAGCGAGGAATCCCATGGAAAACATCACCAAGGATCCAGCCTACAACGCGGCCGATCCGAACGACTTTCCGGCGATGCTGGATGTGAACCGCTATGGCGCGCGTTCCACCGCATTCGACAAGATCATCAGCGCCACCCACGACCATTTCTGGGATCCGCTCGACAAGAAATATATCGACTTCACCAAGCCTTTCGACATGACGAAGGAATATCTCGTCAATCCGGAACTGAACGGCGACCTCAAGACCGCGATTGGCGACAAGCTTGACGAAGGCCAGAAGATCAAGCTCGCCAACATGGACACATGGTGGTCGCTGTCCTCGATCCTGCACGGCGAGCAAGGTGCGCTAGCCCTGTCGGCATCGCTCTGCCACATCCTGAAGGATCCGGGCGCACAGGAATATGCCGCCAACCAGACGCGCGAAGAAGCCCGTCACGTCACGGCATTCTCGGCTTACATCAAGGCGCGTTGGGGCAAGCCCGTTCAAGTCGGCCCGGCGCTGGGCGATCTGCTCAACGAGCTCGTGTCCTCGCCGTTGGTATGGAAGAAGATCGTCGGCATGCAGATGCTGGTCGAAGGCCTCGCCATGGGCGCCTTCGCGACCATGTTCAAGGAAGCGCGCGATCCGCTCATGCGTCATCTGATGCAGCTCGTCATGACGGACGAAGCCTTCCACCACAAATTCGGAAAGATCTGGGCCGACCGCACGATCCCGCATCTCTCCAAGGGCGAGCACGAGCAGATCGAGGATTGGGCGGCGCAGGTGTTCCAGGTGCTTCTCTATAATCTGGGCTCGCCGGATCAGAAGGCATGGATCTATCAGGAGCTCGGCCTCGATCCGGTGTGGTGCCAGCAGGCGTTCATGGAAGCGATCACCGACACAGCGATCCGCGAAGAGATGCAGGAAGCAACCAACATCTTCCGCGTGCTGGTGAAGACGCTGCTCAAGGCCGGCATCATCACCGACCGTACCAAGCCGATCTATGCCGCTTATCTCGACATGCAGGAGCTCTACAACGAAGGCGATCGCATGGTCGGCGACGACATCGCCGAAGAAGGCATCAAATATCTGCTGCAGCTCAACGGCGGCACCAAGCTCGGCGCTTCGCTGCTGGCGGCGGAATAGTCTTACAACCTGTCAGGCCGGGCAGCGTCAGTGCGACCCGGCCGAATGAAAAAGGGGCGGCTATGCCGCCCCTTTTTTGTTCAGGCACGCCGCCGGACGAAGGAATATCCTAGAAGTCCGAGGCTCAATGCGACGCACAGCCACGCGAATATGTCGCCGATGCGTTGATAGAGTGTGACGCCCGGCCCGCGCGGCAGATCGCCGACCAAGGTCACCATGCCGGCATCCTCGCTGCGTTTCATCGCGATCATGCGCCCGTTCGCGTCGGTGAGCGTCAACAAACCCTGTTTTGCGGAGCGCGCCAGCGCGAAACCTTCCTCGACGCCGCGCAGGAGCGCAGGCCGCGCGTGATAAATCCGGTCCTTGTCGAAATCCCAGGCCGGCGCGGCCAGCAGCGTCACATGGGTGATCTGCGAGTCGGCGCGCAGCATGCGGGGATAGTCCATATCCTTACAGATATCGATGCCCGTCCCGTCCGGCATCACGAAGGGGCCCTTGCCCGGCGTGTAACCTTCTTCGAGGCCGGTCACGAAGTGCCGCTTGATGTAAACGCTCGGCGCGCGGTTGGGCGCGAAGACCTGGGCCGCGTTGAATGTCTGGGCGCCCTCTTCGTGGAAGCCGATGATGACGGTGGCATGGGTTTCATCGGCGGCGCGCTGAAGCGTCCGAAACACGCCATCGCGCCAGGCAGGTTTCAGCATCGCGATCTTTTCCGGAAATACGATCAATGTCGCGCCTTGCGCGGCCAGCTTGCGTGCCGCGGCAGCATAGTCGGACACGAGGCTGGCGGCCGTTGCTGCGGTTCTGGGGTTCACATGCGCATCGTCCACGCCGATGCCGACGCGCACGTTTGCGCCTTGCGGTTCGTTAAGGCGCCACATGCCGGAAGCGACATTGGCCGCCAGCAGTGCGACAGCGATAGCCGCGGGCGCGATGCGACGGGTGGCAAGCGTCATCGCAATTCCGGCCGCGAAAACGCCCAACAGGAACGTGATAACGAACGGGCCGAACAGCGACGCGCCCTGGATCATCAGCGGCATCAGCACCTGGCTGTTCGCGGGCGAGGCGATGGCGCCATCGTGCGCGAAACTGACGAAGAAATCGAACATCGTCCATGCGGCGGCGAAGGCAAGCACGCCAGCTACCGGTGAAATGGTCTGCGCCACGCGACGTGAAAGCATCGTCGCGGCGGCGAAGATCAGTGACGGTCCGAAGAGAATGAGGGCAACGACCGGCGGCGGCATCACCGCGCCATAAGCGGGGAGCGCATTGAGATTGCCCAGCGCCATCGCGGCAAAGGACGCGGCAAAAGCTATCCAGCTCTTGCGGTCGCCATAGGCGAGCCACAGCACGGGGATGGGCGCCAGCCATGCGAGCCACCACTGATCGCCAAGCATGAGGGAAAAATAAAATCCGGCACCGCTCAGCAGCGTGCATACGAGGGCAATCATCGTGAGGTCTCCGTGAGGAAGGATTGGAAGCTGCGCTCGGTGGCGCTTAGGTAAAGTGTGCGGAAATCGTCTTCGCTGCCGGAGATGCGGCCCGCGCGATAGAGCGTGATGAGGCCCTGGCTCAGCGCGGCGTTGGTGACGAGAAGCTCGACCGCGGAATTGGTCTTCAGCATACCTTGCGTGATCATGGTGTTGATCAGCCGCAACTGCAGGGTACCCGCCGGCGAATGTCCGGCGAGGAAGTCGTCGGGATAACGCCGCGCCTTGGTGGAGTGTGTCAGGAAGGCGGCTTCGTAGCGCCGCGGTTTCTCAAGCGCGAAGTCCAGATGCGCCTTGCCGATGGCGCGCATCCAGTCGAGTGGCGCCTGCTCCGGAATCGCGGCCACGAGGTCCGACCATTCGCCGAGCGCGTCCAGCACCAGCGCGTCGATCAGTGCCTGCTTGTTTTCGTAGTGCCGGTAGATCGCCATCGGAGTGATGCCGACCTCTTTGGCGATGTCGCGCATCGAAAGGCCTTCCGGCCCGTCCCGATCGAATGCCGCCCGCGCAGCCGCCAAAATCTGGTCTTTTGTCGCCATGTATACAGTGTAGACACAGATGGATGTTTTTCAAGGGGTGCATAGCCCCTTGCAACTCGACAGGTCAGACCCAATATGAATGAACGTTCATTCATACCCTCAAGAAGCAGATGCTGGTGGAAAAAACCAAGTCGAAACCTGCGGACGACAAGCGGGCCAAGCTGCTGGCGGCGGCGCTCGACCTTTTCGAGACACGCGGCTTCGATGGGGTCGCCGTGCCGGAGATCGCTTCGAAAGCCGGCGTCGCGGTCGGCACCGTCTATCGCTATTTCGAAACCAAGGAAGCGCTGGTCAACGCGCTCTATCGCCAGATCAAGCAGAACTACAACGACGCGATCCTGGCGCCGATTCCATCCGGCCTGCCCACGCGCGAAGTCTTCTCGACCTATTGGCAACGCATGACGGAATTCGCGCGCGAAAATCCGCGCGCCACCCGCTTCATGGATTTGCACCATCACGGTGCCTATCTCGACGAGGAAAGCCGCACGCTGTCCAAGACCTATGCGAAGGCCGCGGAGTCCTTCGTGCGCGACGGGCGCCGCCGCGGCGATATTCGCGACCTCGATCCGGTTCTTGTCGTCGCGCTGATGTGGGGCGCGGCCACAGGGCTCACGAAATTCGCCGCCAGCGGCACGCTCAAATTCAACGAAGACGACGCCAACGACATGGAAGATGCGCTGTGGCGCGCCATCGCCAACGAATAATCGCACATCATTTTGAACGGAGGAATTGATATGGCACGCAAACGCAAGGGCGAAGGACAGACGGCGCTGGTCACCGGTGCCTCTTATGGAATCGGCCTCGATCTCGCCGAATGTTTCGCGAAGGATGGCTACAGTCTCATCCTCACCGCACGCAGCGCCGACGCATTGAAACAGGCTGCGGACAAGCTCGCCTCGCAATACAAAATCACGGCCACGCCGATCGCGCTCGATCTGGGCGCGCATGGCGGCGGCACGAAACTGGCGCAGGAAATCGCCGCTAGAGGATTGAATGTCGACGTGCTGGTGAACAATGCCGGTTACGGCATCGCCGGCGCGATGGACGGATCGAAGGCTGATGAACAGCTCGGCATGGTGGACCTCAACGTCCGCGCGCTTCTGGAACTGACTCAGATCTATTGGCCATCCATGCTGAAGAACAAGCGCGGCGGCGTGCTGAACGTCGCCTCCACTGCCGCCTTCCAGCCCGGCCCGCTGATGGCGACCTACTATGCCAGCAAGGCTTTCGTGCTCTCGTTAAGCGAAGCCTTGTGGAAGGAAGCCGAAGGCACCGGCGTGCATGTGAGTTGCTTGTGCCCCGGCCCCACCACCAGCAAATTCCGCGAGCGCGCGGGTACGGGAAAGACCAATCTTTCCAAGGCTGGCACGCCCATGTCGTCCATGTCGGTGGCGAAGCTGGGTTACAAGGGCTTCCAGAAGAACACGCGCGTGGTCGTCACCGGGCTGCGCAACCGGATTCTTGCCGCCGCGACAGCCTGGATGCCGCGCAACACATTGCTTGGGATCGTGAAGAACCTACAATCGCCGGCATGAGCGGCACGAAGATCGGCGAGTTCGTTACTGTCACGCGGGCAGATGGCGTGGCGGTGGTGACGTTCGACCGCGGCGACGGGCGCAATGCGCTGTCGCGCCAGGCGATCCTCGAACTCACCGAAACGGCGCGAAGCTTCGCCGACGATCTGGAAACGCAAGCCGTCATCCTCACGTCCAAGGGGGCATTCACAGCGGGTGCGGACCTCAAAGACCCGGCGATGGACCGGCGCAAGGCGAACGGTCTGCTGGAGCGCCGTCACATGGTGCGCATCGGTCCGGATCTGTGCGATGCGTGGGAGAAGATGGAGCAGGTGACCATCTGCGCCATCGAGAAATATTGCATCGGTGGCGGCGCGGCGCTCGCGGCGGCGTGCGATTTCCGCATCATGGCGCGCTCGGCGACGATGCGGCTGCCGGAGATTCCGCTTGGCATGAACATGAGCTGGCATTCGGTGCCGCGCATCGTCTCGCTCATCGGCCCGGCGCGCGCCAAGCGCTTCATACTGTATGGCGAGGATATCGGTGCCGAAGAAGCCGCGCTCTGGGGGCTGTGCGATGAAGTCGCCGAAGACGGTGAGGCGCTGGTTGTCGCCAACAAATGGGCGAAGAAGGCCGCGAAGTTGCCGCCCAATGCCGTGCGCATGACGAAGCAATCGATCAACGCTGTCGCAAATGCACTGCATCCGGCAACGACGTTCATGGATGCCGATCAATACGCGCTCGCCACTACCAGCGAGGACTATCGCGAGGCGATCAGGGCGTTCCTCGAAAAACGCGAACCGAAATTCACGGGCAGGTAGCTATGACAGGGCGTGTCGAAGGCAAGATCGCACTCATCACGGGCGGCGCGCAGGGATTGGGCGAGGCCGCAGCGCGGATGCTGGCGAAGGAAGGCGCGCGCGTCGTCATCACCGACGTGAATCTCGAAGGGGCGCAGAAGGTCGCAGATTCGATCAACCAGACGCGCAAAAGCGCGGCCATTGCGATCAAGCATGATGTCACACAACAGGAACACTGGGTTCACGCGCTGGCGCAGACGCACAAAGCGTTTGGCGGCCTGCATGTGTTGGTCAACAACGCCGGCATCAGTGCGGGTTCGGATGTGGAGGCCACGAGCTTTGAAGACTGGAAGCGCGTGCATGAGATCGACCTGGACAGCGTGTTCCTCGGCTGCAAATTCGCCATTCCCATGATGGCGGAGACGGTGAAGGCGAGCGGGCTGGGCGGCTCCATCGTCAACATCTCATCGATCAGCGGCATCATCGCCGGGCACAACATGGCGGCCTACAATTCCGCCAAGGCGGCGGTGCGGCATCTCTCCAAATCCGTGGCGCTGCATTGCGCGCGCAAGGGCTACCGCATCCGCTCCAACTCGGTGCATCCGGTCTTTATCGCGACACCCATCCTCGATCCTCTGGTGCAGCGCTTCGGCAAGGACGAAGCCTATGCGAAGCTGGCGCGCCAGGTGCCGCTCGGCACCATCGGCGAGCCTGACGATATCGCTTACGCCGTGCTCTATCTCGCGAGCGACGAATCCAAATTCGTCACCGGCGCGGAGCTGAAAGTCGACGGGGGCATTTCTGCCATGTGATCCCGGCAACTCCTGCCGCGTGGCCTGTGCAGTTTCTTCCGTATTTGTCGCGGGACTGTAACGGGTAAGGTTTCGTTCAACCTGTTTTTCCAACGCGCCGAACATCGCGAATCCAAGGTTACGGCGGCATAATCTTCGCTTGGAAACAGGCGCCAGAAGAATTCCGGCATCAGCTTCAACCGGATTGCTTTTGGAGAGTGTCATGGTCGGTTCTGTCGGCTCCAGCGCTGCGAGCCAGTTGCTTGCCAGCTTGCTCAAGCAGCTTTCGTCCGCGTCTTCCACATCATCGTCGTCCTCCTCCAGCTCGACCGCGACCGCATCCGTCAGCGGCTTTCAGCAAGCGCTGCCGGGCGACACCAAGAAGAGCCTGACGCCGCCGCCCACCCCGACACTGAACGGCGATATCCTGTCCGCGCTGATCGCGCTCCAGGCGCAGACCGGCACCAACGCGCAATCCAGCGCATCGGGCGATGCGTCGAGCCCGGTGCAACAGCTCTTTTCGGCGATGGACAGCGATGGCGACGGTGAAGTTTCGCAAGGCGAGATAGAATCCTACATCGAAAAGCGGGGCGGCACGCAGGCGCAGGCCGATGCACTCTACAATTCGCTCGACCAGGGCAATTCCAGCGGCGGCATCAGCGAGGACCAGATGCAGACCGCCGTCACCAACGCGCGGCAATCGTTCCAGGCGCATCATCATCGCCATCATCACGGCACGGGCGACCCTCAGTCAGGCGACAACGTCGCCAATTCGCTGCTGCAGGCGCTCGATACAAATGATGATGGCTCTATCAGCGAGAGCGAATTCAGCGACTTCTTCTCCGCCAATGGCGGTTCCGCCTCAGACGCGCAGAATACATTTGCGGCGCTGGACACAAGCGGCTCTGGCGCACTTACATCGGCCGACTTTGCGAAAGCCTGGAATGCTTATCAGGCGCAGCAAGGCGCGCAATCGTCCGGCAACATGATGATTTCGATGCTGGACAAGCTCGGGCAGGCGGCGTCCGTCACCGCCTAGTGTTTCTTCTGGATCGCGACCTGCGCCAGGAGAACATGCGCGCCCTGCTTGTGCAGAGCCTTGTCCGTCAGGCGCTGTAGCCGGTCGGCGATCATGCCGACATCGGGTTGCTGATAAGGCCGCACGGCAGCGGCGGTGAACGCCATCAGGCTGCGCACATAGATATCGCGCAGCACCGGCAAGCCGTGTTCCACTTCCGCGCGCAACGCGGGATTGGGAACGTCCAGTCCGATTGCCACCAGCAGCAAGCCCTGCGGCCGTCCCGAGTCCACGATGGTGGTGTACATCGGCTCGACCATGATGAAGCTGTCGGATTGCGTTTGCTTGTGCTTCTCCTCGTCCGCTTGCGCGGGCAGCGCGGCCGAGGCCAGCATCACAAGTGCGAAGGCGAAGGATCGCATGGAGGTTCTCGCGCGTTCGCTTTGAAGGTGTGCCGTGAAGGTAAATTTGGCGTTTACGAAATCGGAATCAGGAGACGGCGTATGTTGAAGGTGACAGGAATTTCCCTTTTGGCGCTTGGGCTTGCATCGGCTGCCTGGGCGGCGGGCGAGGGCGATTATCCGGGCAAGCATTTCTCTGTGTCCCCGAACAATCTCGCCAAGCCATTCGCGACACCCGCCACCGACAATTCCTCACAAACGATTCCGCGCCCCGCAGGTGTAGCGCCCGCGGCGCCGAAGGGCTTCACCGTATCGGTCTATGCAACAGGCCTTTCCGGCCCACGCTGGATGGCGGTCGCGCCGAACGGCGACGTGTTCCTCGCCGAACCGAACGCCAGAAAAGTGACGATCATGCGCGGCACGGAGAGGGCGACCACGATTGCCACCTTCGCCGATGGTTTCGAGAAGCCGCACGGCCTCGCCTTCCATGACGGTGCGCTCTATGTCGGCGACGCCAATGCGGTGTGGAAGATCGAATACAAGGACGGTTCGCTGAAAGGCGGCAAGAAAACGCGCATCACGAAAAACGATTTCCCGAAAGGCGGACATTCCACGCGTGACATCGCCTTTGGTCCGGGCGGATCGCTGTATGTCGCCATCGGCTCGGCCGGAAATATCGAAGAAGGCGAACCCGCAGAGCGCGCGGCGGTCAGCAAGGTGAATGCGGACGGCACGCTGTCTACTTTCGCGAGCGGTCTGCGCAATCCGGTCGGCATCGTCTTTTATCCGAACACGGACAACATGTTCGTCACCGTGAATGAGCGCGATGGGTTGGGCGACGATCTTGTGCCCGACTACCTCACGCACGTTCAGCCAGGCGGCTTCTATGGATGGCCATGGGCGTATATCGGGCACAATCCCGACCCGACCTATGGCAAGAACCGGCCGGACATGGTTGCGAAATCCATTGTGCCGGATCTTCTCTTCCAGTCGCACTCGGCGCCGCTCGGTCTGGTTTTCTATGAAGGCACGCAATTCCCGGCGGACTACAAAGGCGACGCATTCGTCTCACTGCACGGTTCGTGGAACAACGCGCATCCCACCGGCTACAAGGTCGTGCATGTGAAGTTCGCGAACGGAAAGCCCGTCGGCGGCTACGACGATTTCCTCACCGGTTTTGCAAAACCCGGCACAAGTCCTGCGCAGGTTTGGGGACGTCCCGCCGGTCTCGCAGTTGCGAAAGACGGAAGCCTCCTCGTCGCTGATGATGCCGGCAAGACCGTGTGGCGCGTGGCCTATACGGGAAAATGACCGCGCGATAGGTTCTCCGGCGCGCAAACGTGTCGGGGGATTCGATGAAGCGGATATTTCTGGGTGCGGACGGCAAGCTGCGCTATTTCTGGCGCGCTCTCATCTTCTTTCTGCTGGCGGCCTTCCCGGTCCAGTTCCTGCTGCAATATCCGCTGATCCCGATTCAGAAAGCGCTGCACATCTCCGACGGATTGACGGCGGACAGCATCGCGTTCGGCGAGATCGTCAATCTCATCACCGGCATCATCTGCACCCTGCCGTTCGCGCTCTACGAGCATCGCGGACTGTTCAGCTACGGGTTTCCGTTCCGCAGCATGTTCGGTCCAAGGTTGTGGGAAGGCTTCATCGTCGGCGCGGTAATGGCCGCACTCGTCGCTATCGGCATGATCGCGCTGGGCGGCATGCAGATAAAAGGCTTCGCGCTGACGGGCGAGGCGCTTCTTTACTCCGCGCTCGCATGGTTCGGCGCGAACATCTGCGTCGGCATCGCGGAGGAATATTTCTTCCGTTCCTATTTCCTGCAGACGCTTTGGAAGAGCATCGGCTTCTGGCCAGCCTCCATCGTGATCGCGCTGATCTTCGCCGCCGCGCATTACTTCTTCAAACCGGGCGAGAATGTCTGGGATGTCATCACGCTCGTCACCCTAAGCTTGTGGCTTTGCTACACGGTGCTGCGCACCGGCAATTTGTGGTTCGCGGTCGGTTTCCACATCGCGTTCGACTTCCTGCAGCTTTTCGTCATCGGAACGCCCAACGGCACGCAGATCCCGCAAGGCCGCATGTTCGATGTGACGTTCAACGGCCCGGCATGGCTCACCGGCGGGGTGCTCGGCACCGAGGCGAGCTTCCTGATTTATCCCCTGATCGCGGCGATCTGGCTCTATGTCTGGTGGCGTTTCCGCGGAAAGCCGGACTTCGCGCCCGCGCCTTGACGGGGTGACGGCGGCTCCCTAAAACCCCGCCTCTCGTGAGGCCGACCCCTCGCGAACCCCGGTTAGGGGCTGTAGCTCAGTTGGGAGAGCGCCTCGTTCGCAATGAGGAGGTCAGCGGTTCGATTCCGCTCAGCTCCACCACCCTTCGCTGCTGCGCAGCTTCGGGTGGCAGGCCAGCCAATCTATCCGCAGCGAAGGGTGTCGTCCGAAGGTTTAGCGTAGGAGGACTGGCGCAGTTGCCGTTTCATTGGCATCCCGCCTTCCGCTTCTTATCTCTCGTCTAACTTGCCCTGCACGGAAGCGGGCCGGTAAAAGGTTCCGACTCACGAGAGTTTCGCCATGCCCGCACCGGTCTTTTCACTGATCCTTCTGCTGCTCGATCTTTATTGGTGGATCGTGTTGGCCGCGGTTGTTGCGAGCTGGCTTGTCTCCTTCGGCGTCGTCAACGGTTACAACCCGGCGGCGCGTTCGATCCTGCGTCTTCTCGATGCGCTGACAGAGCCGGTATTCCGGCAGGTGCGCAAAGTGCTGCCGCCGATGGGCGGACTGGATGTATCGCCGATCATCGTCTTCATCGGCGTCTGGTTCCTCCAACAGGTCGTCGTCTGGCTCGCCGACCGCTACGCTTTCTGAGTTTGGCGGAGAGCTTTCGTTTCCTGGTCCGACTCACGCCACGGGGCGGTCGCGATGCCGTCGACGGCTGGGCGGAGGATGCCGCCGGCAAACGTCACCTGAAGGTGCGTGTTTCGTTGCCGCCGGAGGATGGCAAGGCGAATGGGGCGCTGATCACGCTTCTCGCCAAATTTCTGGATATTCCCAAATCGTCCATCCGCATTGCGGCGGGCGAGACATCGCGGCTCAAGACAATCCAGATCGTTGGTGATAGGGCAACGCTCGAAGCGAGGCTTTCGGAGTTCTGACATGACAGCGCGGATCATCGACGGCAAGGCATTCGCGGCAGGCCTTCGTGCGAAGGTTCAGGACGAAACCGCAAAGCTGAAAGCCGAACGCGGCATCGTGCCGGGACTGGCGACCGTTCTCGTCGGCAATGATCCGGCGAGCGAGGTCTACGTCCGCAACAAGGGCAAAACGGCGGAAGCGCTCGGATTCAACTCATTCCATTTCAGCCTGCCTTCCGACACCAGCGAAATCGAAGTGCTGGCGCGCGTGCAGTCGCTCAACGACAACAAGGCCGTGCATGGCATCCTCGTGCAGATGCCCTTGCCCAAGCAGGTCCGGGAATCCGCAGTTCTGGACCAGCTCGATCCCGCAAAGGACGTCGATGCGCTCACGACGGTAAACGCAGGACTATTGGTGTCAGGTCGCGCACAGCTCGTCTCCTGTACGCCGATGGGCATGATGATGCTGCTCAAGGAATATGTCGGCGATGTCACCGGCATGAATGCGCTCGTCATCGGCCGTTCGCTGCTGTTCGGAAAGCCCGCGGCGCAACTTCTATTGGCCGCCAACGCCACCGTCACGATGGCCCATTCTCGCTCGCGCGATCTGCCCGCGCTGTGCCGCCAGGCCGACATCCTTGTTGCCGCTATCGGCAAGCCGTTCTTCGTGAAAGGTGATTGGGTGAAGCCCGGCGCCACCGTGATCGATGTCGGCATCAACCGCGTCGATGCGGGCGAGGGCAAATACAAGATCGTGGGCGACGTGGATTATGGCAGCGCGGTCAACATTGCCGGCGCCATCACACCGGTCCCTGGCGGCATCGGCGCCACCACCATCGTCAACCTGATGCGCAACACACTGATCGCCGCTTGTCTGCAATCGGGATTGCCCGCCCCGTCGATTTAGAGCCGGGCGCGCAGGTCGGCGGCAATCTTGTCCGGACCCTGCGCCTCTTCATAGGTGCCGGCGAACTTGCCATTGGGGTCGAGCAGATAGATCGCGCCGGAATGATCCATCGCATAGTCGCCGCCCTTCACGGGGCGCTTCTTCGCATAGACGCGAAATTCCTTCGTCACCTGGGCGATCTGGGCGTCGTTGCCGGTCAGTCCCACGAACGTCTTTCCGAACGACGCCACGTATTGCTTCATGGCCGCCGGCGTATCGCGGGCCGGATCGACGGTCACGAACACCGGCTGCACGCGCGACGCCTTGGTGCCGATTTTGTCCATCGTGTCCGCGATCATCTCCAGCGTCAGCGGGCATACGTCTGGGCAATGGGTGTAGCCGAAATAGAGCAGCGTCCAATGCCCGCGCAGGTTCTTGTCGGTGTAGGTCTTGCCATCCTGATCGGTCAGCACGAATGGCCCGCCGATAGTGGCTTCGCCGATAGACACGGTGCGCCCCAGCCCGCCCACCTGATCGCTCACATGCCACGTCAGCCCGCCCAGCACGGCGGCGATCAGCAATATGTAAGGGACAAGCGCTTCGGGGGTGCGGATCATACGATGTTCCTGCGAGGCTTGCGGATTGATAGACTTTGGACCCGAAACCGCCAAAGCGGCGAATGGTCCTACGGATGACAGAACAGGAACCGCAGCAGTCCTGGCTTGGCTGGCTTTGGCCTTCCTATGACGACGAGAACCTGTTTCTCTCGTCCTCTCCCGGCCGCGTGCGGTTGCGCACGCTCTCCAATCTGCGGTGGCTTGCGGTGGGCGGCCAGTCGGTGACCTTGCTGTTGGTGCATTTCGGATTGGGCTATCCGTTGCCGCTTATTCCCTGCGCCATCGCAGTGGCGGCGAGCGCTGCGCTGAACGGTTTTCTCACACTGCGTTACGAGCCAACGCATCGTCTCTCCAATCGCGCCGCCACCGCCTACCTCGCCTACGACGTGGTGCAGCTCGCCGCACTGCTCTATCTCACCGGCGGCATCATGAATCCGTTTGCGCTGATGTTCATCGCGCCGGTCGTCATCGCGGCGGCGACGCTGGATCTCGGCAATACTTTGCTGCTGGCCGCCATCGCACTCGCGGCGGTGTCGATCATCGGCGTTGTCCATAAGCCGTTGCCTTGGCCATCCGATGAACCTTTGATGCTGCCGCCGCTTTTTCTCGGCGGCATCTGGGCTTCACTCGTGATCGGAATCGGTTTTACGTCGATCTATGCCTGGCGCATCGCATCCGAAGCCGCGCGCATGCAGGCCGGCTTGTCGGCAACCCAGCTTGCCCTCGCGCGTGAGCATCGCATGGCGTCCATCGGTGCGCTTGCTGCTGCGGCTGCGCATGAGTTGGGAACGCCGCTCGGCACGATCGCCATTGTCAGCCGCGAGCTGGAGCGCACTTTGCCCCCCGATTCACCTGAAGCCGAAGATGCTCGGCTGTTGCGCCAGGAAGCGGAACGCTGCCGCGGCATCCTCACACGCCTCGCACGTCCGGAAGAAAGCGTGATGCGCGCGCTGGATCGCCTGCCGCTGGGCGCGCTGCTGGACGATATCGCCAGTCCGCATCGCACCGGTGATCTTGCCATCCAGATCGAGATGGCGCCCGCCACGCACGGATTGCAGGAACCGAAAGTCTGGCGTTCGCCCGCATTGCTGCACGGTCTCGGCAATGTGATCGCCAATGCCGCCGATTTCGCTACCGCGCGCGTGCGCGTGATTGCGTTATGGAATGAGAACGAGATCCGCATCTCGGTACAGGACGACGGTCCCGGCTTCGCGCCCGACATCATCGAGCGCATCGGCGAGCCCTATGTCACCTCGCGTCCGGGCAGCTATGCGCTCGGCGATACGGAGCTTTCGCCCGCCGATGCCTTTGTCGGCCAGCAGGGCATGGGCCTCGGCTTCTTCATCGCCAAGACGCTGATCGAACAGACCGGCGGCTCGATGCGGGCGCGGAATGTCTCGTCCGGCGGGGCACGGGTGACGGCACGTTGGCCGCGCGGCGCTATTGACGGCGACGTGCAGCCCGGAAAAACCGCTTTCCTGTAAGGTTATGCCGTCCTGCGGCATTTAAACTTGTGCGGGAGCGGGGGAGGGGGTATGGACCCCGCGAAAGCGACAAAGCCATGACAAATCCCGCCGGAGACAAGACCCTTTTGATCGTGGAGGACGACCGTCCGCTCCGCGAGCGAATGGCTCGGGCGATGGAAGCGCGCGGCTTCACCGTGGCCATCGCCGAGACGGTGGCGCAGGGCATCGCGCGCGCCAAGGAAGCGCCGCCGGCCTATGCGGTGGTCGATCTCAAGCTCGATGACGGCAACGGCCTCGATGTGGTGGAGACGCTGCATTCGACGCGTCCGGATTCGCGTGTCGTCGTCCTCACCGGCTTCGGCAACA
>DATCRK010000076.1:0-35884 GCA_036569005.1 Rhizomicrobium sp. | reverse complement strand
GTACATGCCCAGACGTGCGCGGTCGTGCCGTTT
Organism: Rhizomicrobium sp.; assembly: GCA_036569005.1. Taxonomy (GTDB): domain Bacteria; phylum Pseudomonadota; class Alphaproteobacteria; order Micropepsales; family Micropepsaceae; genus Rhizomicrobium. The sequence continues at coordinate 35,851 of DATCRK010000076.1, read as the reverse complement.
GTAAACGGCACGACCGCCGATGCGACCCAACTCAACAACTATCTAGCCTGCCTCGCGCCGCTCGCGAATCCGCTTTTCACCGGCGATGTCGGTATCGGCACGCTCGCGCCAACGACCGCTCTGACCGTGAAGAAAAGCACAGCGTATGCGGCGCCCGACCAAGTCGCTTATTTCGATGACATCAGCACGGATGCCTACACCGATATCCATGAAATCGCACGGTTCGGCCGGAGCAATTTCGGCGGAACATCCGCAAGCGCCAGCATCCTGGCGACCGGCTATGATTTGAGCGGTTACTTCTCTTCCAACCTGATGACGTCTTCTGGTTTGCTCACGCGAGATTACGCCACCAGATCTGGCGGTTATCTTGCGATCTCAAACTCGGCCTCCACCGGCGCTCGCAGCTCGTTTCAGTTCGGCGGAGTGGATCAAGGCGGCGCGTCTTACGTTTCGATGAATATCGATTCCGGCGGAAATGTCGGGATCGATACGGTGTCTCCGACGCTCACGCTGTATGTGAACGGCACTTCCGGTGGAACCAGTGCGTGGACAAACACTTCCGACGCGCGCCTCAAGAAGAACATTGTTCCGATTTCAGGCGCACTCGATCTCATCGAGGCTTTGCAGGGCGTCCGGTTCGATTGGCGCCAACCCGATGAACGCTCTGTCGGCAAGGCCCTGAATTTACCTGCGGGCGAACGGCAGATCGGGTTCATTGCCCAGGATGTCGAAAAGGTGCTGCCAGAGGCGATATCCCAGGCCAAAGGCCGCGAAGCTTTGTTGGGCGTTGAGGAATCGAAGGTCGTTCCGGTCCTTGTGGAAGCGGTGAAGCAACTGGCGGCGGCGAACCGATCGCAATCCGCCCAAATCGAAAAGCTTGAGCAACGGATCAGCTTGCTTGAACGCAAGAATGCGACGAGTACCGCGGATGTTCAATCACCGCGCTGACGAACAAGGGGTGCACAATGTTGAAGAAATTTGGATTTGCAGTTTTGTTCTGGGCTGTGGCGATAAGTGGCGCTGAAGCGCAGACCTGTGGCGTTCTTCCCTACACCCTTGCAAACGGCACGACCGCAGATGCCGATCAGGTGAATGATAATTTCACGTCGCTGCTCACTTGCGCCAACGGATCGCTCGCGCCGCTCAATGCGCCGATCTTCACCGGGGCGGTCACGGTGGGCACAGGAGGCTCAAGCTCATCCTTCACCGTGGTGGGAGCGGGCGGGGCGTTCACGGCCATTCCGGGCGGAACGATTTCGCTGAAATCTTTCAATGCGACGTCCACACCCTTCGTGGTGAATCTGGCCGCGGCGGCGCCCGTGATCGCGGATTTTCAGGACAATGGGTCTTCGGTGCTCGCCATCGCAAACGGCGGCCGCGTCGGCATCGGTACCACGGCGCCGAGTCTGAATCTCTATGTGAACGGCACAGCCGGCGGGACGAGTGCGTGGTCCAGTCCTTCCGATATCCGGCTGAAGAAGAACATCGTTCCGATACAGGATGCTCTTTCGATCGTCGAGAAGCTCCGTGGTGTGAGGTTCGACTGGAGAGCGCCAAATGAGCGGTCCATAGGCCAGAACCTCGATCTGCCACTGAAAGACCCCCAGATTGGGTTGATCGCGCAGGAAGTCAGGAAAGTCGTGCCGGAGGCCGTAACGGTACCGTCTGACCCAAAGGCTCCATTGTCTGTGAGTGAAGCGAAACTCGTGCCTGTTTTGATCGAGGCGATCAAAGAGCAGGCGCTGCAAATCGCGCAATTGCAGCGCGACGTCGAGAAACTGAAGCGGCGGCAGACTGCACAGAACTCGACACCAGTTCGAAAAACAGCGTCGCGGTGAAGGATAGCTCGTCGGGTTGGACAAGCGAGGGGTGGATCATGAGCAAAAGAACTTTGATGGGCATCCTGTTCTGGCTGGCATCCATTGTCGCCGCAGGAGCCGCGAGCGCGCCACCTGCGATGATTGTGCCTGGACAATTTAATGTCTCCGCGACGGGAGGCTTTACCTACACCATTCCAATCGCCGTTCCGCCGGGAACAGCAGGCATGGTGCCAGCGCTATCTCTCGATTATTCTAGCCAGAACGGCGACGGCCTTGAAGGTCTGGGCTGGGCTATCCGCGGTCTGCCGTCTATCGGGCGTTGCGCGAGAACTCTCGCCCAGGACGGCGTGCATGGAAGCGTCAATTACGACACGACCGGTGATCGCTTCTGTATGGAAGGCCAGCGTCTTGTCGCGATCAGTGGGAGTTATGGCGCCAACCAGACGATCTATAGGACTGAGATCGAAGGCTTCTCCAGAATTGAATCATTTTGCACCTCGCCGTGCGCCAATGGCCCTCTCTATTTCAAAGTCTGGACCAAATCCGGCCAAATCATGGAGTTCGGCAACACTACGGATTCTAGAATCTATCCGGTAAAGGCCGACGGCTCGGGGCTGATGAGTGTTGTCCGCAGTTGGGCCGTCAACAAAATTTCGGACGCAAAGGGCAATTATATCAACGTCAGTTACACCAACAACGTGACGAACGGCGAAGTCCGTCCATCCGAGATCGACTACACGGGAAATGATGGTGCAGGACTCACGCCGTTTGCGTCTGTTAAGTTCTTCTACAATCTTACGAGAGCTGACCCGCTTCTTTTTTATCAGGCCGGAGCTGTTCAATCCACGACGGTCCTGCTGACAAACATCGAGACCTATGTCGGCTCGACACTGATTACCAACTACAAGCTCGCATATAACGCGGCGACAAATGGAGCTCAGCATGATGAGCTTACGTCCGTAACGCAATGCGATGCGTCCAATGCCTGCTTAAAAGCGACGACATTTGGCTGGCAGGGCACGCGCGATACGCTGTCGATGACGTCAACGCCCAATGGAACTGGGCGAACCGTAGATAATCTATTTCTGCCAACCGATTTCAACGGCGACGGCCTGACGGATTATATGACGGATGTTCCGGTTTGCGACATCTACGTTGCTAACCAGAATGGGACGTTCAGCACAGGTGTGTTGACAGCAAACTATATCAAAGCCGGAAGCTCCTACTCAGGACCGCCATGCTTCGATGTTACGACACAGCCCTGGTTTGAGGACTACGACGGCGATGGACTGACGGACTTTACGTTTATCAGTGGCCCGGGCAGGCGCCAGTGGATGGAGATCCTCCATAACAATGGAACTGTTTTTCAGCTTATAAACGACATCAATACCGGTGGCCCTCAGACGACGTTGTGGTCGGATTTCAACGGCGATGGACGGACCGACACCTACAATTTGGGTGCCGTCTTGGTAAGCAATGGGGACGGCACTTACACCACTGGACAGACCGGACCGACCGTTGGCGCCAACACCATTATTATCCCGCAAGATTTCGATGGTGACGGCTGCTTTGATATGCTCGCGAATGGCGACACCAATGAGATCGCCTATTTCTGTAATCCCGCCGTTACCAGCGCGACGATTCCGCATTGGTTTGGAAATGGCTATCAAATAACTGTCGGCGATTACAATGGCGATGGCATAAGCGATATTCTCGTCGCGAATTCATCGGGCGCCACGCTATACCTTTCCACTGGCACCGGTCTTTCATCCGCAATATCGATCCCGAACTCTACCGACTGGAACAAGTTTTCGATCTATAGCGGTGATTGGAACGGCGACGGCAAAGCCGATCTAATACTCGTCGCTGACGCAGTGGGTTCTCACTACCCGCTCACGACGCCCCATCAGATATGGCTTTCGACCGGAAGCGGCTTCGTTGAGAAGGCTACGATAGCCAACAGCGGAAACAACATGGACGCGCCGGTGAGTGGAGTAGCATCCATCAGGCCAAGCATTGCTGATTGGACGAACGGGGGCGATGGCGGCATCTGGCTTGAAAAGCCGTCCGGCGACATTCTTTACACCTTCGCCTATACGCCCGAATTGATGACTTCGGTAAGCAATGGCATCGGTGCGACGACGACTGTCGACTATGACCGCATCAATGAAAACGGAATCTTTTACGCCAAATGCAGCAATGGGACCTATGCGTGCGGGGACAGTTATCCGACGCAGGCATTGGATGGCCCGCTCTACGCTGTATCGGAGATTGACACCGGAAATGGCATTGGCGGGACATACGTCTCAACTTATTCCTACACGCAAGCCAAAACCGATCTGCGTGGCCGAGGCTTCCTCGGGTTCGGTTCTGTCTCCATTAAAGATCAACAGACCGGTATTATTCAGACCACGACTTACAAGATCCAGTGGCCTTATCTTGGCTTGATTGCATCACAGGTCAAAGTTTGTCCAACGCCAATTTGTTCAACGGCCGTCACACTTAGTTCTACGACCAATACCTTTGAAGACTTAAATTTGGGAACCAGCACGGATGGTGTAACACGGCATTTTGTAGGCCTGCATCAAACGGTCGTTTCATCCAAAGATCTCAATGGTGCGGCGTTCCCGAGCGCGGGAGCGGTCTATACCTACGATTGCGACAACGGCGGGGCTTGTGCCGGAACCACGCCATCCGGTTTTGGTAACGCGATCAATGTTGTTTCGTGTCAATGGGACGTCGCGCACAACCAGTGCTTGACGGGTGGTTGGATCAAGACCACGACAAACGCTTTTTCCAACACCGCGAGCTCGACAATTTGGTACTTGGGGCGGCTCATCTCCGCCAATGTCGAGAGTGTCGTAGGGGCTTCGGACCTTACCCGTCAGACATCATACACATATGACTCCGGTAGCGGCCTTCTGACCAGCGAGATCGTAGAGCCCGAGGCTTCGTCCGATCCGACGCTTAAGCTCGAAACCGATTACGGCTACGATGCATTCGGCAACAAGACGGGCGCCACGACGAAGGGCTGTGTTTGGATATCATCTTCGTCCTGCTCCACAACCGCCAGCACCGCGGCACGCGCGACCTCTACACAGTTCAATGCGACGACGCTCGACGGGCAATTCCCCACCCAGATCACCAACGCGCTAAATCAATCTGAAACTTGGGCTTATGCCGCGACCAACAATGTTGCTTTTGGTGTACCTTCGAGCCACACGGGTCCCAATGGCCTGACAACAACTTGGTCCTACGACACATTCGGCCGCAAAACGCTGGAAGTCCGGCCCGACGGCAACAAAACGGCCATCGCCTACACCTATTGCACCGGTCTTCCCACCGGAGAATCTTGCCCCGCCAACGCGAAGTTTGACGTGATTGGAACGCCGGAGAACAGTTCCGGAGCGCAAAACGGTCCTATCACAATCACCTATTACGATGCGCTCTCAAGAGCCATCGCAACGGACTCGGAAGGCTTCGACGCCACCGGCACAGGATGCACGAACTCGGCACCCTGCTGGATAAGAGTTTCGACGATCTACGATGCCAATGGGCGGGTCGCCAGCACGAGCCGGCCCTTCTTCCTGGCCGGTATTACGACGACAACTTGTAATGCGGCGGGCGGCCCAAAATGCACAGTGTTTACCTATGACGCCATCGGCCGCGCGACCAAAGCAACTTACCCGGATAGCAGCAAGACGACATTTGGCTTTAACGGCCTGACTACCACCGTCACCAACGACAAGAGCCAGGTGACGACGACGGTCAAAAATGCGCAGGGCCTGAACGCTAGCGTCACCGATGCGTACAGCAAGACAACGTCCTATGTCTACGATGCGTTTGGCGATCTTCTGACCGTCACGGATCCATCCAGCAATGTCACGACCAACAGATACGATATTCGCGGGCGGAAAATTTGTTCCTCGGATCCGGATATGGGCGGAGGGTCGCACGCCTGTCCAATCGATTCCGGTGTACATGGCTGGTCGTATGTCTACGACGCGTTTGGCGAGCTTTACAGCCAAACGGACGCAAAAGTTCAGGTCACCACGCTTACATATGATGCGCTCGGCCGCGTGCTCGGCCGGGTCGAGCCAAGCCTTACAAGCACCTGGCGCTACGACGCTGCGCTGGGGAAAGGAATAGGTCAGCTCGCGTCGGCCACCACGGGCAGCAATTACACCCGCAGTTACGCCTATGACTCCCTTGGGCGTCCATCGACGATAGTCCTCACCGTCGATGGCGTGCCGCACGTCTATCACACGACGTACAATCCTGACGGACGCATCTCGACTGTGGACTATCCGTCCGGCCTTACCGCGCTCTATGTCTACACGGCGCTCGGCTATCAGTATCAGTTGAAAGATTACAATGCGGGCACCGTGTTTTGGACGGCAAAGACCCGTGATGCCGAGCTCCATCTGCTCACCCAGACGGCGGGTAACGGCATCACCACGACACAAACCTTCAACGCCAACACCGGTCTCATCACGGCCACACAGGCCGGGACCTCCAATGGTGTGGCCAACCAGAGCTATAGCTACGACACGCTGGGCAATCTCACTTCGCGCACCTGGCTTAACAATTCGGGGGTGAGCGTCAAGGAGAACGCCTGCTACGACAACCTCAATCGTTTGACGAATACCTTTGTGACGAGCGGAACGACTTGCACGGGCACTGGCAGTGTGACGGTCGCTTATGATGCGTTGGGCAACATCACCGAGAAATCGGATGTCTGCGCGGCAGCGAACTGCATGGTCTATGGCGCAGGAGCTGCCGGCCCGCACGCGCTGACTTCGATCATTGGTAGCTACAATAGTGTTAGCAATCCAAGCTTCACTTACGACGCAAACGGCAACATGACTGCTGGCGCAGGCCGTGGCATCACCGTCACCAACTTCAATATGGCAGCTGCGATTACCGATGGCGTCAATAGCGCGTCGCTCACTTACGACACCGAGCATGCGCGCATCAAGCAGGTGACCGCAGGCGCCAATGCCGGCACGACCTATTATCTAAACGATCCGGCCTCCGGGATGATGGAGGAGAGTTTCATCTCCGCAGGAACCTCGGCTCCCACCTACCGCGACTACTTGATGGCTGATGGACATATGGTCGGGTTGCGCACCCAAGCTCCGTCCACAGTGCCGCCCGTGTGGGGTGATCCCACGACCACGTGGGGAAGCTTTACATGGACAGCTTCGTCACCGCCGCCGCCTGTGGTCATCTATTTCGTGCTTGATTATCTCGGCTCGATCAGCGTGGTGACGGATAGCAGTGGCGCAGTCGTCGAACGCGACAGCTACGACGCCTGGGGCAAGCGGCGAAATGCGGATGGTACAGCAGCAGCTTGCGGCACCCTCTCGAGCGCGACGACGCGCGGTTTCACCGGCCAAGAGATGATGGACGGTGTCTGCTTCGTCAATTTCAATGCGCGCGTCTACGATCCAAGTCTGGGTCGGTTTATGAGTGCGGACAGTTATGTACCAAATGCGTTCGATCTACAGAGCTTCAACCGATACAGTTATGTAAACAATCATCCATTGTCGCTGATTGATCCGAGTGGAAACATTCCGGGCATTGACGAAGTCGTGGTTACCGCAGCAGCGAGTAATCCAATCACCGCGCCGATCGCGATATTGCTAGATATACTGTCGGACATATTTGGTTTCGGTGACCTGTTCGGAAGTGCCACGCCGCCGCCGGTGCATGTCCACGTCACTGTAAACCCACCAAATCCGGCGCAATCGCCTACCGCAGGCGGGAGTCCTAGTGGCATTCCGCAGATGCAGAACATGGCTGTACCAACGAACGAAGTTGATCAAGTCGTTGTTACAGCAACTCGCATAAACTCCGACGCGACAATTACTTCGACAGCCGCGTATGCGGGCGCAGGAGTAACATCAGCAATCCAGATAGTGCGGCCTCAATCGAGTCAAGGAGACGCTGTCTTTGGGCATATTCCTGATTGGTGCGCCCAAATGCAGCAATGTACATGGAATTCATCTGGCTATTACCAGGGATCCTCTGCGATTGCAGACGGAAATATTGAGAGTATTTTAGTGGAAGCTCCACGATGGACTTGGCTAAATGATCTTAGCGATTTCGCAACGAGAGCTTTCGAAACTTGGGGAAATTTCGTTCCATTTGGTGTTTTAGCCGCGGGTTCGATATGGGCAGCGCCGGCGGAAGCTGCACTTACTGGTGGAACTATATCATCTGAATGGGTCGCTCCAACTCGGCTCGCGAGAGTTATTGCTGGACACGATCTAACGGGATTGGATGGACTAATGTTAGCGCCAGAACAAAGTGCTGACGCGTTTGTAGTTAATGCTCAGGACATCGCGGGGCTTAATACGAGTGGGGAAATCTCCGAACGCCTGACCCTTGTGGACGAAAATGGCAGTTTAATTGAGGGTCCCCATACCGTGGTTGAATTTGACACTCCGCAAGAAGGTCTTGCTCAGCCAGCATTCAGACAAAATCCAGGATTTGTTGGCGGTGGAAGTACTTTGGGCGGTGTTCCAGAATATACCGTACCAAACGTATCTATTGATCAACTGCAGAATGTGACTATCAGAGTTGTACATTGAGGTAGAGATGTGGTGGTTTTGGAAAAAGAAAAGCGAATATACGGGAGTTGAGGCCCAACGCTTCGCAAAGAGGCACCTCAAGCTCGTGCGGGTCGACAAGAGGGGTTGGGAGTTTGAGTATATAGACCCCAAGACGGGCGAAATCTGGATAATGGATTATCCGTTTGGTGATGCGCATGGTGGGGGGCCGCCACGACTTAGAAAAGTATCTTAGCTGTCTGGGATGGTGGAATGCCTGAGTGTTCTTCTAATGGAAAGCTCCGCAGAGCCATCAAGTTGTTCGGACTAAAAGGGCCGTCTGAGCTCGAGATCGGGTGCCGAAGCAATTGTGGCCAATGTACTTGCTGATATTTTTCAAGAGCCTCATGTATGTAGGCACTATTAGGCAAATCGGGGGGATGGTTTCCATCCAACACAATAGAGACGATAAAAAGCATCGTATGTCACTTGAACAGGCTTGGGGCTATTTGAGCGATACCGGAAACACGCTCAAAATGACTTGGGTCGAACCAAAATTGCAGCCGCTCAGAGAGATGCGATCTTATCTTCCGTGTAGATGATGCTCAAACAGGTTGCCGATCTCCGGCAATTCGATCAGATGCCCGCTATCAAAATCAATTGTCTACCATTCGCGCTATGTATTCTTCCCATTTGATGATGGCCTCCTCCATCTCCGGCATAAAGTCATAGCGCTGATACACCCCCACGATTCCTCCGAACGTCCCTGAAACGTGGTTGAGCAAGCGCTCGATCACCGGCAGCCCAATCCGCAGCGATGCAAGTCCGGACGCAAACGTCCGGCGCAGATCGTGCAGCGTCCAATCCACTACGCCGCACCGCTTATCCAGCTTCGGTTTAGATTTCGAAAATCCATTGAAGGGCGTCTCCTTGCCCCGCGCGGGAAAATAACAAGCGTGCGCTTTCCGCGCATGACCGAGAATTTCTCGCGCGCGCGCGCCGAGCGGAATGGTGTGTGCTCGGCCATTCTTGGTAAGCGTGGCGGGTAGAGTGATCGTATCGGCCTTCACCATCGCGCCGGTGAGCCCGGTGATCTCGCCGCGCCGCTGACCGGTGAGAATGAGAAGCTTCACGATCCTTCCGAAATCGTCATCACCCGCTGCGTTCCACACGCTGCGCAGCTCGTCCTCAGTGAGGATGCGCTCGCGCGGGACATACGAATGCGGGGCTTTCATACGCACCATCGGGCTTTGTTCGAAGTAATGCTTGCGATGCGCCCAATGGATGAAAGTTCGCAGCACCACGAACGCGCGCTGCTGCATGGCGGGCGTTGCCGCGAGCTTGTCGATGGTTTTTTGGATTTCGTGGGGCGAGACCTCGCTCAAGCGCGTCGCGCCATAGCGGAAGTGGCGTTTCAGGATGTAGCCGTAGTCCGCATGGGTCCGCCACCGCACGGTGGGCTTGAGCTGTGCGAGATATTCTTCAAGGGCGTCATTCCAGCTAATAGCGAGTGGCTGCGTCCGTCCGAGGGTGTACTCGGCCAGCCGCCTTTTCGCCTCGCCACGGGCCTCTGAGAGCCCCAGAATGCCCACCCTGCCGAGGGTCTCCCGCTGTCGGCGCGGGCCGTGGGTAAGGACGAAGCTTTTGGTGCCGCCTTCGCTCACCCGGACGCCGAAGCCGGGAATGAGGTTGTCGTGGTAGATCACCGCTCCGGCGTCGGGTGCCTTGAGCGTGTTGAGGGTCTTATCGGTCAGTCGCATTTGTCTCGCCTTTGTCTCGCCGGAGCCGCGCGAAGCGGCGTTCCGGCATGTTTCGCCGCGATACTCCCCTTGCGGGAATTAGCAACGGCTCCAAAGGCTTAGGTGCTGGTATGTGCCGCTATGTTGAGACATCAAATCTGCTTCGTAATGATGGGGTCGCGTGTTCGAGTCACGCAAGCGGCACCAGTCTTCACTCGCGAAGCGGAGAAGGCTGCCCGGCGTAGCCCGAAGGGCGAAGCCTGGGCTGTTTCCGCGAGCTACGACTGGCAAGCCATCCTTCGCTTCAACTCCTACTCCACCACCCTGGGCGTTCCCCGCTTTCCGTAGTCGCATTCCAGCGACGCACGATCCCAGCCGCCCAGATCGGCGGCGGCTTCGTAGGTGCTTTGCAGGAAATCGAGCAGAGTCTGTTTCGGATCGGCGCTGGTGCGCACGGCGTCGTAAGGCAAAATGAATTCGCCCAGCTCCTTGTGGAAGAACGCCACGTCCGGCTTCACTTTCGCCGCGCCGAAACCGTCCGGCGACGGATAGGCATAAGAATAAAACGCCGGATAATCGACCGCGCCGCCGCCCGGCCAGAAGCCGCAACTCGACTCCTGATGCGAATAGGCTTCGCGCGTCACCGCATCGGAAAGATTGGGAATGCCGCCGGGATGCAACGGTGCCTGACGTCCCGAAAAGCGCGTCACCGCCAGATCGAAACTACCCCAGAAGAATTGCACCGGACTCGCCTTGCCCAGAAACGCGGTGCGGAAATATTGGAACACTTCGTTCGCGCGCAGCAGCACGCGCCAGTGCCGGTCGGCGAATTCCGGATCGTAAGACGCGTGCGTTCTGTCTTCCGCGAACGGGATTGGGCTTAAGACTTCGTTCGGCCGGGCTTCGATCTCGACCTTGATACCCAGAGCCGACAGCGCCGCTCGATATTCTTCATAGAACCGCGCAACGCTCATCGCCCGAAGCGCGATCTTCTGCGTTGCGCCATTGCTCGTACGCAGCCACAGCACATGATCGATGAAATCGAATTCGATCTGGAAATCGTTGCCGTCATTGGCAATGAGCGGCGTGACAAGCCCGCGCGCGGTCACGCGGAAGGTGACGTGCCAGGAATGGTTCAGCCACGGCGTCAGCGCCAGCCGCGTTTTGCCCACGATCTGCGTCCACAGATGCAGCGTCTCATAGGTCTTCGCCCATGCCGCGAGGGGAAGTTCGGGCCACAAATCCGTCATGGCGTGTCCTCACAGAAACCGGCAACACGATAGCGTCAAACCGGAATCCGGCAGAATCCCACAATCGCAGCGATACCCCCTACGGGTTGGTGTGACGTTGGGCGCGCTTGTCTGTCCGGCGGGTGGTGAGCCAAAGCTGGGCGCAACATGACCCGCAGCGTCCGCATCGCCGCCGCCTACATCGCGTTCTTCGCGATGCTGGCGCATGGCCTGATGCCGACGGGCTGGATGCCGGGCGGCTCCGCCGGAACGCCGATCACCATCTGCACCATGGACGGCTTCGTCCATGTCACGCTGGATGCGCACGGCAATCCCGTAAAGCAGAAGCAGCAACCCGCCGACCAGCGCGGCCACGATGTCTGCCCCTTCGGCGCCTCGGTGCATTTCGCCGCGCCGCTCTCCGTCGCCACGGTTTCGGTGCCGACAGCGTGGGCGTATTTCAGAAATACCGAAGAACACGCGCGCATTCATCACATGCGCGCGCACTATGCGCCGCAATCGCCGCGCGGCCCGCCATCCCTCGCCTGAATTGACCGCCGCTCGCGATTTCCACGCATATGCGTGGAAGCGCGCTGTCGTTCATGAGCAAGGGGAATTCCATGTCCGTCCATAACGCGCTCTTCGCGAGCGCTTCGCTTGCCGCGCTTTTGTGCGCGGCTTCATCGGCCGCTGCGCAATCCGAACCGGAAACCGTCGTCGTTACCGCCACGCGCACGGCAACGCCGATCAGCGATCTGCCGCAAAGCATCAGCGTCGTCTCGGCCACGCAGATCCAGAACACGCCCGGCGCCGGCCTCGACGATGTGTTGCGCAGTGTGCCGGGCATGGTGCTGTCCGGCATCGGGCCGGATGTCGGCCATCCGACCGCCTACAACGAAGGCATGCGCGGATTGCCCACCACCGAAACCCGCATGCTGGTGATGGTGGACGGCGTTCCCATCAACGATCCCTTCTTCGGCTATCTGCAATGGAATCGCGTGCCGCTGAACAATATCGACCGCGTGGAGATCGTGCGTGGCGGCGGCTCCCCGCTGTGGGGCAACACCGCGATGGGTGGTGTGGTGAACGTCATCACCAAATCGCCGGACAGCGATCAACTCGAATTGTCGGCTGCCGGTGGAAGCTATGGCAGCTATGACACGAGCCTCTATGCCAACTATGTCGCCACCGACTGGCTGAAGCTGAGCGTGAATGCGACAGCGCGCGGCACGGACGGCTATCAGACGACGCCGTCGTCGTGGACAAGCTTCGGCGCGACCAACCTGCGGTCACCGCTTTACACGCCGACCTCCAACCAGTCGCGCAACCTCGGCTTCCGCGCGGATTTCACGCCGAGCGATGACCTGCACGGTTTCATCAACGTCAATTACGGCGAGGACGCCCAGATTCTCTCCACGCCCATCGGCCTCGATAAGCAGCGCATCTGGACCACTGACGGCGGGCTGACCAAGACGTTCGGCAACGACACCACGCTGTCGGCGACGTTCTTCCACAACGACAATCACTTCACCACCAACAACCCGCATCTGCTGACCTTCACGACGGAGTACAATTCCAACCAGCACACCACCGATGCGGACGACAACGGCGCGTCGCTCATCCTGACGCATGAGATGGACGGTTGGTTGAAGACGGTGAGCCTCGGCGCCGACTATCACAAGATCAGCGGCCATGATGACGCGAACTACTATCTGCCATCCGGCGCGCTGGCGGTGCCGACCATCGTGGGCGGCGGCGACCAGACATTCCTCGCGGGCTTTGCGCAGGCGCGCATCGTGCCGGTGGATGCGCTCGAGATCATGGGCAGCCTTCGCTACCAGTATTATGAAAGCAGCAATGGCGTGGACACGTTCCCGCCGGGCTTCGCATCGATCCCCGACAAGAAGAAGTACCGCTTCACGCCGCGCGTGGATGCGAAATACAGCTTCGACGACAACTGGGCCTTGCGCGGCGCGTATTATCAATCCTTCCGCGCGCCAACGCTGGATCAGCTCTATCGCACCTATGCCGATACGACGGCTGGCATCTATGAAGGCGATCCGTTCCTGTCGCCGGAGACGCTGGAAGGCGAAGAGGTCGGCATCGACTACAATCTGCCGGGCCTGCGCAGCCAGTTCACGCTCTACAACAGCGACATCAAGAACCTGATCACCCAGCGCAATCTCGATCCTTCGGAATATCCGAGCATCTTGGGCGTGACCTGCGGCTTCGACCCGGTGACGTTCACCTATCTGACCTGCACGCGGAACATCAACGCGGCGTCCGCAGTTGCGCGCGGGTTCGAAGCGGAGGTGAACTGGGAGATCGGCGGCGGGTTCTCCAGCGTGTGGGCCTACACCTATGCGGATTCGCGCTACACCAGGAATCCGATCGATCCCACGGCGGTTGGCCATCGCCTCGAAGGCGTGCCGCGTCACAACGCCAGCGCCAGCCTGACCTACGCCGATCCGTCCGGATGGCAGGCGACGGCGGTGCTGCGCTACATCTCCCAAAGCTATGGCGATGCGCATCCGGCGGATGGGCTTATCCAGAATGCGCGTTTCACCGTCGATATTTCCGGCAGCTATGACCTGACCGGGAATATTCAGGCGTTCGTGGCGGTCCAGAACCTGTTCGACAAGCGTTATATCGCCAGCAATGGCGGTGGTGCGCCCATCCTCGGAACGCCGCTCCGGGTGATGAGCGGCCTGCGCGTGACGTGGGAGTAGTGAGGTCGTGAGCTCCGCAACCGCATCAGCCAATAGGCCGCGCTATTACGGCCTGTTCTGGCGCTGGCATTTCTTCGCGGCCCTGATCGTGATCCCCTTCGTGCTCTGGCAAAGCACGACGGGGACGATCTATCTGTGGTCGGAATGGGCAATGGACGAGCTGCATCCCGGGCTTCGCTTCGTTGCGCCGAGCACGCACAACGCGCCGCCCAGCGCGCAGATCGAAGCGGCGCTGGCGAGCATCGGTGAAAAGAAGAGCGCTGCGCTGAAAACGCCGCATGACGGAACAGCGAAGATGCCCAACGGCATGGCGATGTCCATGCCGATGCCGCCGCCGGCGAGCGCCGCGAACGGTCCGGCGGTGATCGGTCTTCTCATGCCGGACGATCCTGCGCGCAGCACGACGGTGCTGCTGCAAAACCAAAACGGTCTTGCCTATCCGGTGTTCGTCAATCCGCATACGGCAAAGGTGCTGGGCAAATTGTCGGCGGCGCAATGGTGGCCGGGCTGGAGCCGCTCGCTGCATGGCGGATGGCCGCTGGGCAAGCCGGGAAGCTGGCTGCTGGAGCTGGGCGATTGCTGGGCCATTGTGATGATCCTCACCGGTTTCTATCTGTGGTGGCCGCGCGGGCGTCCCTTTCCGGAAGTGCTGTGGCCGCGGTTTCATCGTGGGCCGCGCATTGCGCTGCGCGATGTGCATTCTTCCGTCGCCGTGATCTTCTCCGCCGTGTTCCTGTTCTTCACGATCAGCGCCTTGCCGTGGACGAGCTTCTGGGGCGGACAAATCCTGCAGCGCTTCGAAACGGCGACAGGGCAGGTCAGTCCGGCAGGATTTTCGACAGGCGGCGCGTCGCCGTCGCAGGCTTTGCAATCCGCCTCCGCATTGAATCGGGCGGTTGCGGAAACGCGCGCGAAAGGCGTGCGCGGCATCCTCGACATTCGCTTGTCACCGTGGAGCGGCGCAGGGTGGTGGCTCGCCAACACGCGCACCGCGGCACCCGATCACACCGTGCAAACCGCGCAAGGCACGGGGCGCATCGTCAGCGACGTGACGAGTGCACAGATACCGGCGATCCCGCGCTTCGTCGCATTCGGGATTCACATCCATCAGGGCGATTTCGGACCGTTGAACCTCCTGCTCAACACGGCATTCGCGCTGTCGCTGGTCTGGCTGGTGATGACCGGCTTTGCGTCGTGGTGGATCCGGCGCCCGCGCGGACACATCGCACCGCCGCCGCGCACTGATACGCGTTGGCCCGCTGGCCTGAAGGCCGGCGCCATTGCGATGTGCATCCTGTTGCCGATCTTCGGTCTCTCGGTGATCGCGGCGGCGGCTATCGATCGCGGCTTGCGTATGGTAGCCCAACGCGCGTGAACGGTTGCGGGGCCCGCGTACAAAAGCCAATCTGCGACGCCAGAGGAGTTTCGCGTGCCCGCAATTCTTCATCGCCGCCGCCTGTTGCAGGCGTCGCTCGCCGTTGGTGGTCTCGCCGGTCTTGAAGCTTGCGCCACGACGGTCGCGCCGATGGTCGGCGCGTATCAGCCCGTCATCGCCCCTATCCGCGCGCGCACCGATCGCATTTTCGACGTGACGGTGTGCCTGCGCCCGTTCCGCGCGGCGGGACCGCGCCTCGATACCGAAACCATCGGCCACACGCTCATCGTTCACAACTATGGTCATGGCGGCAGCGGCTGGTCGCTATCCTGGGGCTCGGGCACCGTTGCAGTAAAGAAAGCGATGATGAACAGCCCGCGCGAAATCGCCGTCATCGGTTGCGGCGCGCTCGGCCTCACGTCGGCGATCCTCGCGCAGAAGGCCGGTGCGAACGTCACCATCTATGCGCGCGAGCAATTGCCCCAAACGCGCAGCGCCCGCGCCACGGGCAGCTTCACGCCGGATTCGCGTATCGCGCTGGCGGATAAGGCGCCGCCGGATTTTCCTGTCTTGTGGGAGGAGATGGCGCGCACATCCTTCAAGACCTTTCGCTCCTATCTCGGCTTGCCGGGCAATCCGGTTCAATGGGTCGACCGTTATGCGGTGGCGGACCATGAGCCGCCGCGCGAGGATAGCGCCTCCGCGCCGTCCGAAGGCCTGGATTTCGCGAGTTACTACGATCGCATCGCCGATCTCACGCCGCGCCGCCAGTTTCTGCCCGACGGCGCGACACCGTTCGGCAATCGCACGGTGTGGCGCAATGAGGATCTGATGTTCAACATCGCCGATTACGGCCACACGCTGACGGCGGATTTTTTCGCGGCCGGCGGCAAATTCGAATATCGCGATTTCCATGCGCCGGATGAGCTGGCGCGGCTGAAGGAAAAAGTCGTCATCAACTGCACGGGCTATGGCGCGCGCGATTTGTGGAAAGACAACTCCGTCACCCCGGTGCGCGGCCAGATCGCCTGGCTCATTCCGCAGCCCGAAGTGAATTATGGCCTCTACTACCGGCACATCAATGTTCTGTCGCGCACCGACGGCATCTGCGTGCAGTCGCTCGAAGGCGGAGACATGCGCGGATATGGCGACACGAACGAAGTGGCGGATCGCACCGAAGCCGATCATGTGGTGAGCACCATCGCGCCGCTGTTTGCCGATTTCGGCGCGTCGCGCGTCACGGCCTGAAAATATTTTTGCGGGGGCGTATTCACTTTTTTTTTCGCCACCGACGCGCAAAAATCCGGCGAAAGAAAAACGGATTCAGGCGCTTAGAGGATTTTCCTGAATGCAGGATAATTAGCTTGACACCGTGACGGTACCCCCGTACACTTTTCCTAACTCTAGAACTGCGCCCGGATGGTAGCCGTCGCTGAAAAGCGGCGGTTTTTCTGTTTTTTCTCCCCCGTTTACGGGGGAGGAGCTTCACGAAGTGAAGCGGAGGGGCCCGTGGCGCACCGCCTCTTCTGTCTCGTTAAGCTCGACACCTCCCCCGTAAACGGGGGAGGAAAAGGAAACTGCAAAATGCACAAATTCTAACTTCGCCCTCGCCCTGATCGCCTTTGGCCCGCTTGCCGGTGTCGTCGCTGCTGACGCATGCGACCACCGGATGGGCGGAAGAACGATCATTACCCGGTTCACCGCGCACACTCGTAAGCCGCGCTGAATAGGTCGCGCCGCATATCGCGCATGGGTCTGAGGGAAACACACGCCTGCCGCTCTTCGCCTACGATGCTCATCCAAGAGACGTGCGATGCGAAGACGGAAAATTTTGAATTCAAATCGCCGAGCGTGAAAAGGCCGATGCAGATGTCAGGAGAATTGCGTCTGGCGATGTGCGCAAACAAAAACGCGGCGGATTTCTCCGCCGCGTTTTGCATTTTGCGAGATCGGATTACTGCGGCGCTTCCAGAATCTCCGGCGGCCGCCTGGGCGAGACGAGGATCGCGCCGATCAGGGTGAGCAGCAATGTCACCACGATCACCGCGCCGGTGGGTAGGTCGAAGGAATAGGACGCCCAGATGCCGGCGGCATATCCGATCAATCCCGTCAGATACCCGACGATCAATCGCTTGCTCGGATCGAAGCGTTTCGAGGCGAGCGCGGGGATGATGAGGCTGGTGAACACCAGATAGATGCCCACAAGCTGCACCGATTGCGTCACCATCAGCGCGAACAGGATGTAGAAGCCGACATTGCCGAGCCTGCTGCGCAACCCGAACCAGATGGCGAGGATCGCGGCATAGAGGATCGCCACCGGAATCAGATCCTTCCAGCCGACGAACAGAATCTGCCCGACCAGAAGGTCTTTCAGATGTTCGCCGCCATGCGGATTGTTGGCGAGGATGAGAAGCTCCACGCAGGCCGCGACGACGAAGAGAACACCGATCAACGCCTCTTGCACTTCCGGCCATTTCTTCTCCGTCCAGGTAAGCAGCAAGGCGCCGATCAGCGCCGCGCCCACCGCTGCGGCCTGCACGCGCCAGCCTTGCGGCTCAAAGCCGAAAGCGTCGGCCGCCGTGACGCCAAGCCCCGCCACCTGCGCGATGGCAAGATCGATGAATACGATGCCGCGCGTCAGCACCTGCTGGCCCAGCGGCACATGCGTCGCCAGCACCAGCAATCCCGCAACGAAAGCGGGAAGCAAAATGGAAAACTCAATGCTGCTCATTTCTTCAAGCCCCCAAGCATCAGATGGATGGTGTCTTCGTACAGCGAGAACAAGTCTTTCGCATTGTCCGTGCCGCCCACCGTGAAGGGCAGGGCAATGGCTGGAATGTTCGCCTTGCTGGCGATGAACTCCGACGGACGATCGTCTTCATAGGCTGCGCGGATCACGAACTTCACCGGTTGTGCCTGCAGCTTCTGCAGCACTTCGGCGAGATAGCCGCTGGACGGCGGCACGCCGGGCTTCGGTTCCAGCGGCACCACTTCGTGCAGGCCGAGCCAGTTCTCCATGTAGATCCAGGCGTGGTGCTGAACCGCGATGGCGGTGCCTTTCAGCGGCGCGGCTTCCGCCGTCCATTTGGCGACAGCGGCCGTCCAGCGCTTTTCGAAATCGGCTTCGCGGCTTTGATAGTAGGCAGCGTTCGCGCCATCGAGCTGCGCAAAGCGCGCCGCCAGGGCTTTGGCCACCGGCAGCATCATGCGCGGATCGGTCTGAATGTGCGGATTGCCCGCCGCATGGATATCGCCCTGCGCGCGATCGAGCGAGGTCGGCTGCTCGAGCAGATGCACATAGCGCGTCGCTTCGAACGAGCCGGGCTGGCCCGGCGCGATCTTCGAATTGTTCGACTGCTGGATGATCATCGGCAGCCAACCGATCTCCAACTCCGCGCCGTCGCACACGGTGACGTCCGCGCCGCGCGCCTTGGCAATGAGGCTCGGGCGTGCCTGGATCTGGTGCGGGTCCTGCTGGCCCGTCGTCGCGGTATAGACGTCCACCTTGTCGCCGCCGATCTCGGTGGACAGCGCGCCCCATTCCGGCTCGCAGGCGAAGACGCTCAGATTTGCATAAGCCGGTGTTGCTGCGAGTCCGGCGAGCAACGCGGCGCCGATCAGAAGTTTTCTCATGCTATTTCTCCTTAGTAACGATGGGCGCCGTGCGGCCCGTAGATGACGGTGTATTGGAAGAGGATCTCGTTGTTCGGCTTCAGGTCGGTCTGGTCGTAGGTGTATTGCAGGCGCAGCCGGCCAAACTCGCTGGTGTCGTATTCCAGCAGCGCAGTGGATGCGCGCGCCGAATGCCCGAAATCGTCCAGCGCGCTGCCCGCAAGCGAAAGCGGAATGTTGCCGCTGTCGAGTTGCGAGTAGCGCAGGCCAAGGCTCCATTGCGGCATGAACTGATAGACGCCCTGCACATACCAGCCGGTATTGTTGCGCCTGAACGGCAACAGATCGAAATCGCCTTTCTGGCGATCCCAGAAGAATTCGCCGACCGCGGTGAAGTTGTTCACCGTCGGGTTGCCGCCCGGTGCCCATTTGTAAACCAGGCTCGCGATGCCCAGGTCGGTATCGCCGGTGAAGGTGTCGTCGACCGGCGAGAGCGGATTGTCGGTTTCAAGTCCCGCCGCGCGCGTGTGCAGGTAAGAAGCCGCCGCCAGCCATGACGAGCTTTCATTGATGTCGTCGCCCGCATGCACGAAGGCGGTGACGGTGCCTTGCCCGCCATGCGCCGCGCCGGCCGCGGGATATTCGTCGCCGCGGAACCATTCCGCGCCGAACTCCAGGAAGATGTCGGTGGGCGCCAGCCAGCGCAGTTGTACGCCGTCATCGCCATATTGCGTGTTCAGGAACGCGCGATAGGGCAGCGCGGCATCCGAGAAGCTCCAGTCATGCGCATGCCGCTCGTTGATGTAGCCGATGCCGGAGAGGAAGCGCCCAGCCTTCAGCGTGAAGCCCCACGGCAGATCGGTGGAGCGCACATAGGCCTCTTCCACGTCCGGATGGTTCTCATTGTCGAAAGAGATATCAAGGAAACCTGCCATCTCCGGATCGATGTTCGCCGCGAAGGAAATTTCGGATTCGCCCAGCGAAAATCCGTTCGGGATGAGCTTGGCATCGTCACCGATGGCGAAGCCTGCGATGCGCTGGTTGTCCGGCTTGCGCGAAGAGGCGGAGTAGAACCCGTTCAGCACCGCCGCAATGCCGGGATTGAACGCATTGGCGGATGCGGGCGGTGTCGGCGCTTCGGCGGGGAGAGAGTCGATCGGCGGCGGCTCGGCCGGCGGCGCGGCAACCTGCGCCACCTGCTGCTGCGCCGCCTTCGCATCGCTTTGCGCGGCGACAGCGGACTTGCTCGCATTTGCGGCGGCCGTGCGCGCGGCTTTCGCATCGGCTTCGGCTTTCTTCAGCCGCGTTTCCAGGTTCTCGATCTTGGCGCGATATTCGTGATCGATCTGGTTGAGCTGCTTGCGGATTGCTGCGAGGTCGGCGGCATCGTCGGCATAAGCCGGCGATACCAGTGCTGCGGCGCTCGCCATAAGGGCCGCAACAAGACAAAGCTTTTTCATGAATGGACTCCGGACGCTGATGAAATTCTGAGAGAAAGTGGAACGGTCACGCGCGCAGGATGCGCATGGTGGCTGCTCGGACGTTCAGAAGATCAGGCGTGCGGTGGCGCGCGGCCTTGCCAGCTGTGCGAAAGTGTTTCGCGCGACGTGACGATATCGACGACGAGCGGAACGATGGTGATCGCTTCGCCCGGAAGCGCAAGCGCCACGGCCGAGGGCGATAGGAATTGCCCGCCATGCAAGGCGGCCTGGCAGATCGGGCAATTCGCCGGGTCGTTGTTGGCCGGAAGGTTTTTCTTGGACGGAGTCTTGGCGGCCGTCGAATTCCCGTCGGATTTGGAAATCGCGCCGCCGAAATCCGGCGCGAAATGGATATGGGCCTGCGTGAGTTGCGCTTGCAGCGCGAAGGTGAGCATCGCAAAAACTGCGATCCATCGCCGCCAGCCGCTCTGGCGCGTCATGACGATGGAATGGCCCTGTCGCAGTGCTGTCCCCATACGCACGGTTTGTGAAGAGAAATCTATAGCCCGTCTTTCGCCCCGTCACCCATCAAAATCGCGGGATTTGCGGCGTTTCCGCGCGGCGCGCGCCGCGGTTTACAGATATCGCACCGCACCCATAGTCTCGCCCCATGTCCGCCGGGCGATTCACCGTTCTTGCAGCCAGAGGGATCAGCATCGCGGCGGGGGTTGCGGCCGCGGCATGGCTGCTGTCGCTCTTTTACATCTATCTGGCATCCGAAGCGGTGATCGAGCGGCGCTACACGCTGCCGTCCTCGCTCATCCATGCCGGCACGGATCCCGAAGCGCTCAAGCGCGGCAAGCACTGGATGATCGTGTCGGGTTGCTTCGGCTGCCATGGCGACGATCTCGGCGGTCGGTTGGTTCGCATCAACCCTTATCTGCCCATCTGGAGCGGCGACCTCACCGTCTTCGCCGCGCGTAACACCGATGGCGATCTGGAACGCGCCATCCGCCACGGACTGACGCCGGATGCCAAACCGATGTGGGTGATGCCGTCCGACACATTCGCTTACATGCGCGACAACGATGTCGAGGATGTCATCTCCTATATCCGCGCGCAGCCGGTGCACCAGGCGCCGCCGCGCAAGACGCGTTTCGATTGGGCGGCGCGCAAAGCCATCGTTGCGGGCAGGCTGGTTCCCAAATCGCCCAAGGCCGACGAAATCCTGAACCCCGCCGACGAAGGCCCGCGTTACGATGGCGGACGCCACCTCGCGTCCCTCTCCTGCGCGCAATGTCATGGCGGGGATTTGACGGGGTCCGGCTATGCGCCCGATCTGAACATCGCCGCGAAATATACGCGCACGCAGTTCTTCCAGCTGCTCTATCAGGGCCGTTCGCGCGCCGGAAAATGGATTCCCGTCATGTCGCCGCTGGCGCGCGCGCGGTTCCGCTATTTCCACGACTACGAGGTGAATGCGCTGTACGACTATCTTGTCGCGCGCAAGACACTGGTGCCGTGGACGAAGGAACAGCGCGCCGAGTTCAACCAGAGCACCGGCGAGAAAAAGCTGCCGCCCGAACGGAAGAAGTAGCCGTTTTTCCTTTGCCCGTCGGCTGTGCTAACCGGTGCGCATGCATCCGCTCATCAAGCTCAGGCCGAAAGAAGGCCGCCGTGTCCGCGCCGGCGCGCCATGGATATTCTCCAACGAGATTGTCATGGACGCGGCGGCGAAAGCCCTTGCCTCGGGCAGCATCGTCAATGTGCAAGGCGATGACGGCGTCGCGTTCGGCACCGGCTATTTCAATCCCGCCAGCCTGATTGCGGTGCGCCTTCTCGATCCGAAGCCGGATGCGAAGATCGATGCGGAGTTCTTCACTGCCGCCTTGAAGCGTGCTCTGGCGCGGCGCGAAGCGCTCTACGACGCGCCTTATTATCGGCTGGTCCACGCGGAAGGAGACGGTCTTCCGGGGCTTGCCATCGATCGTTTCGCCGATTTGTGCTCGGTGCAAGTGACGACGGCGGGCATGGAAAAGCTCACGCCAGTTCTTCTGGAAGGTCTCGATACGGTGATTGCACCAAAGACGGTCGTGTTGCGCAACGATACGCCGTCGCGCGCGCTGGAAGGCCTCGACTCTTATGTTCGCGCCGCGAAAGGGGATATGCCGGAGCGCATTTCGCTGATCGAGAACGGCGTGCGCTATTTCGCCGACATCGGCGGCGGCCAGAAGACGGGCTGGTATTTCGATCAGCGCGACAATCACGCCTTCATGGCGAAACTCGCCGGGGGGCGCACGATCCTGGACGCTTATTGTTATGCGGGCGGCTTCGGAGTCGCGGCGGCGAAGAGCGGCGCGAAAGAGGTGACCGGTATCGACTCATCGCAAGGCGCGCTCGATCTTGCGCAGGAGTCCGCCGCCGCAAATGGCGTGAACGCGCATTTCGTGAAAGCAGATGTGTTCGAGGAGTTGGAGCGGATTGCTGCGGCGAACGAAAGGTTCGACGTGGTGATCGCTGACCCGCCGCCTTTCGTGAAATCGCGCAAGGATCTGGAGCCGGGCGCAAAAGCCTATCGCAAGCTCGCGCGCCTCGCCGCCTCGATTGTCGCGCCGAACGGGTATCTGTTGCTGGCGTCCTGCTCGCACAACATCGGGCCGGACCGTTTCGCGCTGGAATGCGCGATCGGCATTTCCCGCGCGAACCGCCGTGCCGCGCTGATCCATCAATCCGGCGCGGGCGCGGATCATCCGGTGCACCAGATGCTGCCGGAGACCGCCTATCTCAAGGCGCTTGTTTACGCGCTCGATTAGGGAAGCGGATCGCCGCTGCGCGCGTTCCAGCCATAATAGATCACGCCGAGCTGCCTGGCGCGGAAGCCTGCCACCGCTTCGGTCTTGTCATCGAATACCAGGGTCTGCGGCGCGGTTTCCGATGAGGCCGGCCACAGCGGCAGGCTCGCACCATTCGGATCGCCGGTCTTGGCGAAGTTCGTCCAGTAGTGCTGCACTTGCGCGATCATCTTCTTGTCCTTGTCGGTGACGAAGGACGCCAGCATCGCGCCGCGCGGCGTTTTCGAGAAGCCATGCAATCCGAACACATAGACGACCTCGCCACCATGCCCGACGCCGGGATCACGGCCGCGCAGCGCATCGGCGATGTAGCGGAAATGATAGACATAGGCCCTCTCGCCCGCCTTCCTCGCGTAATGCGCAAAGCCTTGCGCGCCGGAGGCGAACAACGCGTCGCTGAAGAACTGGCGCACGAATTCGTCGTCATCGATCTTCCCACCGGCATCGTAAACGGCACGAACGGCCGCCAATTTGTCGCCCAGCGGATTGAGCAGGCTGTCCTTCGTCATGCCGATCCACGGCATGAGCGTGGATTCATTGCTGTTCGATCCGGCCATATAGGTCGCCTTCGCGATCTTGCCTTCCGCGAACAGTCGGGAGACCTGATCGGGAATCACGGTGCCGTCCACCATCGGCGTGATGCCACCTTCGATATTGTCCTTCGCGGCTTTCACGACGCTGGCGGTGGAAAGCGCGCGCAGCTTCGCAGGATCGGTGCCGGATCGCGTTTTTGCGACGAACGTCGCGCCGGCGGCTTGGGCCTCAGCTTCCGTCGGCGTGTGGATCAGGCCAAGCCCGGATTCGGAAATCGCTTTGGTGAAAAGCCCGCGCGCCAGCGGCGACACCATGAGATCGTTCACGCTCATGCCGCCGGCGGATTCGCCGAAGATGGTGACGTTGGATGGATCGCCGCCGAAGCTCGCGATGTTCGCCTGCACCCATTTCAGCGCCGCGATCTGGTCGAGCAATCCGTAATTGCCGTGCGGCTCACCGGGATGCTCCGCCGCCAGCGACGGCAGATCGAGGAAGCCGAACCAGCCGAGGCGATAATTGAGCGTCACCACGACGACGCCATGCTGCGCCAGCTCCATGCCGTCATAGATCGAATTGGCCGATCCGCCGCCGCGGAACGCGCCGCCATAGATCCACACCATCACCGGAAGCTTCGTTCCGGGCGCCGTGTCGGGCGACCAGACATTCAGCGACAGGCAGTCCTCGCTCTCGGCAAGCGTCTCTTGCGCATGTCTGCCGGCGGGCAAGGGCGCCTGCATGCAGATGGGACCGAATTTGCTCGCGTCGCGCACACCGCTCCAGTTGGGCGCGGGTTGCGGTGCGCGCCATCTCAAATCGCCAACCGGCGGCGCCGCGAAGGGGATGTCCTTGAAGACGGAGATGCCGCCATCGCTGGTGCCCGCCAGCGCACCTTGCACAAGGGTCACTTGCGGATCGGCGAAGGCCGCTCCGGTCGTCAAAATGGAAAACGCCGCCGCCAGCGCGATGCGCATGGTCCCCTCCCGCGATGCTCTTCGCATACGAGAAGCGGTCCGCGCCTTTCCGTCAAGTCAGATGCTGATCTGCGTGCCCAGTTCGACAACGCGGTTCGCAGGCAAGCGGAAATAGCGCGCGGGCGAATAGGCGTTGGATGCGAGCCAGGTATAGAGCGCAATGCGCCACGGGCTCAGAACCGGGCGCGATGCCGGCACCAGCATCTCGCGGCCCACGAAGAAAGTCGTGCTGTCGGGGTCGATCACCAGACCATAAGGCCGTGCCTGCTCGAGGCCCTGGGGTACGTCGGGATATTCGAAGAAACCGTAATGCAGCTTCACGGCGAAGAAGCCTTTGCCGAGCTTTTCCACTTCGACACGCTTGGCTTGCGATACCACCGGCACATCCTCCGCCGCGACGCTCACCAGGATGATGCGCTCATGCAGAAGATGATAATGCTTGAGGCTGTGCAGCATCGAGCCGGGCGTCAGATCGGTCCGCGGCGTCAGATAAACCGCGGTGCCGGAAACGCGCTGCGCATGCTTGTCGGCGCGTTCGAGGAACAGCGACATCGGCATTGCGCCGTCGCGCAACCGGTCCAGATGCAATCGGCGTCCCACGCGCCATGTGTCCATCAGAACGAAGACGGCGGCGGCGACGGCAAGCGGCAGCCAACCACCTTGAATCACCTTGAGGGTGTTGGCGGACAGGAAGGTCAGGTCGATCAGACCCAGGAGGCCGAACAATGCGATGACCACGGCCAGATTCCAGCGCCAGTTGCGCAAGGCCACGACGGCGACGAGGAATGTCGAGATCACCATCACGCCGGTCACCGCGATGCCGTAGGCCGACGCCAGCGCGTCGGACGACTTGAAGATCAGCACGATCAGCACCACGCCGATGCCCAGCATCG
Organism: Rhizomicrobium sp.; assembly: GCA_036569005.1. Classification (GTDB taxonomy): domain Bacteria; phylum Pseudomonadota; class Alphaproteobacteria; order Micropepsales; family Micropepsaceae; genus Rhizomicrobium. The sequence continues at coordinate 10,122 of DATCRK010000076.1, read as the reverse complement.
CGTTGATGCGCGGCACATAGATCTGTCCCTGTTCGGTGGCCGAGGTGTGCCGCACTTCCATGCGCGGCAATTGTCCGAGCTGCACCGCCTGCTGCGTGATGGAGAACACGCCGGAGATCACCGCCTGCGATGCGATGATGGTGGCAACGGTGGCGAGCGCCACCAGCGGATAATGCGCCCAGTGCGGTGCCAGCGCATAGAACAGGAAGTTCACCGATTGCGGCTGCACCAGCAGCATCGCGCCTTGTCCGAAATAGTTCAGCAGCAATGCGGGTAGGGTGATGAACAGCCATGCGTTGCGGATAGGGCCGCGTCCGAAATGACCCATGTCGGCATAAAGCGCCTCGCAGCCGGTAACCGCGAGCACGACGGAGCCGAGGCCCGCAAAGGCGATCCATGGCTCGTGCCGGAACAGCGCGACGGCATATTCCGGATTCACCGCGGCCAGGATTTGCGGGGCCTTGAGGATGGCGTTCACGCCCAGGATCGCCAGCACGATGAACCAGACGATCATCACCGGCCCGAACAGGGCGCCGATCTTTTCGGTACCGTGCCGCTGGATGACGAACAGGCCGACAAGGATGATCAGGGACAGCGGCATCACCCATTCGGCGAACGCCGGGCTTTCCGCGCCGATACCTTCCACGGCGGATAAAACCGAGATCGCCGGTGTCAACATGCCGTCGCCGTAGAACAGCGCCAGACCGAGCAGCGCCACCAGACCGATGGCGGTTTTCACGCGGCGGCTCAGCCCGGTGACGCGATGGGCAAGGGCGGCGAGGGCGAGCACGCCGCCTTCGCCATCATTATCGGCGCGCATGATGAGGACGACATATTTGACCGTGACCACGATCAGGAGTGCCCAGAAGATGAGGCACAGCACACCCATTACCGCCAGCATGTTGGGTGATGCGCCGCCGGCGGACAACGCAGATTGCTTCATCGCGTAGAGCGGGCTCGTGCCGATGTCGCCGAACACCACGCCGAGCGCGCCGATCGTGAGGCCGATCTGGCGGCGCGTCGAAACCGGTGCGCCATGCGCGTGTGCTGCGGACGACATCGGGGCCTCTAGATGGTTGTCTGCGTTCCCAGCTCAACCACACGGTTGGGCGGCAGATGATAGAACCGCGCCGGCGACAATGCCGATGCTGCGAGGCGCATGTAAAGCCAAGTCCGCCACCGGCCGAGCGCGGAATGCTCCGCCGGGACCAGCGTTTCATGGCCGATGAAGAACGTCGCGGTATCCACGTCGATGGCAAGTCCAAAGGGCCGCGCATCTTCCAGCGCGCGCGGCACGTCCGGCGTCTCGAAGAAGCCGTGGCGGATGTTCACGTTGTAGAAGCCCTTGCCGAGCTTGGTGACTTCGATGCGCCGAGCGGCGGGCACGATCGGCGTGTCGTCGACCATGACATGCGCCAGGATCACGCGCTCGTGCAGGACCTTGTTGTGCTTCAGGTTGTGCAGCAGCGCGCCGGGAACGACATCGTCGCGCGCCGACAGGAAGATGGATGTGCCCGCGACGCGCACCGGCGTCTTGTCGGCGCGTTCGAGGAAGAGATTGAGCGGCATGGATTCGCTTCTGATCTTTTCCATGTGCGCGCGCCGTCCGCTGCGCCACACTTCCATGAGGACGAACACCGCCGCTGCCACGAAAAGCGGCAGCCAGCCGCCTTCCGGGATCTTGAGCATGTTCGCGCCGAGGAAGAGGAAGTCGATGATCGCCAGCAAGCCGAACAGCCCAATCACCGCGGCGATCTTCCAGCGCCACTGTTTCGCGGCCACCAGGGAGACGTTCATGGTGTCGATCACCATGACGCCCGTGACGGCGATGCCGTAAGCCGATGCCAGCGCGGCGGAGCTTTTGAAGATGAGCACGATAAGCACCACGCCGATGCACAGCACCGCGTTCATGCGCGGGACGAAGATCTGCCCATAATCGGTCGCCGAGGTGTGGCGGATCTCCATGCGCGGCAGCTGGCCGAGCTGAACCGCCTGTTGGGTGATCGAGAACACGCCCGAGATCACTGCTTGCGATGCGATCACCGACGCGATGGCCGACAGGATCACCATCGGATAATGCGCCCAATGCGGCACGACGGAGAAGAACGCCACGCTCGCCAGATGCGGATCGCGCAGGATCGCCGCGGCCTGGCCGAGATATTCCAAAAGCAGCGCCGGCAGCGCCACGAAGAACCACGCCTTGCGGATCGGCGCTTTTCCGAAATGGCCCATGTCGGCGTAAAGCGCTTCGCAGCCCGTTACCGCCAGAACCACGGCGCCGAGCGAAACGAAGGCGTGCCACGGCTCTTCGACAAAGATGCGGATCGCGTACCAGGGATTGATCGCGATCAGGACTGATGGCGTCTGTACGAGCGATATCGCGCCCAGCACCGCCAGAACGACGAACCACAAAACCATGAACGGCCCGAACAGTACGCCGATCTTCGCGGTGCCGCGGCTTTGCATCGCGAACAACGACACGAGGATGATGAGCGTGAACGGAAGGACCAGCGGCTCGAAAATCCGGCTGCCGAGGCCAAGGCCTTCGACTGCGGAGAGGACCGTGATGGCCGGCGTCAGCATGCCGTCGCCGAAGAACAGCGCCAGGCCCAGGACAGCGCCGATGCCGATGGCCATCTTCACGCCGCGCCCGATGCCCGATGAGCGGTGCGCCAGCGATGCAAGAGCGAGCGTACCGCCTTCGCCGTCATTGTCGGCACGCATGATGAGAATGACGTATTTCAGCGTCACGACGATGAAGAGCGCCCAGATGATGAGCGACAGCGCGCCGATGGTGTCGTCATGCTGCGGGAAACGCCCGCCCGTCGCCAGCACGGTTTCGCGCATCGCATAAAGCGGGCTCGTGCCGATGTCACCGAACACGACGCCGAGCGCGCCCAGCATCAGCATCCAGTTTCGTCCGCGGCCTTCCGGCAACGCCACATGCGCCGTCGGCGCGTGGGGCGCGTCGTCTTCCAGCGCGTCGGACAAAAGAGGCCGCGGATCGCTCACGGGATTTGGGGAATTTGGTTCATCCACCGGACAACGCTCTTGCGGCGCGAATGCGCAGTTTCAGCACCAGAAATCTGCGGTGGCGCGACAGCCGCGCTCCGCTCGAGGGCGCGGACCATACCCCCGCGCGCCCCAAAGGCAACCGGGTGGGGCAGAATGGCGCGAGAATGCAGCCAAGCCCCTGATTCGACGGAGGAATATATCAGGAGTTGTCAGCGACCAGCGGGTTGTCGCGGCTGGGGCCGATGAAGCCTTGCACCAGATAGATGCGCACACCCCAGGCACCGGTGCGCTCGTTGAAGACCTTCACCTGGCTCCAATCGTTGTCGGGACTCACATCCACCACGGGATCGTTGGTGAAGATCGCACCGTCGTTGAGCCAGTTGGCGTGATCGATGCGGATCTCGCGGCTCGACACCATGGCGGTCACCACGGCGACATGGCTGTGCCGCGGGCCGGCATAGCCGGTGAGCACGAGAACCGATCCCAGTTGCGGGACTTCGCTGCGTGCATAGAGACCGGTGGCCTTGTCCCACCACTCGGCGGCATCGCCATAGATCTTCACCTGCGAGTGCGCGCGCACATAAGGCACGCATTGCAACGGTACCTGCGTGGGTTGCTGCTCCGCGCTGCTCCATCCGGAAGAGCGATCGGCGGAATCGTAATCGGGTGCGCTCGCGCATGCTGCCGTCAGGAGGCAAAAAGCGGTCGCCACCGCGAGCCGGATCTGAGACCCCACCATCACAAAGCCCCTTCGTGCCGCTCAAGCTGGCGGCGACCGTGAAAGGCATCCTACGCCGCGCATTTCAAAGCGGCGTAAGACAATTCCGTAAGATTTGATCAATTCAAGTTAAGAGCGATTTCTTAACCGTCTGTTAACGCTGGCGATTACTCGCCTGGGCCGGGATCGCTCGCCGGCAATCGCGCCATGGTTCCCTGCCAGCCCATGCCGCCGATCAGAAGAAGTCCCGCGGCGGCAATGATGAAGAAAGGAAGACTCCATGCCTGTTCGGTCAAGGCGAAGACCGGAAGCGAGATGCCGGTGATGAGTTCGGGGCTTCCGCGCCAGCCGCCCACGGTCACGGCGCCCGATTTGGGCGTGCGCGCGAAATCCATGGGCTTGCCGGCCATCGCTTCGTAGGTCGCGCGCGCGTTGGAGAGCACCAGCCCGCTCGGGAAAATCATGGCGAGCAAAAGCGAGGCCAGGAAATAAGGTTCGCGATCGCGGCCCAGCATCTGCTGGCCGAGGCGAAGATAGAAAAGGCTCGTCGAGATGCCGAGCGCGGTGACGATGAGGCCCAGCGTCGCCACGCTGTCGAGATAGACGACGTCCATATACATGAGAATGAGGCTGATCACGGCGCTGGCGCCGGCGAGCAGATAGAAGCCGAACTGGCACATCTGCAGCGACATCGCGATCTTGATCTGCAGCGGGAAATTGCTTGCCCAGATCATCGGCAGAAGCTTGCGCGCGCATTGCGCATGGCCTTTGGTCCAGCGCGCCTGTTGCGCGCGCCATGCCGCCGCCGTCTCCGGCAATTCGCCCGGCACTTCGAGGTCGTGCACGAATGCCATGCGATAACCCTTGAGCGCGCAACGCATCGAAAGATCGAGATCTTCCGTCAGCGTGTCGCCGGTCCAGCCGCCGCCATTGTCGATCGCCGCGCGAGACCACACGCCGACCGTGCCGTTGAACGACATCGGAAGGCCGGCGCGGAACCGGGCTTCCTGTTCCACGGCAAAATGGCTGTCGAGAAGAAAGCCTTGCGCACGCGTCAGCCAGTTGCGGCTGCGGTTTGCATGGCCCCAGCGCGCCTGCACGAAGCAAAGGCCGTTGTCGGCGATAAGCGCCGGCACGGTGCGGCGCAGGAAATCCGGTGGCGGCACAAAATCGGCGTCGAATACGGCGACATAAGGTGCCTGCGAATGGGTAAGACCGAAGGCCAGGTTGCCGGCTTTGAAGCCCGCGCGTTCACCGCGGCGCATGATCCTGAGATTCACATCGGCCGGAACGATCTCACGCACGGCGGCGATGAGCGCGTCGTGCTTGTGTGCCGGACCGTCGTCGAGGAGCTGGATTTCAAGTTTGTCCTTCGGCCAGTCGAGTTGTGCGGCGGCGGCGGCAACGCGAACAGCGAGATAACCTTCGTCGCAGACCGGAAGTTGAACGAGCACATGAGGCAGCGCTTCATCGGGAAGCAGCGGCATGCGAAGGCGGCGAGGCTCTTTGTACATCCGCAAGATCGCGAGTGTGGCGAGTTGCAGCGACAAGATGGCGAGCGCAACCAGCACCAACGCCAGCGTGAACTGCAGCATCAGGGACAATCCGGACATGCGATGCGCGCGACCCCACTCTTTATGATTGCCAAGTCGGCGCGCCTCTTGAGGCTGGCGCAACGCCCGGTTCTGATCCGCGGAAACACCCGCGCAAGGCACGGCTTATAACGGGACAGAATGTGCTTTGGCACCCTGTCTTTCGCAAGTCCCGCCGGGTTTTTGCCGCAATTAATCCAGTGTGCGGCGGAAGCGGGCCAAGGCGATGCCCATCACCCCGAACATAAAGAGAATAAGGGGCCAAAGGTCCGGCCAGATCTCCGGGAACCCGTTGTCCTTCAGCAGGATACCGCGAACGATCCTCAAGAAATGCGTGGCCGGCAAGACCTCGCCGATCCATTGCGCCCATGTGGGCATGCCATCGAAGGGAAAAGCGAAGCCGGAGAGCAGGATCGTGGGCAGCAGGAAGAAGACCATCATCTGCATGGCCTGAAGCTGGTTCTCGGCCACGGTGGAGAAGGTATATCCCACCGCAAGATTGGCGGTGATGTAGATCGCCAATGCGCCCGACAGCAGCGTGAGCGAGCCGATCATCGGCACATCGAAAACGAACTTCGCCACCAGCAGAATGATCGCGCTCTGGATTGCGCCGACAACCACATTGGGCGCGATCTTGCCCAGCATGATCTCTACCGGCGTCGCGGGCATGGCGAGCAGATTCTCATAAGTTCCCCGCTCGCGTTCGCGCGTCAGTGCGAGACAGGTCATCAGCACCATCGTCATGGTGAGAATCACCGCCAGCAATCCTGGGATGATGCTGTATTGCGTGACAGACTCCGGATTGTAGAGAAGATGCGTGACCGTATTGAAGGGCGGCGCGGTCTGCGCGCGCGCCTTCAACGGGCCGGTCAGGTCATCGCGGAGTGCCGTGGATGCGATGCCGGTGAGCGCGCCAATGGCATAGGAGCCTGCGGCGGTGTCGGTCGCGTCGACCTCGATCAGAAGGTCGGGCGGATTGCCGCGCACGATGTCCCGCGTGAAGTTTTCGGGGATCTCCACCGCGAACAGGACTTTGCCTTCCTGCAGCAGGCGGCGCGCTTCCTGCGGCGAGTGCGTTTCCTTCACGATGTTGAAGTAGCTGGAATTCTCCAGCGCCACGGTGACGGAACGCGCGAAGATGCCGGGATCGTCAACCGAGATCACGGTAGGCAACGCTTTCGGATTGAAATTGATAGCGAAGCCGAACAGGAAAAGCTGCATCAGCGGAACGCCGACGATCATCGCCAGGGTGATGCGGTCGCGGCGCATCTGCAGAAATTCCTTCAGCAGGATCGCGTAGACACGCGCAAAAGAGAACGCGTTGTTCATTTCGCGTCCTCCTGCAGATGGATGAAGACGTCCTCCAGATTGGGCTTGGTCTCGCTGACGGTGACGCCGGCTTCCTTCCGGTAGGGCGCGATCGTCTTCTCAAGCGCATTGCGATCGCGTCCAGACACGCGCAGTGCCGCGCCGAAAAAGCCGGCGTAATCGACACCAGGCTGTCCCTGGATTTTCGTGAGGAAGCGGCGCACATGCTCGCCCTCCAGCACGAAGGTGGTGAGCCCTGATTGCTCGATCACCTCATTGACCGTGCCTTTGGCGATCAGCTTGCCGTTCAGGATGTAGACGATGCGGTCGCAGCGTTCGGCTTCGTCCATGTAGTGGGTGGAGACCAGAACGGTCAGGCCTTCTTCGCTGAGCGCGTGGATCTCTTCCCAGAAGTCGCGCCTGGCTTTCGGATCGACACCTGCTGTCGGCTCGTCGAGCAGAAGAAGCTTCGGCTCGTGCAGCATGCAGGCGGCGAGCGCCATGCGCTGCTTCCAGCCGCCGGAGAGTTCGCCGGCCAATTGATTCTGACGTTTCACGAGGCCAAGGCGTTGAAGCGTGTGTTCCACTTTGGCTTCACGATCCGGCAATCCATAAAGCCGCGCGACGAATTCAAGGTTCTCGCGGATCGACAGATCCTCCCAGAAACTGAACTTCTGGGTCATGTAGCCGACTTCGCGCTTGATCTGTTCGGATTGCGTGAGGACATCGAGCCCAAGGCATATGCCGTTGCCATCATCGGGATGCAGCAACCCGCACAACATGCGGATGGTCGTCGTCTTGCCCGAACCGTTGGGCCCCAGAAATCCCCACACTTCGCCGGATGGCACGGCGATATCGACGTGATCGACCGCCACCTTGCTGCCGAAGCGCTTGGTCAGTCCATGAACGTCAATGGCGAGATCGGATGCCATGTCAGAGCGGCCGCACCTGCACCGGCTGGCCGGGATTGAGCTTTATGCCGCCCGGCACGCGCGCCTCCAGCTTGAAGACGAGCTTGGTGCGGCTGTCCTGGCTAAAGATCACCGGTGGCGTGAATTCCTCCTGTTGCGCGATGAAGCTGATCGTCGCGTCGATGGGCTTGCAGCCGTCGCAGGTGATGCGCACCTTCTGGCCGATATGGACTTTGGAGAACTGGGTCTCCGGCACGAAAAAGCGCACATAGATATTCTTCGGCGGCAGAACGGAAAGCACCGGCGTCGATGCGGGTACGTACTCGCCCGGGCGGAAATAGATGTCCTGCACACGGCCTTCGGTCTGGGCGATGATATTGCGCTGGGTCAGCGAGTAGGTCGCGCCGGACAGCGAAGCGTTCGTTTGCGCGATCTGCGATTGGAGCTGCGCGATGCGCGCAGCGGATTGCTCATAATTGGACTTGGCCAGATCCAGATTGGTCGGCGTTCCGGCATTGGCGCGCGCAAGGCCGGTCTGACGCTGTAGCTGGCGCTGCGCATAAGCGAGATTGGCTTGTTCTTGTGCCAGCGATGCTTTCGCTGTTTCGAGCGATGCCACGGCCTGGTCGCGCGCCGCGATCTGCGCGGTATCATCCAGCGTGAACAGAAGATCACCGCGGTGAACATAAGCGCCGCGCTCGACATGCAGGGAGGAGACCCATCCGGGCTGCGGCGCTGCGATAAAGGCGTTGTCCCCTTCGCCATAGCCGAGCCAGACCTGGTCGTCGCTCCGCCCGCAAGCCGCGAGCAGCAACAGAAAGAGAAGTGAAAGCCGTTTCATGGCAATGCGTCTCCATTGGGCGAAAGCCCGCGCAGCAGAACGTCGAGATGAGTGTTGAGGAAGCCCTGATAATCGTACGGTGCGGCGTCGAACTGCGCGAAGGTGGTGCGCCACACAGCAGCCAGCAGCACAGGCGCAATGCAGAGCCGCGCCGCGTGCTGCGGTTCAATCTTGCGGAATTCGCCGCGCTCGATTCCGCGCGCGATCACAGTGCTCAACGCGCCCAGTCCCTTGTCGATGATCTCTTCGCGATAGAAGCGCGCGAGCTCCGGGAAGTTTCCCGCCTCGGCCACGATGATCTTGGGCAGCACCACGCGATCGCTGGTACGCAGAATCTCGCCCACCGTGGAGACAACCATGCGGAGCAGATCGCGCGCCGGACCCTGGAACGCTTCCGCTTGTTCGAGGACCTGGCTGATCTGCGTGCCGATGGATTCGCGCACCAGCGCCTTGAACACCGCCTCCTTGTTCTGGAAGTAGAGATAGATCGTTCCCTTGGTGACGCCCGCGCGATCGGCGATGTCGTCCATGCGCGTCGCCGCGAATCCCTTTTCCGCAAAACAGGCCAGCGCCGCGTCGAGGATCTCTTGCGGCCTGGCACTCTTGCGTCTGCGCCAGCGGGGCGTGTCCATGAGAGCTCAATAAATAACTTACCGGTCAGTTATATGTTCCCGTCGCCGATTTAACAACGGACACACCCGCAAGGGCGTTATGATGGAAAAGCGGGGCAGTGTTCGGATTCTGGAGCAAACCGATGGGCAGATATTTTTCTTCAAAACCAATTAGTTACGGTTTCGCGGCGTTACTGCTGACCGCGGGATTGGCCGGTTGCACGACGCCGGCGACCTACAGCCCGCAGGTGGATCGGGGCGGGCCGGGCTACACCGATGAGCGCCTCGCCCAGAACCGCTACCGTGTAACCTTCACCGGCAACTCGGCGACTCCGCGCGTGCAGGTGGAAGATTATCTGCTCTATCGCGCCGCGCAGGTAACGCTCGATTCCGGCTACGCGGCGTTCGAATTCGACGCGCGCGATACCAAAGCGAAGACAACATACCTCTCGACCTTCGACAGTTTTCCATACGGTCCGGGTTGGGGCGGAGGCTTCGGCTGGTACTGGCATAGCTGGGCGTTCGACGATGTTCAGACGCGCCCGATCACCCGCTATGAAGCCTATGCGGAGATCATCATGCTGAGCGCCGAACAGGCGAAAAACGAGCCACGTGCGTTGGATGCGCATGACGTGATGAATCGCCTCGGGCCGCGGGTGTTGCCGCCGCCGCCACCGCCGCGGTGATCGCGAACCTGCTTGAAAGCCCAATAAGCACGGGCTAATCCGCAAGCGCCGAAATTCTCGGGGGATCGATGCGCAACACGGTGATTGGCTTGGCGCTGGCTTTGCTTTTCCTGGCGGGCCTCTTTGCGTTGCCGCGCTTCTCTTCGCACGAGAATATGGGCGTGTTGCCGGGACAGATCGCTGCGCGGGTTGAACCGGGTTTCAGCGGCGTTCAAAAAATCGGGCCGTGGATTCTCGCCTGTGCCCCCGCGCACAAGAAAACCGTGCCGCTTCCGTTTTCCTTTGGCCCGGCAAAGACCGCTGCACCGGCGGCGGGCGATCAACCTTTGGGACGCTGCCGAACCTTCATGGCGTTCCACCGTAAGGAAAGTCCCAAGCAAGTTGTGTTGATGCTGAGTTTTCGCGTTCTGGGCCGGGCGGAAAAGCTGGCAATGCTGATC
>DATCRK010000075.1:0-72319 GCA_036569005.1 Rhizomicrobium sp. | reverse complement strand
GCACTGGGTGGTGGTCGATATCCCCGCCAAGACCACGTCGCTGGCGCAAGGCGCGGGCTCCGGCACGCTTCCGGACCGCGCGCGCCATCTGGACAATTCCAACGGCAACGCCAGCTATCACGGCCCCTGCCCGCCCGCCGGCTCCGGCGTGCATCACTATGAGATCACGCTCTGGGCGCTGGGTGAAAAGCCGGCGCTGGATGCGAACGCGAAGCCCGCGGATGTCGGCGCCTACATGACCAAGCATGCCATCGGGATGTCGCGCATCACGCCGGTTTATCTGAAAGAGAAGTAGGCTCGACGTCGGTCAGCCGGTCCACCGTTCGGAGCGGCGGGAAGAGCCACATCCAGATCGCAACGACGCTGAGCGTTCCCAGCCCGCCGAGGATCACGGCGGGCACCGTGCCGAACCACGACGCTGTGATGCCGGACTCGAATTCACCCAGTTCGTTGGACGCACCGATGAACAGCATGCTGACCGCGCCGACACGGCCGCGCATCGGATCGGGCGTGGCGAAGTTGATCAGCGACTGGCGGATATTCACGCTCACCATGTCCGACGCTCCGGTGACGAACAGCGCCGCCAGCGACAGATAGAAATTGTGCGAGATGCCGAAGACGATGGTGGCGACGCCGAAGATCGCAACGGCGGCGAACATGCGCACGCCGGAGCGTTGCGTGATCGGATAGCGTGACAGGGTGAACGCCGTCAGCGCGGCGCCGACCGCCGGCGCGCTGCGGAGCAAGCCCAAGCCTGTAGGACCGACGTGAAGAATGTCGCGCGCGAAGATCGGCAGCAGCGCCACCGCGCCGCCCAGCAGCACGGCGAACAAATCCAGCGAGATGGCGCCCAGCACGATGGGCCGGTCACGCACGAAGCGGATGCCTTCGATCACGCGATCCATGCGCGATCCGCCCGTCACGCTCGCGCGATCGAACCGGCGCCCGCCGAAGGTCGTCGTCAGAATCGCGGCGCCGATGAAACCGATGAAGCTGATGCTGTAGGTGGCGATGGGACCGAAGGCATAAAGGAAGCCGCCAAGCGCAGGGCCCGCGATGACGGCCACCGTGAACGCGGATGAACTGAGCGCGATGGATTTCGCAAGGCGTTCCGGCGGAACGAGAAACGCGAGCAGCGACTGGCCTGATGGTCCGGAGAAACCGCGCGCCGCGCCGAACAGCACCAGCACCGCATAGAAGGGAAGCGCGTTGCGCGGATAAAGCAGGCTGAACGCCAGAAACAGCGCCGAGCACATGCCCAGCATCGCCTGCGCCAGCGCAAGGACGCGGCGCTGGTCGAAACGGTCGGCGATCTCGCCCGCGGGAAGCGTGAGCAGGAACATCGGCACGAACTCGCAAAGCCCGACAAGGCCCAGCGACAGCGGCGTGCGCTCGATGTCGTAGATCTGCCAGCCGATGGCGACGGACTGCACCTGCATGGCGACCGTCGAAAGAAAGCGGCTGGAGATGAAGAAGGAGAAGTCCCGGTCGCGATAGATGGCCGGTGAATTGATGTCCGTCATGCCGAGAGGTGGCGGGATAAGGCGTCCAAAATCAAGCGGCGGATTGGCGCTTCAGCCATTCGGCGCGTGTAATGCCCCAAAGATCGACCGGAAATTCCTTGCCGCCGATTCGCAGGCTCGTGCGCTCGCCCTTCGTTTCGCCGATGCGCTTGGCGACGGCCTGCGAAGCCTTGTTGTCGGGATCGATGCAGGAGATGAGGCGGTCCACCGGCTGTGTCAGGAAGCCAAACCGCATCGCCGCCTCCGCCGCCTCAGTGGCATAGCCCTGCCCCCAATATGGCTTGCCCAGCGTCCAGCCTACTTCGAGTCCCGGCCAGCCTTCCGGATTGATGAGGCCGACACGGCCCATCATCGCGCCGTCGGATTTCCGTTCGACCGCCCATTTGCCGTAGCCGCGCAGCGCCCAATGACCGGCAAGTCCGGCGAGCGCGCGCCAGGCGTCGTTCTTCTCCTGCACGCCGCCGAGAAATGTCATCACATCCGTGTCGGCGTGGATGGCGGCCAGCGCATCGAAATCGCGCGGCTCCCAGCCGCGCAGGATCAATCTTTCGGTTTCCAGGCGCGGAATCACGTTCATCCTCCATTCATCGCGGCAAATGTTTTTCGCATGAAATCGCTTGGCGACAAATGCCGACATATTGGGCGGCCGGCGCGCTGGTTTCGCCACAATCGGCACCGATGTTCAAACCGTGCCCGAACGCACGAAGGAGAACTGGAATGATCACGCTGAAGAAGAGTTTGAAACTGGCCGGTGCACTGGCCGTCGTCCTTGGCGCCGCGTCGCCCCTGATGGCGACGTCCGCGGATGCCGCGCCGTACCGCCACAGCCATTACGTCCACGTCGATCCGATGCGCGATCACCGCCACGCGCCGAAGGTGCGCTATGAGCGCCGCCCGCCGATGCCCCATCACGGTCACTACAAATGGCGCGACGGCCGCTGGAATTGGAGCCGCGACCACTGGGTGTGGGCGCCGGGAATCTGGATCCGCTTCTAAGCTGATCCGGTAAAGGGAGCCTCCGCGGGGCAAGCCCCTCCACCCGCGGAGGCTTCTCTATTTTTGCGTCGCCGTTTCGAGAGCTGCGAGTTTCGCTTCCACCACGTCTTGCGCATTCGCCACCAGCGCAGCTTCGTCGTTCAAATCGATCTTCAGGAAGCGCTTGAGCAGATTGGCGGGCGTGTCGTCGAAACCGTTCTGCAGCAGCGCGACATAGGCCGGTGCGAAGGTCTGCGGCGAGGCCTTCCACAGCTTGTAATATTGCAGCGCCAGCAAGCCGCCATAGAGATAGTTCACATTGTAAAGCGGGTCTTCGTAAGCAAGCCCCATCGCTTCCCAGCGGTCTTTCTGCGGCCATTGCGTGAATTGCGCATCTATCTTCAGCGTCAGCGCATCCAGATCGTCCGCCTTGTGCAGCGGCGCGTCGTAGAATGCCTGCTCCAGCGCCGCGTCCTGCGCGCCGCGGATATAATCGAGGCCCTTCACATCCAGGAACTGCTCGTCGTAATAGCGCTTCTCCGTGGGCGTTTGCGCATGAGCGGCGAGATAATCCGCCAGCAGAAGTTCGTTGAAGATCGCAAAGGATTCGAAGAGGTAATGCGGCGCTTCCGCATAGATCGGCCGGACCTTATGGGCACTCATCAGCGCGCGATGCGTGGCATGACCGCCTTCATGGGCGATGACGGACATGTCCTTGTAGGTACCGCCGAAATTGCCGACGAACAGCATGGACGTCACGCCGCTCGATCCCACCGAGAAACCGCCAGTGTAGCGATGCGGGACGGCGGTCGTGGCGATATCCATCCGCCCATTCTTCGGATTCAGCAGCGCATCGAACTGCACCTGATAGATAGGGCCCAACTGCGCGAAGACGGCGTGATAGATGCTGCGCGCATCGTCGATCGTGCGCGGCGCGATGCTCGCCGTGGGCATGCGCATGTCCCATGGCCCGGCGTCGGCTATCCCCAGAGACTGGTGCAGATCGGCGGCGCGGACCTTCTCGAAACGCTTCAACAACTCGCCACTGACGCTGACTTTTTCGATCAAGGCGCGGGTGTGCGCCGGATCGAAGCCCATCGCGAAATATTTGGCGTCCGGCGCATTGGCGAATTTGTGCAGGCCGGCGCGCGCGTTTCCGGCGCTGACGGTATGGAGGAGCGCGAACGCCACGTCGTCGCGCACGCGCTCCAGCCCGGCATTGCGCTTGTCGAAAGCCTGCCTACGGACGGCGGGATCGGGATACACGGCCAGCACGTTGCGCTGGCGCGAAACGTCGAGCGGACCTTGCGGTGTGTCGATGGTTCCGAAATCGGCATGCGACAGCGCCTGCTCATAAAGCGCATCCTGCCAGTCGCTCAGATCCGGCGAGAGCTTCGCGAGAACCGCTTCGCCCGCCGCGCCGGCATCGTGACCACTCTGGCGGCGCATATCGGCAATCGCATAGGCGTAAGGCGCGAGCGCGGGCGACTTGAGGAACACGGCGATCTTTGCCTGCGGCAATGTCGCGATCCCGCTGGCGATGAAGGCGGTACGGCTGTCCACCATGCTGTCGACCGCGTCTTCGCCGTCACAGGCCGCGCTGTCGGTTTTGTCGTCGGAGCAACGCAGATGCAGATAGGCATCGTGGCGCGCTGCTTCGGTGAGAGCATGTTCGTACGCGATCAGTGTCGCGGCCATCGCTTTCGCGTTGGCGGCGAAGGTCGGCTTGGATTTTTCGAGGTCTGTGAGCTGCTGCGCGAACTGTTGGCGCGCTTTCAACTCTTCCTGCGGCGACGCGAAATAGTAGCGTGCGAGGTCGGCAGATGGCGCAGCCTGCGCCAACGCCGGAAGCATCGCCAGCGCGGCGATTGTTGAAAATCGCCGCGCCAGCCGGTGCATTAGGCGAGTCTCGTATCGAGCTTCTTGCAGGCGTCGATGAGTCCCTTCACGGAATCCGCGGACTTCATCAGTGCGGCCTTTTCATCAGCGGTGAGATCAAGCTCGACGATGCGCTCCACGCCCTTGGCGCCGATCACGGCCGGAACGCCGAGATAGAGATCCTTCACGCCATACTTGTTGTTCACATAAGCGGCGACGGGCAGCACGCGCTTCTTGTCGCGCAGATAAGACTGCGCCATCTCGATGCCAGCGGTGGCCGGGGCGTAGAACGCCGAGCCGGTCTTGAGCAGGCCGACGATCTCCGCGCCGCCATCGCGTGTGCGCTGCACGATCTGGTCAAGCTTGTCCTGCTTGATCCAGCCCATCTTCACCAGTTCCGGCAGGGGGATGCCGCTGACGGTGGAGAAGCGCGGCATCGGCACCATGGTATCGCCGTGGCCGCCGAGCACGAAAGCAGACACGTCTTCGACCGACACATTCATTTCTTCGGCAAGGAAGAAGCGGAAGCGCGCGCTGTCCAGCACGCCCGCCATGCCGACCACCATGTGATGCGGCAGGCCGGAGAACTGGCGCAGCGCCCACACCATCGCATCCAGCGGATTGGTGATGCAGACGACAAAGGCGTTCGGCGCGTGGGTCTTGATGCCCTCGCCCACCGCGCTCATGACTTTCAGATTGATGCCCAGAAGATCGTCGCGGCTCATGCCCGGCTTGCGCGGCACGCCGGCGGTGACGATGACCACGTCCGCGCCCGCGATGTCGGCGTAGGAGTTCGTGCCCTTCAGCTTGGCATCGAAACCTTCGATGGGGCCGGCCTGCGAGAGGTCCAACGCCTTGCCCTGCGGCAGGCCTTCCATGATGTCGAACAACACGACGTCGCCAAGTTCCTTGGTCGCGACGAGGTGGGCGAGCGTGCCGCCGATCTGTCCGCCGCCGATGAGGGCGATTTTGCTGCGGGCCATGGGGAAAATCCTTTGTTTTGGGGGCCGCGGGGTTCCTAGCGCGGGGGGCTGGACCCGGCAAGGAAGCCTAAGGCCGCAGGGCTAGGGCCTGGCGATATCCCCCAGCCGGATGCGGCCCCGGCGGGCGACCCAGGCGAGGGGAACGCAGGCCAGGCACAGGCCGATGGCGAAACTGATGCCCAGCGTATCCGCAGCGGAATAAAGGATGAGCGCCGTCAGCTCGAGAAGGAGAGCCAGGGCTGGGAGATAAGGATAGCCGATGGCGCGCCACGGACGCGGCAGATCGGGCTCGCGGCGGCGCAGAACATAAAGGCCCAGAATGATCACGATGGCACCGATGGCGTTCATCGTGCCGATCAATCCGAACACGAGATTGAACGTGCCGGAAAGCGCAACGCCAATGCAGAACAGTGCGGTGAGCAGCATGGATGCCGTCGGCGTGCCGCCACGGTTCACGCGCAACAGGAAGTTTGGAAGCAGGCCTTCGCGCGCGAGGGCATAGATGATGCGCGGGCCGCCCATGATGTTTGCGTTGGCGCAGCTTGCGACCGTGACCATGGCGGTGAGTGCGAAGAGGACTTTGGCGATCGTACCGAATTCCTGAACGACGATCGTGAACGGCAACGGTGTCGACGCCACACCGTTGACGCCCAGCGCATAGAGCAGCGCGCCGTTGACGCTGAGATAGAGCGCCGCGGTGAGGCCAAGGCCGATATAGGTGGCGCGCGGAAGATCGCGGCCGGGATTGACGATCTCCTCGCCGAAATAGAATGCCGTGTCCCATCCCGCATAGGCGCCGCGCACAAGCTGATAGGCGCCGATGATCGTCGCCCAGCCGAGAAGCGGCGCGGCAGCGACCATCATCGGCAAGGGCTGCGACGGCGGAACGAACAGCACGGCCGCGACGCAGAACAGCGCCAGCATGATCGCCTTGATGAAGCTTGTCGCCTCCTGCAGCACGCGGCCCTCGCGCAGGCCGACATAATTCGCGCCGAAGAGCGCGATCAGCATCGCCATGGCGACGCCGACCGTGTGCTGCGACGACCACGGCCACAGGATCGGCAGGAAGTTCGCGAAGGAGATCGCCTGCGCCGCTGTACCCGCAACGAACGCCAGCCAGCTCGACCAGCCGACGACAAGACCGCCCATGTCGCCGAACGCACGCTGCGCATAAATGTATCCGCCGCCGGATTTGGGAAATGCGGTGCCGAGTTCGGAGAACACGTTAGCCGTAAGCGCGGCATGGATGGCACCGAACGTCCAAAGGCCGAGGATCAGCCACACGCTGGGAACGGCCTGTGCGATGGAACTGGGCGCGCGCAGGATGCCAGAGCCGATCATGTCGCCGATAGCGACTGCGACTCCGAAGCTGATGCCCAGGATCTTGAGAAGATGATGGCGCTCCTGCGCCTCGGAAATCGCCATCCAGGTCCCCGCTCTGCGGCGGCGATGTTAGCGGTTTGCGCCCGATGTGGAAGTCGCCGATTTGCGCGAGGGCAGAAAATTTTGAATCGCAAGACGTTGCCCCGGCACTTCGATGAAGCGCCATGCCACGGCGGCGAGAGCGATCACCAAAGCCAGATAAATCAACATTATCGCGTCATCCGCAAAGCCGCCGAAGCGGATGAATTCGACACCGTCCACACCAATGGCTGTATATCCCGGCGCGAAGCTGTCCAACGCGGAAACCATCAGGGCGATCACCAGCATCTGCACCAGATAAATCGCGTAAGACCATTGACCGAGGCTTTGAAGTGGCCTGCCGAACATCGCGCGCGAAACCGTTCCCGCATCGTTTGCGAAGGCCAGCACGAAAATGGCGAACACCGGCGGCGCAAGATATTCGAGCGGGCGATCGCCCGGAATGAGGATCAGGAAAGCGAGCGCCAGAAGTGCCGCCGCAATCTCCGCCAGAGTGCCGCGAAATCCGGCGATCCATTTCGTGGACCAGAGTTCATAGGTCAGCGCGCCGAGGAAGAAGCCGTAGATGCATCGTGCGATCCCCCAATCGAAGGTCTCGCGCATGCCATAGCGCGAGTGCAGCGCGAGGATGGCGATTGAAAGGATAATGAGAACCGCTGAAGCGAAAACGCGGAAGCGTCCGGCAACGAAGACGACCAGCGCAAAGACCATATAGGTCCAGAACTCGGTGCTTACGGCCCACGACGGCGTATTCCACGTCAGCCTGTCGTGCAGGCCGAGCGATTGCATCAGCGCCAGATTCGTGAAAATCGCGAATATTGAGCGTTCGCCGGTGAAGCCCGTGCCAGTCGCAAGATAGCGATAGAGTTCCAGCGCGATGAAGGCGGCGAGGATCGCGGCCTGCAGCGGCCAGAGCCGAAAGAAGCGGCGCACCGCAAAAGATGCCATCTCAACCCCATTGGAAAGCCTGTCGCGATAGGCATGGGTGATAACGAAGCCGGACAGCACAAAAAAGAAATCGACCAGCAGCCATGCGTTTCGCACCAACGGCAGGTCATAGAGCAAGCCATGCGCCGGAAAGTGATGCAGCGCGATCAAAAGCGCGCAGATGCCGCGCCAGCCATCGAGCGCGCGGAAACGATGGGCCTCAGTCATGGATCATCGTCGGATGCGCGCGGGAACGAGGCAAGAAAAAACCGGGCAGACGCTTGCGCGCATGCCCGGTTCTTCAATTCACAAAGTGCGAAGAGCTTAGATCGACTCTTTCAGCTCTTTCGCGGCGCGGAAGGCGACCTTCTTGCTCGCCTTGATCTTGATCGCTTCGCCGGTGGCCGGGTTGCGGCCCATGCGGGCGGCGCGCTTGCGCACGACGAGGATGCCCAGACCGTTGAGACGGATACGGGCGCCCTTTTTCAGGTGCTTGGTGATCGTGGCGATGGTGTCGTCGAGGAACGCATGCGCGGCCTTGTTCGACATCTCGTGCTTTTCAGCCAACTGCATCGCCAGCTGGCGGGTGCTGATCGTTTCGACTTTTGCCTTCGCGGCGGTTGCCATTGATTTGCTCCTTCATGGCGAATCAGTTGATGCCTGATTTTACTGCACTTCCGAGAACACAAGCGATGGCTGGGGCTCAGAAATGCTGATTTTTCAGGGTTTCATCGACTTGCCCACAGGAGAGCCCGAAGAAAAACGCGCCGCCCTTGGGGGGACAGCGCGTTTTCACAACCGTTTGGAAGAAGCGATTACGCCTCCGCGGCGGCTTCTTCGTTGCGCTCGACGCGCTCGCCGATACGGGCGGATTTACCGCGGCGGCCGCGCAGATAATACAGTTTCGCGCGGCGAACCTTGCCCTTGCGGACCACGGCCACGCTGTCGACCAGCGGCGAGTAGACCGGGAACACGCGCTCCACGCCTTCGCCATAGGAGATCTTGCGGACGGTGAAGCTCTCGTTGAGGCCGGCGCCCTGGCGCGCGATGCAGACGCCTTCGAAAGCCTGCAGGCGCTCGCGCGTCTTCATCTGCTTGGCCTTCTCGTCATAGCTCTGCTCGACGACCTTCACGTTGACCTTCAACGTGTCGCCCGGGCGGAATTCGGGATGGGCCTTCTTGCGAAGGGTCTTCATCTGCTCGGCTTCGAGCTCTTGGATGATGTTCATTGTTCTTCTCTTTCGCGTCTCTCAGGCAGCCGGGCAGGCCAAGAAAACAGGTGAAATATCAGGCTTTTCCGCGCACGAGCGCGCGCAGAGCCGCGCGATATAGCCTATGGCTTCTTCTTTTCAAAGAGGGTCCACAGATCGGGCCGGCGGGCCTTGGTGAGGCGTTCCGCCTCCCCCTGCCGCCACTTGGCGATTTCCTTGTGATTTCCGTTGGTTAGGACCTCGGGAATGTCCCGGCCTTCGAAACTCTGGGGGCGGGTGAATTGCGGATATTCCAGCAGGCCGTGGGAGAAGCTTTCCTCATCGGGGGAGGCTTCCGCGCCCAGCACGCCGGGGAGCAGCCGGACGGCGGCTTCGATCAGCGCCATCGCTGCGATTTCGCCGCCCGCCAGCACGAAGTCGCCCAGCGAAATCTCTTCGAGGCTCCGCGCCTCGATGGCGCGCTGGTCCATGCCCTCGAAGCGGCCGCACAGAAGGATCGCGCCTGGCCCGTTCGTCAGTTCGCGCACGCGCTTCTGTGTCAGCGGTGCGCCGCGCGGCGACAGATAGATGGATGGCACTTCGGGATTGGACGCACGTGCCGCGTCGATGGCAGCGCAAGCCACATCGGCGCGCATGACCATGCCCGGACCACCACCGGATGGCGTGTCGTCCACGGTGCGGTGCTTGCCGAGGCCATGCTCGCGGATATCGCGGACGTCGAGAGACCAGATGTTCTTCTGCAGCGCCTTGCCCAGCAGCGAATGGCCGAGCACGCCCGGAAACATCTCCGGGAACAACGTCAGCACGCTGGCGCGCCACGTCATGTGAGGGCTTTTTTGAATCCGGCGTGGCTCTGCACGAAGCCGAGGCGGCGGTAGAACAGGTGCGCACGCGGGCGGCGCAGGTCGGAATCGAGCTGGATCAGACCGCAGCCGTTTTCCTTCGCAAGACGGATCGCTTCCTTCATCAATGACGTGCCGATGTTCTGGCCGCGTGCCGAGGAACGCACGCGCACGCTTTCGATCAAGGCGCGCTTGGTGCCGTTGCGCGAAACGCCGGGCACGAAGACGAGCTGCAGCGAGCCCACGATCTTCCCATCCTGCTCGGCCACAAGCATCTTGTTGAAGACTTCCTTGGCCATCGCAGCGAATGCTTCGCGATAATGATCGGGCACGGAAGTCTCGCGGTTCTCCGCGATCTCATCGTCGGCCAGCATCGCGATGATGGTGGGCAGATCGGCTTCGCCGGCATAGCGGAAAGTGATGTCGCTCATTCCACGTTTCCTTTCTCGCCCGTTTCGATCTCTTCCGGCGCCGCGATCACGATGCGGCCACCCTCAATGTCGATTTCCTGCGCGACTTCGCGGGTGAACGGCAGGAACACCTCGTCGCCGTCGTCGCGGACCAATTCAATCACATCGCCCGCGCCGAAATTGTGAAGCGCACGCACCGTTCCCATGGCGCGGCCTTCGGTATCTTCCGCGCGCAGACCGACGAGATCGGCGTGGTAGAATTCGTTGGCGTCTTCCTTGGGAAGCGCCGCGCGCGGAACGAACAGCTCCGCGCCTTTCAGCGCTTCGGCGGCATTGCGGTCGTTCACGCCTTCCAGCGCAACGACTGCGCCGTCTTTCGCTTCGCGCACCGACGTGACGCGGAAGCTTTTTCCGTCCTTCGTGTGCAGCGGGCCATAGGCGCCAAGCTTCTGCGGGCTTTGGGTGAAGGTTTTCACCTTCACCTCGCCCTTCAAACCCTGCGCACCCATAACCGCGCCAAGAAGAACGTCGCGGGCCATTACGCCTGCGCTTCGCCCTCGGCGGCCGGAGCGGCGGACGCCGCGGCGGCGGCTTCAGCGGCATCGGCGGCGGCCTTCGCGGCGGCAGCGGCGCGTTCCTGGGCCTTCTTCTTCGGCTGCATCTTCTGCGGGCTGTGCTTCTTCAACGGCTGCAGAACGCCGGCATCGGCGAGGAAGCGATGCACGCGCTCGGACGGCGTGGCGCCCTTCTTCAGCCACTCCTTGGTGACTTCCAGATCGAGCTTCAGGCGGTCGGCGTGATCCTTCGGCAGGAGCGGATTGTGGTAGCCGATCTTCTGGATGAAGCGGCCGTCGCGCGGGGAGTGCGAATCCGCCACGACGATGGAGTAATGCGGGCGCTTCTTCGTGCCGCCGCGCGCCATTCTGATCTTCAAAGACATTGCTCTTCTTTCCTTCGTTGAACGCGTTGAACCGTTGATTAGCGTTTGAAACCGGGAGGCATCGGGGGCATTCCGCCGCCGCCGAACATGCTGGCAAGGCCCTGCATCGCGCGGCCGCCCTTGCCCATCTTCTTCATCATGTCGGACATCTGGCGGTGCATCTTCAGAAGCTTGTTCACGTCAGACACATCCACGCCCGCACCGGCGGCGATGCGCTTGCGACGCGAGCCGTTGATGACGTCCGGATTGGCGCGCTCCTGCTTCGTCATCGAGGAGATGACCGCTTCCTGGCGCGTGAGGATTTTGTCGTCGATGCCGGCACCGGCGAGCTGGTCCTTCATCTTGCCGACGCCGGGAAGCATCGCGAGCACGCCGGACATGCCGCCGAGCTTTTTCATCTGCTGAAGCTGCTGGGCGAGATCGTTCATGTCGAACTCGCCTTTCTTCATCTTCCTGGCGAGCTTCTCGGCCTTTTCCTTGTCGAGAGTCTCCGCCGCCTTCTCGACCAGCGAGACGACGTCGCCCATGTCGAGGATGCGCGAGGCCACGCGCGACGGATGGAAGGCTTCGAGCGCGTCCAGCTTTTCGCCGACGCCGAGGAACTTGATCGGCGCGCCGGTGACGCTGCGCATGGAGAGCGCCGCGCCGCCGCGCGCATCGCCGTCGGCGCGCGTCAGGATGATGCCGGAGATGGCGACACGCTCGTTGAACGACTTGGCGATGTTCACCGCGTCCTGGCCGGTGAGCGAATCCGCGACGAGCAACGTCTCATGCGGATTGGTCTGCGCCTTCACCTGCGCGACTTCCGTCATCAACTGATCGTCGATGTGCTGGCGGCCGGCGGTGTCGAGGATGAGAACGTCGTAGCCGCCGACTTTCGCCGACGCCATCGCGCGCTTGGCGATTTCGAGCGGGCCTTGTCCGGCAATGATCGGCAGCGTGGGAACACCGGCCTGTTCGCCGAGGATCCTGAGCTGCTCCATGGCGGCGGGACGATGCACGTCCAGCGACGCCATCAGCACGCGCTTCTTCTCGCGCGTCTGCAGCATCAGCGCGAGCTTTGCCGACGTTGTCGTCTTGCCCGAGCCTTGCAGGCCGACCATCAGGATCGGCGCCGGCGGCGAGCCGACATCGAGTGAAGAGTTTTCGGTGCCCAGCGTTTCGACCAACTGGTCGTGCACGATCTTGACGATCTGCTGGCCCGGCGTG
This sequence comes from Rhizomicrobium sp., assembly GCA_036569005.1. Lineage (GTDB taxonomy): Bacteria > Pseudomonadota > Alphaproteobacteria > Micropepsales > Micropepsaceae > Rhizomicrobium. Next base: position 59,999 of record DATCRK010000075.1, on the reverse strand, counting down.
ACGGAGCGGATGACGCTCTCGCCGATGGCCTTGGGGCGAACCTTGTCGATGAAGTCTTTGACGACCGGCAGCGCGACATCGGCTTCGATCAGCGCGGTGCGGATGTCGGCAAGGCCTTCATCAACATCGCTCTCGCTGAGCGCGCCGCGCCCGCGAAGCTTGTCGAATGTGGCGCCGAGGCGCTGTTGAAGACTGTCGAACATTCCAACTCCAATTTTCCTCCCCCGTTTACGGGGGAGGACCTGCGCGAGCATCGCGAGCGAAGTGGAGGGGGCCGTTGCGCGACTTCCCCCTCCTGCTCACTTCGTTCGCCACCTCCCCCGTAAACGGGGGAGGAAAAACCAAACGCCGAACGCCCCAGAGGGCGCACCTGCGCTGTCTGGGGGCGATCTTGGGCCGGGCCCAAGACCGGAAAGACCTAAGGCTTTCCGGAAGCGGGCGGGTTTTAGGCTTGGGCTATCGACGAGTCAACGATGGAACTTAAGAGTCTGAAATATCGTTCGAATCCGAGGAATATCCGATGGATTTTCGATACACGCCCCCAACGTGAGCGTATTTGGCGAACCCAATATGCCTTGCTTGATCGGGCCAGTATGTATGGCCACCATCCACTTCTGGCAGCCGAAATTGTTGTTTCCCGGCCCCGACACAATCAGGACCGGTATTCCATCGATCGCGGTTTTTTCGGCCTTGTATTTCGGGTCCGCAGCCAAATCCGAAAGGGTGGGAGAATAAATCCCATAGTCAAAATCCATACTAAAATTCGGACCATCAAAACCTGATGCGAATGAATCGATTCCTTGCTCTTTTCGAAAGTGCGTGCCCGGCGGTGTCTGCATAGTAAAAGCATCGCCCGCGGCGAGAGTTATCCAATTTGCCGGCACATCGAGAGCTAACGCCTGCGACGAAGCGAACACTGCCAACGCAACGGAAATAGAGGCTGAGAAGCGGATCAAATCTTCTCCTCCGCCCTTCTGTTCAGTGGGCTGCGGATTTCGGGGCGCCGGTACCCGACAGTCCCAGCTTCTGGCCGAGATAGGTGTAGGACTGTGCCCAATATTCGGCCTCTTCCGCATGGGTCGAGCCGGGACCGTGGCCGCCTTCGGGGGATTCATAGAACATCACGTCCTGTCCCATGCTCTCCATCTTCGCGGCCATCATGCGCGCCCAGATCGGGGTGACGCGGTCGTCGCTGGTCTCGGTGATGAAGAGCACCGGCGGATATTTCACGCCCGGTTTCAGGTTCTGATAGGGCGAGTACTTCTCGATCCACGCGCGCTCTTCCGGAATCGCGGGATCGCCATATTCGTCCACCCACGACGCACCCGCGCCGTACTGCGTGTAGCGCAGCATGTCGATCAGCGGACGCTGGCAGACCACCGCGCCGATGAGATCGGGGCGCTGCACCATCGTGGTCGAAACCAGCAAGCCGCCGTTCGATGCGCCGACGATGCCAATCTGCTTGGGCGTCGCAAAACCGCGATGAGCGATATCCGCCGCCACGGCTTCGAAATCGTCGAAGGCGTGCTGGTGGTTCTTCTTCATCGCGGCCTGGTGCCAGGCCGGGCCAAACTCGCCGCCGCCGCGGATGTTGGCGACGACAATCGCGCCGCCCTTCGAGAACCACGGATCGTAAGGCGCAATCGGGCGATGGCCGTCGTTCCAGTACCAGGGCTCCAGCGACAACTCGAAGCCACCATAGGAATAGAGGATCGTCGGCGCCGGACCTTTGATGTCTTTGCGGTGGACATAGAAGTACGGAATCTTCGTGCCATCCGCCGAGGTGGCCCAGAACTGCTCGGAGACCATGTTGCTGGCGTCGAAGCGCGCCGGCTCGGACTTGATCTCTTTCGGATCGCCCTTGCCGTCATAGGCATAGAGCGTGACCGGCCGCAGGAAGCTTTCGTACGTGAAATAGGCTTCCGGGCCCCAGTCGTTGGTCGAGACGATATGAGTCGAGCCGCCTTCCGGCAGCTTGAGCGTCGTGTCGCTCCACTTGCCGTTGTTCGGGCGGAATTCGTGGATGGTGCCGGTGACGTTGTGGAAGATGGAGGCGTAGACCGCATCGCGGCCCGCCGAGACATCTTCGATCGTGCTGCGCGAATCCGGCGTGTAAAGCACCTCGTAGGTCGGCAGCATCTTCTGCATCACGAAAGGCTTGATCGGGAACGCGACCAGCGAGCCTTGCGGGATTTCCTTGCCGCCTTCCGGTGTCCACGCATTGCGCAGCGTGAAGAGAAGATTGCCTTGCGTGACGCCCTTGATGTCCGCGCCCGCCGGAAGCGGCAGCTTCATCGTCGTGCCGTCGGGCATCACATAGTAGTTTTCACTGGTGAAGAAGGTCAGGCCGCGATTGATCAACGCGACCGTGCCGTACGGACCGCGGAACACGGACGCACGCGCCGCGATGTCGGTTTCCTTGGCTTCATAGACGGTCTTCGCCGCTGTGATCGGCTCGCCGCGGTGCCAGATCTTCACGATGCGCGGATAGCTCGACTTTGTCATCGTGCCGGGACCGAAATCGGTACCGAACAGGATCGTGTCGGCATCCAGGTAGGTCGCATCGGACTTCGCGACCGGCAATGTGAAGCCGTCCTTCAGGAAGGTCTTGGTATTCGGATCGAATTCGCGCACCACCGCGGCGTCGCTGCCGCCGGGTGACAGCTTGACGAGGCAGCGCTTGAAGCCGGGCGCGCAATCGGAACCGGCAAATACCCACGGCTTGCCTTCGGCCTTGTCCAGCGCATCGACATCCAGCAGCACATCCCATTTGGGATCGGGCTTCGCGTAGTCCGCGATCGTCGTCTTACGCCACAGGCCGCGCACATGCTGCGCGTCCTGCCAGAAGTTAAAGACGTCGCCGTGGTCCAGATTTCCGAAGGCGATCCGGTCGTTCGCGTTCAGGACCTTCAGGATGGAATCGTAATCGCGCTGATAATTCGGATCGGCCTTGAGCGTGGCGAGCGTCTTGTCGGTCCGCTCCTTCGCCCAAGCCACCTGCTTGGCGCCGTGGATGTCGGTGAGCCAGAGGTTGGGATCGTTGTCTGTCGCTGCAGCGGCGGCGTGTCCTGTCTTGTGCTTCTTCACGCTGTCCGCTCCCATCGCGGTCCAACCGCCGGCGATCGCGCCCGCCAACACCACACCCAGAACCAGCCTGCCGAATTGCATTGCGAGGAACTCCGCTTTTGCTTCCTGCGAGGGGCGCTTTTTGGAAATTTGGCCGTTTTAGTCAAGCCACTGGCCCCTTTGCGGCCCAGCGCCTATATAGCGCCCAGAATGACCACATTCCTGAAAATGCATGGGCTGGGCAATGATTTCGCCGTTTTCGACGCGCGGAATCAAAAGCTTGCGTTCGATGCTGCAACCGCACGCAAGCTTGCCGACCGGCGCTTCGGCATCGGTTGCGATCAGGTCATCGTGATCGAGCCTGCGACGAATGGCGCGGACGCATTCATGCGCATCTACAATTCGGACGGCGGCGAAGTGGAAAGTTGCGGCAACGCCGCGCGCTGCATCGCCAGATTGCTGATGGATGAAAAAGGCGCAAGCGAAATCAAGCTCGACACTACGGGCGGCGCGCTGGTGTGCAAGGCGGACGGCGCAAATGTCAGCGTCGACATGGGCGTGCCGAAATTCGGCTGGCGCGATATCCCAATGGCACGCGAGACGGACACGCTGTCTTTCGCCGTTGACATTGCGAACGACGATTTCTATCCGCTGAAGATCGCCAGTGCCGTGAATGTCGGCAATCCGCATGTCGTGCTGTTCGTCGACGACGCGGAGAAGGCGCCGGTTGCAGAGCTGGGGCCGAAGATCGAGCACCACCCGCTGTTCCCCGAACGGACCAATGTCGAGTTCGTCACGCTCACGAGCATGAACACGTTGCGCATGCGCGTGTGGGAGCGCGGCGCGGGCATCACCATGGCCTGCGGCACCGGCGCTTGCGCCACGATGGTCGCGGCGCACCGGCGCGGGCTTGTCGGCCACAAAGCGGAAGTCGTCCTCGACGGTGGCTCACTGACTTTGGAATGGGACGGCGAAGGCAAGCCCGTGATCATGACCGGGCCGTGGGCGCGTGCTTACAAGGGCGACGTCGATCTGGCGGCGCTGACGCGATGACGGAGATCGTGACCTTCGGCTGCAGGCTCAACGCCTATGAAAGCGAAGCCATCCGCGCACGCGCTGGCGAAGCGGGACTTTCCAATGCCATCATCTTCAACACCTGCGCCGTGACGGGCGAGGCGGTGCGCCAGTCGCGCCAGGCGATCCGCAAGGCACGGCGCGAAAATCCCGCCAGCAAGATCATCGTCACCGGCTGCGCGGCGCAGACCGAGCCGGACACTTACGCCGGGATGCAGGAAGTCGATCTGGTGCTCGGCAATGCCGAGAAGCTGGACGCGAAGAACTATTTCATCAATGAGCGCGTGCGCGTGAACGACATCATGTCGGTGCGCGAGACCGCTTCGCAGATGGTGGACAGCTTCGATGGCCGCGCCCGCGCGTTCCTGCAGGTGCAGAACGGCTGCGATCACCGCTGCACTTTCTGCATCATCCCCTACGGCCGCGGAAATTCGCGCAGCGTGGGCGTCGGCGAAGTGATCGCGGAAGCGCGGCGTCTTGCAGAAGCAGGCTTTCCCGAAATTGTGCTGACCGGCGTGGACCTCACGTCTTACGGACACGGCCTGCCCGGCACGCCGTCGCTCGGCGGGCTGGTACGCAAGATCCTGAAGCTGGTGCCGGAACTGCGGCGGCTGCGTATTTCCTCCATCGACTCCATCGAAGCCGATGACGAATTGACGCGCGCCATCGCTGAGGAAGAGCGGCTAATGCCGCATTTCCATCTTTCCGCGCAATCGGGCGATGACATGATCCTCAAGCGCATGAAGCGACGCCATGCCCGCAAAGACACGATTGCCTTCTGCGACACCGTGCGCCGCTTGCGTCCCGATGTGGCCTTCGGCGCCGATCTAATCGCGGGCTTTCCGACCGAAACGGACGAAATGTTCGCGAACACCCGCGCGCTGATCGACGACGCCGGACTTTCCTATCTGCACGTCTTTCCGTTCAGCCCGCGCAAGGGCACGCCCGCCGCGCGCATGCCGCAGGTGGCCAAGCCGGTTGTGAAAGAACGCGCCGCCATGCTGCGCGCGAAAGGCGATGAAGCGTTGTCGGCGCGGCTGTCTTCGCTCATTGGCGGCGAACAGGCATTGCTGGTCGAGAAATCTCGTCTTGGCCGCACGGCCTGTTTTGCGCAGGCGCGCTTTGCCGGCGACGCGCAACCGGGTGACATCGTCCGCGTTCGCGTGACCGATGCCACAGCAACCCATCTGATCACAGAACCCATGTCATGAGAGATTTCGGCGAAGCGCCGCCGCCGGAGACCTTCTTCGAGCGGCTCAAATCCGGCTTGTCGCGCAGCACAGCGGGCCTTTCGGATAGCATCACCGGCGTCTTCACCAAACGTCCGCTCGACAAGGAAACCATCGCGGAATTCGAAGAGGCGCTGATCCGCGCCGATCTCGGCGCCGCCTTCGCCGCGAAAGTCGCGGGCGAAGTGGCCAATGGCCGCCACGACGCGCTGATCTCGACCAAGGAAGTGCGCGACCTGCTTTCGGCCGAGATCGCCAAAGTCCTGAAGACGGTCGAACAGCCACTGGCCATCGACAAAGAGAAGAAGCCTTACGTCATCCTCGTTGCGGGCGTGAACGGCACGGGCAAGACCACCACCATCGGCAAGATCGCCAAGCGCCTGACCGACAGCGGGCACAAGGTTGTGCTGGCCGCGGGCGATACGTTCCGCGCCGCGGCGATCGAGCAGCTCACGGTCTGGGGTCAGCGGACCAATTCCGAAGTCGTGTCGCGTCCAACCGGCAGCGATGCGGCAGGGCTGGCCTTCGACGCCATCGAGCATGCCCGCAAGACCGGCGCGGATGTCGTGCTGATCGACACCGCGGGACGTTTGCAGAACAAGACCGGCCTGATGAGCGAGCTGGAAAAGATCGTGCGCGTCATCAAGAAGCTGGACGCCTCCGCGCCGCATGCCACGTTGCTGGTTCTCGATGCCACCACCGGACAGAACGCCTTGTCGCAAGTGGAAGTCTTCAAGGCCACCGTGCCGCTGACCGGGCTCGTCATGACCAAGCTGGATGGAACCGCGAAGGGCGGGATCCTTGTCGCGCTGGCCGAGAAGTTCGGATTGCCGGTGCATTTCATCGGCGTGGGCGAAGCCGCATTCGATCTGCAACCCTTTGATGCGCAAGCCTTCGCCAATGCGCTGACAGGCGCGTCATGAGCCAAGTGACAAAAAACGGACAGTCGCCGCTCCTCAAGCTGGCGCTCGATCTGGGGCCGCTGATCTTGTTCTTCGCGGCCTTCAAGTTCGGTGACATCTTCAAGGCAACAGCCGTGTTCATGGTGGCCTCGCTCGCCTCGCTCGCCATCGGCTATGCGAAGACGCGGAAAATTTCCCCCATGCCGCTGGTGACGGCGATCATCGTCGTGGTATTCGGCGGGCTCACGCTCTATCTGAAGAACGATACCTTCATAAAAATGAAGCCCACGGTTCTCTACGCCATCTTCGGCGCGATCTTGCTGGGTGGCCTCGCCTTCAATCGCCTTTTCATCAAGGCTGTGTTCGCACAGGCCTTCGAACTCGATGAAGTCGGCTGGCGCAGGCTGACATGGCGCTGGGGATTCTTTGCGTTCGCACTAGCCGCGCTCAACGAAATCATCTGGCGAAACTTTTCGACCGATATCTGGGTCGATTTCAAAGTGTGGGCGATCATTCCGCTCATCATGCTGTTCGCGCTGGCGCAGACGCCGCTGGTGATGAAACATCAGATCGAAGAAACGAACGAAAACTAGGCCTTCTTGCCCGGTACCCAGATCGGGTTCGTGAAGGGGCTAAACCCTTTCATATCCTTGCTTTCTTTCCAGTGGTCCAAGGCCCATTTCACGCTGGGAAATGCCAGTTCGCCCCAAGGGATTTCATTCCAGGCAAACAGCTTCACTTCGATGCTTTCGGGGCCCGCGGAATAATCATCTTTCGCAAGCGCTGCGCGATACATCAGATGCACCTGGCTGATATGCGGGACGGCATAGACCGCGAGCAGCGTATCGATCGCGATATCGGCGTTCGCCTCTTCACGCGCTTCGCGCATCGCGCCGTCCTGCGGCGTCTCGTGCTCTTCGAGATAGCCGGCGGGCAAGGTCCAGAAATTTTTTCGTGGCTCGATTGCGCGGCGACACAACAGGATGTGTTCGCCGTGTGTGACAACAGCACCGACGACTATTTTTGGATTGACGTAGTGAATGTATTCGCATTGCGCGCATACATGCCGCTCATGCGTGTCTCCGCTGGGAACGCGCCGGACGAAGTTCGGTCCCGGTGACGGCGGAGAAAACTTGTCTCGTTCTGGCATCGCGCTGACAAATCTGCCGAATTACCGCAAGGCATGAAAGCGGAAAAAATTTTGTCGCGTTGTGATCGTTGGCGACACGAAACTGTTGTCGGCGAACGCGCATCTGTCTAAGGTTCTTCCTCCGCGAGGGGACCCGCGGCAAAAACATTTGTCGAGACCCCGGCGTTCCTCGGGCGTGTCATAAGAAGAACGTGCGCGGATCAAAAATGTGCCGCCTGCATGTTTTGAGAATTTCTGGGGTGACTCAATGACTTCGAAGGTGCAGCGCAAGGCGAATGGTGGCTTTGAGCTTGAAGACGCGCCTTCCTATCTGATGCGACGTTGCCAGCAATTGTTCGGCGATCTTTACGCGCGCGAAACGAACGGCCGCGATCTCACGCGCCAGCAGTTTATGGTTCTGGCCGCGCTGGAGAACAATGACGGCGTGAGCCAGACCGCGCTGGTCGAGATGACCAATATCGATCGCTCGACCCTGGCCGAGATGGTGCGCCGCATGCTGGATCGCGGCCTGCTGTCCCGCGAGCGCACGGAAGAAGATGCGCGCGCCAATGCCGTCGCCATAACACAGTTGGGTCGCAAGGCACTCAAGTCTGCACGCGCGGCATCGGACCGCGCCGAACGGGCGCTCCTGGAAGTCCTTCCGGCGGCGGAACGCGGGCGCTTCGTGAAGTCCCTCGCCACGATCGCTTCCGCAGCGGGAACCTTCGCCAATGGCGTGGAAAAGCCGCGGCGCAAGCTCATCCGCCGCCAGCGTCTCTGACATCTACATCTAGATACGGATATCGATCTGCGATCCGGGCCGGGCGAAGGGCTGGGGCGAAGCAGCCTGGGTGGATGCAGCAGCCGGTGCAGCCTTTGTCTCGGCTTTCCCGAAGAGCGGTTCGAACAAGTCGTCGCCGGCCGGTTTCACAGCCGTCCGTTGCGGAGAGGCCTGCATGCGGGCCTGCTGCGCGGCAAGAAGACTGGCGGAATTGATCTGCATGGCGGAAACCCTCGCAGATCATGGTTGGTAAAGTCTTAAGATGGGCCTTGCGCGCTTTCGATGGCCGGAAGGATCGTGTTCGCCAGTGCATCCGCTGTGATGGGACCGGCGTAGCGCAACCGGATAATACCATTGCGGTCGATGATGAAGGTCTCCGGCACCCCATAGACGCCCCATTCGATAGAGGCGCGGCCGTCCGCATCCAGATCGATACGGGAATAAGGATTGCCGACGTCGGTCAGGAAGGCGCGCGCCTTCTGCGGCGTGTCTTTCTGCACCATGCCGTAAAGCGCCACGCCCTTGAGCTCAGACAACGCATGCAGCGCGGGTGCTTCTTCGCGGCACGGCGCGCACCAAGACGCGAAGACATTCACGATGGACACATGGTCACCACGCAGATCGGCGGCCGTGAAGGCCTTGGCCTCCGCATCAAGTGCCGGGAGTTTGGTCGCCGGCGCCGGTTTGCCGATCAGGACCGACGGCAGCACATCCGGGGCCACCTGCGCGCGCTCGCGCAGGCCGGCGAAGAAGAACGCCGCGATGGCGATGAAGGCCAGGACCGGAATGACATAAATCAGGCGGCTCATTCGCTTGCTTCCAGCGCCGCAAGCCGGCGTTTCGCGCGCGCATAGGCCGATAGGGTGAAGGCGACAGCCAGACCCAGTCCCAAAAGGCTCGCGCCATAAGCGGGCCAGACATAGGCGGCGTATTTGCCCATCGCAAAGAAACTTTCCATCACGTCGCTCCCAATTGCAGCGCACGGGCGCGGCGCTCGAGGATCTCGGTGCGGATACGTATCATCCAGAGCGTGAAGAAGAGTGTCGTATAACCTGCCGCCATCAGACCAAGCGGCCAGAGAAACACGCCGGCGATCAAGGGGCCGCCGCTGCGGATGATGCTTTCGCCCTGGTGCAGCGTGTTCCACCAATCGACGGAGAACTCGATGATCGGCAAGTTCACAACCCCAACCAGCGCGAGGATGGCCGCGGCACGCGCGGCGCGGGTTTCATCTTCGATGGCGTTCCACAGCGCGATATAGCCGAGATAAAGAAAAAGCAGCAGCAGAAAGGATGTGAGCCGCGCATCCCACACCCAATAGGCGCCCCACATCGGCTTGCCCCAGAGCGATCCAGTGATCAGCGCCAGCGCGGTGAAGATGGCGCCCAGCGGCGCGGCGGTCTTCGCGGCAACATCGGCAAGAGGATGACGGTTCACCAGCCCCAGCAGCGATGCGATCGCCATGAGGCCGTAGCACATCATCGCAACCCAGGCGGCAGGGACATGGATGAACATGATTTTCACGGTCTCGCCCTGCTGATAATCCGGCGGCGCGGTGAAGCCGAGATATAGCCCCGCGGCGAGGCACAGAACGCAGACAATGCTGAGCCAGGGCAGGATCGCGCCGCTCAGGTTCATGAAGCGCTTGGGATTGGCGAATTCGAAGATCGAGGCCATGGCGCCGTCTAGTCCTTCGCTCGCGGGTCAACAAGCATCGGCATCATCCTGCGAGATTGAGCCGCACGGCCGCGGCGGCGGCGAAAGGCGCGAGCAGCACGGTCACCAGCGAAAAAGCGCCAAGCAACCAGATTGCGCCATTGGACAATCCGTCCAGCGCCGCCAGCACCACGCCGGCACCGAAGATGACCGCGGGTGCAAGGAGCGGCAAGACGATGAAGGGCAGGATCAATCCGCCGCGGCGGATGGAGAGCGTCAAGGCCGCGCCGATGGCGCCGATGGCGGAGACCGCCGGCGTGCCGATCGCAAGCGACGCCATCAGCGGCACATAGCCCTCGCCCGGCAATCCGAACAGCACACCGAGCAAGGGGGACAGCAATGTCAGCGGCAAGCCGGTGACGAGCCAATGCGCGAACAGCTTGGCGAAAGACAACGATTCCAGCGACAGCGGCGACAGCGCGATGATGTCGAGCGAACCATCCTCGAAATCGGATTGGAAAAGACGATCCAGCGAGAGCAACGCGGCGAGCACGGCGGCTATCCAAAGCACGCCGCCGGCGATGCGCGAAAGAAGCTTCAGATCGCTGCCGACACCGAGCGGCACCAGCGTCGCCACCGCGGCGAAGAACGCGAGCGCCAGCGCGGCGCTGCCGCCCGCCCGGGTGGCCAGCCGCATGTCGCGAAAAAGGATGGCGGAGAACGGATTCATGCCAGCGTCAATCGCGAACAATCGACGCCGAGCGGCTCATGCGTGGCGACCACCACTATGCCGCCGGATGCGCAATGCGAAGCGATGAACTGCGCAACAAGCGCTTTGCCAGCGTTATCCAACGCGGCCAGAGGTTCGTCGAGAAGCCACAGCGGGCGGTCGAGCAATTTCAAACGTGCCAGCGACAGGCGCTTCTTCTGACCGGCGGAGAGATATTGCGACGGAAGATCAAGCGCCCTGCCGAGGCCGACTTCATCAAGCGCGGCATCAATATTGGCCGCAATGCGATAGAGCGAAGCGAAGAACAGCAACGTCTCCCGCGGCGTGAGTTGCGGCTTGGCGGCGTCGTGATGGCCGAGCCAGCCGGCATAGCGGCCGCGGTCTTCACCATCGAAGATCTCACTACCGCCGCTGCTCAGGATGATCGTGCCGGAGGCGGGTGACAGAAACCCTGCGATCATGCGCAGCAGGGACGACTTGCCCGCGCCGTTGGGGCCTTCCAGCGACAGCGTCTGCCCCGCTTCGACGCGGAATCCCACATCGCGGAAGACCAAACGGTTTCCGCGAATGCAGGTGAGGTTGTCGGCAGAGAGCGAGCGAAGCGTCATCCCCCGCTCAATACCTCAATACATATGCTGGCCGCCATTGATGGACATGGTCGAGCCGGTGATGAAGCCGGCCTCGTCCGCCACCAGGAACATGACGCCGCGGGCAATCTCGTCCGCCTTGCCGAGACGCCCCACAGGGATCTTGGCGATGATCTTGTCCAACACCGCCTGGGGCACCGCTGCGACCATGTCGGTGTCGATATAGCCCGGCGCGATGGCATTCACCGTGATGCCCTTGGATGCGCCTTCCTGGCTCAGGGCCTTGGTGAAGCCGTGGATGCCGGACTTGGCGGCAGCGTAGTTCACCTGACCGTACTGCCCGGCCTGACCGTTGATTGAGCCGATGTTCACGACGCGGCCGAAACCGCGCTCCAGCATGCCGTCCCACACCGCTTTGCACATGTTGAAGCAGCCGCCGAGGTTGGTATCCACCACCTCGTCCCAGCCGCCACGACCCATCTTCTTCATGGTGGCATCACGGGTGATGCCCGCATTGTTGACGACAATGTCGATGGGACCAAGATCGGCCTCGATCTTCTTCATCGCGGAGCAGACGGAATCGAAGTCGGCGACGTCGAATTTGTAGACGGGAATGCCGTGCTTCTCACTGAACGCCTTGGCGCGGTCGTCATTGCCGGCGTAATTGGCGGCGACCTTGTAACCCGCCTTCTTCAGCGCGATGGAGATGGCTTCCCCGATCCCGCGCGTACCTCCCGTGACGACAGCTACCCGGCTCATATTCTGGCGCTCCCTTGAAGCAAAAACTTATTTTGTTGCGGCGACCTTAAAACGAAAAGGGGCTCGCGCGCGAGTGGCATCCTTGTGACTGCGGCAACTCACCCGGCAAACGCGAACGGGCGACATGCCGTTGCCGTGGCCAGTTCATGAAATGTTTTCGAGGCGCTAGGCGAAACCCCAGCCGCCCACCATCCACACCGCCATGGCGATCATCATCAGGTTCTCTGTGAGCGATATGAGGCCCAGCGGCACTTTGCTGGAGCCACCGACACAGGCGCATTTGAGCTCGCGCTCGTCGACATAGACCGCCTTGAACACCGACACCGCGCCGATGCCGCCGATGAACAGCGCGATCGGCGCGGACAGCCACACCAGAACGCCCGCGATCATCAGGGTACCGGCGAAGGCCTCCGCGTAAGGATAGATATAGGCGTAGGGCACCCAGCGGCGCGCCAACAGGTCGTAATTCAGGAACATGCTGGAGAAATTCTCCACGTCCTGCAGTTTCAGCAGCGCCAGCACCACCATGCTGAAAGCGATGAACCATGCGAGCGCGCGCCATGTGAACGGCGTACCGAACACCGCCATGCTGACGGCCAGCGCCATCAATGCGGTGATCGCAAACAGCGCAATGACGGGACGATAAGTCGTGGCCTTTGGATCGGGCAGCGGCTTGCCGAGCGCGCGGCGCAGATCCTCGTAACCGCCGATGCGCTTGCCGTCGATGAAGGTTTGCGGCGTGGTGGAGACGCCCTCCTCCTTCTTGAAGGCTTCGTTCCGTTCGCGCGTGGTGATCCAGTGGTCGTCCACTGTGAAGCCTTCGCGCTCCAGGAACCATTTGGACTTGAGCCCCCAGGGACAAATATGCTGCGGCATCACCATGCGATAGAGGATGGCGTGGCGGCTTTCCGGCATGGCGGCTCCTTTGGCACTTAACGCGGGACTGCCGGTTTTGTAGCCTCCGTACCATGGTACGGAGTCAAGCATGAGCGAACGGACGATCGCGGGTTTCGCGCGCAAGGGCGGCGTGGGTGTGGAAACGGTGCGCTATTACCAGCGCCGCGGGCTTTTGCCGCTGCCGCGCAAGGCAGGCGGGATTCGCCGTTATGGCGATGAAGATCTGCGCCGACTGCATTTCATCCGCGCTGCGCAAGGCGCGGGTTTCACACTGGAGGAAATCGGCGAATTGCTGGCGCTCGATGCCACAAACGACCGCCGCCGTGCGCGCACATTGGCGATCGAACGCATCGCCGCGCTGGATGCCAAAATCGCAGAGTTGCAAGCGGCGCGCGGCATGCTGAGCAAACTGGCGCGGCAATGCGCCGCCGGAACGCGCGGGCCTTGCCCCATTCTATCGGCTTTCGAATGACGGTTTTGAATAAGCGCGCGTGATGCGTCATGCTGGCGCTGCCCTTTATCGAGACTGCGCCATGCCCAACGACTATTCGCACGACGATCTGACGAACCGCCTGACCAAACCCGGCTGGCAACGCACCGACGCCAGCGGCGCGACGCAAACCGGCACATTGCAGGAGATGGCGACGAAGGCGCATGCCGACCGCACCAAGCATCCCGGCACGATCAAGGAGATCGAAACCGCAGTGGAGCTGGAGCTGATACAGCTGCAGAAGCTGTGGGAGTATCTGGGTCTGCCGAACTAAGCGGGAGCGCCGCTCATGTACATCACCAGCTTGGTCATTCCTGTGCCTGCGGAGAACAGGGATGCCTACCGCAAATGGGCGCAGATGAGCGCGGCATTTTTCAAGGAATATGGATGCCTGGAGATCGTGGAGGCGTGGGAAGATTTCATCCCCGACGGCAAGACCACCGATTTTCGCAAAGCCGTCGCCGCGAAGCCGGGCGAGAAGATCGTGCTTACCTGGCAGATCTGGAAAGACAAGGAGACCTTCGAAGCCGCCGAGCACAAGATGCACGACGATCCGCGCATGGATGCCGCGGGCGCGCCGCCTTTCGATGCCAAGCGCCTCATCCTCGGCTGCTTCACACCGATTTTGACGATGGGGCGCGACTGATCAAGCAGACGCGCTTCTGATCGCATCCGCCAGTTTCTGATTGAGCCGCGCCAGGTCGTGGCGCTCTTTCTCGCTCCAGTCGGACAGCAATCTGCCCAGAAGCCTGCGGCGCGCCTTGGTGATGCGCGACACGGTCTCCCTACCCTTCTCCGTGATGGCGGCTTCGTTGATGCGGCTGTCCTGTGCATTGGCTCTTCGTTTCACGAGGCCGAGCTTCTCCAGCGCCGCGACCTGGCGGCTGATTGTGGAATGGTCTCGCCCCACCTGCTCCGCCAGCAAACCCACGCCGATAGTGCCCGACGCGCCGATCCGCACCAGCAGCGGAAACAACGCGCGCGGCAGGGCAACGCCGGCCGCGTCCAGCAAAACATCATCCTGCCGCGGGCTGTTCAGGATACCCATCAGGTCCATCATCGCCGCGGCGATGGCGTCGATATCGTGTGTATGATGCACCCTTTACATTCCTTCCCGGCAACTCATATGATACGTGTATCATACACGGAATTAGACTATGCTTTCAAGAACCCGGAATGTCCTTATCATCATGGGCAGCGTGCGCGACGGGCGGCGCTGTCCCGCCATTGTGGAATGGGCGGCGGCGCGGCGACCGTCCGCTCTCGCCTGCGAGGTTGTGGACCTGAAGGAATGGCACCTGCCGATGGACGACGAAGCAGCGATCCCCGCCACCGGCGTCTATGCGAACGATCACACCGGTGCGTGGAGCGCGAAGGTCAAAGCCGCGGACGGTTTCGTGATCGTCACGCCGCAATACAATTGGGGTTATCCCGCAGCACTGAAGAACGCACTTGACCATCTCTATGACGAATGGGCGAAAAAGCCGCTCATGATCGTCACCTATGGTGGGCATGGCGGCGACAAATGTGCGCGCCAGCTCCGCACCGTGGCCAAAGGCCTGCACATGAAGACGGTGTGGACGTCGCCCGCCCTCGCCATCACCCGCGCGCAGATATTGGGCGCGCCGTTCGACGCCGAGCGCGACCTGAGACGCTATGTCCCCAAAGTGAAAAGGGCATGGCGACAACTGGAGAATGCGCTTTCCTGATGCGGTTGCCGCACGCGCAGGCGCGAGCGTAGTCTCACGGCAACGATATCTCCGGGAGAGAACGATGGCCGACAACGAATATGTGCCGCCGAAGGTCTGGGTGTGGGACAAGGAAAACGGCGGCCGTTTCGCCAACATCAACCGCCCCATCGCCGGCGCGACGCATGAAAAGACGCTGCCGGTCGGCAAACATCCCTTCCAGCTCTATTCGCTGGCCACGCCCAACGGCGTGAAAGTCACCATCATGTTCGAGGAGTTGCTCGCCGCCGGTCACAAGGGCGCGGAATACGATGCCTGGCTCATCAACATCCAGAACGGCGACCAGTTCGGATCGGACTTCGTTGCGATCAATCCCAACTCAAAAATTCCGGCGCTGATGGACCGCTCGGGACCCAAGCCCGTACGCATATTCGAATCCGCCTCGATCCTGATGCATCTGGCCGAAAAGTTCGGCGCGTTCCTGCCGAAGGATGGTCCCGCGCGCACCGAAACGCTCAACTGGCTGTTCTGGCAGATGGGCAGCGCGCCTTATCTCGGCGGCGGCTTCGGGCATTTCTACGCCTATGCGCCGGCGAAATGGCAATATCCGATCGACCGCTTTGCGATGGAAGTGAAGCGCCAGCTCGATGTTCTGGATCGCCGTCTGGCGGAAGCGGAATATCTGGCAGGCGATGAATACACCATCGCCGACATGGCGGTGTGGCCCTGGTATGGCGGGCTGGTGAAAGGCGCGCTCTATGGCGCTGGCGAATTCCTCAGCGTGCAGGACTACAAGAACGTGTTGCGCTGGACGAACCAGATCAACACACGCCCTGCCGTGAAGCGCGGCCAGATGGTCAACCGCCCCTTCGGCGATCCGAGCGGCCAATTGCTGGAACGCCACGACGCCAGCGATTTCGAGACGAAGACGATGGACAAGCTTCAGGCGAAGCAGGCCTGAGGTTCAAGCTTTCCAATCGCGCGGCGATTTTCCGGTCCAGCGTTTGAACGCGCGGCTGAACGCGGCGGGGTCGGAGAAGCCGACCAGATAGGCAGCCTCGTTGACGGACACTTTCTTAGCGCCGAGATAAGCCAGCGCGAGCCTGTGGCGCAATTCGTCCAGTACCGTTTCGAAATTCGTGCCTTCATCCTTGAGGCGGCGGAACAGTGTCTGGCGGCTCATCGCCATCTTCTCCGCGACGGCGTCCATGCTTGCATCGCCCTTGTGCAGCACCGGCATGAGAAGGGACTCGACCTTGCCGCGCGTCGATTTCGACGCTTCCAGCTCTTTCAGCAACTGATCGGCATGGCGGCTCATCACGCCAAAGACGTAGCGCGGATGCATGTTGATGCGATGGGCCGCCCATTTGTGGTCGATCAGAATTGCGTTGCGCGATGCTGCATATTCGATCGGCGCGCCGAACACGCGGGCAACCTCGTCCGCGTAATCCGGCTCGGAGTGCGTGACCTGCACGGCCTTGACGATCTGCGGGATCCCGAAGCTGCGCGGCCCGCAGATCATGCGCGCGAAGGTGGATTCCGTCAGCTCGGGGAAATCGTTCGGATGCTCGCGTGTGTCCACGATCCAGACGCCGTCAGGCCCCGGATCCATCGCGAAGCGATTGGGTCCGCCATCGAACTCCACCACCAACCGGCCGTAACGGTTCAGCTGCTGCAGCGCTTCGGCCATGGTCTCCGATGCGTTGCCGATGAGACCGACGACGGAGACTTCCGCGAAATTGCTGGTCTCGCCATAGTGCAGCGCCAGCGCGGGATCGTTCGCCAGCGCCTTGCCCGCGCGCATCAGCGTCACATAATTCGCGAACGGGATGCGCGTGTCCTGATCGGCAAGATCGTTTTCGCGGATTGCGGCGCGCGACAGCAGCGCCGCGCGATCCGCGCCTTTTGACACCGCGAGGTTCAGAAGTCCCCGCGCCAGTCCTGCGGAAACCGTCAACTCAGACACGCCTGTTACCTGCGATCATGCGATTGATGGCTGCAATCATGGGAAGATCCCGCGCAAGTCCCCAACTGAAGCTAGGTAGCTGTGTGCGTGGGGACAAGGCGATGGCCATTCTGCCGAACGATCCGGTGTACGACCATATCCCTGCCCTGACGCTGCATATCGTCGGTGGCGGGCTTGGAATTTTGAGCGGCTATGCCGCGATCCTGGCCGCGAAGGGCGAACGCATGCATCTGCTCTTCGGCAAGATTTTCGTGCTCGGCATGGTGATGATGGCCACCGCGGCGATCTGGCTGGGCAGCATGCTCACCGTGCTCAAACCCATGGAACTCGCCAATATCGGCATGGGTTCGATCATCCTCTATCTGATCTCCACATCATGGATGGCGGTGCGGCGAACACCCGGCACCATCGGCGCGTTCGAGACGTTTGCGCTTGTCGCGGGCGCGGCGATCTCTGCGACGTTTCTCTATTGGGGCCTGCGCGCACAGGTACCTGGCGGCTTCGATGGGTATGGCCCGACATTCTATTTTGTCGCCGGCGGCATCATGGCGCTGTTCGCGACGTTCGACCTCAAGATGGTCGTGCAGGGCGGTGTGCGCGGAAGCGCGCGCATCGCGCGGCATCTTTTGCGCATGAGCACAGCCTGGTTCATCGCCTGCACGTCCTTCTTCGAAGGACAGCAGAAATCCATGCCCGCGGCGATACATGGATCCAGGCTGCTCCTGCTGCCTGCCTTCGCGCCGCTGGGCTTCATGCTGTTCTGGTACATCCGCGTGCGGATCGTCCCCCGATTCAGGCGCGCCGTTCCGGCCTGATTTCCCTTGCCCAAGAATCTTCCGCCGCCGCTCTTGTATTTTCGTCTGTCATGTGTAAGTTATTTCTTACATGTGAATGACGGAGCTTTTATTGCGCCTGACCGGGGACCAGTTGCTGGCCATGCTTTCGGCGCTCGCCAATCCGCATCGCTTGCGGATCGTGGCGGCGCTGCAGAAGGACGGCCGCAACTATGTGAGCCAACTGGCGCGCGAAGTGGGCATCAGCCGGCCGCTGCTGCATCTGCATTTGCAGAAGCTGGAAGAGGCCGGGCTCGTCACCAGCAAGCTGGAGCTCTCCAGCGACGGCAAGGCTCTCAACTATTTCGAAGTGGCGAAATTCGAATTCGAGATCACACCGGCGGCCATCGCCGCGGCCGCCAAATCGCTCACCGATTCCAAGTGAAAGGAAAAACCATGTCTCCCACGGTCTATTTCATCTCCATGGGCGCGATACTCGGAACGATCATCCTCGTATTCGGCATCCGCTTTCTGCAAGCCTCTGCCGTGGCTGGCGCCGATGCCGCGCACACCGACGCCTATCGCAAGCTCGCCTCCGACGCGGTGACGGCGCAGGCCGGCAACGCCGCAACCTTGTCGGCGATACAGAGCGAACTTGCCGAACTCAAGACGCGGCTCGGCAATGTCGAGAAGATCCTGAAGGCGGTGGAGTGACGGCACCCGTTCTCTCCTGA
The DNA here is from genome assembly GCA_036569005.1 of Rhizomicrobium sp. Taxonomy (GTDB): domain Bacteria; phylum Pseudomonadota; class Alphaproteobacteria; order Micropepsales; family Micropepsaceae; genus Rhizomicrobium. The sequence continues at coordinate 41,538 of DATCRK010000075.1, read as the reverse complement.
AGGAGGCTCGCATGCACGACATCAAGGAGCGACTGTCTCTGCTGTGGCTGTTCGCGCTGCTCAACTATCTCTACGCGGATGTCACGGGCCTCTGGGACATTATCGGCACGCCGAATTTCCACATGCATCTGCCGCCCCTGGCGCTGATGGCCTCCGCGGTGTTGATGGAAATTCCCATGGCCATGATCGTGGCGGCGCGTCTGCTTCCGTATCGCGCGAACCGCGCGGCGAACATCGTCTTTTCCACAATCGTGACCGTGGTGAACGCTTTTTTGACTTACGTTCCGCCGCTGGCCGGATGGGGCAAGACACCGGCTCTGCCCGAATATCTGTTCTTCGCAACGATCGAAACCGTCTGCACCTTGATCATCATCCGGCAGGCATGGACCTGGACGGCCGATGAGAAAATCCTGAAGGGAGCCCTGCAATGACCATCGCATCGACGTCGGCGGATGATTTCGCTGCGCCACGCAAAAGCGAGATCGCGCTCTGGCGTCTTTATCTGCTGCGCCTGATCTATCTGATCATGGCCGCAGGCATGGGTTCGATCATTGTGCCCGCTTTCCTGCATCACAAGCCGTGGGATTTCTATCACGGCGTGACGAACTGCATGTTGCTGGCCATGGTGCTGCTGGCGCTGCTCGGCCTGCGCTATCCGCTGAAGATGCTGCCGCTGCTGTTCTGGGAGATGGCCTGGAAGATCACCTGGCTCGCCGCCATCGCCTATCCCGCATGGCAAGGCGGCACGATGACACCCGACATCCAGGACAACCTCTTTGCCTGCGGGCTCATTGCGATCATCGTCCCGATCGTGCCGTGGGATTATGTCTGGCGGAATTTCGTTACGGCGAAGAGCGAGCGCTGGCTCTAGTTGCGCGGCAACTCGCGGATTTCCACTGTGCCGCCGGCTTCATAGACGGGATTGCCGTTCAGGCATTCCCTGGCGGCTTCCAGGCTCTCGGCACGCACGCGAATATAGCCGCCGAGGGTTTCGGTAATCTCCGCACCGCCGGATTTGCGAAACGCAGCACCCGCGCCGATGGAGCTTCCACCGTCGAAGGCACCGCGTTCGCGCAGAGACCGCAAATAGCTTTCCCAATCGCCGCCAGACGTAGCGACGTCGTTATGCATGAGAAGGATGAACTCCTTCACGCGCGCGTTAGCGTTCGACGCACATCGCGATGCCCATGCCGCCGCCGATGCACAGCGTGGCGAGGCCTTTGTGTGCGTCGCGCTTGCCCATTTCATAGAGCAAGGTGGTGAGCACGCGCGCGCCCGAGGCGCCGATGGGGTGGCCGATGGCGATGGCGCCGCCGTTCACGTTCACTTTGTTCGTATCCCAGCCCATATCCTTGTTCACGGCACAGGCCTGCGCCGCGAAGGCTTCGTTGGCTTCGACGAGATCGAGCTGATCGGCTTTCCAGCCCGCGCGTTCCAAGGCTTTTCGCGAGGCCGGGATCGGGCCGGAGCCCATCACCGCCGGATCGACACCGACAGTTGCCCATGACGCGATGCGCGCCAGCGGTTTCAATCCGCGCGCCTGCGCTTCTTTGGCCGTCATCAGCACAACGGCGGCCGCACCGTCATTGATGCCCGACGCGTTCGCGGCCGTGACGGTGCCGTCTTTCTGGAAGGCAGGCTTGAGGCCCTGAATGCCTTCGAGCGTCACGCCATCGCGGATGAACTCATCGGTGTCGACAACCGTGTCGCCCTTGCGGCCTTTCACGGTGACGGGCGCGATCTCGTCCTTGAAGCGCCCGGACTTGCGCGCGACTTCCGCCTTGTTCTGCGAGGCGACGGCGAACTTGTCCTGCATCTCGCGCGTGATCTGCCATTCGCGCGCCACGTTCTCCGCCGTGACACCCATGTGATAGCCGTGGAACGCGTCGATCAGTCCGTCCTTCAGCATGGTGTCGACGAATTCGAGGCCGCCCATCTTCTGGCCCGCGCGCAGATAAGCCGCATGCGGCGCTTGGCTCATGCTCTCCTGCCCGCCCGCGACGATGATCTTCGCATCGCCATTGAGGATCGCCTGATAGCCCAGCGCAACGGCGCGCAGACCCGAACCGCACAACTGGTTCACGATCCACGCCGGCGTGTCGTACGGGATGCCGGCATTCACGCTCGCCTGACGCGCGGGGTTCTGTCCCTGCGCGGCGGTGAGGATCTGGCCCATGATCGTTTCGGAAACATCCTTGCCCGAAACATCCGCGCGCTTCAGCGCGGCGGCGATCGCCGTGCGGCCCAATTCGTGCGCGGATACGTTCGCAAAGGCGCCATTGAAAGAACCGACCGGCGTGCGCGCCGCCGAAACGATGACAACTTCTTCCATGGGATCCTCGCTGAATTCCGCTTGCTGCTTTGCCACGGAAAATGCCGCGAATGCGAGAGAGCGTAAACCGCACCGGAATTAACAATAAAAACAGTCTGTTATCGCACCCCAAGCGTGATGCACTGCACAGAAAAGCAGCAAAAGGCACTGGACATGCTGGACAATTCAGGCTGGACTAAATGCCACATGCGTCCCGAGAGGCGCGGGGGAAAACGCCTTCGGGCACAGCAAAAAGCAGGTTGGACGTGGCGGAAGAACATGCGGGCGAAGGCCCCGTCGTTATCAAGAAATATGCGAACCGGCGTCTCTACAACACGCAGACATCCAGTTATGTGACGCTCGACCATCTGGCGCAGATGGTGAAAGAGGGCACCGAATTCGAGGTGCATGACGCACGCACCGGCGAGGACATCACCCGCTCCGTGCTGACGCAGATCATCTTCGAGGAAGAAGGCAAAGGGCAAAATCTTCTGCCTATCAAATTTCTGCGCCAGCTTATCCGTTTCTATGGCGACTCTTTGCAGGCGTTCGTGCCGGGTTATCTCGATCTGTCGATGGACAGCTTCGCGAAGAACCAGGAAGCGATGAAGAGCCGTGTGGCCGAAGCGTTCGGCGGCGGATCGTCCGCGCTGGAGGCCATGACGCGGCAGAACCTTCAGATGTTCGAACGCGCAATGAAGATGTTCTCGCCGTTTACGATGCCGGGTGCGGCTTCGAACGACGAAACACCCAAAACGGCAAACGGCGCCGGCACCGCCAAGCAATCCGAAGAGATCAACGAGCTCAAGAGCGAACTGGAAGAGATGCGCAAGCAACTCTCCGAGCTCGCCCAGAACCGGAAGTGACGTTCAACCCGGCCAATATCCGGGCCGGCTGATGTCTTCCATGAGGCCGATCCCTTTCGGCGTCCAGCCAAGTTCCGCACGCGTCTTGGCGCTCGATGCGGGAATGTCGAGGCCGGCGAACATCGCCAGGAAGCCGAAATGCGCCGGGGCTTCTTCCGGCTTGATCGACGCCACCGGCACGTTCAGGACCTTGCCGAAAAGTTCGGCCATCGGTCGCACAGCCACGCCTTCTTCGGCAACGGCGTGATAAGGCGCGCCGGCACGACCTTTCTCCAACGCAAGGCGATAGAGAACCGCGACGTCGTTGCGATGCGCGGACGGCCAGCGATTGCTGCCGTCGCCGACATAGGCTGAGACGCCCTTCTGGCGCGCGACTTCATAGAGATAGCCGACGAAACCTGCTTTGCCTTCGCCGCCATGCACCTGCGGCAGGCGGATCGCGGAGACACGCACGCCCTTGTCCGCGAATGCGAAAGCCGCGGATTCGGAGACGCGCGGAAGCCCAGGGGTGGGCGGCGTGAAATCGTCTTCTGTCGCCAGCCGTCCCGGTGCGAGCAACCCGGTGCCGGAGGTGACAACGAAGGGCTTGTCCGTTCCCGCCAGCACCTCACCCATCGCCTCGATGGCGCGTTTGTCGATCTGGCCGTTCTCCGCAAACTTGGTGAAGTCGTGAATGAAAGCCAGATGGATCACGCCATCGGCGTTCTTCGCAGCGCGCCTCAGACTCTCGACATCTTCCAGATCGCCGCGATGCACCTTTGCGCCGAGTTTCTTCAGCGTATCGACATTGGCGTCGTTGCGGGCCAGGCCCACAACCTCGTGACCATTTGCGATCAACTCTTTGGTCGTCGCGCTGCCGATGAATCCGGCGGCGCCGGTTACGAATACACGCATGATATTTCTCCTTTTTGCCGATCAGTTGGCGATCGCGATGCCGCCTTCGATCTTGAGGATTTGTCCGGTCATGAAGGTGTTGCGCATGCAGGTGAGATAAGCCTCCGCAGCTTCCTCCGGCGTGCCCGGACGCTGGATCAACTGGCGCTGCGCCATCGCCTTCAGCATCTCATGACGCGCCTCGCCGTAACGGGCGAACAGTTCGGTTTCGATGAGACCGGGGCAAACGCAATTCACGCGCACGGGCGCCAGATCGACGGCAAGGCCGAGCGCCAACCCTTCCGCGGCCATGGCGCTGGCCGACACGATGGGCATGCCCTTCATCGGCCGATGCGCCAGCATACCGTTGGTGAAGGTGAAAGAACCGCCGGGCGGCAGCTTGATTGCGCCGTGCTTTGCCACGGCGACGGCGCCCCAGAAGCGGGTGTTGAACCGGTTCGCCGCCTGCTGCAGATCCAGATCCTTGAGCAGGCCCATGCTGAGGCCGTCCGTATCGCCGGCAGTGAACGCGATGTGGTCGAAGCCGGTGTGCTCCTTGAAGAACGCGGCGATGTTGGCTTCTTCGGTGACATCGAGAATGGCGCCCGTTGCGCCGATACTCTTCGCCTTCTCCGCGATCTTCTGCGCATTGCGTGAAGCGATGGTGACCTTCGCGCCTTCATCCGCTGCGCCTTTGGCGATGCCGAAGCCGATGCCCGAACCGCCACCGATCACCAATACGTTTTTACCTTTGAGACTCATCGTTCAACCCTTTGCGAGATGGACGAAGGGTATAGGGGTGCGCTAATATGCGGGTAAAGTAGTGATATTATACAGGTATAATAGGTAACAGGATGCCAGCGACCGCGAGCGACAATCGTCTTGGGACATATCTGAAGGACCGCCGCGCGAAGCTCGATCCGTCGTCCTTCGGGTTGCCGCTGACACGGCGGCGGACACCCGGACTACGACGTGAGGAAGTGGCGCAACGCGCCAATGTCAGTGCCACCTGGTATACATGGCTCGAACAGGGCCGCGGTGGCGCGCCATCCGCCGATGTGCTGGACCGCATATCACGCGCGATGATGCTGACCGATGCGGAGCGGGAGCATCTGTTTCTGCTGGGCCTGGGCCGTCCGCCCGAAGTTCGCTATCACGCGCCGGAAGGCATCACGCCTCGTCTGCAGCGCCTGCTCGACACGCTGGAATACAGCCCCGCCTTCATCCGAACGGCGACTTGGGATGTCATCGCCTGGAATAAAGCCGCCACGGTGGTATTGACCGATTACAGCGTGCTGGCGGAAGGTCAACGCAATGTGCTGCGCATGATGTTTCGCGACAGCCGTGTGCGCGCGGCGCAATCCAACTGGCAACATGTTGCGCGCTACGTGGTGGCATCCTTCCGGGCGGATGTGGCGCGTGCGGGCGCTGCGCGCAATGTGCAATCGCTTGTCGATGAGCTTTGCGCCACCAGTCCTGAATTTGCGGCGATGTGGCGCGACAACGATGTGCAGGGACATGGCGACGGCAAAAAAGTCTTGCACCATCCCATAGCGGGGCCGTTGTCGATGGAATTTTCGGGCTTCGCCGTCGACGGCAGGCCCGATCTCAATATGGTGGTCTATAACCCGGCGACGCCGGCCGACGCGGAAAAGATCAAGGCGCTGCTCAAGGCAAAGCCCGGGAAAAAACCCCCCGCACGCCGCTAGAACATCCCCAGCATCTGTCTGTTGGCGGGCGGACTCTTCGATTCCATGCAGCCCTCGGCGTGCCAAACCACGATACCGCCGTTGCGGTCTTTCACCCGATGACCTTCCACCATGGGCAGCAGATCGCTCTCGCAACTGATCAACGCGGGATTTCGCACCAGAAAATAGCCGTGGCTGCAACTACCCTGCAGCGCGCACGCCATCGCGAGCACATAGACGCTCACGCGCTTACCACTTCAGCTCGAATTCGGGCTCGCCGAAATGGAATCCCTGGAAATAGTCGATGCCGAAACCTTCCAGCATCTCGGCTTCCTCGTCCGACCCCACCCATTCGGCCACCGTCTTCAGATTGAAGTTCTTGGCGAGGTCCACCAGCGTGCGCACGAAGATCTGGTTGTCGCGCGATTGCGCGAGGCCTTTCACATAGGAGCCGTCGATCTTGACCATGTCGACATGCAGCATCTGCAGATTGCGGAACGAGGTGTAGCCCGCGCCGAAATCGTCGATGGCAACGCGGCATCCCATCTCGCGCAGATTGGACACGAAGCGCGCGATCTCCTCGAAATCGTTCAGCGCCGCGGTTTCGGTGAGTTCGATGATGATACGATTGGCGATCTGGCTGTTGGCGCTCAGATAATTCGCAAAGGATTGCAGCCACGCGGAATCGCCCGTCGTCGTACCCGACACGTTCACCGCCAGGCTCGCGCGCGGATTGGCATGAAGCTCCGCCACCGTCATCTCCAGCGCGTGGCGATCGACGAGGCGCACGAGGCCAAGCTGCTCGGCTGCGGGGATAAACTGCCCCGCGCCCATCACCGAGCCATCCAGCTTCTTCATGCGGAGCAGGCATTCGTGATGCTTCACTTCGCGCGTCTTGGCGGAAACGATGGGTTGATAAGCGAAGACGAGCCGATGATCGTTCAGCGCTGCCACGACGTCGTCGGCGATGCTCATCAGGCGCAAGCGCGCGGTCTCGCGCTGCGGGGATTTCACATAGGTATGGAAGCCGTCGCGGCCATTGGCGCGCGCGCGATCCAGCGCTTCTTCGGCGCGCAACATTGCTTCCTGGCTGGAGGCGGCGCCGGAGGGCAGCCACACCGCGCCGACGCTGATGGTGGCGGCGACGGTGCCCGTGCGCGTAGCGACCACATCACTGCGCACCGCGCCGCGCAGGCGTTCGGTGACGAACGCGATCTCGCGCTCGCCGCAATTGCCCAGGATGATGCCCAACTTGTTGCCAGCGATGCGGCCGATAATGTCGCTCTCGCGCAGCGAGCGCGACAGCCGCTCACCCACCGCGACGATCACTTCGTCGGCGGCACCGAAGCCATAGGCTTCGTTGATCATGGCGAGGCGATCGACCGAAGCGACGAGATAGGCGCAGCTGCGCTCTTCCGCCTTCGCGCTTTCGATGACGCGCGCCAATTCGGTGCGCAGCGAGGTGCGATTGAGGAACCCGGTCAGTTCATCGCGCGTGGCGAGATAGGTCAGCCGCTGCGCTTCGATCTTCTTGTCGGTGACGTGACGGAGCATGCCGCTCAGCCGCTCGGCGTGGCCATGGATGCCCGGCATGCGGATGCCGCGCATTTCGAACCAGGCGGAGCCCATGGCGGACGCGCCTTCGAATTCGATCTCGAAAGTGGATTCCTGCGGCGACAGATCGGTCAGCACGAGCGCCAATTGCTTGCGGCCCGCATCGCCCATCCATTGGCGCAAAGCGTCGCCGCGCTTGAGGCGATCGATATTGGCGTGGCCATCGAAGAGGTCGACGGCGCCATCCCAGGTGATGCGATCGTCGGCCATCGTCCAGTCGAAGACCGCTTCGCGCGCGCCGGCCACGGCAAGCCGCAGCCGCTCGGCGTCATGCGCCGCAGCCAACGTACGGATGCTCTCCGACGGCTTCTTAGGAAGCGTCTGACCCTGCACTCACCACCACCCTTGGCCTTTTTGGCCTTATGGGCGGGATGATGCGGTCACACAGCTTAAAAAAGCTGAAACTTGTAGTGGTCTGCGGCATTCTGGAGCCCGCGGCCCGTGATTTGCGTTAAGCGAAGGTTATGACGCTTGTGAAGCCTTTCGCGATTACGTCCTCCGCCGCCGTTACGGCTGTTCTGCGGAAGCCCGCACGCGTCGAAAAGATCAGTCTTTCCAGCGAGCTTGATGGTGAACGCCACAGCGCGCCGCAACAGGATGATTTCGCTTCGGCAAAAGCGGCTCGCGTGAGCCTGTTCCATAACAGGACAGCGGAGCCGGTTGTGGAGCGGGACGAGCTGCGTCTCGTTCCCGCTTTCGTGACACAGATTCTTGCGCAGATGGCTGGACGGATGGAAGCGGATACCGCTTTAGCCCTTCTTGCTTATCGCAACAGCGCTTCTGAGATCGTGCCGGCTTACGACGCCGACGCGTGAGCGGCGCCCCAGCGCCAGCGCAAATCCCAGCACGGCCGCCGACGAAAACAAGACGAGTGCCGTTTGCCCGCCGCCAAGCGACGCTGCCGTGCCGCATATGAGGCAGCAGACAGAGAGAAACGCATGCGCGACTCCGTTCTTCTCGCTGCTCCAGTGCCGCGCGCACAAGGCGACCATCGCCAATGCGCCGAGCGCCAGTGGCGCCAAGGACAGAACGGGCGTGGCGCTTGCCGCGGCGGCAATCCCGGCGATACATGCCAATACGAGCAGTATCGCAGCGATGACCGTTGATGGTGGATGCTCCAGGCGCGCAAACAGTGCGAGCGCCAATGCCACCGGCGTGAGCGCCAGGATCACCAGCATCACCGCGTCGGCAAAAACCAGCGTCGTCGCGTCCGGCCAGATGGTGGCAATGCCGACGCACACCGCAAAGGCCAGATAAAGCGCGGCGGCGAATCGCAGATAGTCGCGCGACACAGGATTCGCGCGGCCGGCGATCAGCGCGGCGAGAATCGCAGAGCACGCGAGCACCATCGCGAAGGCGACATCGGCGGGGCTCATGTGCCACGCTCCGCGAGCAGCTTCTTGATGGCCGCAAGCTCGGCTTCAACACGCTCCAGCCGCGCCGCCAGCTCGCTCAGCACCGATGCTTGTGGCTTCGGTACCGGCGTGGAGATGCCGGCATGTCGTGCGATCTCCTGCGGCGCAACCGCCAGGAGCGCGGCCAGCGTGGCGACATCGCGTGCGGAAAGCGCGCGCTGGTCTTTCCACACTTCGGCGATCTCAGCGGCCGACAATCCCAGCGCGCGCGCGACGTCATCGCGCGTCAGATGCAGCCCAGCGAGCCGCGCATCGAACCACTCGGTCTCGAAGAAAAGCGCCATGCCGCGAATCTACGGAGATTTGAGAAGCGCGGAAAGGCAGCAGCGCCTAACGAGCTGTGTCTAAAACCGCATGGTCCAGCATGGCCGCGCCGAGGATGCGGCCATAGCCGCCCTGCTGCACAATGACGACAATGGAGTCGTGTGAGCCGCCCAGCAATTCTTGACGGGGAAGATCGAGCGAAAAGGGCTGGCCCTTCCACATGCCCAGCGCGCGGATCTCGCGCACGATGTTGTGGTAGGTGTAGGTGTGTCCCTTGTTCTCGCCATCCGTGATGGCAACGGTGGCCTGTGGCAAGACGCGGAAAAGCCAGATGGTGGCGTTCGCGTCCTTCACATCGGCGGATCCCACGCCGACATGCACGGCACGCTTGTCGGCGGACAAAGAAACCGACACGGACTGCTGGTCGCTCGCGCGCGCGGCGATGGTGGATTCCACCTGTGCATCGCGCCCACCGACGACATCGGTTACGCCGTCAACGATGATCTGCGGCGTGTAGACACCGCCCCGCCACATCGTTTGTGCGTAGGCTTTCTGACGCTTGGTGTCGGCATCGCTGGCGAGCGTGTCTTTCCAGCCGAGCATGTCCCAATAGGTGATGGGCAGGCTCATCGCGATCACGTCCTTGCGCGCCGCGAGTTGTCCCAGGATCGCATCGGCGGGCGGACAGGAACTGCAGCCCTGGCTGGTGAAGAGTTCAACGACTACCGGGCGCTTCGCATTGCCCGCATCGGCGAGCGCGAAGGGATATAGCGCCGCCGCTGCCGCGACGAGCGCCACGGCACCCTGGAACCTGAACCGACGCAATGACATAGCCGGCAACATAGGTCGCGCGACCCGCCCCTTCCATTCACAGTGGCTTGAAGCCCCCAACGCGGACATTCTGCCTGGAATTGTCCCATAACAAAGGACATTTTCCGTCCATTGCGGCGTTAACATTACGCCACGGCGCGAAAATGAACGGCCTGCCGGCTTATGCAGCCAGCAGGTTCCGCAGCACGTAAGGCAGGATGCCGCCGTTTTCGAAGTAGGCGACTTCGTCCGCCGTCATGATCATCAGCGTGAGCGGAAGATCGGCGGTGCGGCCATCCGGATAGTGGATGGTGGCGTTCACCTTCATCTTCGGCGTGAGCTTTCCGGAGAGGCCGGGGATGTCGATCGATTCACGGCCGGTGAGACCGTAATCGTTGCGCGTCTTGCCGGCTTCGAAACAGAACGGCGCGATGCCCATGCCGATCAAATTCGAGCGATGGATGCGCTCAAAGCTTTCGGTGATGACGGCGCGGATGCCTTGCAGCTTCGGACCTTTGGCCGCCCAATCGCGCGACGAACCGGTGCCGTATTCCTTTCCGCCGACGACGACAGTCTGGAAACCGGCGTTGTGATAGGCCATCGCAGCATCGAAAATCGACATCTCCTGACCCGACGGATATTGCTCCGAATAGAAGATCGTGTTGCCGCCTTCCTTGCCGCCCATCATCTCGTTGCGGATGCGGATATTGGCGAAAGTGCCGCGCACCATCACTTCGTGATTGCCGCGGCGCGAGCCGTAGGAGTTGAAGTCCTGCTGGCGGATCTGGTGTTCCGACAGATAGACGCCCGCCGGCGACGTCGCCTTGATCGAACCGGCCGGCGAGATGTGATCGGTGGTGATCGAGTCGCCGAACAGCGCGAGAATGCGTGCGCCCTTCACTTCTTCGACGGCGGCAGGCTTAACATCCATGCCTTCGAAATAGGGCGGATGCTTCACATAGGTGGAGCCGATATCCCACTGATAGGTCTGGCCCTTCTTGACCTTGACCTTCTTCCAGTTGGAATCGCCTTCGAACACATTGGCGTAGCGCTTGCGGAACGACGCAGGCGTGACGGCCTTGCGGATCGTCTCGGCGATTTCTTTCGGCGAGGGCCAGATGTCTTTCAGATAGACCGGATTGTTTTTCTTGTCGTAGCCGAGCGGATCCTTGGTGAGATTGACGTTCAGCGAACCGGCCAGCGCATACGCGACCACCAGCATCGGCGAGGCGAGATAGTTGGCACGCACCTGCTGATGCACGCGGCCTTCGAAGTTGCGGTTGCCCGAAAGCACCGCGCCGACGACGAGATCGCCTTCGGTCACGGCATTGCCGACCGCTTCCGGCAGCGGGCCGGAATTGCCAATGCAGGTGGTGCAGCCATAACCGACAAGATCGAAGCCGAGCTTGTCGAGCGCCTTGTTCAGCCCAGCTCTCGCCAGATAGTCGGTGACAACCTGCGAACCCGGCGCAAGCGACGTCTTCACCCAGGGCTTCACTTCCAGCCCATATTTTACGGCATTGCGCGCCAGAAGACCGGCGCCAATCATTACGTTGGGATTGGACGTGTTGGTGCAGCTCGTGATCGCGGCGATCACAACATCGCCGTGGCCGATGGTGTAGTCGGTACCAGCGACCTTCACGCGCTTCTGCGCCTCATCACCCTTCTTGAAAGTGTCGAGCAGCGCCGTCGCGAATTCACTCGCCGCGTCGGAGAGTGCCACGCGATCCTGCGGACGGCGCGGACCGGCAAGGCTCGGCTCAACTGTCGAAAGATCGAGCGACAGCGTATCGGTGAACACCGGATCGGGCGACTTCTTGGTGCGGAAGAGACCCTGTGCTTTCGCGTATTTCTCGACGAGCGCAACGCGCGCGGCTTTACGGCCGGTGGATTTCAGATAGCGGATGGTTTCCGCGTCGATCGGGAAGAAGCCGCAGGTCGCACCATATTCCGGCGCCATGTTGGCGATCGTCGCGCGATCTTCCAGCGCCATCTCGTCGAGGCCTGGTCCGTAGAACTCCACGAACTTTCCGACCACGCCCTTCTTGCGCAGCATCTGCGTGACGGTGAGCACGAGGTCCGTCGCGGTGACGCCTTCTTTCAGCTTGCCGCTGACCTTGAAGCCGATGACTTCCGGGATGAGCATGGAAATCGGCTGGCCCAGCATCGCCGCTTCCGCTTCGATGCCGCCGACGCCCCAACCGAGCACGGACAAACCGTTCACCATCGTGGTGTGGCTGTCGGTGCCGACCAGCGTGTCGGGGAAAGCGTGTTCGACCGTCTTCTTGCCTTCCTTCACTTTGCGCGTCCAAACCGTCTGCGCCAGATATTCCAGGTTCACCTGGTGGCAGATGCCTGTACCCGGCGGCACGACGCGGAAATTCGCGAAGGCCTGCTGGCCCCAGCGCAGGAACTGATAGCGCTCGGTATTGCGTTCATATTCGATCTCGACGTTCTTCTTGAACGATGTCTTGTGGCCGAAATTATCGACCATCACAGAGTGATCGATGACGAGGTCCACTTCGGCGAGTGGGTTGATCTTCTCCGCATCGCCGCCCAGCGCCTTCATCGCATCGCGCATCGCCGCCAGGTCGACCACGGCGGGAACGCCGGTGAGATCCTGCATCAAGACACGCGCGGGACGGAATGCGATCTCGCGATCGGATTTGCGATCCTTCAGCCAAGCCGCGATGGCCTTCACATCTTCCGCTTTCACCGTCTTGCCGTCTTCATAGCGCAACAGGTTCTCCAGCAGCACGCGCATGGAATACGGAAGCTTGGCGATGTTCTTCAGGCCCGCCTTTTCGGCTGCCGCGAGGCTGAAATAGGCATAGGTTTTTCCGCCCACCGTCATCGTCCGGCGGGATTTGAAGCTGTCGAGATTGCTGGTCACGGGAAAAGTCCTCTCGCAAGGAAGAGCGAAGGCTGGAATTTGCCCGTGGTTTAGTCAGATTCACCCCTTCTGCCAAGGAGAAACCCCTATGGGCGACAACATGCTCGTGCGTGTGGAACGCGACGGTCCAGTGACGACCGTCATTATAAACCGGCCGCAAGCGCGCAATGCGGTGGACCGGCCCACCGCGGATGCGCTTGCCGCTGCGTTCGCGCAATTCGAGAACGATGACAACGCGCGTGTCGCGGTTCTCGCTGGCGAAGGCGGGACATTCTGCGCCGGCGCCGATCTGAAGGGCGTGGCGGACGGACGCGGCAATCAGGTCACGCGGATCGATCCCGACCAACTTCCGACGACGGCGATGGACGGCCCGATGGGGCCGACACGCATGCGGCTCTCCAAGCCGGTGATCGCGGCAGTGTCCGGCTATGCCGTGGCGGGCGGTTTGGAACTCGCATTATGGTGCGATCTGCGCGTGGCGGAAGACGATGCGGTGTTCGGCGTGTTCTGCCGCCGCTGGGGCGTACCCTTGATCGACGGCGGCACGGTACGCTTGCCGCGCCTCATTGGACAAAGCCGCGCGCTCGACATGATCCTCACCGGACGCCCCGTCGGCGCCATGGAAGCGTTCGCGATGGGATTGGCCAATCGTATCGTGCCGAAAGGCGAAGCGCGCGCGGAAGCAGAGAATCTCGCGCAGGAGATTGCGCGCTTTCCGCAAGTTTGCATGAAGGGCGACAGGTCATCCGTGTACGAACAGTTCGATCTCGATTTCGCGCATGCGATGCAGAACGAGATGAATCATGGCGCAATGACGCTGAAAAGCGGCGAAGCTGCGAAAGGCGCGTCCCGTTTCGCGGAAGGAAAAGGCCGCGGTGGCCGCTTTGACGATCTGTAAGTTTTCGGTCCTTAATATTGCCCTATTCATTTTCGATATTGCGCTGGGCCTGAGGGGGCATGTGCGGGAAGTTCCCGTACGAGAGGCGGATAATTAAAGAGAAACAACCGGCGCAATGGCCAGGCTTTGCATTGCCATCCTGACGCTTCTTCTGGGAAGCGCGCTTATTCCGGCGCGCGCGCAGGATTCGTTTGGCGGCCGGCTATCGCTCGAACGCATCGGCGAAGTGAAGCCGGGCACCTATCTTGCGGGCGACAATGTGCGGTTCTCGCTCGTGAATGACGGCGACAATTTTCTGCTGCGCTTCGACAACAATCCGGAAGTGTTCGTGCTCTACACCGGTCATGCATCGCTCGGCGGGCGCATTCTCAAATACGATTCCGGCGAAACGGTTTTGCAGGTCGCGGGTTGGGGCGGCATGACGCTTTACACTGACAACGCACCGACAGGCTTGCCGGCTGTGCGCACCGGCGATGCGACAACGCCCGCGCCCGCGAACGTCTCCCTGTCGGACATGCAGAGCGCCGCGGAAGACGAGTCCCAGCACCTGGCTTACATGCGCGGTCTGCGGCTCAGTGTTTCCGCCGATTGGCAAGCTCTTGCGAACAATGCGGCGGCGCGGGGCATGGCTTTCGACACGATGGAGAATGCGGTGCGCGGGCTGGATCGCTTCAGCTACAGCGCGGGCGGGCGGGAAACGCTTTCCCATCGCGTGGACGCGCTCATGATCGAGACATCCGGCCGGCCGACGCTGTCGCTCAAGACCAAGACGCTGATCGTGACATTCAATCCCGCTCGCGGTTACGAAGGCCGCGCGTCTTCGCGCGCGATCGCGCGCGCGCTGGGCGCGATTTTTCCCAAGCACTAGGCATTTCGCCAAGCTCGAATTTCTCGAACAGAAATCCCGGCGCCACCGTGCAGCCGACGAGCGTATAGGCACCGGTTGAGCGCGCCGCCTGCCATGCCCTCGCAGGCACAACGACCTGCGGACGCTCACCTTTCGCGATATCACTGCCGAGAACATGAGGCTCCGGCTTCTTTCGATCCGTCGCGATCAGCAATTCCAGCGGCGCGCCGCCATACCAGTGCCAGACCTCTGCAGCGTCGACGCGATGCCAGCGCGACACCCGGCCCTTCTGCAACAGAAAATAGATCGCGGTGGAATTTGCCCGCTTACCGGCCGGATCGCGAAAGGTTTCGCGGAACCAGCCGCCTTCGGGGTGCGGTTTCAGTTTCAACAAACGGATAAGGCGATCGGCTTTTGTCATGGATCTAGTCCGCAAAGGGGTTACGCGCGCCGTGCGCGATCAGCCTGCGCGCGCCGATAGCGAGCGAGCGCGCGTCGTCCAGCGCATCGTGTTCGCGTCCGGCAAATTCCGCCCCGCAAGCCCGCGCGATATCGCAGGCATGCAGGCCTTTCGTGACGATGCCGTTCTCATTGAGCCAGGGTGCGATGTTGTGATGTACCGGCAGCGGCTGAGCATCGGAGATCCCGTACAGTGCGAGATTGCGCATCAGCACGAGGTCGTCCCGCCCAAACGAGGCGACGGGGCCCTCCGCCGCAAAGGCAACGAAGCGCCGATAGGCATCGCAAAGATCGACACCCCGTTCGCGGAGCTTTTTGTTGGTGATGCCGGTTAGAGTCTCGAAGTAGGAGGACAGTGTGCCGTTGATCCGCGGCCGCACCAACGCCTCGAACGTGGCGACAATCTCCCATGTGGAGACATCCACCCGCACGGCGCCGATCTGCACCACCTCGCGGAATTCGCCGGGCTTGAGCCAGCGGTTCTCCATCGAGCCTTCCCAGGCCGTGTACTCAAGATCGTAGAGAACAGCGCTTCGCATCGGCCGGCGGTTATAGAGAATTTGGCACAGCAAACTCCGGAACGAATCGACCGGTTAAGCGTGATTAACACATTCTTAACGCCGAAAGCCGAGCGTAGGCAGAGCGCCAAACCGCGAGATTCTCATGGCCCTTCCCCGGAATGTGCCCGAATTCGAATCGCCCCGGACACCCGAAAACGTCGCGCCGCCGCACATCGGAATCGCGCAGCTCGCGCTTTTGCACGATGAAGCGCGCGAAACCGCGCTGCTCGCCAATCTTCTGGGCCGAACGCCCTATGCTGCCGCGATGCTCGCGATTGCGGCTCTTGCGACGGTCTGGTTCGCGCGCGGCGGCATGCCCATCGCAGAACCTGCAGCATGGCTTCTGCTGGTTTTGCTCGGCGTGGGCGCGATGGCCAGAAACTACGCGCGTGCGATCCGCCAGCCGTTCGAGCGGGGCATCCTGCGAGAATTTGCCTATGACCTGAACGCCATCGCCGTCTATGCGGGCTTTGCCTGGGGCGCGGGCGCGTTTCTGGCGCTCGGTCCACAGACATCGCCTTCGGCGCTGATTGCGTTTGCCGTGGCGCCGCCTGCGATCATGGCTGTGACATTGCGCACACGCGAAATTTCGATGGGCTTCCTTGCGCCCGTCGCGGGGCTCAGCGCCTTTGCGGCCGTGCTGCGGCCACTTCCGGAAGGTCCATTGGCGGCGGGTTTTGTGCTTATTGCCTGCGCCTGCATGGGCGGCGCAATTTTCTGGGCGAACAGGATTTCCGCATCTGTTCCGACCATCGCCAAACTCTCTCGCACCTTGCCGGCTTAAGCCTTATTTCCGCCTTCCGGTGCGTTCATTCCGGGCCTAAGTTGCCGCTCGCAAATCAGCCGGTGTTAACGCCATTGTTTTGCATCGCCGCTAAGTTTGCGTGCCGCGTTCCTCGCGCGAAGCCGCCCTATGGATGACCATGAGCTCTAAAGCCCTGAAAGATGTCGGCGCGGACACCGCCGATGCCGCCCACGCATCGCAAGCGGACGAGAAGAACGCCGCCAGCCGCATCGCCGCCGGGCGTAAATTGCTGAAGGGAAACGATCCGGCTCTTGTCCAGCTTTATGACGCGCTGTTCGCCGGCGCGCCGCCGGAAGACGTAACCCGCTACGCGCCGGAGTCGCTGGCCGCCTTGGCATCGCTCGTCTTCGAACATTCCGCCACGCGCAAGACCGGCGAAACGCTGGCCGATATCTTCTCCTTCAACGCGCAGCACGAGACAGGCGCGCGCAGCGAGAGCGTGCTGATCGCGGTGAACGACGACATGCCGTTCCTGTTCGATTCGCTCACCGCGGCGCTTTCCGCGCAAGGCCTGCGCGCGCATGCGTTGTTTCATCCGATCTTGAATGTCACGCGCAGCGCGAGTGGCGCGCGCGGCAAAGGCGATGCGATCCATGAAAGCATCATCGTGATGGTGCTGGACGGACTTGTCGAAGGCGAGCGCGCCGCGGCGATCATCGGGAATGTGAAAGGTGTCTTCGCGCAAGTGCGTCTTGCGGTGCGCGACTGGAAGAAGATGCAGACGCATCTCGCCGAGACCATCGCCTCGCTGAAAGCCAACCCGCCGGGCGTGAGCGCGGCGGAGCTGAACGAAAGCATCGCGTTCCTGGAATGGCTGGGCGACAATCATTTCACCTTCCTCGGCGCGCGCGATTACGCTTACAGCGACAATGATGGCGGCCATTTGCAGCCGATCGAGCATACCGGCCTTGGCGTTTTATCGGACGCCAGCGCGCGCGTCGTGCAGCGCGGCGAAAGCCGTTCGACGCTGACACCGGAGATCACGGCGTTCCTGAAGCTGCTCACGCCGCTTATCATCACGAAGTCCAACGAGCGTAGTGTCGTGCATCGCCGCGTGCATATGGACTATGTCGGCGTGAAGATGTTCAAGGACGGCAAGATGGTGGGCGAGCACCGCTTTGTCGGCCTGTTCACGTCCAGCGCCTATAGCCGCCGTCCTGGCGAGATTCCGCTGCTGCGCGCCAAGGTTCGCCATGCGAAGGAGCGCGCAGGGCTCGCGCCCGACAGCCACGACGGCAAGGCACTGGCGCATATCCTCGACATCTATCCGCGCGACGAGCTGTTCCAAGTCAACGAGGACGAGCTCTACGCCACCGCAATGGGCATCCTGCAGTTGGGCGAGCGTCCCAAGGTGCGCGTGTTCCTGCGCTTCGACCGCTTCGACCGCTTCGTCTCCGCCCTCGTCTTCGTGCCGCGCGACCGTTACGACACAGGCTCGCGCGAGCGCATTCACGCCATTCTCGCCAAAGCATTTAACGGCCGCATGTCGGCCGCGACGCCGACGCTGGACGACTCGCAGCTCGCGCGCGTGCACTTCATTGTGGGCCGCAACGAAGGCCCGCGCCCGCATGTCGACGTGCATGCGCTTGAAGCGCAGATCCGAGACGCGATCCGTACCTGGGACGACGGCTTCGCCGCCGCCTTGATGGCGCGGCATGGCGAGGCCGATGGCCATCGCATGTTTCAGCGCCATGCTGCGGGATTCCCGGCGCGCTATCGCGATGCGTTCGCGCCGGAAGTGGCCGTGATCGATCTGGCCGAGCTGGAAGCGCTGGCGCGTGCCGATCTCAATCCCGCAATCCAGGCACGGGCCTATCGCCTGCCGCGCGACGCACACAACGCGTTGCGGCTGAAGCTCTATGTGCTGGGGCCGGTGCTGCCGCTGTCGGCTTCTTTGCCGGTGTTCGAGAATCTGGGCTTCCGCGTGATCGCGGAAGATTCCTATCCGGTCGCGTTGGAAACCAGCGATGGCTGGAACGGCGAAGCCGCCGTGCTCGATTTCCTGATGGAGCGCGCCGACGACGGCCCGGCCGATCTCTCCACGCAGAAGACGCCTTTGGAAGATGCGTTCCAGGCGATCGTCTCCGGCGCAGCCGAGAGCGACGGGCTGAACAAGCTTGTGATCGCGGCGGGACTCGCATGGCGGGATGTCACGATCCTGCGCACGGCGGCAAAATATCTGCGCCAGGCGGGTTTCAATTTCAGCCAGGACTATATCGAGACGGCGCTGTTCCGGAATCCGGACATTGCCAATCTGCTGGTCGAACTCTTTGCGGTGCGGAACGATCCGAAGCAGAAAGGCAGCGAAGAGGCGGCGAAGACGATCCATGCGCGCATCGATGCCGCGCTGAACGACGTTCCGATCCTTGACGACGACCGCATCATCCACCGCTTGCGCAATATCATCGACTGCACGCTGCGGACGAATTTCTATCAGCCTGATAAGAGCGGCGCGCCAAAGAACTACGTCGCCATCAAGCTGGACTCGCAAAAGCTGGACGAATTGCCTGCGCCGCGCCCGCTGGTCGAAATCTTCGTCTACTCGCCGGAAGTCGAAGGCGTGCATCTGCGTTTCGGCCGCGTCGCGCGCGGCGGCATCCGCTGGTCGGATCGCCGCGAAGATTTCCGCACAGAGGTGCTGGGCCTCGTGAAGGCGCAGCAGGTGAAAAACGCCGTGATCGTGCCGGTAGGCTCCAAGGGCGGCTTTTATCCGAAACAGCTTCCGGTGAATGCCACGCGCGAAGACGTGCAGGCCGCGGGCATCAGCGCCTATAAAGTCTTCATCAACGCGCTGCTCGATCTGACCGACAACATCCATCCGGATGGCAGCGTGGTGCATCCTGAAAATGTCGTGCGTCACGATGACGATGATCCTTATCTCGTCGTCGCTGCCGACAAAGGCACCGCCACCTTCTCCGACATCGCCAACGGCATCGCCGAAGAGCACGGCTTCTGGCTGGGCGATGCCTTCGCCTCCGGCGGCAGCCACGGTTACGACCACAAGAAAATGGGCATCACCGCGCGCGGCGCGTGGGAGGCGGTGAAGCGTCATTTCCGCGAGCTTGGCCGCGATATCCAGAGCGAACCGTTCACGGTCGTCGGCGTGGGCGACATGTCGGGCGACGTGTTCGGCAACGGCATGCTGCTGTCCAAGGCGACGAAGCTGATCGCCGCCTTCGACCATCGTCATATCTTCATCGATCCCGAACCCGATCCGGAATCGTCCTGGAAAGAACGGGCGCGCATGTTCGATCTGCTGCGATCGAGCTGGGCGGACTACAACAAATCGCTCATCTCCAAGGGCGGCGGCGTGTTCGCGCGCACGGTGAAAGAAATTCCGCTTTCGCCGGAGATGAAGGCGCTCGCCGGCATCCAGGCCGACAAAGCGACCCCGGCCGATCTGATGAAAGCGTTGTTGAAAGCAGACGTCGATCTTCTGTGGTTCGGCGGCATCGGCACCTATGTGAAAGCCGGCACGCAAAGCAACCTCGACGTTGGCGACCGCGCCAACGACGCGATCCGCATCAACGGCGCCGACGTGCGCGCAAAAGTGATCGGCGAAGGGGCCAATCTCGGCGCCACGCAGCTTGGCCGCGTGGAATATGCGCTGAAGGGCGGACGCATCAACACCGATGCCATCGACAACTCGGCGGGCGTGGATACCTCCGACCACGAGGTGAATCTGAAGATCCTGCTGAGCACACCGCAGCGTCGCGGCAAGCTGAGCATGGATGCACGCGATACCTTGCTCACGCAGATGACGGACGATGTCGCCGCGCTGGTGCTGGACGACAATTACGAACAGACCAAGGCGCTCTCCGTCTCCCAATCGCGCGGCACGAAGGATCTCGACGCCCAGGCGCGCTTCATGCGCGATCTGGAGCGGCGCGGGAAACTCGACCGCGCGGTGGAATTTCTGCCGACGGACGAAGAGCTGCGCAAGCGTGGACAGGAAGGCAAAGGCCTGACACGTCCCGAGCTGGCCGTTCTGCTCGCCTACGCCAAGCTCGATCTCGACGCGGAAATTCAGGCTAGCGATCTGCCGGACGATCCTTACTTCGAAGCCACGCTCGCCAACTACTTCCCGAAGGCTGTTGTCGAGCGTTTCCCCGATGCGCTGAAGGAACATCGCCTGCGCCGCGAAATCATCTCGACGGTTCTGGCAAACCGCATCGTCAATCTGGCGGGACCGGTGTTCATTCATCGCGTGAAAGAAATCTCCAGCGCACCTGCGGCGCGCGTGGCGCGCGCTTTCGTGATCGCGGAAGGCGCATTCGATCTGGAGGCGCTCAACGTGCGTATCGATGGTTTGGACAAGAAGGTCCACGCCGATGTGCAGACGACGATGTATGCGAGCGTGGCGGAGCTGTTGCGCCGCCTGGGCCTGTGGTTCCTGGTGAACGTGCCGGCGAATGCCGACATCACCGAGACCGTCGCGCGTTACCGCAAGGGTGTGGACTCGCTGCGCGGCACCTATTCCTCGCTGGTCTCGCCTTACGAGATGGACGATACCGTCGGCCGCATCAAGGAAATGGTCGAAGCGGGCGTGCCGGAAGACATTGCCGACGACGTGGCCGCACTGTCGCTGTGGAGCACGGCGCCGGAAATCGTGCAACTCGCCAACACGCGTTCGCTCGATGTCGATCTGGTGGCAGGCGCCTATTTCGCCATCGGCGCCATCGTCGGTATCGACCGCTTGCGCGGCCTCGCACAGCGCATCAGCGCCAATGAGCACTGGGACCGACTCGCGATCCGGCGCATCATCGACGATCTCTTCGCCGGCCAGCGTTCGCTTACGGCGCAAGTGCTCACCGGCTTCGAGAATGACAAGATCGACCGTACCCGTTCGGAAGGCTCGCAAGCGGCGGACGATTGGGCGGAGAAGCACGCCGACGCACTGGCGCGCACCAAGTCGTTCCTGGATGAACTGGAGCGCCACGGCGATCTGTCCATCGCGAAACTTACGCTCGCGAACAGCCAGATTCACGAGTTGTCGGCGCATTGAGATGACCCCGCCGGACAATCATGCGCGTATCGGCCGTTACATGCTGGTGCGAACGGTGATCGAACCGGGCGATCTTTGCGTTGTTTTCGGCACCCGGCACGGACTGGATGCCTTCGCGGACGCCGTTGCCGTCCATTTCCACGCTGCTTACTTCCCCCGCATTCTAGTTGCGGGCGGCGATACCGGCGGCGAAGGGATCACTGAAGCGGACGATATTAGAGCGCGTCTCGTTGCGCGTGGCGTCGATGCGGCGGCGATTATCTGTGAAAGAACTTCGACCAATACTGGTGAAAACGTGACGAGAGCTATGCCGTCGATCGAACGCGAAATCGGACTTGAAAACATCAACTCACTCATCGCTGTCGGAAAAGTGTCATCTTCGCGGCGATATTTGATGACACTCAAACACCATTGGCCCAAACCCAGACGGATGCTGCTGCCGGTAAATTATTTCACAGCAAATGCCGATTGTTGGTGGGAAGACGAAGCATTCCGTGTGCGCGTGATGCGGGAGTGGAATAAAATTCCCGACTATATTGAACGAGGCTTTCTATCAGAGTTGGATGAGAGCGACGGTCTGCTTCCCTAGAGCGCACATACGGAGTCGCAGTCGCTTGTTCATTTGCGCTTCTCTTCGGCACGTCGCGGGATTTCCACAGCGAATACCCACGCGTAACCGATTGCACGATAGATGCAGGCGACGATGGCGGGGATGAGAAGATAGAGCGACCCGCGCCAGCCAACGATCAGACATACGCCGCTGATGGCGGGCAGCAATGTACCGGTTGCCGTCATGAAGGGCCGCGCCGTTCGCGGCAGTCGCGAGCTCAGCACAGTGGAATTCTCATCTTCCGGAAAATTCCGCGAGAAGAGAAAGATCGCACCAAATACCGCGACACCGCCGATAATCAATTCGATGCCGAGCGCGAAGGACGGCTGGTTCGGAATGAGACCGAAAATTCCGATCAATAGAATTTCGAACTGCAGGAACAGCGACGCGAATGCGCGCGTCAGATATCCCCGCGCAGCCAGCACGTGCTGCAGGCTGATGGTGAGGCCGACGAAAAGAAGACCGGCCAGTGTAGCGCCGACCTGCGCCACCACGCTGAAGAAAACCTGCCACGCGGCGATATCGGCTGTGCTCATGTGAAAATGCCCCCGCCAGGTTCATGGCAGGGGCATTGTACCATGTAACGGCGGCTCGGCTCAGCGTGGTGCCATGCGGATCGCACCGTCGAGGCGGACGCATTCGCCGTTGAAATAGCCGTTGGTGATCATCTGCACCGCGAGCGAGGCGTATTCCGGCGGATTGCCCAGGCGCGGCGGGAACGGTACTTGCGCGCCCAGCGCCTGCTTCACCTGCTCCGGCGCGCCGGCCAGAAGCGGCGTGTTGAAGAGGCCCGGCATGATCGTGTTGCAGCGGATGCCTTCCTGCGCGAGATCGCGCGCAACAACGAGCGTGAGGCCATTGATGCCCGCTTTCGACGCCGTGTAGGAGGCCTGGCCGATCTGGCCGTCCTGCGCCGCGACCGATGCGGTGTTCACGATCGCACCACGCTCACCGCCCTCCAGCGGATCGAGCGTGAGCATGCCCGCCGCGCTCATCGCGATGCAGCGATAGGTACCGACGAGATTGATCTGGATGATGCGGTCGAAGTCCTTCGCATGGAAGAACTTGATCTCGCCCGTCTTCTTGTCGCGCGAAGCGGTCTTCACCGCGTTGCCGGTACCGGCGCAGTTCACGAGGATGCGTTCCTGGCCGTTGGCGGCGCGCGCCTTCTTGAAACCTTCCGCGACGCTTTCATCGCTCGTCACGTTCACTTCGCAGAACACGCCGCCGATTTCGGACGCGACTTTCTCGCCCTTCTCTTTCTGCATGTCGAAGATCGCAACCTTCACGCCGTTCTTGGCCAGCAAGCGCGAGGTAGCTTCGCCGAGGCCCGATGCGCCGCCGGTGACGACGGCGGAGATGTTTGAATTCAGTTCCATGTTCTGTCCTTCCCTGAAAATGCGCTGGCGGACTCTTAGCGGGTATCCCCCGCTCGCGCCTAGTCTGACGTGGCGGAAATGCTCAGGTCAGCACCATCTGCGTTTGCGTGACCATGGCGACAAGCTTGCCGTCCTCCCGCGTGATCTTGGTCTGCCATACCGAGCTGCGCTTGCCGATGTGGAAAGGCACCGATTCCGCGACAACCGTCGAGCCTTCCTTTGCGGCACCGATGAAGTTTGTCTTGCTTTCGATGGTTGTCGTGAGCGCGCCGTCCGGCAGGTTGAGCCATGCGCCGATGGCTCCCAGCGTGTCCGCGAAAGCCATGATCGCGCCACCATGCAGGATATTCGCCGCGGTGCAGAGATCGGGGCGCACCATAAGGCGGGCGCGGACTTTTTCTTTCGTGGCCTCGACAATTTCCACGCCCATCAGGCGCGGAAATGGCTGATTGCTCAGGATTTCCGAATTCTGTTCCGCCATGCGACCCTCTTTCCAATGCCGATCATCGATCCGATATTAGCCCGATGACATCCAAAGCCGATCTTCCCAACCCTGCGGCCTATGCACTGCCCGCCGTGATCGCGCGCAACGAGCGCATCGTCGAGAAAAGCTTCTGGCAGAAGCTGCTGAAGCTCGCCGGCCAGATTCCCTTCGCCGAGGATCTCGCTGCGGCCTATTACTGCGCAGTGGATCCGGCAACTCCCTCGCGGGTAAAGGGCGTGATCTTCGCCGCCCTCGCCTATTTCGTGATTCCGTTTGACGCCATTCCGGATTTCATCGCGGGCCTTGGCTTCACCGACGATGCGGCCGTGCTTGCCATGGCGATCGGGCTTGTCTCGCGCCATATCACCGAGGAGCATCGCAAGCGCGCGCGCCGCATGCTCGATATGGCCGAACCGAAAACATGACCTATGCCCAGGTCGAGAAATTCCTGAAATCGCTCAAGCACACGACCATGGTCGTTCAGTGGGGCGACCATCACGTCTACAAAATCGGTGGAAAGGTATTCGCGGTGGTCGGCGGTTCCGGCGAGGCCGAGCCCGGGCTGACCTTCAAGGCCGGCGAAACCAGCTTCGACATTCTCACCAGGCAGAAAGGCATTATCCAGGCGCCTTATATGGCGCGCAATCAATGGGTGAAGCTGGAGCGGCTCACGGCGCTGAAGGATAGCGAACTCAAAGCCTATCTCGAGCGGTCCTACCACATGATCGCGGAAGGCCTGACGAAGAAGATGCGCATCAGCCTCGGCTTCGAACAGGCGCCGGTGAAGAAGGCCGAAACCTCCGAAAAAACAAAAAAGAAAAAGAAGAAAGCCTAGCGGGCGACGAAAAGCCGTGGCTTGGGATGCTCGGCAGGCGCCGCTTTTTCCTGCGCCACGAATTCGATGCCGATGCCGGTCTCATGATGGCGCGCGACGCGGCCCGCCATCTGTCCGATCAGGACAAACTCGCCGACGGGAGGACGAACGTCCGTCGCCAGCGACACGCCGGACAAGGACAAATCCAGCACTTCGCAGTTCACCACGCTGCCATCGGCACGGGTGAAACGGGCAAGCCCCTTGGTGGGCTCGCGATCATGACGGCGCAATGCCGATTCGCTGAGATTGCCGCCGTTGAGATACAGCGTGAGCTGTTCCGCCACGCGCTCACGCTTGTGCTGCGAGCAATTGAACTGGATGCCGAACGCGCCTTCGTCCGGACGCGCCACCGCACCTTCGAAGCGGCCGAAGCCGTCGATGTAAACCACGACCTGCGTACCGACCGGCGGTACGACTTCGCACGCGATGCGCGCGCCGCCGGGCGACATGTCGGCGATCTTGCAATGGGCTTCGCGGCTTTCGGAAGGAACGAACAGGCGGCCCGACAACGCGACCGGCACACGCTTGTAGCGCCGGCGTTCCGCACGGGCTTTCGCGACCAGCTCTTCCTTGTCTGCGGCCATGCATAGTGCCGCCCAAAAAAGGCGGACTCCGGGGGTCAACAGGCCTGTTTTAGGCTCTAAGGGTCAACAGGAGGTTACCGACCACCCCCTGCCGTCATCCTTAAAGCTTGATTACCCAGCAGGGCTTAACCTCGGGGGCGGCGCGGGTTATAGGATCGCCCAGCAATTCCGCCGGTTCCGTCCGGAACCGGCATCTGTCTGTATCAGCAGGAGACCTTCCGCAATGACGCTCGCCTTTTCCCGCATCGGCCGCATCGCGGTGGTGGCAGTAGCGCTTGCCCTGTCCGCCTGCGCCGGCAACGGTCTGCTCGATGATCTCGACCAAGCCCAGCCGACAGGCTCGGATTTCTCCAAGGAGCTGTTCAAGAACTACTCCTATCTCGCCCATTCCTTCGGCGATGCCGGCGACTCCGCGGGAACGGCATTCGATTCCAACAGCGGTTCCGACGATTCCGGCTCGATGGATGTCGGCGATCTCGTGAACGCCTTTGCACAGAAGGCGCTCGACGCCGCGCAGGGCCAAGAGGTCCTTCCCGAACCGGCGCCGGATGGAAATGCCGATGCCGCCACGATGCGCGATCGTTTGCTGAAAGCGCTGGAAGATGGCCGCGGCAAATTCCCGGCGGACGCCGCGCGCGCACAGGCCGAGTTCGATTGCTGGATCTTAGATGCGCGCGTGGACAGCCTGCGCGGCGCGTCGGCACAATGCCGCCGCGGATTGGACGCCGCGCTCTCGCAGCTTGAGCATGAACTCAATCCCGCGCCGCCGGCTCCGCCCGCGCCGCCGCCGGCCACGGATTATCAGGTATTCTTCGATCTCAACTCCTGGGATCTGAAAGCCGAGCAGCTCACGACCTTGCAGCAGGCGATCGCCACGGCGCGCGCCGGCGGCCAGTCGCGCATCACCATCGTGGGCCATACCGACACCTCCGGCTCCGCGGGCTACAATCAGCGCCTTTCCGTGAAGCGCGCCAATGTGGTGGAGGAAGCCCTGGTCGATATGGGCGCGCGGCGCGAGGCGATCAGCGTCTCCGGCGTGGGCGAAAGCGATCTGGCGGTACAGACTGGCGACGGCGTGAAAGAGCCGAAGAACCGCCGGGCCGTAGTGACGCTCGTTCCGTAAGGGTAGCCGCGCGAGAAGCGCGACAGCATCTTCGCGACAAGCGCGACACGGGCGTCATCTTTGCGCTAGTCTCGGCCCCAAGAAGAATGGGGACCGGGAAGCGCGCCATGAAGGCTTTCGACTACATCATCATCGGAGCAGGCAGCGCGGGCTGCGTGCTCGCCAATCGTCTGTCCGCCAATCCGGACAATCAGGTTCTGCTGATCGAAGCGGGACCGCGCGACAAGTCGATGATGATCCACATGCCGGCAGGCATCCCTGCCCTCATCGGCAAGAAGAATCCGCACAACTGGTACTACGACACAGAGGGCCAGCTTCATCTCAACGGCCGCAAGCTCTATTGGCCGCGCGGTCGCGGCTGGGGCGGGTCGTCGTCCATCAACGGCATGATCTATATCCGCGGACACGCGCGCGATTACGACCACTGGCGCCAGATGGGCAACGAAGGCTGGTCGTTCGCCGATGTACTTCCCTATTTCAAGCGCGCCGAAACGAACGAGAACGGCGGCGACGATTTCCACGGCGGCAACGGTCCGCTCTACGTTTCCAATGGACGTTCGGACAATCCGCTGTTCGGCGCGTTCGTGCAGGCCGGTATCGATGCCGGATACCGCGAGACAAAAGACTTCAACGGCTACCAGCAGGAAGGCTTCGGGCCGTATCAACTCACCATCAAGAAGGGAAAACGCTGGAGCGCCGCGTCGGCTTATCTGACGCCGATCATCGACCGGCCCAATCTCACCATCGAATCCAATGCGCACGTCGCCCGCATCCTGTTCGAGGGCAACCGCGCGACGGGGGTGGAGTACATCCAGGACAAACAGAAGGTTCAGGCGGGCGCGACGCGCGAAGTCCTGCTGTCAGGCGGCGCAGTGAACACGCCGCAGGTTCTTCTCCTCTCTGGCGTGGGCGATGCCGATACGTTGAAGCGCTTCGACATTCCCGTCGTGCTCGACCTGAAGGGCGTCGGCAAGAATCTGCAGGATCATCTGGACTGCTCGATCCAGTACGAATCGAGCCAGCCGATCACGCTCTACAGCCAGTCCAAGCCGCTCACGCAGCTGAAAACGGGCCTGCAATACATGCTGTTCGGCACCGGCGTCGCGACCGGACAGGGCCTCGAGTCCGGCGGCTTCGTGAAGAGCCGGCCGGATCTCGACACGCCGGATCTGCAATTCCATTTCATCACCGCGCTGATGTACGACCACACGCGCAAGAAATCGGATCGCCACGGCTACATGGCGCATGTCTGCCAGCTTCGCCCGGAAAGCCGCGGCTATATCTCGATCAAGTCGGCCGATCCGTTCGCGGCACCGGTGATCCAGCCCAATTACCTTGAAGCGGAGGAAGATCGTCGTGCGCTGCGCGAGGGCGTGAAGATCGCCCGCGAGCTGTTCGCCACCAAGGCCTTCGACGCCTATCGCGGTCCGGAACTGATGCCGGGCGCGCACGTCACCAAGGACGATCAGATCGACGCTTTCATCCGCAAGACGGCAGAGACGATCTATCACCCTGTTGGCAGCGCCAAGATGGGGCACGACAAGGACTCGGTGGTCGATCCGCAGCTGCGCGTCCACGGGATCGAAGGGTTGCGCGTCATCGATGCATCGGTGATGCCGTCTCTCGTTTCCGGCAACACCAACGCGCCCACTATCATGATCGCGGAGAAGGCATCCGACATGATCCTCGGCCGCGCCGCACCAATGCCGGAGCATGTCCGCGTCGCCGAAGACGGTATGCAAGCAGCAGCCGCGGAATAGGCTGATGGCGGGATGCCTGGTACTGCTGGCCGGATTTTGCTTCACCGGCCAGCATCTCGACATATCCATGCAGAATTTCGGGCTGGGCTATGTCGCGACCGTCAAGGCCGCATCCTATGAAGCGGACATCGCCGGCACGGACGTTTTTGGCGATGCACGACTTCCGGAAAGCGCCCAAGGCGTGCACCGGCAAGGTTTGCATTCGCTACATCAAGACCTGCACGGATCAGCCTCAAGACATTCGCTGCGAATACCGGATGGCCTGGCCCGGATTGATCGCGGATGGCGGGATCGCCATCACTGCCCAAAATCGGGACGCGCTGGCGCAGGCTGAGCACGAAATCCAAAAGGTGATCTATCCGGGCGAAACGAAAATCCCCCTCTCGGATATGACGATCGTGCTGGACGGCAATGCGCTTAAGGATTGCCCCGGCAGCATGACAACGGCGCGATGCAATCCGGCCTGACGGCCGTGTGAAATCTGTCTCGACTTGTCGCCGAACACCGTCACGCGCAACTGGCGCGCTTCCGCAGCGTTTGTTTCAGGCGTAGGATGCTGGGCGAGGTGGTATCATGACAATCAAGGTTCGTGCGTTTGCCTTCGCCCTCGCCGGGGCGGTCTCGATGGGCGTTGCCCAGGCACAGACGACGGGCACCGTTCCGCTTACCGACATCAATTTCGACATGTGGTGCCAGGAGCAGCGGCACCTGCCGCCGGAGCGTTGCGATAAGCGCTTGCCGGAAGACGATGCGGCCTTCCAGGCTTATGTCGCCAAGATTCAAAGCTACGAAGTGCCTTACCTCCAGGAACGGCAGGAGAAGGCGAACATGAACCGGATCATCCTGCACAACGATCCGGTCGATCACCCGACACAATCGCCGGCGACCAAAAACGCCGCGCCGCCGGATTCGCCTCCATCAAACTGACGTCAAACGGATTTCGACACCACGTTGAGATTGGCCGGCTTGGAGACGATCTCCAGCGCCGCGATCAGTTTCAGCATGGCTTCGTCCATCTCGTTGTGAACGACTTCCGGACGCGAAACGACAAGACGCAGATGCGGCGCCCGCGGATGGCTGCGCAAGATGCTCAGCGGACGGGCTGGCGGCGGCGGGGGCGGCGGCGGATTGTGGCGAACCGAGATCGGCTCATTCTCGGAAACGATCTGCGAAGCAACCAGGCGCTCGAATGCGATGGCGCGCCCGCCGAGCGCGGAGATATCGCTCAACACCTGCACCATGCCGACGAAACGCGTCGGGCCGCCATCGCCGAAGCTGATCGGCGCCAGAACAGTCTCAAGCTCGACCATGCCGCAATCGGCCGTGGAGGCGATGGAGGACAGGCAGATCGGCTGGTGCGTCGCCAACGACTGGCGCATCAAGGCTGCGAGCGCGTTGCGGCTCTGGCCATCCCAATGCGAGAAGAAGTTCGTGCCCTTGAGCTCGCCGCCATAGCGCTCGCAGAGCGATGTGCCGGCCAGGCGATAGATCGGATGCGCCGCGTTGGACGCTTCGAGAATGAACACATGCGAGAGCATGCGCTTGATGGAGCGCGGATCGATGTCCGTCTGATCGGGAATGTCGCGGCCTTTGCGCAGACGGCTCCAATATCCCACCAGCAGATGGCTGTTCCTGTGCTTCATGACCGCTATGTGCTCCGGCGTTCGTTTCCGGCCGCGTCTCGCAGTGAGACGAAACGCAACCTGTCTGCCGGGACATCAGCACGGCCCATGCCAGCGGGAACGTTTAGGAGTTTTTCTCAGGCGTTCTGCGCGATTAACCGCGACGCTTCAGCCCCAAGGGCCGCGGCGCACATTGCCGAACAACCAAACCTGGCGCGATTTGAGAAGCGGCGTGAGCGCGAGACCCGCGATGAAGCCGCCGATATGCGCGCCAAACGCAACGCCGGGCTGGCCCAACGGCGTAAACGCGACGCTGATCAGCTGCAGCACGAACCAGAAGCCGATCACCCAGATCGCGCTGACGGCAAGCGGATAGAAGATGATGCCCAGTGGCACGATCACCGTCACGCGCACGCGCGGATAAAGAAGCACATAGGCCGCGAGCACGCCTGAGATCGCACCCGAAGCACCCACCATCGGGATTTGCGAGTGCGGATCCAGGAACGCCATCGTTAATGCGGCGGCGACGCCGCACACCAGATAGAAGAGCAGATAGCGCACATGCCCCATCGCATCTTCGATGTTGTTTCCGAAGATCCAGAGGTAAAGCATGTTTCCGCCGATATGCAGCCATCCACCGTGCAGGAACATCGATGTGAAGATGGTGGCCGGACCGGGTACGGCAATGTAGCCGGGCAAGGCATGGGCGGGTCCTGACAGGGCCTGGGGCGTGAAGCCCAAGATCATGATCGCAGCATCCATCTGATGCCCCAGCGAAATCTCCCAGATGAAAGCCGCCACACAGGCCAGGATGATGGCCCAGTTCACGATGGCTGGCGTGCGCGTGGGATTGTCGTCTGAGATCGGGATCACGATTTGCAACCGCCGGGGTGTGCAGCCTCAAGAACTGTTTCGTTTTGGATCAAATCGCGGTCCCCGCCAACCGGCGCACATGGCATGGTTCGTGAAGCATTGACGGTCTGACATTAAGGCTTTGTCAATGTTCAAGGCAGCGTCTCAAGGGAGCGCGGCTAGCATGGCAAGGCCAAGGAGCATGCCATGACGTTCAAGCCCGTACTTGTTTTCGCCACGTCCTTCGCCTTCCTCACCGCGACAGCGCCGATTGTCCCGGCGTTCGCCGGCGGCTCCTATGGCGGCGGCCACATGAATTATGGCGGCATGAGCGGCGGCCCCGGCTGCAAGAATATGGGCCATGGCGGCGGCATCAACATCAACAAGCCGACCTACATCAACAAGAACATCAACGTGTACAAGCCGGTGAACATCAACAACAACATCAACAATTTCAAAAACATCAATATCAATAACAACATCAACAACAGCAAGAACATCAACATCAACAAGAACATAAACGACAACAAAAACATCAATGTGAACATCAACAACAACATCAACAAGAACATCAACATCAACAAAAACGTGAACATCAATAAGAACGTGAACGACAACAAGAACATCGCGATCAACAAGAACATCGTGATCGTGAAGGGTGGCGGTGGCGGCAGCGCCGAAGCGGCGGCGTTTGCCGCAGCGCTGGCGCAGGCGAGCGCATCCGCGAGCGCCTCGTCGAACACCTATGTGTCGAGCGGCTCTTATTCGGAATCGACCACGATCAACCAGGGCGGCGGCTATGTCGGCGGCGCGGTGGCTGTGGAAGCGCAGCAGACCTGCCAGATGACGGAAGCCAGCGTCGTGAAAGCGATCCACGCTGTGTGCGTGGCGCAGGGCCAGGAATTCGGCGCCTCGCACATGACGCGCGATACCTGGATCGAGTCCGCATACGAAGGCGAAGTGGCGCGCTGCATTCCAGGCGCGACGCTGAAGGTCGTCATCGGCGATATGGTCCAATCCGATCAGGGCATGGCCGGCGCCTATGGCAACGGCACGGTGCTGAATTGTGGCCCGGGCGAAGCGCTGCGCCACTACAAGGACGGCATGCTGAAATGCGCGCCGGCCGTTCCGGTGAAGGATTGCACGGAGCGCACGAACCTGCGCCTCTACGGCACGGGTGACTTCTTCTTCTCCTACCGGACGCAGGTCTGCGCTACCTCGTCCCGCATGTCGCAATCCACCGCCTCGGACACGGAAGTTTCGGGCATGTCCATGGACGGTGGCGTGGGGTCCAGCAGCTACTAAGTCTTAAGGCAACACGCGCAAAATCCGGCTTTCCGCAAAGAAGGCCGGATTTTTTGCGTTTCTGGGAATACCTCCGCCAAGACGATTGGGTCACGCTCGAACGCGCACGGCTTTGGGCTTGCGCGTTGCTCATCGCCTATGCCGCCGTCGTCGCCTGCCTGTTCCTCACGGCGCACGGGTTGAACGACTATCAAGGCCGTCCGCTGGGATCGGATTTCTCGAACATCTATGCGGCCGGCGTTCAGGCGAATGCCGGTCACGCGGCGGACATCTATGTTCCGGCGAAGCATCTGGCCGCTGAGCGGGCGATCTTTGGCGCAAAGACACTGTTCTATGGCTGGCACTATCCGCCGTTTCTTCTGTTGATCGCAACACCGCTGGCATGGCTTCCCTATTTCGCGGCGCTGTTCGTCTGGCAGGCGGCGACTTTCGCGCTTTATCTCGGCGCGATGGCGCTATTGTTGCGCGGAACGGCGATACGAAGCTCCACCTGGCTCCTGTTCGCGATTGCCTTTCCGGCGGTGCTTGCCAATCTGCTCGCGGGTCACAACGGGTTTCTTACAGCAGCTCTGCTCGCAGGTGCGTTGGCATTGCTCGATACGCGGCCCGTTATCGCGGGCGTGTTGTTCGGGCTTCTCGCTTACAAGCCGCAGTTCGGCTTGATGATTCCGCTGGCGCTTCTCGTAACGGCCCGCTGGCGCGCGATCGGCGGCGCGGTGCTTTCCGTCATCGGGCTTTCGCTATTGTGTACCGTCGCGTTCGGCATGGAGATATGGACGGCATTTCTCGCATCCGAACAATTCACGCGCACCGTCGTGCTCGAACAAGGCCAAACCGGCTTCTATCGAATCCAGAGCATGTTCGCGTGGGTGCGCCTGTGGGGTGGCCCGGTATCGCTGGCTTATGCGGCGCAGGGACTGCTCACGCTTCTTTGCGCCGTGTCGGTCTTTCGCATCTGGCGCAGCGGCGCATCGCAAGAGATCAAGAACGCATCGCTTTGCATCGCCGCGATCCTCGCCACGCCGTACAGCCTGGACTACGACCTGATGGCGCTCGCGCCGGCGATCGCGTTGCTTGCGGTGGATGGAATCGCCGGCGGCTTCCGTCCCTATGAAAAATCGCTGCTCGCCGGACTCTGGATGATGCCGTTCGTCGCGCGTGCCCTGCCCGCGCTCACCCTCATTCCCATCGCCGTTCCGGTGATGATCGCGGCGCTCGCGCTGACGCTGCGGTATGCCGCCGGTGAAGCCTCTCGCGCCCGGTTCGCAAAAGCCTGATTTTTCGAACAGAAAGCTGCGACTTTGCCTTCCTTGCACGGGCGGGACGCCTTGCTATTGTGCGGCCCGACCTCACTTTTTCCGGCATTTCGGAGTCTCCATGAACATCCACGAATATCAGGCCAAGGAAGTCCTGCGCGGCTTCGGCGTTCCCGTTCCCAAGGGCATTCCCGCGTTCACCGTCGAGGAAGCCGTCGCGGCGGCGAAGCAGTTGCCCGGGCCTGTGTGGGTGGTGAAGGCGCAGATCCATGCCGGCGGACGTGGCAAGGGCGGCGGCGTGAAGGTGGTGAAGTCCATCGAGGACGTCGAGAAAGAAGCCAAGCGCATGCTGGGCATGACCTTGGTGACGCACCAGACCGGCCCGGCGGGGCGGGTGGTGAAGCGGCTCTATATCGAAGACGGTTCGGCGATTGACCGTGAATTGTATTTGTCGGCGCTGGTCGATCGCGAGACATCGCGCATCGCTTTCATCGTCTCCACCGAGGGCGGTATGGACATCGAAGCGGTGGCGCATGACACGCCCGAGAAAATTCAGACGTTCCAGATCGAACCGGCGGTCGGTTACTCGCCTTATGTCGGCCTCGACATCGCGACCGCGCTGAAGCTGAAAGGTGACACCGCCAAGCAATGCGGCAAGCTGGTGCAGTCGCTTTACAACGCGTTCCTCGCCAAGGACATGAGCCTTCTCGAAATCAACCCGCTCGTGGTGACGAAAGACGGCAACGTCATCTGCCTCGATGCGAAGATGAACTTCGATGACAACTCGCTGTTCCGCCACAAGGACATCCAGGAACTGCGCGATCTCGACGAAGAAGATCCGATGGAGGTTGAGGCATCGAAATATGACCTCAACTACGTCAAGCTCGATGGCGAGATCGGCTGCATGGTGAACGGCGCGGGTCTCGCCATGGCAACGATGGACATCATCAAGCTCTACGGTTCGGAGCCTGCCAACTTCCTCGATGTCGGCGGCGGCGCGACGAAAGAGAAAGTCACCGCGGCGTTCAAGATCATCGTCTCCGATCCGCATGTGAAAGGCATTCTGGTCAATATCTTCGGCGGCATCATGAAATGCGACATCATCGCGGAAGGCATCGTCGCCGCTGCGCGTGAGATTTCGCTGAAGGTTCCGCTGGTGGTTCGCCTCGAAGGCACCAATGTCGAACTCGGCAAGAAAATCCTCGCCGACAGCGGCCTGCCTATCGTCTCCGGCAACGACCTCGCCGACGCCGCGCAAAAGATCGTCAAGGCCGTGAAGGGCTGATCATGCGTGCCGCGTCGTCCGTAATTCTCTTTCTGCTGTCCGCAACGGCATCTGCTTCGGCGCAGAGCTTCACCGATGAGAATGTGTGGTCGCCACCGACAATGGATTGCAGCGTCGGTCCGATTGCAAAAACCTACGGCGCACAATCATGGCTGGTCTTTGGTTGCGCTGACGGCAAAAGCGTTCAGGTGGTCTCAACACTGGGCAGTCCCTCAAGCCCGGCCTATTTCATGTTCGAATACGGCGAAAAGGGCTATGGCCTGTATGGCCAAGGCATGGGTGACCGCGACGCCACCGATGCTGCACATGCCGAACTCGGCGCGCTAAAAAACGCAGATATCGCGGCGCTGTACGAGGAAACGCGCAGTGCCGCAGCCGCGCAAAAGTCCGAATGAATATGTTGACCGGCGCTGAATCGCAGACTTCTCTTTCCGCCTTCAAATAGGAATCGCCATGTCCATCCTCGTCGACAAGAACACCAAGGTCATTTGCCAGGGCTTCACCGGCAATCAGGGCACCTTCCATTCCGAACAGGCCATCGCCTACGGCACCAAGATGGTAGGCGGCACCTCGCCCGGCAAAGGCGGGTCGACGCATCTGGGCTTGCCCGTGTTCGACACCGTGCGCGAAGCCCGCGAGAAGACCGGATGCGACGCAACCGTGATCTATGTGCCGCCGCCGTTCGCGGCGGACGCGATCCTCGAAGCCATCGATGCGGAGTTGCCGCTCATCGTCTGCATCACCGAAGGCATTCCGGTGCTGGACATGGTGAAGGTGAAGCGCGCGCTGGGCGGTTCGAAGTCGCGCCTCATCGGCCCCAACTGCCCCGGTGTCATCACACCCGGCGAATGCAAGATCGGCATCATGCCGGGACACATTCACAAGCGCGGTTCGGTCGGCATCGTCTCGCGCTCCGGCACGCTGACGTATGAAGCTGTTGCGCAGACCACTGCCGTCGGCCTCGGCCAGACCACTTGTGTTGGTATCGGCGGCGATCCGGTGAAAGGCACCGAGCATATCGAAGTGCTCGACATGTTCCTGAAAGACCCGGAAACCAAATCGATCATCATGATCGGCGAGATCGGCGGCAGCGCCGAAGAAGACGCGGCCGACTTCCTCAAGCACAACAAGATCAAGAAGCCGACCGTCGGATTCATCGCCGGTGTCACGGCGCCGCCGGGCCGCCGCATGGGCCATGCCGGCGCCATCATTTCCGGCGGCAAGGGCGACGCGAATTCCAAGATCGAAGCAATGAAATCCGCAGGCATCCGCGTCTCGCCCAATCCCGCGGCACTCGGCACCACGCTGGTGGAACTGCTCAACGGCAAATAGTCAGTCGGCGATGGCGGCCTTGATGGTCGCCACCATCTGATCTTCGGGAACGCGGGCAAGCTGCGGCAGCGTCTTGCCGCTGTCGAGAAGCTTGCCCATCACGAACCACGCCGCGCAGTAAGCCTCGCGCTGCATGCCCGTGTTGCCCTGGCCGAACGTGTATTTCATCGCGATCTCGCGCCCGCTCTTGTCGAGATCGGGTGCGATGGCTTTCAACACGGCGTCCTTCTTCGCCACGCAATCGGGCATCCAGTCCGGCTCGTTCGGCATCGACGTATAGGCCGCATCGGGCAGGCCGGGCACGGCGCGCTGCGACGTGCGCATCGCAAGGCCTTCCAGAAACATCGTCTCGCCAACCGGCGCGCCGAAGGAATTCTTCACCGGCACGAGCTGAAGCTCGATCGAATGCGTCAACTCGTGCGCCAGCGCGATCTTCAGATTGATATTCTCCACCGGCATCAGGATCGTCGCAGGCTTTCCGTTCATCGGCGGCACGGTGAAGGCGTTGTTGTCGAACTGGCCGACATACAAGACCAGACGCGTATGGATGGGATCGTTCGCCGCGTCGAGGATCTCATTGTCCTTCGCGAACATCTCGCGTGCGGTGGCTTCCGCCGCCTTTTCCAGCCCGTCCAGTTTCGGCATCAGCGCCGGATACCGGCTCCACGCGTCGTCGAGCAGCTTGCGCGCCATCGCATCGCCGTCAGCGCCGGGTGGAACGGCGGCGAGACCGTCTTCCGTCTGCCACAGCTTGAAGCGCGCATCGGCATCCATCGGCTTGGCCGTTGCATGCGCGTAAAAGGTCTGGAATTTGCCGACGCGGCTGTCGATGTCGAGAACCGGCGCAGCGAAAGCAGAAGACGACGCAAGCAGCAAGAAGGCGCCCGCGCAAAGCGGCAGACGAAGGGTCATGGGCCTCTCCGAAAAATCCGGCCCGAACAGGCCGGCGACAGTCCTTACGTGTGGTGGGGGATTGGCGGGTCAAGACGCCGCCTCGAAACCGTCAAAAGTAAATCACATATTAACCGTGCGGCCCCTTGATAGGGCTGGGAAAGGCCGTGCATTCGTCTCGCGGATGCGTTAAGCCCACACCCCTTCGCAGGCGCGGAAGAAGCGCGCCGGGCTTCCAGGAACGGGCGGCCAAACACCGCCCCAAGTCATTGAAATGACAAGTCAATCCCCATCAGACCGCCTCGGCAGGGCCTCTAACGAGATCCTGGAGGCGACGTCCTTCCTTTCCGGCGCCAACGCGCAATTCATCGAGCAGCTCTACGCCCAGTATCAGGAGAACCCCGACGCGGTGGATCCTTCGTGGCGGCAGTGGTTCGCGGAACTCGGCGAGCGCGGATTGAATGCGACGCAGCTTGGCCGCGGCCCCGCCTGGCGGCGCGATGCGAAGCTCGATGTGGAAACGAACGACACGGTCGGCGCGCTCACCGGCCAGTGGCCGCAGCGCAAAGGCGCCGGCGCGAGCGAAGCGGACATCCACACCGCCGCGCACAAATCCATCCGCGCCATCCAGATGGTGCGCGCCTATCGCATGATCGGCCATCTCGCCGCCGACCTCGATCCGCTGAAGATCGTGCAACGCGCGCCGCAGCCGCAACTCGATCCGGCATTCTACGGCTTCCACGCGGAAGACATGGACTCGCCTGTTTACATGGACGGCGTGCTGGGCTTGGCCACCGCCACGCCGCGCCAGATGGTCGACATCCTGACGCGCACCTATTGCGGACGGATCGGCTACGAGTTCATGCACATCAACGATCCCGAGCAGAAGGATTGGTTGCAACGGCGCATCGAAGGGCCGGACAAGGAAATCACCTTCACCCCCGAGGGCAAGCGTGCGATCCTGAACAAGCTCGTCGAAGCGGAAGGCTTCGAGAAATTCGCGGGGCTTCGCTTCCTCGGCACCAAGCGTTTCGGCCTGGACGGCGGCGAAAGCACGATCCCGGCACTGGAGCAGATCATCAAGCGCGGCGGCCAGCTTGGCGTGAAAGACATCGAGCTTGGCATGGCGCATCGCGGACGCCTCAATGTGCTCGCGAACGTGATGGGCAAGCCGTATCGGCAGATCTTCCACGAATTCCAGGGCGGCGCCGCGAAGCCTTCCGATGTCGAAGGCTCCGGCGACGTGAAATACCATCTGGGCGCTTCGTCCGACCGCGAGTTCGACGGCAAGTCCGTGCATCTTTCGCTGGCGGCGAACCCATCGCATCTGGAAGCTGAAGATTCCGTGGTGCTCGGCAAGGCGCGCGCCAAGCAGCAGCAATTCAGCGACACCAAAGAGCGTACCAGCGTTCTTCCGCTTTTGCTCCACGGCGATGCGGCGTTCGCGGGACAGGGCGTGGTGGCCGAATGCTTCGCAATGAGCGGCACCAAAGGCTATCGCACCGGCGGCACCATCCATTTCGTGATCAACAACCAGATCGGCTTCACCACCGCGCCGATCTATTCGCGCTCCTCGCCCTACGCCACCGACATCGCGTTGATGGTGCAGGCGCCGATCTTCCATGTGAACGGCGACGATCCGGAAGCGGTCGTGCATGTGGCGCGCATCGCCACCGAATTCCGCCAGTTGTTCCACAAGGACGTGGTGATCGACATGATCTGCTATCGCAGGTTCGGTCACAACGAGACGGATGAGCCGGCCTTCACCCAGCCGCTGATGTATCGCGCGATCAAGGATCATCCGACGACGCTGGAGCTCTATGCGACCAAGCTGGTGAGCGAAGGCACGCTGACGCAGGACGACATCCGCGCGATGATCGCGGACTTCAACAAGCGCCTCGACGAAGAATTCGAAGCCTCGAAAGCGCACCTGCCCAATCGCGCCGATTGGCTGGACGGGCGCTGGGCCGGTTTCGAAACCGCGAAGGCCGGTGACCGCCGCGGCGAAACCTCGGTGTCGCTCGACAATCTGAAGCTTGTCGGCAAGGCGCTCACCACCGCGCCTGAAGGTTTCCATCTGCACAAGACCATCGCGCGCCAGCTCGAAGCGAAAGCCAAGATGTTCGAAACCGGCGAAGGCTTCGACTGGGCGACGGCGGAAGCCCTCGCCTTCGGCACGCTGATGAACGAAGGCTATCCGGTGCGCCTGTCGGGGCAGGACTCCGCGCGCGGCACATTCAGCCAGCGCCATTCCGCGCTGGTCGATCAGGAAACCGAGGAGCGTTATCACCCGCTGGCCCATATCCGCGACGGACAGGGCGAGTTCGAAGTGATCGACTCGCTGCTCTCCGAAGAAGCGGTGCTGGGCTTCGAATATGGCTACAGCCTCGCCGAGCCGAAAGCGCTCGTGTTGTGGGAAGCGCAGTTCGGCGATTTCGCCAACGGCGCGCAGGTCGTCATCGACCAGTTCATTTCCTCCGGCGAGATGAAGTGGCTGCGCATGTCCGGCCTCGTGATGCTGTTGCCGCATGGCTATGAAGGTCAGGGTCCGGAGCATTCCTCCGCGCGACTTGAGCGTTACCTGCAGCTTTGCGCGCAGGACAACATGCAGGTCGCCATCCCGACGACACCGGCGAACTATTTCCACATCCTGCGCCGCCAGCTTCACCGGCCGTTCCGCAAGCCGTTGATCCTGATGACGCCGAAGTCCTTGCTGCGCAACAAGCGCTGCGTCTCCTTCCTCTCCGACATGGGACCGGGATCATCGTTCCATCGCGTGTTCCAGGACCAGGCCGAGTGCGTGCCCGGCGCAACCAGCGTAAAGCTCGTTCCCGACGAGCAGATCCGCCGCGTCGTGCTGTGCAGCGGCAAGGTCTATTTCGACCTGATGGATGAGCGCGAGAAGCGCAACGAAGGCCGCATCCAGATCCTGCGCATCGAGCAGCTTTATCCGTTCCCGCGCGAGACGCTGGTGCAGGAACTTCGCCGCTTCAACAAAGCCGACATCGTGTGGTGCCAGGAAGAGCCGAAGAACCAGGGCGCTTGGCATTTCGCGGAAGAGCGCATCGAAGATGTTCTTTCCGAACTGCCGGGCGATCGCCGCCCGCGTTATGTCGGCCGCCCTGAATATGCCTCCACCGCGGCCGGCCTGATGAGCCAGCACACCGCCGAATTGAAAGCGTTCCTGAACGACGCGCTGTCCCTTTAAGTTCGCCAAAAGTTTCGAAAGAGATTGCCATGAGCATCGAGATCAAAGTCCCCGCGATGGGCGAAAGCGTGACGGAAGCCACCGTCGCGCGCTGGTTCAAGAAGGAAGGCGAAGCGGTCAAGCGCGACGAGCCGATCCTGGAACTGGAAACCGACAAGGTGACCGTGGAAGTGCCCGCGCCGGCGGATGGCGCGATTGAATCCATTTCCGTGCAGGCGGGATCGACGGTTCAGGTCGGCGCCATCCTCGGCGCCATCGCCGAAGGCAAAGCCGGCAGCGCATCCGCAACGCCCGCGAGCAACCCGCAAGCTGCCGCGCCCAAACCTGCTGCTCCCGCACCGGCACCTGCTGCACCGAAGCCCGCACCGCAAGCGGTCGCGCAGCCGCTGACATCGTCCAGCGCCGCGCCGGTGATGCCGAGCGTGCGCCGCATCTCCGAAGAGAGCGGGCTCAATCCCGCATCCATTCAAGGCAGCGGCCGCGATGGCCGCGTGCTCAAAGGCGACATGCTGTCGGCGCTGGAATCGCGCGCCGCCGCGCCGCGCCCGGCCGTTGCGCCTGCGCCGGTCTCATCCGGCCCGCGCGCCAATGCCACCCGCGAGGAACGCGTAACGATGACGCGTTTGCGCAAGACCATCGCGCTGCGCCTGAAAGAATCGCAGAACACCGCCGCCCAGCTCACCACCTTCAACGAAGTCGACATGACCGCGGTGATGGCGCTGCGCAGCGAATACAAGGACAGCTTCGAGAAGAAGCATGGCGTGCGCCTGGGCTTCATGGGCTTCTTCGTGAAAGCCTGCATCGCGGCGCTGAAGGACATTCCGAACGTCAACGCCGAGATCGAAGGCGACGACATCGTTTACAAGAATTATTACGACATCGGCATCGCCGTATCGACCGAGAAGGGCCTTGTGGTGCCGGTGGTGCGCGATGCCGACAAGCTGTCGCTCGCGGGCATCGAAGCGGCGACCAACGATTACGGCACACGCGCGCGCGATGGCCGCCTGAAGCTGGAAGAGCTGCAGGGCGGCATCTTCTCCATCACCAATGGCGGCGTGTTCGGCTCGCTGATGTCGACGCCGATCCTGAATGCGCCGCAGTCGGGCATTCTCGGCATGCACAAGATCCAGCCGCGCCCGATGGCGATCGACGGCAAGGTCGAAATCCGCCCGATGATGTATCTGGCGCTCTCCTACGATCACCGCCTGGTCGACGGCCGCGAAGCCGTCACCTTCCTCGTGCGCGTGAAGGAAAACATCGAAGATCCGGAGCGTTTGCTGCTGGATGTGTAACCGCTTGTCATCCCCGGCCGAGCGACCGAAGGGCGCGAGGGGAAGGGGACCCAGGTGGATCGAAGTGTGAGATTGGAAAACGCATATACGAATAATCCTCCGGCACCGACCCGTGTCACGACCTGGGTCCCCTTCCCTCGCCGCGTTCCGCGGCTCGCCGGGGATGACAATCGAATGGGAATGACAGATGAGCGATAGTTTCGATGTTGTGGTGATCGGCGGCGGTCCCGGCGGGTACAACGCCGCCATTCGCGCGGGCCAACTCGGGCTCACTTCCGCCTGCATCGACAAGCGCGGCGCGTTTGGCGGGACTTGCCTGAATGTCGGCTGCATTCCGTCCAAGGCATTGCTGCATGCCAGCCACCTTTATGAC
>DATCRK010000074.1:0-29083 GCA_036569005.1 Rhizomicrobium sp. | reverse complement strand
GGCAGCGGCTGATGGTGGGGTTGCACGAGAAGGCGGACCAGCCCATCGGCGGCGGCACCTACATTTATTTCGACGCGCCGGATTTGCCGTTGCTTGTGACCGCGCTGAAGGCAAAAGGCGTTGAACTCATGGGAAACACGGAAACGCTCCAGCGCACCGACACGCACGAACTGAAGCTGCAGTTCTTCAAGGACCCTGACGGCAACGAGATTGGCTTGATGGGGATGGTGGCGAGGGCGGCTTAGGCCTTTCGGACACGCAGTTCCTCGGGTAGCGGAAATTCACCGTCACGGATCGCCGCGCAGACGTCGGGATAAAGGCGATACATCTCGGCGGCGAGGAATTTCGCGGGCACGTCGTGGAATGTGCCGTGGAATTTTTCATATGTCATGAATGTGCGGCCGGCGTCATCGAACGGCTGCAGACAGGCATCGGAGATGCCGTCGAATTCCAGCGGTGCGACGCCGATCTTGCGGCACATCGACGAATTGAATGTCGGGCTCACCTTCACCCAGCGGCCCGCGATCATCACTTCGTTGTAGCCGTGCCAGGCATAAAGGTCCGATCCGAATTTCTCGCGGGTGCGCGGCGTGGCGATGTGATTGGTGACGTCGGCGAAAAGAAGGCGCGCCGGAAGCCCGGACGCGCGGCACAGCGCTGCGAACAGCGATGCCTTGGCGCCGCAATAGCCGTGACCGGCAGCAAGCACATGGCTGGCGCGATAAGAGTCGAGGTCGGCAAAATCGGCGGCGTGATAGAGGATCTCACGCACGAAATAATAGATGGCGAGCGCTTTCTCCGATTCCGAACGCGCGCCGGCACAGATATCGTTGGCCGCGGCGACAATCGCCGGATGATCGCTGTCGACATATTCCGCGGGCGCGAGGTAAACGCGCTCGGTTGCCGTGAGGATTTCTCGCATCGCGGCGATTTTGCGCCGAACGCGCCTATTCGCCAAGCGCGTCCAGCAAGGGTTTCAGATATTTCTCGCTCGGGCGCCAGCGGCCGATGGAGGTTGTATAAATGGGCTTGCGCACCTGATCCGCGCTGGCCGTCCACACCGGGCGTTGTGTCTTGTTAAACGCAAGACACGCTGCGTGCCACGGCAGGCCGATATGCGCGACGATCTTGCGTGCGCTGACTTCCAGATCGGCGACGACATCCTCGTAACGCACATCCAGCATAACACCTTCCGGCAGCACGCTGCGCCAGTGATCCATCAATCCGGCATAGGCGCGCCAGAAACGGCCAAGCTCGCCGAGCTCGAACAGCCAGGGTGGTCCGCCGGGGAATTCCTCCGCGAAGGCCGACAGGCACGTGTCCACCGGATCGCGCATGGTGTGGATGATGCGCGCGTTCGGCAGCGCCATGTGGATGAGGCCGACATAGAGGAAGTTCAGCAGCATCTTGTCGACGATGCGTTTGGCGGTCGGCTGAAGGCGCGTGATGTCGGCAACGTAGTTTGCACCGATGGCGCGCAATTGATCGTCGCTCGCATCTTTCGGCGCATCGGTGAAATCCAGATCGCCCAGTGCGGTCGTGACGGCCTTGTGCCACAGCGGGCTCTCGCCGATCGCACTGGTATCCGGATGGCTCGCCAAGATCTGCTCCACCAGCGTGCTGCCCGAACGCGGCATGCCGACGATGAACACCGGCTTGTCCGACGCGTCGCCCACTGCGCGGTTGCGCAGCACGTCTGCGGTGAACAGGTTCTTCAGCTTTTCGAAGCGGAGCATCTCCGCGGTTTCATTGTAAGCCGTGGTCTCGCGGCGGCGGCGATTGGCTTCGATCTGGTGGATGAAGGAATGGTCGTAGTCGCGCGTGTCGGCATAGGCCTTGCCGAGCGCGAAGTGCAGTGCCATGGCTTGATCCGGCGGCACATTGGGGCTGCGCTGCATCGCTTCCATGTTGGCGATGTGCTTGTTGTCGGGCGTGAATTTGGTGACCGCCGCCAGATCGCGGAAGTAGTGGCCGTTGGGCCGGATCGCGACGGCGCGTTCGAAGGCCAGCCTTGCTTCTTCCTGCTGGCCGAGCGCGTTCAGAAGCGCGCCGCGCATCTGGTGGATTTCGGCGCTCTGCGGCCTGCGGGCCACGGCGTTGTCCAGAAAGGGCAGGGCTTCTTCCGAGCGGTTCTGCGCCCGCAACACGCGCAACAGACGCATCAGCGCGATCGCCCGGCCGGGACGCTGCGCGAGCGATTTTTCCAGCCACTGGCGCGCTTCTTCGAGATCGCCGGCGCGGAACAGCATGTCGCCCAGATTGCTTTGCGTTTCCGAATTGTCAGCCGCGAGTGGGATAGCCTTGCGCGTCAACGCGATCGCTTCGTCGAGCTTTCCCTGACGCGCCAGCAGCAGGCCCAGATTGTTCAGCGCCTCGAAATGGTCCGGCCGAGCCTCGAGCGCGGCGCGATAGTGCGTCTCTGCTTCTTCAATCTGGCCCTGCTGGTGAAGGGCGAAGGCGGTTTGAAAACTCTCGGACATGCTGTGCGACCCGGAATGACGGGGCGTTATACGGGTTTCGCGCACAAACGAAAACGGCACGAGCAGCGCCCGCGCCGTTCCGTTTACCAATGGGAACGCGATTTACGCGGCCATCGCCTTTTTCAGGTTCTCATCCACCTTGTCGAGGAAGCCCTCGGTCGTCAGCCACTTCTGGTCGGGGCCGACGAGGAGGGCGAGGTCCTTCGTCATGTAGCCGCTTTCCACGGTATCGACGCAGACCTTCTCCAGCGTGTGCGCGAACTTGTCGAGCGCGGGATTGTTGTCGAGCTTGGCGCGGTGGGCGAGACCGCGTGTCCACGCGAAGATCGACGCGATGGAGTTGGTCGAGGTGGACTTGCCCTTCTGGTGCTCGCGGTAGTGGCGCGTGACGGTGCCATGGGCGGCTTCCGCTTCCACGATCTTGCCGTCCGGCGTTGTGAGCACCGACGTCATCAGGCCGAGCGAACCGAAGCCCTGCGCCACGGTGTCGGACTGCACGTCGCCGTCGTAGTTCTTGCACGCCCACACATAGCCGCCTTCCCATTTGAGGGCGGAGGCGACCATGTCGTCGATCAGGCGGTGCTCATAGGTGATGCCGGCTTCCTTGAACTTCGCCTCGA
Source organism: Rhizomicrobium sp. (assembly GCA_036569005.1). Classification (GTDB taxonomy): domain Bacteria; phylum Pseudomonadota; class Alphaproteobacteria; order Micropepsales; family Micropepsaceae; genus Rhizomicrobium. The sequence continues at coordinate 25,983 of DATCRK010000074.1, read as the reverse complement.
ATTCCTTCTCGTATACTTCCTGGAAGATATCCTTGAAGCGGCCGTCATAGGCCTTGAGAATCGTGTTCTTGGTGGAGAGATACACCGGATAGGTGCGCGCAAGGCCGTAGTTCAGCGAGGCGCGCGCGAAATCGCGGATGGAATCGTCGAGGTTGTACATCGCCATCGCGACACCGGATCCCGGCGCCTTGAACACTTCCTTCTCGATCACCGTGCCGTCTTCGCCGACGAACTTGATCGTCAGCACGCCCTTGCCCGGATAGCGGAAATCGGTGGCACGGTACTGATCGCCGAAGGCATGACGGCCGACGACGATGGGCTTGGTCCAGCCGGGCACAAGGCGTGGCACGTTCTTGCAGATGATCGGCTCGCGGAAGATCACGCCGCCCAGGATGTTGCGGATCGTGCCGTTGGGCGACTTCCACATCTCGTGCAGATTGAACTCTTTCACGCGCGCTTCGTCCGGCGTGATGGTGGCGCATTTAACGCCCACGCCGTGCTTCTTGATCGCTTCGGCGGCATCGACGGTGACTTTGTCTTTCGTCGCGTCGCGGTGTTCCACGCCGAGGTCGTAATATTCGAGGTTCACGTCCAGGTAAGGCAGGATCAGCTTCTTCTTGATGAGATCCCAGATGATGCGGGTCATCTCGTCGCCATCGAGTTCGACGACGGTACCGGTTACCTTGATCTTGTTCATGGAGACCCTCTGGTGTTGGCTGGCGGCGGTATAGCTGTCGAAAGTGACAGGGTCAAAGCGGCTTATCGCGCCGCTATTTCGGCGGCTGGAACGCCCCAAACCACAGCACCAGCGCGTTGCCGAAACCGCAGGCCGCGTCGCGCGGATCGAGGCCATTCCATGCATGGGGCAGGAAGGCCGATGCCGCTGATATCGCCACCATGCCGCCCGCGATCCAGAGGAAACGCGTCATCATCGTGGCCCGCCACAGCCCGATGAAGTGCAGACCCACGATGATGCCGACGACGGGGATGAGTTGATCCTGCCAGCCATATTTCGGCGCGAGGTTGGTGAAGAGGACGATGGCGGCGACCTCGAAGGCCACGGCGAGCAGATAGGCGCTGCGGCCGAACATGGCATTGCCGGTTCCCGCCAGTGTCTTCATGCGCCACAACCGAGCGATGAGAAGAAGGCTGGCAAGAATGCCCGCAACTCCGACCGGCATCTGCCAGATGGGTGGCAATCCCTGCGCGCCGAGCCAGCACCACAGACCGCCGAAGAACAGTCCAATGGTGGCGGGGATGGGCCTGGGGCGTTTGTCGGCGATGGCGTCCATGCGGGATGATTGCCGTGTCTGCGTCTTCGTGGCAATGCAGGCCTATGACGGCTCCTTCCATCATTCTTTCCCACCCGCAGCTCGGCGAGAATATCGGCGCGGCGGCGCGGGCGATGGCGAATTTTGCGCTCTCCGATCTGCGCCTTATCAAGCCGCGCGACGGATGGCCGAACGAGCGGGCGAATGTGATGGCCGTCGGCGCGTCCTTTGTGCTTGACGATGCGCGCGTGTTCCCCACGCTCAAAGAGGGCATCGGCGATCTGCAATTTGTGCTGGCGACAACAGCGCGCAATCGTGGCTTCGCCAAGCAGATCTATACGCCCGAAGCCGGCATGAAACTTCTGCGCGACGCCATCGCGCGCGGCGAAAAGTGCGGCATCCTTTTCGGCAACGAGCGCACCGGGCTGGAGAATGACGAGGTGTCGCTGTCGAGCGCTGTCATCACCGTGCCGACCTCTGAGGAATTCTCCTCCATCAATCTGGCGCAGGCGGTGCTGCTCATCGCATATGAATGGTTCAAGTCCGGCGATGAGACGCCCGGTTACAAGCTGGAGCACGGCCCACTCGCGCGCAAAGCCACGCGCGAGGAGATGATCCATCTCTTCGAACATCTGGAGGGCGAATTGCTGGCGAACGGGTTCCTCTATCCGCCGGACAAGGCGGAGACGATGATCCGCAATATTCGCCAGATGCTCTCGCGCGCGGAGTTCACCGACCAGGAAGTGCGCACCCTGCGCGGCATCATCGTGGCGCTGGCGGAAGGCAAGCATCGCAAGCGTGGAACGCCGCCCAAAGATTCTGTGTAAAGTCTGCTTGACAGCGTACTGGGGCGGCCCTATGTAAAGCTCGCTTTACAGGAGGCCGCCATGCCCGCCAGCGCTTATCCGGTGAAAAATGCCGACCGAATCTATGTCATCGAGATGTTTCTCGCCGCCTTGCTCTACATCGCCGCGGCAAAAGGACGGCCGTGGCTGGTCGCGCATGCGGGCAGTCCCGAACTTGCAACGCTGGCAACGCTCGTGCCGGCGATCCCTGTCTGGCTGATGACGCTGGTGGTGTGGCGGTTCTATCGCCACATCGACGAATACCGGCAGAAGCGCTTTCTGGAAGTGCTCTCGCTGACCTTCGGCATCGGCGTGGGCATCATCGTCACCATCGATGCGGCTTTTCCCAAGACGAGTTTCGACTGGGCATGGCCGGTCCTCGGCGTCACCTGGGCCATCATCGGCGGATTGCACGAGCTGGTGCGGCGCTGATGCGCAACACGCTGTCCGAATTGCGCGCGGCGCGCGGCATGACGCAGGGCGATCTGGCGGACGCGCTCAATGTCTCGCGCCAGACGGTCAATGCGCTGGAGACGGGCCGCTACGATCCCAGCCTGCCGCTCGCTTTCGCCATCGCCAAGCTGTTCAAGTGCCGGATCGAAGACATCTTCTTTCCGAAATAGACTAAGGGGCATGCGTGCGCCGGTGGTTGCGTGCGCATGCGGTCTGCGTTGAGATCGCGCGATGCTCACAGGCACCTGTCATTGCGGCGCGGCGCATTGGACGCTGGAAGGCGATCCCGGCTCCATCACCGCCTGCAACTGCACGCTCTGCCGCCGCTATGGCGCGCTATGGGCGTATGATTACGAGAACGCGCGCATTCATGTTGCCGGGCCGGTGTCGGTTTACACGCGCGTCGGCAAGGAAAACCCGTCGCTCGAAATCCAGTTCTGTCCGACTTGCGGCTGCGTGCTGTGCTGGCGCGGCTTGCGATTGGAAACCGATGGCCGCCGCCGCATCGCGGTGAATGTGCGCCTCGCGCCGCCGGAAGCCGTGGCGGATCTGACGATCGACCATTTCGACGGCCTGGACAGTTTCGAAGATCTGCCGCGCGACGGGCGCTGCGTGCGCGATCTCTGGTTCTAGGCTTTGGCCGGCATCGGCGTCAGAATCCAGGTGAGCTGAATCTCTTCGCCGTCTTCGCCGGGATCGCTCGCGGCGGCATCGAGTTCGTCGATGAGTCGGTTCAGTTCCGCGAGCTTCGCCTTGTTCGCGCGCAGCACGAAGTAGCGCACCATGGCGTTGCGTTGGCTGCCTTCGAAGCGTGGCTCCATCTGCGTCATGGCACGCGCGAAAGCACGGCTGCCGGCATCCGCGACGCGGATCGCCCCCTGTCCGAGCGTCTCGCGGCCTTTTCGCGTTTTGACGACATCGGCGGTCGAGAGCTGATCTGCCACCAGCGCGTAGATCGCTTCGGGACGGCGCGGCCCTTTGCGCTCGCCCACCACGCGCAGCACGCCGACATCCTCAAGCTGCTGAAGATGGTGATAGAGCGCCGTCACCGGACGGCCCATGCGTTCGGAAAGCTCCCGGGCCGTTGCTTCGCGGTCCATCTCCAGCCGTTGCACAATCGCAAGCCGGACCGGAGAACTGAGGTTTTCGAGCTGGTTCAGGGTGAGAAGGTGCTTTTTGGGCATGGATTGCGCTTTCCTATAATTCAATATAATAATCTTTTTTGAATAATTAAAGAGATGCCCGATGCTGGCCCGCGTTGCACTCACAGGTTTGTTGTTGTTGCTTTCGGGAGCGGCAGGCGCGCAGCCGCCGTCAGGCAAGATCGACCGCGACGTCGCTTCGGTGTTGCGGCGCTTCGATGTTCCGGGCGCGGCCGTGATGGTGATTGACCATGGCCGGGTGACGTTCACGCGCGCCTATGGACAGCGCGACAAGGCGCACGGACTTGCCGTGCGCACGGACACGTTCTTCGAGATCGGCTCGATCACCAAGCAGTTCACGGCGGCATGCATTCTGCAGCTGCAGGAGGCCAGAAAACTGAAGCTGGACGATCCGGTCGCGAAATACCTGCCCGATGCGCCGCATGCGAAAGAGATCACGATCCGCGAGTTGCTGTCGCATACCAGCGGCCTGCACGACTATTTCGACACGCCCGGCGCCGACCAGCTTTCGTCAAAGCCGATTTCCTACGACGCACTCATCGCACGCGTGGCGAAGCTGCCGCTGGATTTTCCGCCGGGCAGCCGCTGGTCCTATTCCAACACCGGTTATCAGATGCTGGGCCGGATCATCGCGAAAGTCTCCGGCGAAACCTACAAGGATTATCTGCAGCATCATGTTCTGGATCCGCTGCACATGACGGACACATACACGATCCCAGACGAGAGCCGCCTGTCGAACATGGCCATCGGCTATCGGCATGTGAACGGCAAGCTCGAAGCCGCGCCGGTCATCCATGTCGATTGGGGTGGCGCGGCAGGCCTTCTCGTTTCGACCATGTCCGATCTGTCGAAATGGGATGTGGCGCTGCGCGGCGGCAAAGTTGTTTCGCCGGCGGACTACAAGGCGATGACCACGGCGTATATGACCAGCGCGAACGGCAGCGCGGATTACGGCCTCGGCCTTTTCGTGGATTCGCTCTACGGCCAGCCGCGCATCGGCCATACCGGCGGCACGAACGGTTCGACCACCGCCGACGAATATTTCCCGCAGCAGGATGTGCGCATCCTCGCTTTCACCAATTCCGGCGATGGGCCGCCGGAAGCCGGCGAGACGCTGACCAGCGTGATCTTCGCCGATCTCTTCCCCGCCATCGCGGCGAAAGCGTTGCAGCCCGCGCCGGGCGAAAACGCAGCGATCACGCAGACGGTGCGCGCGGCGTTCGTGGAACTGCAAGCCGGAAAGGACTACGCGCATTTCACCGCGCATCTGAAACAGAAGCTGGGCGAAGGATCGGGCGCGAAATTTGCCGCCAATCTTGGATCGTTCGGCGCCCCATCGGCGGAGGTGTTCAAGGGTGTGCGCCATGACGGGAAAGACGTCTGGTACGATTATGCGATGCAGTTCGGGCCCGGCGTGTCGCTGCCCTTCGGCGTGAAGCTGGATGACCATGGGGCGGTTGCGGGCTTGTCCGTCGGCTGACGGGTTCCCGACTCGCAATTTTCGCGGCGAGGCCCTATATCCCCGCCCGGAAGTCGGCGGGCGCATCGCTCGCTAACCTGGTCAGGCCGGGAACGGAGCAGCCATACCGAATCCGACGCGGGTCGCCGGCTTCCACCTTCTTCTCCACAGGCCGTTTTGAAATTCCCGAGCGGGGCTTGCGCGCCTTGCTATAATCGCCCCATGGCTGATGACGAAAACCTCGGATTTGCGATCGACACGCCCCAGAAAGGCGAGGCGTACCGCGTTCTGGCGCGCAAATACCGTCCGCAGGATTTCACCGGGCTGATCGGGCAGGAAGCGCTGGTCCGCACGCTGTCCAACGCGTTCGCCACGGGCCGCATCGCCCATGCCTTCATGCTGACCGGCGTGCGCGGCGTGGGCAAAACCACCACCGCGCGCATCATCGCACGCGCCTTGAATTGCATCGGCCCGGACGGCAAGCGCACGGAGCCGACCATCCATCCCTGCGGCGTGTGCGAGCCTTGCGTGGCCATCGCCGAAAGCCGCCATATCGACGTGCTGGAAATGGACGCCGCGAGCCGCACCGGCATCGACGACATCCGCGAGATCATCGACGGCGTGCGCTATGCCCCCGCGAGCGCGCGCTACAAGGTCTATATCATCGATGAAGTGCACATGCTGTCCAAGCAGGCGTTCAACGGGTTGCTCAAGACGCTGGAAGAACCGCCGCCGCATGTGAAGTTCATCTTCGCCACCACCGAAATCCGCAAAGTGCCGGTGACGGTGCTGTCGCGCTGCCAGCGCTTCGACCTGCGCCGCATCGAAACGCCCGAATTGGTCGCGCATCTGAAAGTCATCGCGGGCAATGAAGGCGTGAAGATCGAAGACGGCGCGCTGGCGCTGGTCGCGCGCGCGGCGGAAGGCTCGGTGCGTGACTCGCTCTCGCTGCTGGATCAGGCCATCGCGCATCAGGAAGGCGAGACGATCACCGCCGAGTCGGTGCGCGGCATGCTGGGCCTCGCGGATCGCGGCCGCGTGCTCGACCTGTTTGAGAAAGTGATGGGCGGCAAGATCGCCGAAGCGTTGACCGATCTTTCGCAGCTCTACGATGTCGGCGCCGATCCGCTCGTTGTCATGCAGGACCTTTTGGAGACGACGCATTTCCTCACGCGCCTGAAAGTGGCGCCGGATGCGGAAGGGTTCTTCGATGGCGGTTCGTCGGAAGCCAAGCGTTCGGCGGAGATGGCGGGCAAGCTTTCGGTACCGTCGCTGACGCGCGCGTGGCAGTTGCTACTCAAAGGTTTGTTCGAGGTGCGCGATTCCACGCATCCGCTCAAGGCTGCCGAGATGGCGCTGATCCGTCTGGCCTATGCCGCCGATCTGCCGCCGACCGACAAGCTGGTGCGCGATGTACTAGACCACCCTCCCCTTGAGGGAGGGTCGAAATCTGCGCAGCAGATTTCGGGGCGGGGTCCGGTGTCGCGCTCTGACCCCTCCCCGAAAATGACTTCGTCATTTTCGACCCTCCCTCAAGGGGAGGGTTGTATTGCTGCGCAACGCGCGCCGGAGCCGACGATGGCGGTGCAGAACGGGCCGGTGCTGCGCACGCTGGAAGATCTGGCCGCGCTCGCCGTGGCGAAAGGTTCGCCGATCCTGAAGGTGCATATCGAAAACGACATGCATCTCGTCAGCATGGAGCCGGGCCGCATCGAGTTTCGCCCGTCCGCCCGCGCGCCGCGCACCTTGTCCGGCGATCTTGCGCAGCGTCTGAAGGATTGGACCGGCCAGCGCTGGATGGTCACCGTCGCCAAGGATGGCGGCGCGCCGACGATTGCCGAATCCAAGAAGAGCGCGCATCAGGCCAAGCTCGATGCCGTGCTGCAGGAGCCGATGGTGCGCGCGGTGCTGGATCGTTTCCCCGGTTCCGAAGTGATCGCGGTGCGCGATCTGATGCAGGATGATGTTGCGGCGCCTGTCGCGGAAGACGATTCCGAATGAAGCGCGACTTTGTTTTTCCTCCCCCGTTTACGGGGGAGGGGGACCGCGAAGCGGTGGAGGGGGTGAGCCGCGCGCAAAGCCCCCTTCGTCTCGGCGCTGACGCGCCGATCCACCTCCCCCGTAAACGGGGGAGGAAAGGTTTGTAATGCCATCCGTTCAGGCCGGTCCCGAAATCGAGCGTTTGATTCAGCTCCTCTCCAAGCTTCCGGGCCTGGGGCCGCGCAGCGCGCGCCGCGCGGCGCTGGCGCTGCTCAAGAAGCGCGAGCAATTGCTGGAGCCGCTCGGCACCGCGATGCGCGATGCGGCGGCGGCGATCAAGACCTGCGAGGTGTGCGGCAATCTCGATACGACATCGCCCTGTTCGCTGTGCAACGATCCGCGCCGCGATGCGCATGTGCTGTGCGTGGTGGAGGACGTGGCCGATCTGTGGGCGCTGGAACGCGCCAGCGTGTTCCGCGGGCGCTATCATGTGCTGGGCGGCGCGCTCTCGGCGCTGGACGGCATCACGCCGGAAAAACTCAACATGGCGCCGCTGATCGCCCGCGTGCGCGATGGCGTGGAAGAAGTCATCCTCGCGATGAACGCCACCGTCGAAGGCCAGACGACGGCGCATTACCTGATGGATGCGCTCGCGGCTTCGACGGTGAAGGTCACGCGCCTCGCCCACGGCGTCCCCGTCGGCGGCGAACTCGACTATCTCGACGAAGGCACGCTGAGCCACGCCTTCAAGGCGAGACGGTCGCTTTAGGGAATGACTTATGAAGGCGTATGTCGTCAGCCACGGAGAAGGTATCGCTAAGACATGGGGATGGATCGAGGCAGACTCCCCGGCGCAGATCGAGGCTGCTTTCCACGATCTCGTCATTTATGATCCGCCGCCGGAGTGGGCCACACCAAATCTCATGGAAGATTTTGGCGCTTACAGCCTCACAGGCCCGCTTGATCCTTGGCTGGAAAAGCTGCGCCGCAAATAGAGCAGACTTCGCGCCGAAATAGTCCGGAGTTCTGAGAACAAAAGGTGTATGAACCACCCGAATCGGCCTAGGGTGCGGGCTGGAGATAGGCCCCATGGATATGATCGAAATTCTCGCCGTCGCTGTGACGATGCTCGCCACTGGCGGCGCGTTGGGCTGGTGGATCGCGTCGCGCAATCGGCCGCGCGATCTTTCTGCGGAACTGGCGGCGTCGAATGCCAATCTGGAAAACGCGTTGCGCGATGTTACCGAGATGGAAAGCACGCGGCGCGAATTGTCGACGCTTCACATCGAACATGCGGGCCTGAAGGCCACGCTGGTGGCGCAGGAGCAGGCGAGCGCGGAGAAGACAGAGCAGCTTCTGAAGCTGCGCGAGGAATTGCAGGCACAGTTCAAGCTGCTGGCCAACGACACGCTGAAAGAGAATGTCGATCACTTCCTGAAGCAGGCGACGCAGCATTTCGAGAACCAGAAAGAGCTGACGAAATCCGAACACGCCACGCGCACCAAGGAGATCGAGGCGTTGGTGAAGCCGCTGGGCGATACGCTCAAATCTTATGATGCGGCGCTGAAGGAAATCGAAAAAGCGCGCGACGAAAGCTATGGCGGCATCAAGCAGGCGCTGAACACCATCAATGCCCAGCATGGCGAAGTGAAAACCGTCACGGCCAATCTGGTGAACGCGCTGCGCGCCTCGCCCAAGACGCGCGGCCGCTGGGGCGAGGAAACGCTGCGCCGGGTGATGGAAATGTCCGGCATGGTGGAGCACAGCGATTTCGAAACGGAAAAGCATTTCCGCGGCGAGGACGTTTCGCTCCGTCCCGATGCGCTGATCCATGTTTCCGGCGGGCGCACCATCGTGATCGACGCCAAGGCGCCGATCTCCGCCTATCTGGATGCTCTCAATGTGGCGACGGACGAGGAACGCGAAACGCTGCTGAAGCGCCATGCGCAGCAGTTGCGCGAGCGCCTCGCCAATCTCTCCAGCAAATCCTATTGGGAGAAGATTTCCGGCAGCACCGATTGCGTGGTGATGTTCGTGCCGGGCGACAATTTCGTCTCCGCCGCCTTCGAACGCGATCCGGATTTGTTCGAAGACGCCATCAAGTCGCGCGTGCTCATCTGCACGCCCACCACCTTTATCGCGCTGGCGAAGGCGATCTCTTATGGCTGGCGGCAGGAGAAGCTGGCGCAGAACGCGCTCGATATCTCCAAGCTCGGCAAGGAGCTTTATGCGCGCCTCGCCACGCTGGGCGATCACGTCGCGGGGCTGGGCGATCAGATCAACAAGGCGGCGAAGAAGTACAACCAGATGGTCGGCAGCCTCGAAAGCCAGGTGATGCCGCAAGCGCGCCGCTTCCGCGAGATGGGCGTCGAAGGAACCGCCGAGCCGATTCCGGCGCTGGAAGAGGTCGATACGGTGGTGCGGTTTCCGCAGCAAAACCGCGACCTGCTGATAACCAAAGCCTGACAAAAGCCGCGTTTCCCTTGACCCGGCGGGGCGGCGGCCCTATCTCCCGGCCATGGCCATACGCCCCGTCCTGACCGCGCCCGATCCGCGCCTGAAAGTCGTGTCCGAACCTGTCGCGAAGGTGGACGCCGAATTGCGCACGCTCATCGATGACATGATCGAGACGATGTACGACGCCGACGGCATCGGCCTTGCCGCCATTCAGGTTGGCGTGCCCAAGCGCATGCTGGTGATGGATATCGACCAGCGCGACGGCAAGAAGAACCCGCGCGTGTTCATCAATCCGGTGATCACCTGGGCATCGGACGAGATGGCGGTGAACGAAGAGGGCTGCCTCTCCATTCCGGAAATCTGGGACGAAGTCGAACGCCCCGCGCGCATCAAGGCCGAATATCTGGACCGCGACGGCAAGAAGCAGACGCTGGAAGCCGACGGCTTGCTGGCCGTGTGCCTGCAGCATGAGATGGATCACCTCGAAGGCATCCTCTTCGTCGATCACCTGTCGAAGCTGAAGCGCTCGATGGCGATGAAGAAGCTGCAGAAGGCCAAGAAGCTGAAAGCGGCGGGCTAACGCCGTGCGCTTGGCCTTCATGGGTACGCCGGATTTCGCCGTGCCCACGCTCACCGAGCTTGTCGGCCAGGGGCACGACATCGCCACCGTCTATTCGCAGCCGCCGCGTCCCAGGGGCCGTGGCCTCGAAACCGAACCTTCGCCCGTCGCCAAGGCCGCCGCGAATTTCGGCATTCCCGTCCGCACGCCGCTGACGTTGAAGAATGCTGACGCGCAGGCAGAATTCGCCGCGCTCGATCTCGACGCCGCGATTGTCGTCGCCTACGGTTTGCTGCTGCCCAAACCCATTCTCGATGCCCCGCGTCTCGGTTGCTTCAACCTGCACGGCTCGCTGTTGCCGCGCTGGCGCGGCGCCGCACCGATCCAGCGCGCGATCATGGCGGGCGACGCGGACACCGGTGTGATGGTCATGCGCATGGAGGAAGGCCTCGACACCGGCCCGGTGCTGATGGCCGAACGCACGCCGATCGGCCGCAAGACCTATCGCGATCTACATGATGAGTTGGCACGACTCGGCGCGGATTTGATGGCACGCGCGATGTCGGCCGTTTCGCTGGGACAGGCAAGCGAGACGCCGCAGCCGAAAGAGGGCGTGACCTACGCCAAGAAGATCCTGAAAGAAGAAGCGCGCATCGACTGGACGAAATCCGCGCGCGAACTCGATTGCCTCGTTCGTGGATTGTCGCCATTTCCCGGCGCGTGGTGCGAGATCAAGGGCGAGCGCGTGAAGATTCTTTTCGCCGATCCTGTCGATGGCAAAGGTATGCCCGGCGAAGCGCTGGACGATGCGCTCACCATTGCTTGCGGCGAGGGCGCGTTGCGCGTCCGCTCGCTGCAACGTCCTGGCAAAGCCGCGATGGCGGCGGAAGATATGCTGCGGGGTTACGCCGTACCCAAAGGTACGATGCTCTCGTGATGCGTTTCAAACTCACCGTCGAATATGACGGCACCGGCACCGTCGGCTGGCAGCGGCAGGATACGGGCGCATCCATCCAATCTGCACTCGAGAAAGCTATTTTCGATCTGGCCGGCGAAGTGGTGACAGTGACGGGCGCGGGCCGCACCGATGCCGGTGTGCATGCGATGGCGCAGGTCGCGCACTTCGATCTTTCGAAAGAGTTTGCGGCGGACAAAGTTCGCGATGGCCTGAACCACTTTCTGCGGCCCTCCAACGTGGCGATTCTGCTGGCGGAAAAAGCTGCGCCGGATTTCCACGCGCGGTTTTCCGCGACGGAGCGGCATTATTTCTATCGCATCCTTTGCCGCCGCGCGCCGCCGGTGCTGGAGAAGAACCGTGTCTGGCATGTCGTGCGCGATCTGGACGCCGAAGCGATGCATGCGGGCGCGCAGCATCTCATCGGCCAGCATGATTTCACCACCTTCCGTTCGTCCGAGTGTCAGGCGAAGTCCCCGGTGAAGACGCTCGACAAGCTGGATGTGCGCCGCGCGGGTGACGAAATCCATATCGAAGCCTCGGCGCGCAGCTTCCTGCACAACCAGGTGCGCTCGATGGTGGGCTCGCTGAAGATGGTCGGCGAAGGCAAATGGCAGCCGCGTGACATGGCCAAAGCGCTGAAAGCAAAAGATCGCTCGGCCTGCGGTGTCGTCGCGCCGCCCGAAGGGCTTTATCTGGTGGGTGTGGATTACAACTAAACCTGTCATCCCGGAAGCTGAGTGCAGCGAAGCTATCCGGGACCCATCATGGGACGGCTGAATGGGTCCCGGCTCGGTGCGATGCTTCTGCATCGCTTGGCCGGGATGACAACTATGTTTGCAAATCCACCAGTTCCACAGATCCCGGATCGATGGGCTGGCCGAGGAAGATTTCGCCCACGCGCGCGAAACGGTCAGGCGCATCGGTGGCGAGGAAAGTGTGCGACGGCTTCGCGCCACTGCTGCGTTTCAGCTTCTTCTCATCTAGGATTTTGCTGACGGCTTTTGCCGTTGTATCGGCGCTGTCCACCAGCTTGATGTCCGGTCCCGCGACTTTCGCGATGGTGTTCTTCAGTGCGGGAAAGTGCGTGCAGCCCAGCACCAGCGCTTTCGGCTTCGGCACCGCGGCCAGCAACGGCTCGAGATAGCGGCGCGCAATCGCTTCGGCGATGTCACCCTCCAGCAAGCCTTCTTCCGCGATGGACACGAACAGCGAGCAAGCCTGCTGGATCACCGGAATCGACCGGCCGTAGTCTTCGATGGCGCGGACATAAGCGCCGCCTTTCACCGTGCCTTCGGTGGCGATGACGGCGATGGGGCCTTCCGGCGCTGCGCTGACCGCCGCTTCCGCGCCGGGAATGATCACGCCGACGACAGGGACCGGCGCGAACATGTCCTGCAACGACGGCAGCGCCACGGCGGACGCCGTGTTGCACGCGACCACCAGCATCTTCACCTTGCGCTTCATCAGCGCGCCGGCAGCCTGCACGGCATAGCGCGTGACGGTATCGCCGCTCTTGGTGCCATACGGCAGGCGCGCGGTGTCGCCAAGATAGATGAATTCTTCGTTCGGCAGGCGCGCCACCAGCGCGCGCATCACCGTCAGCCCGCCGATACCGGAATCGAAAATGCCGATGGGCGCGTCGCTCATCCTGGCGGGTTCGCGAAATAAGATGTCAGGATCGATTCATAGACATCTACCAGCCGGCTGATCTCTTCCACCGGCACGCACTCATCCACCTTATGCATGGTGCCGCCGGGAACGCCGATCTCGGCGACGGGGCAGATGTCCTTGATGAAACGCGCGTCCGATGTGCCGCCGGTGGTGGAGTATTGCGGAAACACGCCCGTCACCTTGGCGATGGCATTGCCGAGAAGATCGGTGAACGGCCCCGGCTGCGTGATGAAAGAAACACCGCTGACGCTATGTTCGATGGCACATTCACCGCCGAACGATGCGGTGATGTCGTGTGCATCCTTCTCGATGCGGCGCAGCAGCGTTTCGGGGGTGTGCAGATCGTTGAAGCGGATGTTGAGCGAGGCGCGCGCCTGCGCGGGCGAAACATTGCCCGCCGGATTGCCGACATCGACGGTGGTGAACACCAAGGTCGAAGGCTGGAAATGCGCCGAGCCGGAATCCAATGGTTCGGACAGCTTTGTTATCAAAGCGGCCATGATCGGAATGGGATTGAGCGCGTTCTGCGGATAGGCGGTATGCCCCTGCACGCCGGTAACGGTGAGCGTCACGCGCATGGAGCCGCGGCGGCCGATCTTGATCGTGTCGGCGGTGCGCGCGGTGGCCGTGGGCTCGCCGACGAGGCAATGGTCGATGCGCTCGCCGTCTTTCTTCAGAACTTCCAGAACGGCTTTGGTGCCGTTGATGTTGATGCCTTCCTCGTCACCGGTGATGAGAAGGCTGATGGAGCCTTTCGGCGCCCCGTTCTTCAGCATGCGCTCCACCGCCGCGATGAAGCAGGCGATGGCGGATTTCATGTCGGACGCGCCGCGTCCGTAAAGCGCGCCGTCCACGATTTCGGCTTTGAACGGGTCGTGCCGCCATGCTTTCGCATCGCCCACGGGGACGACATCGGTGTGTCCTGCGAAGCAGAAATTCGGGGATTGCGTGCCGAGCCGCGCATAGAGATTTTCGACCGCCTCGCTGCCCGGCGCCTGCAGGCGCATGCGCTTGCAGGTGAAGCCCAAGCCGGTGAGCGCTTTCTCCACAATCGCGATCGCGCCTTCATCCTTTGGCGTCACGGACGGACACCGGATGAGGTCCTGCGACAGCGCGACGGCGTCGATCATCTTCAGTCCCGCAGCAGGTCGTTGATCGATGTTTTGGCGCGGGTGCGTTCGTCCACGCGTTTCACGATGACCGCGCAATACAGCGCGGGCTTGTCCGGGCCACCGCCCATCGATCCGGAAACGACGACAGAATAGGGCGGCACCTTGCCCTGGAAAATCTCGCCGGTGTGGCGGTCCACGATCTTGGTGGAGGCGGTGAGGAAAACACCCATGGACAGCACGCTGCCTTCGCCGACGATCACGCCTTCGGCGACTTCGGCGCGCGCGCCGATGAAGCAATTGTTTTCGATGATGGTGGGCGCGGCCTGCAGCGGCTCCAGCACGCCGCCCAATCCGGCGCCGCCGGAGATGTGGCAATCCGATCCCACCTGCGCGCAGCTTCCCACCGTCGCCCAGGTGTCGATCATGGTGTTCTCGCCCACGCGTGCGCCGACATTCACGAAGCTCGGCATCAGCACCACGCCTTTGCCGATGAAGGCGGAGCGGCGGACGATGGCGCCCGGCACGGCGCGGAAACCGGCGTCTTTGAAGCGCGCGGCATCCCAGCCCACGAATTTGGAATCGACCTTGTCCCACCAGTTGGCTTCGCCCGGTGCGCCTTCGATGAGCTTCATGTCGTTCAGGCGGAAGGAAAGCAGCACGGCCTTCTTCAGCCATTGATGGATATGCCATTCGCCGCCGATCTTTTCGGCCACGCGCAGGCGGCCGGCGTCGAGTTCGTCCAGCGCGTGTTCCACCGCCTCGCGCACCGCGCCTTTGGTGGACGCGCTCAGGGTCTCGCGCGCGTCCCAGGCGTCATCGATGGTCTTGTGCAAGTCGGCGGTCATGGTGAAACCCGTATGGAATTGAGAAAGGCGGCAAGATTGTCCGTTTCATAATCGATGTGATGGGCTTCCGCTACCGGATGGGATGGGCCTTGCCGCGACCAGTCCGACGCATTTTTGAGCCAAACTGTTGTCATCCCCAGCGCCTTGGCTTCGACAAGGTTGCGAGTGATGTCCTCGAACATCGCGGCGTCGCGCCCGTCCGAACCGGCTTGTGCCAGCACCGTGCGGTAGGCGGCGGCGTCCGGTTTGGGCTGAAAGCCGATGGTGCGGATGTCCCACACGTCGTTGAACTGGGTGGCGATGCCGAGCCGGTCCAGCACGCGGCCCGCATGATTGGTGCAGCCATTGGTGAAGATGAATTTTCGCCCCGGCAGCTTCTCCAGGGCATCGCGAAGCGTCGGATCAGGCGTCAGCACGGACAAGTCGATGTCATGCACGAAGGCCAGGTAATCTTCCGCGTCGATGCCGTGGACTTTCATCAGGCCGTTCAGCGTCGTCCCGTGCTCGTAATAGTAGGTCTTCTGAAGCGTGCGCGCTTCGGCCAGCGTGATCCCGAGCAGCTTCTGCGTGTAGAGCGCCATCTTCTCGTCGATCTGGCCGAACAAGTCGCACGATGGCGGATAGAGCGTGTTGTCGAGATCGAAAATCCAGTTCCGGATATGGGTGAAATCCGGGCGCTCGGCGATAGGGGCGGACATGGCCGGAAAATGGGCGATAGCACTTTGTTAAGCAAGCGCGCGCCGGACCGCCGGGATTGCCGTGCGTTAACCGGCTTTAAGGGGGCAGACAGCGAAAATGCAACCTCGGGAAGCCCGGGTGGCACATGGCTTTGGATCGACGCAAGACCGACAGAATGCCCGCCATACTCTCTCAGGCGGACATGTTGCGCATTCTCGAAGAGCACGACACCGCAGCGCGCGATGCGCTCGCGTTGCACCCTGAGGCGGCGCCGGAGGTTCTGTTCTTCCTCGCCAGCGAAGGCTCGATCAAGGCGCGCCGTGCGATAGCGCGCAATACCGCCGCCCCAGCGCATGCCAATCGCCTGCTCGCGGACGATTCCGATGACGACGTGCGCGCCGAACTCGCGCGCAAGATCGGCCGCCTGTTGCCCGATCTTCCGGAAGACGCCAGCGAGAAGATGCGCACGCTGACCTTAGAGACGCTGGAGCGCCTGGCGAAGGATCAACTCCCGCGCGTGCGCGCCATTCTGGCGGAAGAGATCAAGGCGCTGGATTGCGTGCCCAAGAAGGTGATCGACATTCTCGCCCGCGACGTCGAGGAAACCGTCGCCGCGCCGATCCTCGAATATTCACCGCTCCTGTCCGACACCGATCTGATGGAGATCATATCCTCGGCGCAGGCACATTTTACGCTGACGGCCATCGCGCAGCGCAAGCCGCTCGGCGCAAGCGTCTCGGCCGCCATTGCCGAGGCGCTCGACGTGCCCGCCGTGGCAGCACTTCTGGCCAATTCCTCCGCGCAGATCCGCGAGCAGACGCTCGAGAAGATCATCGATCATGGTTCGCGGATCACCGAATGGCATTTGCCGCTGGTGTTGCGCAACGATCTCTCCCAGCGTGCCATCCGCCGCCTCGCGGGTTTCGTCAGCGCCGCGCTGCTCGACAAGCTCTCCGGCCGCGGCGGTCTGGACAAGGAGACCAAGAGCGTCCTCGCCAAGCGGGTGCGGGCGCGCATCGACGAGCCGGTGGACGAAGAACGCGATCCCACGGCGCAGGCGCAATCCGATGTGGCGCTTCTGCACAAGGAAGGCCGGCTGGATGATGCGGCCGTTGAAAAAGCCGCCGAAGCCGGCAAGCGCGAATTCGTGCTCGCCGCGCTCGCCCTGTTGTCCCGCGCGCCGATCGAAACGGTGCGGCGTATCATCCAGTCCGGCACGGCGAAGCCCGCGGTCGCGCTGGTGTGGCGCGCGAAGCTTTCGATGCGCGTAGCGTTCAAGGTGCAGAGCCTGGTGATGCGGCTGAAGGGCGGCGAGCTTTTGCCGGCGCGCGATGGCGTGGATTTCCCGCTCAGCGAAGACGAGATGCTCTGGCACCTCAACTATTTCGGCATCGACGCCTGAGACGGCGCGGGCAACAGCCCCTTCTCGCCGATATGCGCGGTGTAGCCGGACCGGCCCTTGGTGTTGGTCGCGGCGAAGCCGGTATCGCTCAGGCCGCGCTTGGTGCAATCGCCGGTCTTCGTCACCTGGAATGTGATGTTGGTGGTGCAGAACTTGTCGGGACCGCTGACGAGGTTCGGCTTGTTGTGGCCTTCGGCATGGATATAGACCTTGTCCAGCGTGAGCGGCTGGGTCAGCGCATGGGCGCAGGCGCCCGCTTGTATCTTCCACCAGCCCGCGGCAAGCGAATCCTTCCCGCTCCGAAACGCCAACGCGGTCCACACTTCACCGGCCGTATCGTTGCAGATGGAATAGCCGGCGGGCGCCGATGCTTTCAGCGCCTCGGTCTCCAGCGCGTCGAACAGATCTGCCGTGGTGGCGCGGGAGGCGATTTTCAATTTCGTGCGAAAGCGGTTCAGCGCGTCGTTGCGCTGACCGGCATTGGCGAATTTGTAGCCATTGTCGCGCAGAAGACGCTCGATGCCGGCCACGCGCGCGGCATCGTCCGTCGCGATCGCGGGCGATTCCGTCAATGTCGCGGTCCAGCTTTGCATGCGGTGGGTATCGATCGGCGCGAAGGGCATGGTGAAGGCATCGCCACTGGTGCAGCTTGGCGATGTTGCCGGGGTCTTCAGTGAGAAATTCGCATCCTTGGCGCAGAGCTGGACGCTTCCGCCCCAGGCACGCGCCGCGCCGCCATGTGCCTGCGAGCTGCGCGCATGGAGAAAATAATTGCTGGCCGTGAGCATGCCTTTGATCGGTGTGGCGCAGCCGCCCGGCACGACACGCGTCCAGCCTTGCGTAACGTTGTCGCCGCCCACGGTCCAGCCTTCGGCGGCATAGAGCACATAGCTCGTGCGGTTGCAGACCTGCAACGCAGCCTGCGCCGGATGATGGAACAGCAAAAGGAATATGGCGCTCAGCGCGGCGAGTGCGCCAGCGCGCAACCGAAGCATCATCCTTTAACGATCATGGTTCCGGCGCCGTGCTCGGTGAAAAGCTCGAGCAGCAGCACGTGCGGGATGCGCCCGTCCAGGATCACGGCGCCCGACACGCCGGCTTCCACCGCTTCGATGGCGGTTTCGATCTTGGGGATCATGCCGCCGGAGATCGTCCCATCCGCGATCAGCTTGCGCGCTTCGCTGGTCGTCAGTTCCGGAATGAGCTTGCCGTCACGGTCCAGAACGCCTTCGACGTCGGTGAGCAACAGCAGGCGCGCCGCGCTCATCGCGCCGGCAACCGCGCCGGCCACGGTGTCGGCATTGATGTTGTAGGTCTCGCCCTTGGTGCCCACGCCGATGGGCGCCACGACCGGGATGAGATCGGAATTGATGATCGTGCGCAGCACTTCGCCGTTCACCGCTTCCGGCTCGCCGACGAAGCCCAGATCCACCGGCCGCGATTGCAGCGTCTTGGGATCCATCTTCATGCGCTCGAGCTTCTTGGCGACGACGAGATTGCCGTCCTTGCCGGAGATGCCGACCGCGCGGCCGCCGGCGCCATTGATGCCGGTGACGATCTGCTTGTTGATCTGGCCCGTCAGTACCATCTCGACGACTTCGATGGCGGCCTGATCGGTGACGCGCAATCCGTCTACGAAGGTGGAAGGGATCTGCAGCTTGCCCAGCATGCGGCCGATCTGCGGGCCGCCGCCATGCACGACGATGGGATCGATTCCCGTCATCTTCATGAGCACGATGTCTTGCGCGAAATCCTCGCTCACGCCGTTCTCCATGGCGTGGCCGCCATATTTCACGACGATGGTGCGCTTCTCGTAGCGCAGGATGTAAGGCAGGGCCTCGACGAGGACGCGTGCGGTCTGGCGCCAGCGCGCGAGCACGCGAAGGCTGCGTTCCGGTCCGGTTCCGACGTCGTCCTGCAGGGCCATGGGAGTTTCCGCTGAAGTTTCAGGCTTATACCCGAAAGCTCAGGCTTCGGCCAACAAAAGAAGATTCACCTTGAGCGGGTCCAGCCCGCGTTTCTCACGCGAGGAGGTGATAAATATTTCGGGATAGGCGGCGGTGTGCTTCGCGGCCTTGGTTTCGGTATCCGCGACGACGGCCTTCAGCTCGGCGGGCTTGAGTTCGTCGATCTTGGTCAATGCCACCAGCGTGGACATCGCCGACTGATCCAGAAGGGTCAGAACCTCTTCGTCGCTCGCCATGATGCCGCGGCGCGAATCCACCAGCAGCACGACCCGTCGCAGGCTCGGACGCCCGCGCAGATAGGTGGTGATGAGCCTGTTCCACTCGTCGGTCGTCGCCTTGGAGGCTTTCGCGTAACCGTAGCCCGGCAGGTCTACCAACATGACGCGTGCGCCAAGATTGAAGAAATTGATCTGCCGCGTGCGCCCCGGCGTGTGGCTCACCCGCGCCAGCGCCGAGCGGCCGGTGATCGCGTTGATGAGGCTGGATTTGCCGGCATTGGAGCGCCCGACGAAGGCAATCTCCGGCAAGGTCGCGGGCGGGAAAACCTCGGGCGTGGTCGCGCCGGCGACAAAATCGCAAGGACCGGCGAAGAGCTTGCGCGCGCGCTCGTTGTCGGCGCGCTTTTCTTCGTCGGTCTTGTCGGCCGTGTTCACTCGGCCGCCTTGCTCGCCGCCGATTTCGTCCATGGCAGATTGTTGAAAAGGTGAATCTCCACACCGTATTTGCGCATCATGAAATATTGCTGCAGCAAGGTGAGGAAGTTGCTCCAGGTGTAATAGATCACAAGGCCCACCGGCAGCGACGCGAACATGAACGTGAAGAGGATCGGCATGTAGCCGAACATCTGCGCCTGCACCGGATCGGCGGGCGCGGGATTCATCTTCGTCTGCACCCATTGCGTGACGCCCAGGATGATCGGCCAGATTCCGATAGAGAGGAATCCAAGGAAACCAGGCAACAGCGCGTGCGGGTTGAACGGCAACAGGCCGAACAGGTTGATCCACGACGTCGGATCCGGCGCGGAAAGATCCTTGACCCAGCCGAAGAACGGCGTGTGGTACATCTCGATGGTGACAAGGAACACCTTGTAGAGCGAGAACAGGATCGGGATCTGGATCACCATCGGCAGGCAGCCCGATACCGGGTTCACCTTCTCGCGGCTGTAGAGCGCCATCATCTCCTGCTGCTGAGCGACGCGGTCGTCCTTGTTGCGCTCCTTGATGCGTTCCATCTCCGGCTGAAGCTTCTTCATGCGCGTCATCTGCTTGAACTGCGCATTGGCGAGCGGGAACAGCGCACCGCGGATCAGAATGGTGAGCAGCAGAATGGCGAGGCCGAAATTGCCGAGGAAGGCGTAGGCCCGGTCCAGCACCCAGAACAACGGGCGGGTGAAGAACGAATACCAGCCCCAGTCGATCGCATAGTCGAACTTGGCGATGTTCAGGTTCTTCTCATAGCCTTGCACAATGGACACGACCTTGGCGCCGGCGAAGAGGCGCTGGGTGAGATCGAGGGTCTGTCCCGGCTGCAGCGTGCGCGCATTCAGGCGATAGTCGGCCTGATAGGCATGCGTCTCGCGATAGGGCGTGCCGCGGTAATTGCCGTCGAACGCCTCGTTCTGCGGCGGCACGACGGCGGCCATCCAGTATTTGTCGGTGATGCCGAGCCAGCCGCCGGTGGACTGGAAGTTCTGCGGCGGCTCGTTCTTGTCGAAGTCGGAATATTTCGCGTCCTTCAGCGAGCCATCCGCCACGCCGACAAAGCCTTCATGCAGCGACCAGTAATGCGTCGCCTCCGGCGGCACGCCGTCGCGCGCGACATAGGCGAACGGATACAGCGTATGCGCCTTGCCGCCCGTGTTGGCGACGCTGTCGCTGATCGTGAACATGTATTGATCATCGACCGCGATCTTGCGCGTGAACTCCAGACCCTGGCCGTTGTTCCAGGTCAGCGTCACCGGTGCGTTCGGCGCGAGCACCTTGCCGTTCGCGAGCGTCCACACCGTGTTGTCGTCGGGAAGCTTCACGCTGTCGCCGGGCGCCGCAACCCAGCCATAGACAGCATAGTAAGGGAACGCCGTGTTCTGCGGCGAGAACAGGACGACTTCCGGACTCTTCGGATCGACGGTCTCGTGATAGTGGCGCAATTGCAGATCGTCGAAGCGCGCGCCCTTGAGGCTGAGCGAGCCGTCGACGGTCGGCGTGGAGATCACCACGCGGCCGCCGCTGCCTTGCAACGCCTTGCTGCGTGGAATGATGGCGGCGATCTGCTGAGTCTTGGCGGCGATGGAGGCAGGCTTGGCTTCGGCGCCTTTCTCCTTGGCGAGCACCGCCTGTTTCTGCTGCTCGGCCTTCATCTGCGGTCCGGCCACGAAATACTGCCAGCCGAACAACACGGCGGCGGACAGCAGGACGGCGAGAAGGAGATTTCTGTTTTCCATTGTTCTCTACTTGTGAAGCGGCGGCACGGGATCGAAACCTTCCGATCCTCCAAGCCAGTGAATGGGATGGCAGCGGCCGATGCGTTTGAGCGCGAGCCAGAATCCTTTGAGCGGCCCGTGAACCTGTATCGCCTCGATCGCATATTGCGAACAGGTCGGCTCGTAACGGCAGGCCGGCGGCAGCATCGGCGAGATGAAGCGCCGGTAGAAACGGATCGGCGCGATCAGCGCGGCAATGCCTGCGCGCCGGATCGGCGATGTCGCGCCTTCGTTCACTTCGCGTCTCCCCGATTGGGCCGGTCGAGCCGGGCATGGGCGGCGCTGAGCGCGCCCGAAAGATCGTCGAGCAGATCGGTGAAAGCTCTCGTCAGCGTCGCCGTCCGCGCGACCAGAACATAGTCATGCCCGTCGCGGCCATGAAGGGGAAGAACAGCCGCAGCAGCGGCACGCAGGCGTCTTTTCGCGCGGTTCCGGGCCACAGCATTGCCGACCTTGCGGCTGGCGGTGAAGCCGACGCGGATATGGCCGGAAACCGGTTGTGGGGCCGGGCAAAGTTCCAATGTCAGGCCGGTGGTCGAACGGCGGATGCCCCGCGCGGCGCGCAGGAAATCGGGTCGGTTTTTCAGGCGGTCCATGACGGGCATCTGGGGCCCGTGGGTCGGGGTTAGGCCGAGAGCTTCTTGCGGCCATGCGCACGGCGGCGCGCCAGCACCTTGCGTCCGCCGGCCGTGGCCATGCGCGAACGGAATCCATGGCGCCGCTTGCGGACGATCTTGCTCGGCTGATAGGGGCGCTTCATGGCTTAATCCCCGGTCTCTGCCGGGCCTCTTCGAAAGAGCGCGGTTTCTAAGGGGGAGGGGTGGGCCTGTCAACCGATCCCAGCGGCTCGACTATTTTATTCCTAAAATACGCGTGAGCGGAGGGGATTTGCCTTTTCGTGGCTTCATTTAGCCCCCATCTTCGGCCTTGATGGCGGGGATGGCGGGACAGGGACGCGCAAGGTTTGCGGAGGGCTGGGCTCTGGTCGCCCACAGCCTGTCCGGACGGCTGCTGCTGCTCACCGTCCTCTATGTGATGCTGACCCAGGTGGCGATCTTCGTGCCATCGGTCGGGCGCTATCACCGAAGCCTGCTGGATCGGCAGGTGGAGTCCGCCGAGATCGCGATCCTTCCGTTCACAGAACCGCAGAACGGCTTGTCCCCGAATCTGCGCGCGCAGCTTCTCAGCCGGGCGGGCGCCATCGCCGTTCTGCTGCCGCGTCCCGACCAGCGCGAAATCTTTTTGTCCAATGTGACACCGTCGAAGATCGACGTGACCATCGACCTGCGCAAGGCGGGTCTCTTCGCCGACATGATCAACGGCATGGATTGCCTGCTCCATGGTCATGCGCGGATTCTGCACGTCATCGCGCGAACCCAGATCAAGGGCGCGGAAGCCGTCGAAGTCATCCTCAACGAGAGGCCGATTCACGCGCAACTGAAGTCTTACGCCTGGGGCGTTGTGCTGCTGGCGTTCCTCATCTCCATCGTTACCGGCATCCTGGTGTTCATCAGTCTCTATCTGGTTCTGGTGCGGCCGATGCGGCACATCACGCGCGCGATGGTGAATTTCCGCGCCAACCCGGAAGACGCCAGCCGTATCGTCACCGCGTCCTCGCGCAAGGACGAGATCGGAATCGCCGAACGCGAACTGGGCTCGATGCAACAGGACATCTACGCCTCGCTGCATCAGCGCGCGCGGCTGGCGGCGCTGGGAACGGCGGTGGCGAAGATCCAGCACGATCTGCGCAACATCCTCTCCAGCGCGCAGCTTGCATCCGATCAGCTTGTGAAAAGCGAAGACCCCTCGGTGCAGCGCCTGGCGCCGCGTCTCGTGTCATCCATCGATCATGCGGTGGCATTGGCGACCAACACGCTGCGCTATGGCCGCGCCGATGAACACCCGCCGCAGCGCCGCAAGATCCGCGTGAAGCCGATTGTCGATGAAGCGCTGGAAGCGGCGCTCTCCGGCAAGGAGCGCGTGTTGCCGGACGACCGCGTGGACAGCACGGTCGAGGCGGATGCAGATGCGGCGCAGCTGTTCCGCATCTTGCTCAATATCCTGCGCAATGCGGGCGAGGCACTGGCGGAAGAGGGCGGCGCGATCAGCGTCACCGCCATGCGCGACGGGAATGTCACCCATATCGATATCGCCGATAACGGCAAAGGTATTCCCGAGAAAATCCGCGAGCGGCTGTTCCAGCCTTTCGCAGGCACCACGCGGGTTGGCGGATCGGGTCTCGGTCTTGCGATCGCGCGCGATCTTGCCCACGCGCATGGCGGCGATGTTGTATTGTTGAAGAGCGATGCCACCGGCACGCAGTTCCGCGTGACCATACCGGACCGCGAAGAATGAGCTGGAACCCCTCCGTCTATCTCGCGTTCGCCGATGAGCGCACGCGGCCCGCCGCCGATTTGCTGGCACGCGTGCCGAACGACAGTCCAAAGCGTGTCGCTGATCTGGGCTGCGGCCCGGGAAATTCCACGGACCTGCTCGTAAAGCGTTGGCCAGATGCACAGGTGGACGGCATCGACTCCTCGCCGCAGATGATCGAGACCGCGAAAAAGAGCGGCGTGAACGCGGCGTTCGCCTTGGCGGACATCGCGGCGTGGACGCCGGATGCGGCCTATGAGGTGGTCTTCTCCAACGCGACCTATCAATGGCTGCCGGACCATCGCGCGCTGCTGCCGCGCTTGATGAATTTCGTGGCGAAAGGCGGTGTGTTCGCGTTCCAGGTTCCGAACAATCAATATTCGCCGTCCCACACGCTGATGCGCGACGTGGCCGCGCAAGGGCCGTGGGCGGAGAAGCTCGCCAATGTGCGCGGCATTTTTGTGGAGAAAGCGCAGACCTATTTCGACATTCTCGCGCCGCATGCGAAATCCGTCGACATCTGGACCACCGAATATCTGCATGTGCTGGACGGCGAGAATGCCGTGTTCAAATGGGTAAGCGGTACGGGCCTGCGGCCTTTTCTCGATGCGCTGAATGAAGATGAGCGCGCGCGCTTCGTCACCGAATACAAGGCGCGGCTCAACGTGGCCTATCCGCGCCGCGCGGACGGCAAGACGCTGTTTCCGTTCTCGCGCCTGTTCGCGGTGGCGAGGCTTTAGTCCCCCCGCGCGTTGCCGTCGCGGCGTGGATCGGCCGCACCAGCGTATCCGCCATCCACGCGCTCGATGATGTTCACGCCGCTTTGTTCGACGATGGGTTCCGCAATCTGGTGCCCCATCGCCTGAAGCTGCGGGATCAGCTTCTCCGCGGACGTGTCTTTTTCAATCAGCGTAGGCGAATTGAGATTGGCGACATGCGGCTCCGCGGCGGCCTGCGGCGGCGTCTGGTGTCCGTCGATCAGGTTGAGGATCGATTGGGCGGTGTAGTCGATGATGAGTGGCCCGCCCGGAGAACCGGTGGCGATTTTGAATTTTCCGGTCTTGTCGAAAACGATGGTGGGCGACATCGCCGACAGCGGCCGTTTTTTCGGCGCCGGCGCATTGGCCACGGGCTTTCCGTCAATCACCGGATCGAACGAGAAATCGGTGAGCTGGTTGTTGAGGATGAAACCCTTGGCCATCATCTTCGAACCCAGCACCGATTCCACCGTTGTCGTCATCGCCACGGCTTCGCCGCTGTCATCGACGATGGACATGTGGCTGGTGCCCTGCGGCTGCGGCGAGCGCTGCGGCGCGAAGTCGAGGCTCGCATGTTTCACCGGCGGTGTTCCGGCCTGCGCCTGGCCCATGTCCTTCGTTGGATCTATGAGCTTGGAGCGATCCGTGGTGTAGCCGCGGTCGGTGAGTCCTTCGACCGGCACCGGAATGAAATCGGAATCGGCCATGTATTTCGCGCGATCCGCGAAAGCGAGACGGCTGGCTTGCGTGAAGAGATGTGCCTGACTGAGCGTGCCGGGCTGCAGGTCCTTCGACGGAAAGCGCTCCAGCATGTCGAGGATCTGGATCACCGCCACGCCGCCGGAGCTTGGCGGTCCCATCGAACACAAGCGATAGGTGCGATAGGTGCCGCACACGGCCGGACGCTCTTTCGCGACATAGTTCTTCAGATCGTCCAGCGTCATGCCTGCGGGGTGGATCGGCGCGTGCTGGACCTTGTCCACGATGGCTTGCGCGATCGGTCCTTCGTAGAAAGCTTTCGGGCCATCCTTGGCGATGGCGCGCAGCGTGTTCGCAAGCTCCGGATTTTTCAGGATCTCGCCTTCGGCATAAGGCGATCCATCGGCTTTGTAGAAGTACGCGCGGATGTCCGGCATCTTCGCGAGCTGCGGGTATTCGCGCAGTTCGGATGAAAGTTTCTTCGTGACCGGGAAACCTTTTTCCGAAAGCGCGATGGCCGGCTCGAACAATTTCGCCCAGGGCAGCCTTCCGTATTTCTGATGGGCCATCCACAGCATCGCCACATCGCCGGGCACGCCGACGGAAAGTCCGCCGGGGATCGCTTCGCCATGGCCGAGCGGCTTGCCGTTCGCATCGAGGAACATGCCGGGCGTGGCGGAGGCGGGCGCCATCTCGCGGCCGTCGAACGTGGTGACCTTCTTCGCTTTCGGATCGAACAGCACGACGAACGCGCCGCCGCCGATGCCGGTGGATTCCGGCTCGACCAATGTCAGCACCATCTGCGCGGCGATGGCCGCATCCACCGCGGAGCCGCCCGCGCGCAACATCTGAAG
>DATCRK010000073.1:0-64783 GCA_036569005.1 Rhizomicrobium sp. | reverse complement strand
ATGTTCGACTATCGCGGCTATGTGGCGGAAGCCACCGGGGCCAATATCTTCTTCGCGCAGGACGGCAAGCTCATCACGCCGACGCCCGATTGTTTCCTGAACGGCATCACGCGCCAGTCCGTCATGGCGTTGGCGAAGGCGCGGCAGATTCCGGTTATCGAAAAGCACATCAAGCCGGAAGAGCTGAACGGCTTCAGCGAATGCTTCCTCACCGGCACCGCCGCGGAAGTCACGCCCGTGTCGGAGATCGGCCAATGGAAATTCAAGCCCGGCCAGATCACCGAAACGCTGCTGAACGATTACCACGCGGATGTGAACCGCGAAGTCTCGGCGATCAAGCTCGACGCGGCCTGAAAATATTTTCGTATGCCAAGTCGCGCGGCAGGCGGTCTGCCGCGCGATTTTTTTTGTGATTTGAAAGCGGAACCACCAGCGCTCGAAACCGGATGCGAACAACCACAACATCTGGTGAAAGCGCGCGAAATGGAATCGGAAAAATCGGCGTTCAATTCGCTATTTCGAGAACAGCCCCATCAGCATCGGCTTCGCATAAAGCCGCGCGGCATGTTCGCGGATCGCTTCGCGGTCGATGCGCATCGAGGCGGAGGCGTTCAGCGTCGCATTTAGTAGCTGCGCCGCGATTACGGAGTCGATTGGCCGGATCGAGCCTTCGGCGATCCCGTCAGAGATCATCGCAGAGAAGCGATCCGACACGCGGTTCCACTGGTTCAGCATGTCTTGGCGGATGTTTTCTGGCAGCGCGCTGATCGCAGAGGTGCGCAAGAGCGGCCCGCCGTCGGACACCTGGAACTCCACCAGCGCGGCGGCGGCGGAGCAGAGCTTCTGCCATTGCGTTCCGGGCTCGCGCATCGCCGCCGATTGCAGCCGCTTCATTATGTCGAAGCTGCGGTCGAAGCAGGCGACGACCAGATCGTCCTTCGCCTCGTTGTGATGATAAAACGAGCCTTTGGTGACGTTGAGCTGCGCTGAGATCTTCTCCACCGACGCGCCGCGATAGCCATGCTGGTTGATCAGCCGCGTTGCCGCTTTCAGAAAGGTGTCGCGCGCGCGCTCGCGGTGGCTCACCGGCGGAAGCTGGATGAACTCGACAAGTGCCGGCGACCAGTCGTCGTTCCCCGCACCGATGCCATGCGCGAGGATGTCGTAGAAGCGTTCGCCGATGCGGCCGTAATCTTCGATGTCGTAGCGGGACAGCCAGTTGGACGACCACCACAATTGCTCGAGCAGGATATGCGTGCGTGCATTGGCGGTGGCGCGGTCGAATTCGGGCTCGAACAGGCTGCGCACCTTGCGGAAGAGCTGGTTGTAAGCGTCGGACACCTGGCTGTGGTGCGGCTCTTTCAGCGCGCGGATATCGGCGAAGGCCGCCAGCGGCGCTTCTTCGGCCAGACGCACGCGGCGGTTCAGATCCAGATGCAGCCGCAGGAAGCTGTGCAGCCGCTCATGCGGATTGCGCGCGCCCATCGCGGCAGTGATGAGCGAGTCGAACCGCTCGATGCTCGACAGGAAACAGGCGACCGCGAGGTCTTCCTTCTTCTTGAAGTAATACGTGACCGAGGTGGTGATGAGATCCACGCTCGCCGCGACATCGGCCAGCGTCATGCCCTTCACGCCGCGCCGGTTCAGGATGCCCGTGGCGGCGGCGATGATCGCTTCTTTCTTGCGGGCAAACCGGTCGGTGGAACCGATGACCGGCGGCGTGTTCTCGGAGTCCATGCCTGCAATCTACAGAAGCCTGATGTGGGTTGAAACCCGGCTAGCGGATCACACCCATGTCAACCGGCTCCTGGGTTTGTGCCATCTCGGCCGCCAGCGTCTTCAAATTCGCTTCATGCGTCTCGCGCGTGATGGGGAACATCGAAAGGACGATGATGCCAAGTCCATAAACCACCGTAATCGTCACCAGATAGATGAGTGCGAAGTGATGCACGATGGCCGGATCGACCTTGCCGGGAATGGCGGCGGTCGGAAATCCGGCGGCCCACAGCAGCAAGCCCGACCCAAGAAGACCGAGCCCCGATACCGCTTTCGCGAGAAAGCTGTTGCCGGCGAAGAACAGGCCTTCGTTGCGTCGCCCCGTCTTGAGTTCGCTGTCTTCCACCACGTCTGCGATCATCGCGGTTACCGGAATGGATGCGCCGATGGTCATCGCGCCGGAGACCGCGCCGAACGCAAGCAGGATCCACACCAGGTTGGGCATGCCGGGATGGAAGACGACGCCCATCAGACCCAGCACCAACGGCGTGATGCTGATGACGTAACCGGTGCAGAACAAGACAATTGCGCCTTTCACCTTGCCGAAGATGCGCGACGCGATCGGCCCGATCAGGAAGGCGAAGAATACGGTGACGAAACCGGCCAGCATCAGAAGGCCGATCTCCTTGGTGCTGAGCAGCCAGAAGAACGACGAGATGTAATAGTTCAGCGCAAAGACGAGACCTGTGGCGAAGCTCAGGATCATGATTGCCAGCATCAGGATCAGGAAGGCGCGATTGTTCAATGTCGCCAGCATTTCCCGGCCGTATTCCAGCAGGCTCATCTTCCGTTCCTCGGGCTTGCGCAGGAAGGGAATGAATTTGTGCGTGCCCAGCGAAGAGATGATGATCGCGGCGAACATCACAATGGCCGACCACATGCCGTAAACGCCGTAGCCGGCTTCGTTCAGCTGACCGATGGGCTGAGTCTTCGTCGGCACAAGGAACACGAACAGCGCCAGCACCAGCATGCCCAGCCCGCCATACCAGCCGAAGAAGATGCGATAGCTCAGGAACGACGTGCGCTGGTCGTAATCGGAGGTCAGCTCGGCGACGAGCGCGGAGTTTGGGATCTCGAAGAAGGTGATGAAGGTGCGCACCACGACGGCAACGACGACGAGATAGGCCACCATCGCACCCGTGGACCAATGCGGCGGATTCCACAGCAGCAGATAGGACACCGCCACCGGCAGTGCGGCGGCATACATCAGGGGATGCCGCCGCCCCCAGCGCGTGTGCAGATTGTCCGACACCTGGCCCACGATGGGATCGAGGAACGCGTCGAACACAAAAGCGATGGCGATAGCGAGGCCCACCAGCTGGGCCGGGATGTGCAGCACCAGATTGTAGAAGGGCAAAAGGATGGTCTGGAAACCGTTGTCTTTCACACCGAAGGCGATGGAGCCGAGGCCGTAGAAGACCTTGGTCCGCGTGCTTTCCATCTCGGCTTTCACCGCCGCGTTCTCACTCATCCCCAGCCGATACCCTTCACAAGATTGGCGGCGCTGGATTCGAATGTGGGGTATGGGCGGCGGACCGTCAAATCAAACAGGCTTGTTTTTGCTTTGTTTTTGTCCACTTAACTCGATCTTCAAAAGTAGCAGTGATTATTTAGCGCAACTTATAGTAGTATTCGCCATGCCATTGAGCCGAATCAGTATTGCCTTGCTGGGGGCAGGCGCTGCGATCCTTGTTCTGTTCTGTCTGGCCCTTCCGGCCCGCGGCGCGACCATCTCGACCACCTTCACAGTGAAGGCTACCGTGCTGGCGTCCTGTCAGGTCACCGCCGCCGATCTCGATTTCGGAAACTACGCGCCCGGTACCGGTTCGGACACGACCGCCGACTCGAACATTGATGTCACCTGCACCAAC
This sequence comes from Rhizomicrobium sp., assembly GCA_036569005.1. Classification (GTDB taxonomy): domain Bacteria; phylum Pseudomonadota; class Alphaproteobacteria; order Micropepsales; family Micropepsaceae; genus Rhizomicrobium. The sequence goes on along the minus strand of DATCRK010000073.1, from coordinate 61,136 downwards.
GGCACGCACTACACCGTCGCGCTCGATGGCGGCTCGACCGCGCACGATGTCGCCGCGCGCGAGATGAACGACGGCAATTCGCACACGCTGTCTTACGGCCTCTACACCACCGCCGGCTTCACGACAGCGTGGGGCGACGGCAGCGGATCAACGACGACGGTGAGCGGCACCGGCGACGGCACGGCACAATCGTCCACGGTCTTTGGCCAATTGCCTGCCGGACAATACGTGCCTGCCGGGCCTTACACCGATCTCATCACCGTCACGGTGACATACTGATGCGCGCGGCGGCCATACTCCTCGCAGCAACGCTCCTTGCACTGCCGTCCGTTGCGCAATCCGCCGGCACGATCGAGATCGCGCCGACCACGCTTGATCTGTCGCCGGGCAAGGCGGGGCTGCTCTATCTCGCCAACAATGGCCATGCGCCGCTCTTGATCCAGATTCAGCCGATGGATTGGACACAGAACGACGGCGCGAATGCGCTTGCGCCAAGCAATGCGCTGATCGCCAGTCCGCCTTTGCTGCGCATCGCGCCGAGGCAAAGACAGGTCGTGCGCGTTCTGGCCGATGGCGATCCCAGCGGACGCGAAACCGAATACCGCCTGCTCGTCAGCGAATTGCCCAACGGCGCGCAAACCGCTTCAGCCGTTAACGTGCTTCTTCAATTCAACATCCCCGTTTTCGTCGCTCGCGCATCGGTTACACCCGCTGCTGCATGGTCCGCTATCGCCAAAGACGACAAACTTGCGCTGACCTTGCGCAACAACGGCTATGCCGCGCTCAAGATCTCCGGGCTCACCGTCGCGCGCGACAACGCGGCGTCTGCGCCCGTTTCCTGTGGCCTGACCTATATTCTGCCCGGCGCGCAACATGCCTGGACGGTTCCGTGGAACGGCGCTGTCTCGGTGCGCGTGGCGACGCGCGACGAACGCAGCGGCATGCCGATCGAAGCCGACATTCCCGTATTGCGGTGAGCATGCGCCGGGGGGCGTTGATTGTTCTGATGCTCCTGTTGGCTACGAACGTCGCGCGTGCCGGACCGCTGCTTCTGGAGATATGGATCAATGGCCGCAATACCCATGTGGTGGCGCGCGTGGAGGACAAAGATGGAAAATTCAAAGTCGCCAACGCCGATCTCGCCGACGCCGGGTTGGCTGTCGCGCGCGAGGGCGCCGTGTGGCTCGACGGAAACTCCAATATGCGCGCGGAGGAGGACGCCGCCAATCAACGCCTGCTGTTGACGCTCGTGCCGTCGCGCCTTTCGCAGACCATCATCGATCTGAGGCCATCCATCGCTGAAGACGTTACGCCGGCGGTGCGGGGCGCCGTGCTGAGCTACAATCTTTCCGCCGCCACCGGCGATGCCAGCCATATCGGCAATATCTCATCCGCCGGCGCAACGCTGGCGCTTTCGCTGTTCCAGGACAATGTGCGCTTCATCGCGACCGGCTTTGCGACCGCCGGTTTGTCGTCGCGCAGCGCGCGGCTCGATACCGCGCTGGAATTCGACACGCCGTCCGCGCCGCGGCGCATCATCTTCGGCGATGCAATCACCGGCGTGCCCGGTTGGGCGCGCAGCGTGCGCTTCGGCGGCGTGGAAATCGCCACGGATTTCTCGCAGCAACCGGACCGCATCACCATTCCGTTGCCGCAATTCTTCGGCGTCGCGGCGGTGCCGTCGGCGGTGGACGTCTTCGTCGGCGCAAACCGGGTGTTCGGCGGCTCGGTGAATGACGGACCGTTCGCGCTCGACAATCTTCCGATCGTGACCGGAGGCGGCAGCGCCACGGTTGTGGTGCGCGATGTCCTGGGCCGCGAGACGAGCCAGACGATTTCGCTCTACACCGATCCCGATCTGCTACGCGATGGCTTGTCGAGTTACGCGCTCGATGCCGGATTTCTCCGCCGCGATTACGGATTGTCCAGCATGGACTATGCGACGCCATTCCTCAGTGCGACGGAGCGCCGGGGATTTTCGGATTTCACGGCGCAGATCCATGGCGAGTTCGCGCAAGCATTGGCGTTGGTGAGCGCCGGCGCGGCAACGAATGTGGGAAGCTTCGGCGCTATTGCCCTCGATGCGGCTGCAAGCCGGCACAATGGGCATCGCAGCGCGATGGCATCCGCGCGCTTTGCGGCCAATGCCGGTATATTTTCGTTTTTCGGTGATATCGTCGGCACCACAGGGCGGTTCGCCGATCTGGCGTCGCTTTCCGGCGATGTGTTTCCCGCGCTTCGCTATGACGTTGGGTTCAGCACCCGGCTGGGCCGCGACGGCGCGCTGTCGCTGAGTTGGGTCGGCAACCGCTTGAGGGGCGCACAGGACGATCTCGCGACGGCATCCTATTCGCTGTCTCTGGGAAGCGGGTTGTTCTTCGGCCTGACGGGCTTTCGCGATTTCTCCGATCGCAGCTGGGCGGGCCAGTTGTTCGTGAGCCTTCCACTGGACGACGCGCTTCTTTCCGTGTCGGCGTCGACAGGTTCCGCGCATGGCGATGCGCAGGTTCAATACGACAAGCCGGTCGACCCCGATGGCGGCTTCGGCTATCGCCTTCTCGCCGGCACGCCTGGGCGCGCCGAAGCGGACGCGACCTGGATCACCGATCGCGGAGAACTGGACGGTGCCGCCGCTGTCGCGAACGGGCAATTCGCATTGCGCGCAAATGCTTCGGGCGGACTGGTGCTGCTTGATGATCGACTCTATGCGGCGCGCATTCCCAACGGCGCCGTCGCGCTGGTGGAAGCCGGCGCTCCCGATGTGCGCGTCTATCGCGAGAACCGGATCGTTGCCCTTTCCGATGCGGATGGCAACGCGTTGCTGACGGGGCTCAATCCTTACGCCGCCAACCGCATCGCGATTGAGCCGCGCGATTATCCGCTGGATGCGGATGTCGCCGTGACAAGCCGCATCGTCGTGCCGCCACGCGGCGCGGGCGTCGTCGTGAATCTCGCACCGACAGTGCATCATTCTTTTGTCGCGGTCGTCCGCCTCGGGGATGGAAGCTTTCCGCCTGTCGGAGCATTGGTGAATTTGCCCGCGCCGTCGCCGCCATTGATTGTCGGGCGCGATGGCGAAGTCTTCTTCGGCGATCTCGATGATCCCATTGAAGCATCTCTCGCAGCGGAGCACTGCCGGGTGCGCATCGTTCCACCGCCGCGCGGTTCGGGACGCATCGCGCGCACAGGCCCGTTCATTTGTCGCAGCGAGGCTTCGCATGCGCTGTGAAAGCATCGCTTTTGCCCTCGGCATGCTCTGGCCCGGTTCCGCCTTGGCGATCTGCACGTCGTTCGGCGTTACCGCCACGTCGGTGGATTTTGGCGTGTACGATCCCAGCGGGACGACGGAAACCACAGGCGGCGTGGCCGTGCAGTGCGGGATCGGCGTCCTGCCGGCATTCACGGTTGGTCTTTCGAAGGGCAGCGGCAGTTATGCCCAGCGGCAGATGTTGAACGGATCGGACAAGCTGACCTACAACCTCTACACCGATGCTGCGCACATGACGGTCTGGGGCGATGGCACCGGCAGCACCGTTACGCAGGGGCTATCCGGCCTCATCACGCTCGGTTCGACCACTTATACGGTGTATGGCCTGGTGGACGCCGCGCAATATCCTGCGCCAGGTCCTTACACCGACACCATCACCGTAGCTGTGAACTTTTGACGATGGCGCACGCCGCCGCGGAATTTTCTATATATAGCGAAGCAGAAGCCGCCGGGACGCCGCCTTGCCGAACTTCCTGTCCGCCATTGGAAAGAACCTCGCCTTCGCCGCGGCCGGTTTGGCCGTGGGTGTGGTGCTCCTGTTCTATGGCGGCGTCATCGGCCTGAAGATCGCCGAAGGGCTGCTCATTGTTTTGATCCTGGCGGCTTATGCTTTCCGCGATCGCACGCCGGGATTCAGCAAGGACGACGCGGCGACGACCGATCCCGGCAACCTGACGCCAATTGCGCGCGAAGTGTTAGAGGATCTGCCCGATCCGCTTCTGCTGGTGGAGACTTCCGGGCGTGTGAAGCTTGCGAACAAGGCGATGCGCGCGCTGATCGGTGTCGATATCGAGCGCAAGCACGTGTCCGCCGTGCTGCGGACACCGGCGGTGCTGGAAGCGGTTCTGCGCACGGCGGGAACCGGCGAACCATCCTCGTTCGAGTTTATGCTGCATGTGCCGGTGGAGCGGCATTATCAGGCCTATGTTTCGCGCACGGTGCAGAATCCGAAGCTGACCACGCTTTTGCTGCATGACCTGACGGCGGTGAAGCGCGCGGAAGAGGCGCGCGCGGATTTCATCGCCAATGCGTCGCATGAATTGCGCACGCCGCTGGCGGCTGTGTCGGGCTTCATCGATACCCTGCGCGGTCACGCCAAGGACGACGCGGCGGCGCGGGAGAAGTTTCTGGGCATCATGAGCGATGAGGCCAGCCGCATGCGCCGGCTCATCAACGATCTCCTCTCGCTCACGCGCATCGAATTGAACGAGCACGTTCCGCCCAGCGGTGTCGTCGATGTGGTGAGCATCGTGCGCGATGCGGCAGCGGCGTTGGCGCCGCTTGCCGAGGCGGACAACGTGAAGATCGCCGTCGAAAGTGCCGACGGCATACCCGCCGTGGTTGGCGAGCGAGACGAGTTGATCCAGCTTTTCCAGAACCTGATCCAGAACGCGATCAAGTATGGAAAGTCCGGAGGCCATGTGTGCGTCATGGTCGGCGGCGCTCCGGTCTCGGTTCCCGGCCGCCATGGCCCGCCGTCGCTGGTATCGATCGCGATCAAGGACGATGGCGAAGGTATCCCGCGCGAGGCGATCCCGCGCCTGACGGAGCGATTCTATCGCGTGGACGTGAAGCGCAGCCGCGAACGCGGTGGTACTGGCCTGGGGCTCGCCATCGTCAAGCACATCGTCAACCGCCACCAAGGCCGGCTGACGATCGAGAGCCAGCCCGGAGAAGGCAGTACTTTCACCGTCTTGCTACCCGCGGCCGGCGTCAAACAGCCGGCGGGCGCCGCCGTCACGGAACTGTTATAATTCTGTCGCATAGAATTGGCCGACCACCGCTAGTCAGAGGCGGATGAAATGGCGGCGACTCCTGATGAGTGACAACAACAAGATGACCGATCACACGGTAAGAGCCTTTGGCGAACAGCTGGAATCGCTGTCCAGCGCGGTCGCGCAAATGGGCGGCCTCGCGGAAGCGCAGCTCGCCGACGCCGTCGAAGCCATCGCGCGCCGAGACACCAAGCTTGCGGAAGGCGCCATTGCCGGCGACCCGCGCATCGACACGCTGCAGCAGGAAATCGAGGCACAGGCGCTGAAGCTTCTGGCGCTGCGCCAGCCGATGGCCGTGGACTTGCGCGACACGCTGGCTGCAATCAAGATCGCCAGCGAGCTGGAGCGTATCGGCGATCTGGCCAAGAACATCGCCAAGCGTGCCTTGGTGTTGAACCGCGAACCGCCGATCCGCCTGACGCAAAGCCTGGCGCGCATGGGCCGCGCTTCGCTGAACCAGCTCAAGCTGGTGCTGGATGCCTATTCCGACCGCGACGCCAACGGCGCCGAAGCCGTGTGGCGCAACGACGGCGAGATCGACGAGATCTACAACAGCCTGTTCCGCGAACTGCTGACCTACATGATGGAAGATCCGCGCACGATCAGCATGGGCACGCATCTTCTGTTTGTCGCGAAGAACATCGAGCGCACAGGCGATCACGCCACCAACATCGCCGAGACCGTCTATCACATGGTCACGGGCGGGCATCTGGCGATGGATCGGCCGAAATCCGACACCACCAGCTCCACCACCGTGCCCTTCGAGCGGAAATCCTCATGACGTTGAAGCCGACTGTTCTCGTCGCCGAAGACGAAAGCGCACTGGTCACCTTGTTGCGCTATAATCTGGAGCGCGAAGGCTATCGTGTTCTGGATACGCAAGACGGCGAGGAAGCATTGCTCATCGCCAGCGAAGAGAAGCCCGACGTCATCATCCTCGACTGGATGATGCCGCAGCTCTCCGGCATCGAGGTGTGCCGGCGCCTGCGTCAGCGTCAGGAAACGCGCAATGTGCCGATCCTGATGCTCACCGCGCGCGGCGAGGAAACCGATCGCATCCGCGGCCTCGATACCGGCGCCGACGACTACATCACCAAGCCGTTCTCGATGACGGAGCTTCTGGCGCGATTGCGCGCCGTGATGCGCCGTATTCGTCCGGGTCTTGCGGAAGACATCCTGCGCGTGGGCGACATCGAGATGGACCGCGCCGCGCATCGCGTGCGTCGTGGCGGCAAGGACATTCACCTCGGCCCCACCGAGTTCAAGCTGCTGGATCATCTGATCCAGCATCCGGGCCGCGTGTTCTCCCGCGAACAATTGCTGGACGCGGTATGGGGCAGCGACGTTTATGTCGAGGCCCGCACGGTGGACGTCCATGTCGGCCGGCTGCGCAAGGCGCTGAACGTTGAAGGTGTTCGCGACCCCATCCGCACGGTGCGCTCCGCGGGGTACGCTTTGGATGATGCGTTTGTCGCTGCCTAGAGCAGCTTTGCGATCGGCTTTTCGAGATCTTCCGGTTTGGTCGTCGGCGCGAAGCGTTGGGCGACTTTTCCATCGCGCCCGATCAGGAATTTCGTGAAATTCCACTTGATGCGCTCGGTACCCAGGATGCCGGGCTTCTCATGTTTCAGATATTGGAAGAGCGGGTGCGCGGCATCGCCGTTCACGTCGATCTTCTCGAACATCGGAAAGTTCACGCCGTAATTGGCCTGGCAGAATTGCCCGATCTCGCTGGCGCTCCCCGGCTCCTGCGCGCCGAACTGGTTGCAGGGAAAGCCAAGGATGACGAGACCCTGATCCTTGTGCGCTTCGTAGAGCTTCTCCAGCCCTTCATATTGGGGCGTGAACCCGCATTTGCTGGCCGTGTTCACGACGAGGACGACCTTGCCCTGAAAGTCCGACAGCGGGACGTCCTTGCCTTGCAATGTCTTCGCCTTGAAATCGTAGATGCCGCTCATCATCGCCCCCAAAAGAAAAACCGGAGCGACATCATCCGACACCGCTCCGGCAGTACGCTACGACCGTGAACCGAGATCAACTCGCCATACGACCTTTATCGCGGCGATGGTTGGTCTGCGGCTGGTAGGCCTTGCGGGCGTGGGCTTCGCAATAGGGCGAGCCGGCCTTGGGCTTGTGGCCGCAGAAATGGAATTCGTTCTCCGAGGGATCGCCGATGGGCCAGCGGCACATGCGGTCGTTGATCGCCAGCACCGAGACGTGCGTGCCGTCTTCCAGGGTCACGGGATCTTCCTCGACCACCGGCGGCTCCGGAATGTGGGTGCGCAGCGCGGGCATGCGGGGCGCCGACGGGACCCGCGGGCGTTCGGTGCGGGTGGGTGTCGCGCGGCCGGCGAGGCCGAGGCGATGCACTTTGCCGATCACCGCATTGCGGGTGACGCCGCCCAGCACCCGGGCGATCTGGCTGGCCGATAGTCCCTCGGTCCAAAGGTTCTTCAGTTGGTCGACCCGTTCGTCTGTCCAGCTCATGGCGTGGCTCCCTGCTCCAAGGCACAAGATATCGTAGCAAGGGGGTTAACGCGCACAAGGCGTGCAGGGGTCCCACAAGTCCTTGTCCACAACATGAGTCTGTGCATTTGTTTGTCCGTCTCCGGCCTCTTCCCCCCGTGCGAATGTCCTTTTCCGTCCGGCGGATAGCCGAGCGGAATCCGTTCAGATACGAACATAGAGGGAACATTTCAAGAGGCGGTCAGACCGCCGGTGCGCTCTCCGGCATGGCCAGAACAGGGCCGCGGCGTAGCACGGTGTGTTCGAGCATCCAGCCGGCGAGATACCAGGTCGCCAGGCCCATCGGCGCGCCGACAATGCCGTCGATCGCATAGTGCCAGCCCAAATGGATCGACGCGATCCAGATCAGCACCGCGTAGATCGACAACAGCCAGCCGGTGCGCTTGTCGGTCTCGAACGCCGCGCGCGCCAGCAAAGCAGAGAAAGCGACATGCATCGACGGCATCGCCGAAATGCCCGCGCCGAAATTGTTGGCGTTGTCCTTGTAGGCGCTCCATAGCCAGCTTTGCTCGTCGAGCGACATCAGCCGCCACGACGGCGCGACGGACGCGATCTCGCGATCGAGTTCGTGCAGGCGCTGCATCAGCGGCAGGTAGGTGGGATCGCCATAGACGCCCTGGAAGAAACACGGCCCCGCGGACGCCAGCCAATAGGCGGCAACCGAGCCCACGAGAATCCAGCACAGCAGGAACGACAGTGTGAACTGCATGCGCAGTTGCGTCGTGTCCGAACGCACGATGCAATAGATCAGGCTCAGCCAGACGAAGAAGAACCACGCCGTGTAGATGAATTGCAGGAATGCGGTGCCGATGGGGCCGCCGAAGATCAAGTGCGTGATCTGCCAGCCATGATAGCCGAAGAACAACATGGGCCCGACGCGTTCCAGCACTGGGTCGAAGGTGAAGCCATGCACGCGGCCGATCATGCTCTTGAACGGCGAGAACGCGATCATCATGCAGAACCATCCGGCGAAGATGGTGACGCGCGCCAGCAGCCGGTCGGGCCGCAGAACCTGATCCTGGAAATCGCGCAACGCCTGCGCGCGCATATCCGCGCCGCGCGCGCGCCAGGCACTGCGCACCAGATAGGCGGCGAGCAGGATTCCCAGCGTGCCGCCGAAGATGCCGAGCATCGCCGGATTGAGCGTGCCGATGTTCAGGGCCGCGAGGGCATGATGTTCGTTGGCATAGAAGGCCACCGCCGCGATATAGATCGCGACGATCGCGGCGACGAGGGCGCTGTAGCGCCACTCCAGTTTCATGCTCCCCGGCATATCGGGGTTGTAGGGAACTTCCTTTAATTCCCGCCTAACGGGCGCCTGCGCTTTGCCTCAAACTCTTGTCATAATTGATGTTTTCTGTGCCTCCGACCCTACAGGTTGGGCGGCTACCGGCTGTGTCCGCAGCGGCGTGAGGCCGCGAACGGAAGGTGGACAGCCCGGGCCTGGGGGCTGACATGCCGCCGCCTTGCTTGATTCCTATAAGTGCCGCTTCGATAAGGCTCTCTTCTTTAAAGGATCGTCCCGTGTCCGACTTCCCGCCGCTGCTGCCCACATTCGCCCGCGCGGATATCGCCTTCACCCATGGCGAAGGCGCGCGCCTCACGGCGGAGAACGGCGACGTCTATCTGGATTTCGGCGCGGGCATCGCGGTGAACGCGCTGGGCCATGCGCATCCGCATCTGGTGAAGGCGCTGACGGAGCAGGCGAACAAGGTTTGGCACGTCTCCAATCTCTATCGCATTCCCGCGCAGGAAGAGCTTGCGAAGCGTCTCGTCGCGAACACGTTCGCCGACACGGTGTTCTTCACCAACTCCGGCGTGGAAGCGATCGAAGCGTCGATCAAGATCGCGCGCCGCTATCACTTCAAGAAGGGTCATCCCGAGCGCTTCCACATCATCACCTTCGAAGGCGCGTTCCACGGCCGCACGTTGGCGGGCATCGCGGCGGGCGGTCAGGAGAAATATCTCGAAGGCTTCGGCCCGAAGGTGCAGGGCTTCGATCAGGTGCCGTTCGGCGATTTGAAAGCGCTGGACGCGATGATCGGCCCGCACACCGCCGCGCTGATGATCGAGCCGATCCAGGGCGAGGGCGGATTGCGCCCCGCCGACGCGGAATTCCTGCGCGCCCTGCGCAAGCGCTGCGACGAGCAGGACATGCTGCTCATCTTCGACGAAGTGCAGACGGGCGTGGGCCGCACCGGAAAATTCTTCGCGCATGAATGGGCGGGTGTGACGCCGGACATCATGGCCATCGCCAAAGGCATCGGCGGCGGCTTCCCGCTGGGCGCGTGCCTTGCCACCGCGAAAGCGGCGAGCGGGATCGAGAAAGGCAGCCACGGCACGACCTTCGGCGGCAACCCGCTGGCGATGGCGGTGGGCAATGCGGTGTTGGACGTCGTGCTCGCGCCAGACTTCCTGCCGCGCGTGCGACACGTGGCCAACTACGCCAAGCAGCAGCTCGGTTCGCTGATCGCCGAATATCCGGACGTGTTCGAGGATGTGCGCGGGCAGGGCCTGATGCTGGGCCTGAAGATGAAAGTGCCCAACACCGAATTCCTCGACGCTCTGCGCGCGAAGCACATGCTCGCGGTGGGCGCAGGCGCCAACGTGATCCGCCTGCTGCCGCCGCTCATCATCGACGAAGACGACGTGCGCGAAGCCGTAAAGCTGCTGGGCGAAACCGCGGCGACGTTCAGCAAGAAAGCGGCGGCGGAGTGAGCATGGCCACAAACATCACCTCCCCCTTGTGGGGAGGTCGAAATTTGCCCTTCGCAAATTTCGGGTGGGGGGCAAACGCCAACCACCTTCCCCCCACCCCAATCGCTTCGCTCTTGGACCTCCCCACAAGGGGGAGGTGATGGTTATGACCAAACACTTCCTCGATCTCTCCGATTTCGACTCCGCCACGCTGGAGCATCTCATTGCCGATGCCCGCGCGCGCAAGACGGCCCGCGCCGGCCTGCCGCATGGCACGGCGGACAAGGACGCGCCGCTGGCCGGGCGCGTGCTGGCGCTCATCTTCGACAAGCATTCCACGCGCACGCGCATCTCGTTCGATGTGGGCATGCGCCAGCTTGGCGGCTCCACGCTCATGATGTCCGGCTCGGACATGCAGCTGGCGCGGGAGGAAACCACGGCGGACACCGCGCGCGTTCTCTCCCGCTATGTGGACGCGGTGATGATCCGCCTGCTCGATCACGAGATGGTGCTGGATCTGGCGCGCAACGCCACCATTCCGGTGATCAACGGCCTCACCAAGCTCTCGCATCCCTGCCAGGTGATGGCGGATGTGATGACGTTCGAGGAGAAGCGCGGCTCCATCAAGGGCGCGACCGTGGCGTGGCTGGGCGACAGCAACAACGTGCTCACCTCGTGGATCCACGCCGCCGCGCGCTTCGGGTTCAAGATCAATATCGCCTCGCCCAAGGAGCTTGCCGCGCATGCGGATGTGCGCGAATGGGCGGAAGGCGCGGGCGCACAGGTGTCGTTCGGCGCCGATCCGGACGCGGCGGTGAAGAACGCGCAAGTGGTGGTGACGGACGCCTGGGTGAGCATGGGCGACGAGGACACGACCAAGCGCCACAATTTGCTGAAGGCCTATCAGGTGAACGAGCGCCTGATGGCCAAGGCCGACAAGGACGCCCTCTTCATGCACTGCCTCCCCGCGCATCGCGGGCAAGAGGTGACCGACGAGGTGATCGACGGGCCTCAGAGTGTGGTCTTCGACGAAGCCGAGAACCGGCTCCACGCGCAGAAGGCGGTGTTGAAGTGGTGTTTGGGGTAGTCATTTCGCTGTAAGACGATGATGGAGTTCTTTTAGAAGGGCTTTCGACTTAGTCTCGAAGTGCTTTCCGAGATTATCTGTGTTGTCGCTCGCTAAGCGCTCTTGAAAGAAGCGCCTAATTTGGCCCTTCGTGGGCTCTTTCGAAAGTTTGAGCGATGTCTGTACCGCTTTCATTGCTTCTTCGTCTAGCAAGTCTTCTATAACCCTCACTCCATCAATCAACTCGTCGATTGTTGCTAACCGGTCGAGCGGAATCCCAAAGTCTTCCGCATATCGGTCTTTTTCTTCTTTTCCTTGCTTGTCACCGTCGAGAACAAATAAGAAATTCAAATTCCATCCAACGTGCAGAGCGGCTAGTGCTCCAAAAGTGCCTGCTCCCAAGCCGGGCAATAAAGGAAGATCGGAAATCCCGAGCATTCTCTCCGCATATCGAAGGATGTAATAGTCGGACTTCCCTTCCAAAACGATGGATGCCTTCTTGGCATCGAACTTAGAGGGTACGACCTCGAGCCGATCCAAAATGGGTTGAAAGTAACTCGTCTGGCCGGGGTGGCCGTTAACGAAAGATCGATACGACGAAACTTTAATGTCCAGAGACTCGTCGTCCAAAGAGATTTCATCCAGCACTGACTGGGTCGGATCGTCGGCTCTGTTCGTGACAATAAAAGTTTGTTCCAGCCACTTCGGCTCGATCATGTAGTGACTATGAGTTGAGTATGCGAGAACGTGATCTTTTCTCGCGACTTCCGGGAAGCTTTCTATCAGCTTCTGTTGTGCGGCCGCGTGCAGATTTGAAGCTGGTTCATCGAAGAGAAACAGCAACGGGCGAGAACCAGCAGTAGATCGCGCTACTCGGAATTGCGTGAATAGCATGAACGAGAAGAACCATCGAAATCCAAGAGAACGATCGTTTACATCAAAGCGTCTGGTGCCATCGCGAATTTTGAACTTAACTTTTACGTCGTGTTCGTGAGTCCTGCTTCTTGAGCCATCCGGATTTCGCTTCTCACCTTCAACTACATCTGGCGTTATGACTATTTCTTTTCCCTTTGTTTCCTCGCCGAAGATTTTGTTCCACCTCCCGAACACGAGTTTAGTAATCGCGGCACTGGCTCTGTCCATGACATGCTGGATTTTCTCTCTGTCATCGGCTTTGTTCCACATCGAGAAGAAATCGAGCCACGGCAAAATCATATCCTGTCGCCGGATTCTGCGAACGATGTCCTTATCGATAGTGTGCCCCTTGCCGTCATAATCTAAGATGTCTTGAAATACGCGACGATAAAATCTGTCGACGTCTCCACCGCGCTCCGTGAGAAATATCTCTTCGGGGAAATCGAATACGAATGTTGGGAAATAGGCAATTTCTGGCACAAAACTATAAACGACATCGCGAACTGTGGTTCGGTCAACTAAGTTTGGGTCTCGCCAGTTCTTCTGCTTTTTTCCTTTTATTTTGAATGGCGTTCGGAGTGTGAAAAAGTTGCCCTTGAAGTCACCATTTTCAAATCTCTGCTGCCGCTCGATGACAATGGTATCTCCAAGCTCATCTGTTTTGAGAAGAAGATTGTGATCTTTGGCGAGCTTCTGAGCGATGTTCTCTATCTCTTCCAGCGATACAGCAAGAGTCGCTGTGACGGAAACATCACCAGTGAAACTTGAGATAAGATGGCGTGGTACGCGATCTTTGAAAGGGACGCCAATCCCCTCTGCGCCTCCAAGCAATTCACTGGTTGCACCGTCTGGGCAAAAACTATGTATGGCTTCGAGTACAGTCGTTTTCCCGCTTTCGTTCAGTCCAACGAAAGCGAAAACACTTGCTCCAGCAATGCCCTGTAGATCAACTTTTGTATCTTTAATTCCCTTGAAATTTTTTATCTGAAACGATTTGTATTTCATCCTGCCCTCACTCGACCGAAGTCGAGTCAAACTAAAAGATTCGTCTATAGTTGTCTCTTAGTAGGCAAGTATAGAGTCAGAGAAGACCGTGGACGAAGCTAAGCCATTGAATCGTGGCACACTCCCCCCATATACCCCTCTCCATGACCCCTTCATCCTCCTACATCCCCGCCCCTGCGGCGGATTTTGTGTTGCCGTTTGATCTTGCGCCCTTGGGCGTGCGCGGGCGGCTGGTGCGTTTGTCCGATGTGTCGGCGGAGGCGCTGGCCGCGCACAAGCTGCCCGAACCCGCCGCGCGCGTGGCGGCGGAAACGCTCACGCTGTCGGCGCTGCTTGGCTCCTCGCTCAAGCTCGACGGGCGGCTCAGCGTGCAGACCAAGAGCGATGGCCCGCTCGATCTCATCGCGTCCGATTATTATGGCGCCGAAGGCGAGCGCCCCGCCGGGTTGCGCGGCTATGCGCGCGTGGATGAAGCGCGTCCGCTCTCCAAAGCGCCGGCCTTCGCGGAGCTGGCGGGCAAAGGCTCGCTCGGCATCCTCATCGAGCCGAAGGGCAAGAGCTATCAGGGCATCGTGGAGCTTTCGCCCGAGGGCATCGCCGCCTCCGCGCAAACCTATTTCGCGCAGTCCGAGCAATTGCCCACCGCGATCAAGCTGGCCGCAGCCCCGGTGTTCGAGCCGGGCAAGCCTGTCGCGTGGCGCGCGGGCGGCATTCTCCTGCAGCGCACCGCCGAAGCGGCGAAGCATGACGACGATTGGGAGCGGCTGAAAATGTTCATCGCCTCCATCGAGGATTTCGAGCTGGTCGATACCGCGCTGAAGGCCGAAGACCTGTTGTGGCGGCTTTTCCACGAGGACGAAGTGCGCGTGCTGCCCTTCGAGAAGCTGGAATTCCGCTGCGATTGCTCCGCCGACCGGATCGTGGGCGTGCTGCGCTCCTATAAGCCGGAGGAACGGACGCATCTGGCCGATCCGGACGGAATCATCCGCGCGCGCTGCGAATTCTGCGGGAAAACGCATGAGGTTGATCCGGCGACGCTTTGAGATTCCACCCTCCCCTTGAGGGAGGGTCGGAGAGCGAAGCGATCCGGGGAGGGGTCATGCTTTGACAGCGGGGCCGCGACCCCTCCCCGAAATTTGCTTCACTGCGCTCGCAAATTGTCGACCCTCCCTCAAGGGGAGGGTGGTTTGCTGTGCTGCACCCATGGATTCAAAGGTGGCACCAGCGTCACTTTCGGCGTAGGCTTCCCGAAAGACATCCCGGGAGGCTGCCATGAACGTCGCTCCACGCGATCTCCATTCCGATCTGCAGAAGGCCGCGCGCGAACGCGCTTATTCGATGCCGCTGGCGGATATCTCGCCTGCCGATCCCGAGCTCTTCCGCACCGATACGATGTGGCCTTACTTTGAGCGCCTGCGCAAAGAAGACCCGGTGCATTACACCGCCGAGCATGAGTTCGGGCCGTATTGGTCGGTGACGAAATACAACGACATCATGGCGGTGGACACGAACCACGAAGCGTTCTCGTCCGAGCCGTCCATCACCATCGCCGATCCGAAAGACGATTTCCGCCTGCCGATGTTCATCGCGATGGACCCGCCCAAGCACGACATCCAGCGCAAGACGGTGAACCCCGCGGTGTCGCCCACGAACCTGGCGAATTTGGAGCCGATCATCCGCGAGCGCGCGGCGAAGATTCTGGACTCGCTTCCCATCGGCGAGGAGTTCGACTGGGTCGATAAAGTCTCCATCGAGCTGACGACCATGACCTTGGCGACGCTGTTCGACTTCCCGTGGGAAGACCGCCGCAAGCTGACGCGCTGGTCGGACGTGGCGACCGCGGGCAAGAACTCCGGCATGTTCAAGAACGAGGAAACCGCGGAAGAAGAACGCCGCTCCGAGCTTTACGAGTGTGTGGATTACTTCATGCGCCTGTGGAACGAGCGCGTGAACGCGCCGCCGGCGAACGATCTCATCTCCCTGCTGGCGCACGGCCCCTCCACGCGCAACATGGACCGCATGGAGTATCTCGGAAACCTGATCCTCTTGATCGTGGGCGGCAACGACACCACGCGCAACACGATCAGCGGCTCCATCCTCGCGCTGAACGAAAACCCGGATCAGTACGAGAAGCTGCGCCAGAACCACGACCTCATCCCGAACATGGTGTCCGAAACGATCCGCTGGCAGACGCCGCTCGCGCATATGCGCCGCAACGCCACGCGCGACATCGAGCTGGGCGGCAAGACGATCAAGAAGGGCGAGAAGGTGGTGATGTGGTACGTCTCGGGCAATCGCGACGAGACCGTGATCGAAAACCCGAACGCCTATCTCATCGACCGCGCCCGCGCGCGCCAGCATCTGTCCTTCGGCTTCGGCATTCACCGCTGCGTCGGCAACCGCCTCGCGGAGTTGCAGCTGAAGATCATCTGGGAAGAGATCCTGAAGCGCTTTCACACGGTGGAGATCACCGGCGACGTCAGCCGCGTGTTCTCATCCTTCGTGAAGGGCTATGACCGAATGCCCGTTCGGCTGCATCCGGTCTGAGCAACATCACGGGCGGCCGGATACCGCGCGCCACGCAGCTGCCGGGCTGCGCGCACGGATTATATCGCGCGCGATATCCAGCCATTCGCGAAACAGGATCGTGATCGGATTGTAGCTCGGCGTTTTCGCCAGAAGCCCATAATGCAATGGCTCCGCCGGCGCTTTCGCAAACGTGCCGAACATCCGGTCATAGACGATCAGAACGCCGCCGAAGTTCTTGTCCAGGCACTGCGCATTGCTGGCGTGGTGCACGCGGTGATGCGCCGGCGTGTTCAATATCCACTCCAGCGGGCCCAGCGAGCGCACCGCTTCGGTGTGCAGGAAGAACTGATAGGTGAGGTTCGCGCCCATCATCCCCAGCACCACCACCGGATCGAAGCCGAGAAGCACCGCCGGCAGAAAGAAAAGCCAGTTGCCGGAGATCAGGTCCGTCCATCCCAGGCGGTACGCTGCCGACAGGTTGAGATGCGTCGAGGAATGATGCACGCAATGCGACGCCCACATCCACCGCACCATATGGCTCGCGCGATGAAACCAGTAATAGAGGAACTCGTTCAGGAGGAAGAGTATCCCGATCGCGAAAGCGCCGCCGGTCGCAATCGTGAGAAATCGGTGATCATGCGCCCAGAGGAACACCGGCGCCTGCACCAGTCCGGACACTCCGCGCGTGACGATCCGTCCGCCGGCCACAAGGAGCGACGAAGCGCTTTCTTTCAGGTCATAGCCATCGGTGCCGCGCAAACGATGCCAGCCATACTCGATCACGATCAGCACGACGGCCAGCAGCAGAAAGCCGCGCCCGTGATGGCCGTGCCCAAGAAGAGAAAGAAGAGGTTGGTGCTGCATCGTCGTTTCCAAAGAAGGGGGACCGGGAAGGTTCCGGGGGAGAAGGGCTTCCCGGTCCATCACGCGTCAGTGCGGGTCGTAACTCACGGTCCCGGAACGCGTAACTTCATTGCCGTTCGGTCCCGTCGTCGTGCGATCGTAGGAAACCGAGCCGTCATGATTGTTGGTGATGCTGCCGGACCGGCTGACGCTTTTTCCGGCGCTGGTCTCGATGGACCCGTTGCGCGAACAGGTGCTGTTCGAACAACTGCGGTTGAAGCTCGCGTCATAACCACGCCCGCGCGAGCCCTGCACGTCGCGATAACCCGAGGCCTGGCCGCCGCCATGCTCATAGCCGCGCGATACGTTCACCGAGCGATGAGCGCCGTAGAAGGTGCGGGAGCTGTGCCAGCCGCGGGCGGAAGCCGCATCCGTCGTTGCCGCCAAAGCGAGCGCGGTGACGAAGGTGAGGGCGGTTGCCGAAACAAGAGATGACTTCATGATGAGTACTCCTTGCTGAATGCGTTGGATCGGAATGGACGTTCTCAGCGCCCCCTGCGGGACATGATGGCGCTGCGAAGCTCGGAGCGCGTGATCTGCCCATCGCCGTCGGCATCGAGGCGCTCGATGACAGCCGTCCGCGCGTTGACGAATTCGTCCTTGCTCAACACGCCATTGTGATCGGCATCCATCATCTGGAACTGTGCCGCGAGTCCGGATTGCACTTCGGCCTTGGTGATGACGCCGTCGCCGTTCGCGTCCAGTTCGCGAAGTCCGGTGGCCTGCGCCATCGCCACGCCCTTGAGCGCAACCACGCAAACGGCGATGGTAATGCTCAGAAGCATCGCTTTGCCTGTTTTCCTCATGTCATTCCTCTCCAACAATTGGCCCCTGCCGACGCGCAATCTGATCGGCTGCCGTAAGAGAGGCATGTCGCGTTTGTAACGGCGTGTAACAACGGGTTACGCGTCTTGCGATGCGCCAAGGATTGGCGCAAAACGCCGTTCATGAACGGTGCAATCTCCATTCTCGTCGTTGAAGACGACCGCGAGATCGGTGCGCTCTTGAAGATGCTGCTGGAACGCGAAGGTTACGGCGTGAGCGTGGCGCGCTCCGGTAGCGAAATGGATGTTGCGCTTGCGGACAAGCCGGCCGATCTCATGCTGCTCGATGTGATGATGCCCGGCGAAGACGGTTTTTCGATCTGCCGCCGCATGCGCGCGACAGGCAATCTGCCCATCGTGATGCTGACCGCCCGCGGTGACGATATCGACCGCATCATCGGGCTCGAGCTGGGCGCGGACGACTATGTCGCCAAACCCTTCAATCCGCGGGAGCTCATCGCACGCATCCGCGCCGTGCTGCGCCGGAGCGTGCCGGCCATTACCGACGCCAACGGCTCCGGCACGCGGTTGCGCTTTGATCGGCTGGTTCTCGACGTCGATTCCCGCAGGTTGTTCGAAGGCGATCGCGAGATCGAGTTGTCCACCGGCGATTACGATCTGCTCTACGTGTTGGTGCACAATCCGCAGCGCGTGTTGTCGCGCGATCAGCTCATGGATCTCACCAGGGGCCGGAGCTGGGAAGCTTTCGATCGCTCGATTGACGTGGCTCTCTCGAGGCTTCGTCGCAAGGTCGAGGCTGACCCGTCGCAACCTGTTCTGATCAAGACGGTGCGCAACGCCGGCTACATGTTCACTGCAATCGTCAGCAAGGTGTGAGCGTGCGAAGCCTGGCATCGCGGATCACGCTTCTGATGATCGGCACGTTCGTAATCGTGCTGCTGCTTATTCTTGCCTTTGCGGCGGCGAACCGGCGTGACGTGGACAATGGTGCTCAGCTTCCCCTGCCCCAGCGCGTGGTGGCGATCACGCAGCTGGTCGAGAACACGCCGCAAGAAGAGTTGGAAGCGACGCTTTCCGCGCTCAACGCGCCCGATCTTTCCGTTCGCGTTCTAAAGCATAGCCCGCAACCTGCGGCGGATGACGTACCCAAGCCGGGGGTTTCCCTGCTGATGAGGCGATATCTGTCGGCCTTGGGCGGCCGTTCCGCGACCGCGTGGCTGGAAGTGTCCAAGGCGCGGCAGCCGTTTCTGCGGCGCTGGCCGCGGTGGCGGATCGCGCGGCCTTATCCTGTGGTTCTTGCGGTCGGCCTGCGGGACGGGCGCAGTCTTGTGATCGAAACGCGCGATTCCCTGGTGGAGCAAGTCACAGGTTTGCGCATATCCCTGTTCGCGCTTCTCGCGGCGCTGGTTCTGTGCGCTGGTGTCGTCATCATCCTGCGCAACCAGATACGCCCGATCGAAGAGCTTTCCCGCGCGGTTGACGGTTTTGCGCAGCGCCGCAAGGTGTCCGTACTGCCGATGCGCGGCGCGCAGGAGCTTCGGCAGTTGGTGACAGCCTTCAACGAGATGCAAACCCAGATCGTCTCGCTGATCGCGCAACGCACGCGAATGACGGCAGCCATCGGCCACGATCTCGGCACCTATCTGACGCGGTTGCGCCTGCGCGCAGATTACATTTCCGACGATGACCAGCGTGCGCGTGCCATCCGCGATATCGAGGACATGAATGCGCTGATGGCCGATACGCTGGCGCTCGCCAAACTGGATCAGGATGCGGAGCCGCAGGAGTCCGTGGACGTTGTCGCCGTGGCGCAACGCACGGTATCGCGTATGCGCGACGCCGGAGCGGACGTGAAGATCAAAGCCGATGCGCCGTCCATTTCTGTGCTGGGCCGTCCGACGGCGATCGCGCGCGTCTTCGACAATCTGGTCGCCAATGCGATCAAATATGGCGGCTCTTGCGAGGTGAGCCTTCGGCAGAATGGGCAAGGCGTGGAGATATTGGTGGACGACCGCGGCCCCGGCATTCCCACCGAGCAGCGTGCGGCGGTTCTGGAGCCATTTTATCGCATGGATGCGTCGCGCAATCTGGACCAGCGCGGATTTGGCCTCGGCCTTGCGATCGTGTCGGACATCGTCCGCTATCTCGACGGATCGCTTATTCTCGAAGACAGGCCGGGTGGCGGCCTGCGCGTGCGGATCACTCTTCCACGCGCGCAGGCGTCCGGTTAGCGCGCGGTACGGCTCACCGCACCCGATGTCCCACCTTCCACCATGCCGTCATCATCACTGGTCGAAGCCTGGCGTACCGAGCATTGCTCGAAGGGCGTGGCTCCGTCGAAGTTCAGCGCTTCCATCAGATCGTTCAACGATTGCCCGCGATGCTCGGCGGCCTGCTCGAACATGGACTGGGCGTTGTCGCAGTAGTCGTCCTGATTCTGGTAGTCCATCGAGAAGTCGTTCGCGATCTGCGTCTTGAACGTCTGGTATTCGTCCGCCCCCTTCGCGCTGGCGCGCTGGAACAGCGATTGCGCCGCGCCATCGGCGGCGATCAGGTCTGGCCGGTAGTTCACCACGAAGGCGTTGTACTGGCCTTCGAAATGGCAGCTATAGGCCGCGACCATCAATTGCTGCTGCAGGATCTCCGCCTTCACGCCGGCGGTTTCGTCCGCGCGGCTGCAGATGCCGCCCGCGAAGGCTTGTGTCGTCATCGCCACGCTCGCGAGCACGCCCGCGATCACTTTCGTCTTTTTGCGCATGTCCCTGGCTCCCTTCGTTTTTCCAATCAAGAATCTTGCGAACGCACGCAGCGGCCGGCCGGCGGATCGCTGCGGTCGAGATGCGGCGACACGGTTCCGGCGTCGCCCGAGCAGGCGACCCAGCGGAACTGATGGTTGTCGTCGATGACGGCGCTGGAGGCGATCAGTGCGAAGAAGCCGTTCTTCGCCACGCCGCCGACAGCCGTGCCCGAGCCGCAGGCGGTCGATGCGTCCTTGCCGTTCTGCAGGCAGTAGGCGAACTGCACGCTGTTATCGCAGGAATTGCGAAAGCCCCAATTCTGGCCGTCGGAATCCACATGCAGGCAATCGGACGCGCCGCGGCTGCTGGGCACGGTCTCCTTCGCCGTCGCCGGGATCGCATGCACTGCCGCTGCGGGCGCTGTCGCGAGCGCGCCGGCTGCGATTTCCGGCGGCACCGGCGCAACGCCCTTCGGCATCGCATCGGCGTCGATCACATGCACGTCTGACGCGCGTACCAGCACCGCCTTGGGAGCCGCGAGTATTTTCGGCGCGTGCGCCGACGCGAGTTTCACCGGCTTTGCGGCCGCCGGAGCGGACGGCGCCGGAACGGACGCGACCTTCACCGCTGCCGCCGTGCAGTTCGATGCCGTTGCATCTTTCTGGTCGGACGCCAGGCCAAGCTTGCTAGCGTAAGCGGCCAGCGCTTCCTTGCGCTCACTTTCCGCGAACACATGGCCTTGCGGATACCATTTCATGCACATCTGCCGCGCGTCCGGCGCGGTGAGCGCAATGGTGAGGCCGCCGCCGGCGTTGGCCGACAACACTTCGTTGTGCCCGTCGGCATATTCTGCTTCGATGCCTTTCGCCGACTGGCGGAAAACGCCGATCGCGGCATTCGTGTCCGCCGCATCGAAGATGCCGCCCAGATTGTCGTTGAGGTAACGGAATTGCTTGCCGGTTTCGCTGCCGTTCGGCGCCGTCACATTGAGCAGCAGGCCGTCGTCGTTCTGCGAAAGCTGCACCGTGGAGCCTTCGACGGATGTGAACTTCGTGCCGGTGACGCCGTCGTACCAATGCGGCGCGGCGGCTTCGGCTTTTGCGGCGTCGTTCTGCGGCGCCGCGTCTTCGGCCAAGGCGACATGCGCTGAGCACAACAGCATCAGCGCGGACAGACTCGTTGCGTATGGGATTTTCATACCCAGCCCCCTTCGGTTTCGAAAAAATGCCCCCGCGTTTTTCAAGATCGCGCCCCTGCGCCATGCGGCCGCTGAGACATCAGGAGAAGGATGCTGAAGAGCTCTTCTCTCGAAAGCGGCACTTGCGAAGGCGGTTGAAACGCTGCCCGCCCCGCGATCTTCGCGATGTTGATATTGATCGCTTCGTTCGAAGATTCTGCAATACGCGTTTCAGGAAGAACGATTGCGTTTTGCGCAACTGGCGATTGATGCCATGCGCCTTGCGTTGAACTGGCGGCGATCATCGCCGCTGCAACGAACCCCCGATACACCGCAGCACACTCCAAGACCCGCTTGGATCATGCGCCGATCGTTTCGAGAGTCATGCGAAGTCAGATGAACTGTTAAAGCTCTCCTTACGGGATTTGCGAAAACATTTGTTCATCTAGATGAACGCTGGTGTGATCGGTGCGCTTGCGTACCGAGCGCGAATGTGCGCGTCGCGCGCTGCGCCGGTCCGCTTGCAGAAAACCCGCATGCCACGTGGCTTTGGCGCGCGCCGCAGGGCATTGGAAATCCGCCGCCGATCTCCCTAGAGTTGTGGAACCGGCGTCCTTCCAACCCCGTTGCTCCCGCGATGGCCAAGCTTTCCACCTATCATCAGAAGCGCGATTTCGGTCTGACCCGCGAGCCGAAAGGCAAGGTGGGGAAGGGCGACAAGCATCGCTTTGTCATCCAGCGGCATGCCGCGACCCGACTGCATTATGACCTGCGGCTGGAGCTGGACGGCGTCTACAAAAGCTGGGCGGTGACCAAGACGCCCTCGCTCGATCCGGCGGTGAAGCGGTTGGCGGTGGAGGTGGAAGACCACCCCATCGAATACGGCACCTTCGAAGGCACAATCCCCGAAGGCCAATATGGCGGCGGCACGGTGCAGCTGTGGGACCGCGGGACCTGGCGCTCGCAGACCGATACGCCGGAACGCGACCTGGAGAAGGGCAGCCTGAAGTTCGTCATGGATGGCGAGCGGATGAAGGGCAAATGGGCGCTCATCCGCATGCGCGACGACAAGCACCGTCCCGGCACGAGGGTGCGCCACAACTGGCTGCTGATCAAGGAGATCGACGACGAAGCGCATCGCGGCCACGAAGGCGATGCGCTGCAGAAAGCCGTCACCTCGGTGAAGACGGGGCGCACGCTGGATCAGATCGCGGAGAAATCCCGCAAGGTCTGGAACAGCAACCGCTCGGTAAAAGAGAATGTGAAGGCGCTGAAGCGCAAGCCGGCGAAGAAAAAGAAATCGACCGTGCGAAAGCCGGCAAAAAAGAAGAAAGCCAAAAGGACAGCAGCGAAGCGCAAGCGCAAATGAAAATGCCAGGCTTCATCGCGCCGCAGCTGGCGAAGCTGACTGCGCAGCCGCCCAGCGGCGGCAACTGGGTGCATGAGGTCAAGTTCGACGGCTATCGCATGCAGGCGCGAGTAGAGAAGGGCGGGGCTAAACTTCTCACCCGCAAGGGTCTGGACCGGACGAAGCGTTTCCCCGAGATCGCAGCGGATTGCGCGAAACTCTCCGATTGCATCATCGATGGCGAGATATGTGCGCTGAACGGCGAAGGCGCGAGCGATTTCGCCCTGCTGCAGACCGCGCTTTCCGATCACACCACCGGCGCGCTTGTCTATTACGTCTTCGATTGCCCGTTTGCGGGCGGCGAAGATCTGCGCAAGCGAGGATTGGAAGCGCGCAAGGCCGCGCTGCGGAAAATCCTGAAGCCGCTCGGCAAATCCAAACGTGTGCAGTTCGTTCCGCATTTCCGGGAATCCGGCAATGCGATGCTGGATGCTGCCTGCCGCATGGATCTGGAAGGCGTCATCTCCAAGAATGTGAACGCCCCTTATCAATCGGGCCGTGGCGATGCATGGACGAAATCCAAATGCCGCGGCGGGCAAGAGGTGGTGATCGGCGCGTGGCGCGGCACGCCGGGAAAGTTTCGCTCTCTCCTCGTCGGCACCTACCAAAACGGCAAGCTCGTCTATATGGGCCGCGTCGGCACCGGCTATAATGCGAAGACCGCCGGCGATCTGCTGAAGCGGCTGAAGCCGCTGGCGCGCAAAACATCGCCGTTCTCGAATGCGCCGCCGCGCTTGCCGGACGTGAACTGGGTCGAGCCCAAGCTGGTCGGCGAGATCGAGTTCGAAAATGTGACGTCGGACGGCTTGTTCCGGCAGGCGGCGTTCAAGGGCTTGCGTCTCGACAAACCGGCGGACAGCGTCGTGCGAGAAGTGCCGGTAGACCCGGCGGTCGATGAAGCGGAGGAGAAGCCGATGGCAAAGGCAAGGGCAAAAACCGCGAAGGGCGACGACGAGGTTCTCGGCATCCGCATCAGCCATCCCGATAAGGAGTTATGGCCGAAATCGAAGCTCGGCCCGGCCGTGACGAAACTCGATCTCGCCAAATACATGGCCGCCGCCGCCGACAAGATGCTGCCGCATGTGAAGGATCGTCCGTCTTCCGTGGTGCGCACGCCGGATGGGATCACGGGCGAACAATTCTTCCAGCGCCATGAACTGAAAGGTACCGCTGCGCCGATGCTGGCGATCAAAACGAAGGGCGAGCCCAAGCCCTATCTCGGCGTTGATAGCGCGAAAGGCCTGGTGGCGTTGGCGCAGCAGGGTGTCACGGAGATTCATCCCTGGGGCTCCAAACCCGGCGATCCGGAAACCCCGGAGCGGGTGATTTTCGATCTGGATCCCGCGCCGGACGTGAAATTCGCACATGTCGTGGAAGGTGCAAAGGACTTGAAGAAGCGGCTCGAGACGCTCGGCTTCAAACCCTTTGTGAAAACCACAGGCGGCAAAGGCTTGCACGTTGTGGTCGCGATCAAGGGCGCGGATTGGCCCCAGGCCAAAGCTTTCGCCAAAGCGGTGGCGACAAAAATGGAAAGCGACGAGCCGGATCGCTACACCACGACCATCGCCAAGAAGGCGCGCACGGGAAAAATCTTCGTCGATTATCTGCGCAACGACAAAACCTCCACCGGCGTCGCGCCGTGGAGCCCCCGCGCGCGCGAAGGCGCCACCGTCGCCGTGCCGCTGGATTGGAAACAGGTGACGGCAAAGCTCGATCCCCAGAAGTTCACCATCCCGTCATCCGGCCCACTTCTGAAGAAGGCCGATCCGTGGAAAGGGCTGGCGGCTTCCGCCAAGCCCATCGCCGCTGCCATGAAAAAGCTTTCAAAATAGCGGTTTTCCGGAACGTCCTCCGCGCCGCCCGCGTTTGTTGAACAGCGGTATTTCTACGGAGAGTTCCATGACCGATATTACCAAGGCGCGCATTCTCATCATCGCAACCAATGGCTTCGAACAGGCGGAGCTGGAAGTTCCGCGCGACAAGCTGCGCGCTGCCGGTGCGCAAGTGGACGTTGCGTCGCAAGACGGCAAGGAGATTCGCGGGTGGGACAAGAAGGATTGGGGCCGCACGGTCTCCGCGAATCTGAAGATCGCCGACGCGAAAGAGGGAGATTATACTGCGCTCGTCATCCCCGGCGGTGTGATGAATCCGGACAAGCTGCGTATCGACGACGACGCGATGAAGATCGTGCGCGACTTCCTGGCGAGCGGCAAAGTCGTCGCCGCGGTTTGCCACGGCCCATGGCTTCTGGTGCAGGCGGATGCACTGCGCGGCCGCACGGCGACCTCTTACCCGTCCATCCGCAAGGACGTCGAGAATGCCGGCGCGAAGTGGGTGGACAAGGAAGTGGTCGTCGACAACGGCATTATCACCAGCCGCAAGCCGGATGATCTGAACGCCTTCACCGCGAAGATCATCGAAGAGATCGAAGAAGGCCGCCACGAACGCCGGCAGGCCGCGGAGTAGACCCTCGCAATAGAATCGTCATGGCCGGGACAAGCCGGCCATGGCGGCTGGAGAAGCTACCGCGCCTTGCGCTTCTTCGCTGTGTGCGCGGAAGCCTTGCCCTTGTTCTTCAGGCTCTTCTTCAGCGCTTCCATCAGGTCGATGACGTTGCTCTCTTCCACCGGCTCCGCGGTGACGAGCTTCTCACCCTTCTGCTTGCGGCGGATCAGTTCGCGCAGCGCGTTCTCATAACGATCCTTGAACTGATCCGGATCGAAATCGCCCTCCTGCTGCTCGATGATCTTCTCCGCGATCTCGATCATCTGCTTGCCGGGACGCGCAGCGGGAATATCGTGGAACGCTTTTGCAGGATCGACCACTTCGTTGCGCATGCGCAAGGTCGTGGCGATGATGCCCTTCTCGCGCGGTTCCAAGGCCACCAGCCGTTCGCGCGTGTGCATGACGACGCGCCCGAGCGCAATGCGTCCCGTTTTCTCCAGCGCTTCGCGGATCACCACGAACGCATCAACGCCTTCGTCGTCGTTCGGTACCATGTAATAGGGCTGATTCCAGAACAGACGGTCGATCTCGTCCGCATCCACGAAACGTTCGATCTCGATCGTGTGCGTGGTCTCCAGCTTCACCGCGTCCAGTTCGTCATTTTCAATGACGACATATTTGTTCTTCTCAAGCTCATAGCCCTTCACAAGATCCTTGCGCTCCACCGGCCCGGTATCGGGATCGGTCGGCACCATGCGGATGCGGTTGTTGGTTTCCGGATTGAGCAGATGAAAGGAGATGTCGTTCGACCGCGACACCGCGCCGAACAGCGCGACCGGGCAAGATACCAGCGAGAGCCGCAGATTGCCTTGCCAGATCGGTCGCGTCGAAAGCCGCGCCTCGCCGGTATCGTTTGCTTTGTGATGCGCAGACGCATGATGGGCGGCTTTGTGCTTCTTGGCTTTCGCCTTTTTCTTTGCGGCCATGTCGAAAATCCCGGTCGTCCCGGAGGGAAACGTCCGGGAACCGGGAATGTTTCTCAAGGGCCAGTTGGCCTATTCGGCGAGGAATTTCTCGACATTACCCATGAAAACGCCGAAGCGGTCATGGTGCGACCAGTGGCCGGCGCCGTCGATGTTTACCAGCCGCGCATTGCGGAAATGCTTGATGCGGCCATCGATCACCGGGTCGGACGCCCAGCTTTCCGTGCCGCGGATCAGAAGAACGGGCTTGTCGATCAGCCCCCATATCTCGCGTTGTTCTTCCGGCAGAAGATCGCCCGATCCGCCCAGCCGCACGGCGTTGTCGAATTTCCAGGAATACGTGCCGTCCTCGTTCTGGTTGACGCCATGGATCGTGAGATGGCGCGCCTGTTCGGCGGTGAGGTGCTTGTTTTCTTCCTGCATCCGCGCGATGGCGGCATCAATGGTGGGGTAACGGCGCGGCAGCTTGCCCGCCGCCTCGCGCCGCATCTCGAACCTTTTGCGGACACGCTCGCCGATGCTGACTTCGCGGATGCGCCTGAGCATCTCGGGCGAAGGCCCCAAGCCTTCGATGGCGACGACTTTGGCGACGGTTTCCGGAAACAGTCCAGCATAGAGCAGCGCGATGGAGCCGCCGAGTGAATGGGCGATGATCGTCACCGGCGCCATGTGTTTCTGATGCACGAGCTGCGAGATGTCGTAGACGTAATTGATCTCGCTATAGGTGCCGCCTGTGGCCCAATCGCTGTCGCCATGTCCGCGCAAATCCGGCGCCACGACGTGAAAGCGATCGCGCAGCTTTTCGGCGACCCAATCCCAGTTGCGGCAATGATCCCGCCCCCCGTGGATGAGCAGCAGGGCCGGCGCGCCTTCATTGCCCCAATCGACATAGTGGAGTCGGAGGCGCTGCGAGAAATAGAACTGGGAGGTGGGACCTTGCATGATGCTCAACCGATAGCGCGAACCATCAAGATCGAACGCGGCGCACGGTTTCTCAAGCGCAGCATCGCGCCGATCACCGCCGATTTCGGAAAAACCTGGAGCGGGCGAGGCGAATCGAACGCCCGACCCTAACCTTGGCAAGGTTATGCTCTACCCCTGAGCTACGCCCGCGATCCAAGTGGACGCGGGTTATGGCGGAGGCCTTGGGGAAGGTCAAGTGCAGGATGGCGGTCCGGCGCGGGAATTTCTCAAGGATTTCAAGGCTTGCGGCGATGGCGCAGACGGCCTCGGGGGCCTTGGCGGATGTCTACTCGAAGAAGTGCCTCTGCGGAGCCGGTCGACGCCCGGCCGATCGTTCCGGCCGGCTCTCCATCGAAGGTGCCTGCGTTATGCGCCCCGCTACAGTCTCCGCGTTGTGAACATCGCTATTGGGGCGGTGCGGTCAGCACCTTCAGTCGCGCCTGATAGAGCGCCGTCAAACACGCGACGGCTTTGGCGCCGTCTTGCGGGCAAGCTGTCTTGCGCTTTGCGAGCCACGCGCGCTGGGCGTCGCGGATCGGCTTCTTCGCGGCGTCGCTGTCGGTGTTGCCGGTCAATTGGCGATAGGCCTCGGCGACATCGCGATCCCGCCGCGCGAGGTTCACGTCCGAGCAGATAGTTTTCTCGATCGGCGCCGCCGCCTTCGCGCAATCGAATGACGCGGCCGGTGCGCGCCAGTCGGCGCGCATGAAAGGCTTGAGCGGTGCGAGCGGGATTTTCGTTTCCTGTGGGCCGGCGGCATAGGCGGCGACGTTATACGGCGCGTACTGGACGTCGAGCGCGTCCGGCAGCAGCACGAAGTCGCTGAAATTGTCCCAATCGGGGCCGGCGCCGCGCGCGATCCAGTCTTTGTCGCTCATGCTGTCGGGACCGGTGAGCTGCTTGTCGAGATCGGCGACGGCAAGCTGGCTGATCTTCTTCAGGCCTGCTTCGGTGAAGATCTCCTGCAGATAAACCTGCCATCCGTCCGGCATCAGGAAGTTCATGGTGCGGAAGAAGGTGTTGGGGTGCGCGCCGCCTTCATAAGTGGATTCGGTGAACACTACCGCGAAGGCCTTGTCGTCGTTACGCGCCACCTGGAATTCGATGTTCAGCGAATAAGGTCCGATGGAGCCGTCGCCATCATCGCCGGCGGCGTCGTTCCTGAAGCTGGCTGTTTCACCCTTGGCCCAATCCGCGATCTGTGAGTCGATGGTTTTGTTGCCGGTCTGCGGGTAAGCGACATCGATCTCGTATTCCTTGTGCTTCACCGCGATCTTCACCGGCTTTACCGGAAGCTTGGCGAAGGCGGGCGATGCTGCGAAGGCGGCAGCAAGAACGAGGACGAGCGCGACACGCATGGCAGTTCTCCGAAAGCCGCGTTTGATGCGGCGGGTATGGCTACTTTAATAAAAGAGCGATGAGAGAACAGCCCGACCCGATCACAGAGCTGTACGCGAAATTCGATGCGCTCGGCATCGCGCACAAGACCTATGAGCACGCGCCGGTCTTCACGGTGGAAGAGGCCGCGCATCTCTACGAGAGCCAGCCCGGCGGGCACACCAAGAACCTGTTTTTGAAAGACAGGAAGGAGGGGCTCTGGCTGGTGGTCTGCCGCGACGATCTGCGGGTGGATATGAATGCGTTGTCCAAGGCACTGGATGCGCCGCGTTTTTCCTTCGGATCGGCGGAGCTGCTGATGGAGACGCTGGGCGTTCAGCCCGGCTCGGTCACGCCGTTCGCCATCATCAACGACACGGCGAACAAGGTGCACGTGGTGCTGGACGAAGGTATGTTCACGTTCGATGTTCTGAACTTCCATCCGCTGCGCAACGATCGCACCACGGCCATCGCGGCGAACGATCTTCCCAAATTCCTGCGCGCTTGCGGGCATGAACCGCAGATCGCGAAGATTCCGGAGCGCCAGGCATGATCGCCGCCACACCGCTGAAACCGCGCACGCTCGCGGGCAAGTTCGTCACGCTGGAGCCGATGGAAGAGCGTCATCATGCCGATATCCTGAAATGCGCCGACAGCGACTCGGAGATCTGGCGATACATCTCGATCGATCCGAAAGAAGGCTTCGCCGGCCGCCTGCCGTGGATGGTGGATCAGAACGCCAAAGGCCTGATGATCACCCACGTCGTGCGCCGCAATGCGGACAAGCAGGTCGTGGGCTCGACATCCTATCTGGCGATGTCGCCTTACGACGCGAAGACCGAAGTTGGGTTCACCTGGTATGTCCCCGAAGCGCAAGGCGGCGCGGTCAATCCCGAGTGCAAATATCTGCTGATGAAGAACGCCTTCGAAGCCAATTTCCATCGCGTGGAATTCAAGACCGACGTGAACAATGCCAAGAGCCGTGCCGCGCTCGCCAAGCTGGGGGCTACGGAAGAGGGCATCCTGCGGGAACATATGTGGATGGGGCAGGGCTACTTCCGCACCTCCGTCTATTTCTCGGTCCTCGCGGCGGAATGGCCGGAGGTGAAAGCGCGGCTGGAATGGCGGCTTTCCACGTTCTGAGTGGGGTTAAGTTCCCGGCAATATTGAAAAATTCGGCGCTTTTCTTTCGGCGCCATAGCCCCCATCTTTGGGGCCGCAAAAGGAATTTCAGACATGGCATTGATTGGTCCCGGCGGCCGCCCGGTTACGGCGTCGCCCAAGACGGAAAGCACCAGTGCGCCGAGCGCTTATATTAAAGACAGCGGATTGGAGACCTTCGCCGCCGATGTGATCGAGGCATCGCGCGAGGTTCCGGTGATCGTGGATTTCTGGGCGCCGTGGTGCGGCCCCTGCAAGACGCTGGGTCCGATCATCGAGCGCGTGGTGAATGAAGCGAAGGGCGCGGTGAAGCTCGTCAAGGTGAACATCGACGAAAACCAGGAGATCGCGCGCCAGCTTCGCATCCAATCCATTCCGACGGTCTATGCGTTCAAGAACGGCCAACCGGTGGATGGTTTCATGGGCGCGATCCCCGAAACGCAGATCCGCGATTTCGTGAAGCACCTGACCTCCGGCGCCGCGGGGCACGATCATGCCGAGGAAGTTCTCGCCGCCGCCGATGAAGCGTTTGCCGGCGGCGATATCGCGACGGCCGCGCAGGCTTACGGTCATGTGCTGCAGGACGATCCAGGCAATCCGAAAGCGGTCGCCGGTCTGGCGCGTTGCTATCTGAAGAGCGGCGATGTCGAGCGTGCGCGCGCGACCTTGCAGATGGTGCGCGCGGACGGCGCGAACGACGAAGCTATCCGTGCGGTCGATGCCGAACTGAAACTGAAAGAACAGGCGAGCGCCGCGCCGGTGGCCGATACTTCGGCACAGAAGGCGAAGGTGGATGCCAATCCGGCCGATCATCAGGCGCGTTACGACTATGCTTTGGCATTGGATACTGCGGGCGATCGCGAAGGTGCGCTGGCACAATTGCTGGAATTGGTGAAGCGTGATCGCAAATGGAACGAGGAAGCCGCTCGCAAGCACCTCGTCACGCTGTTCGAGGCAATGGGCCCCGCGGACGAGCGCACCATCGACGCGCGGCGCAAGCTGTCGTCGATCCTGTTTTCGTAAGACAAGAAAAGAGGCCGAAGATGCGCGCGTATAACAGCATCGAAGAATTGCCCAATCCGCTGCCGATCTTCCCGCTGGCGGGCGTGTTGCTGCTGCCGCGCGGGCAGTTGCCGCTGAACGTGTTCGAGCCGCGCTATCTGGCGATGGTGGATTCCGCCATGTCGGGCGGACGCATCATCGGCATGATCCAGCCGTCGGAGCCGGAGGAGAAGGCGCTGACGCCGAAGCTTTCCTCTGTCGGCTGCGCGGGCCGCGTCACCTCTTATCGCGAGACCGATGACGGGCGCTATCTCATCACGCTCACCGGTGTTTGCCGCTTTCGCATCAAGACGGAGTTGATCACGCACGCGCCATTCCGCGCCGTCGATCCGGAATATGCGCCGTTCGCCGGCGATCTCGTCGCCAACGACGAAAGCGATTTCCCGCGCGACCGCGTGATCGATGCGCTCAAGGACTATCTCTCCAAGCGCGATCTGAAAGCGGACTGGCGCTCGGTGATGACCGCGCCGCCGGAAACGCTGGTGAACGCGCTCGCCATGCTGTGCCCGTTCGAGCCGGCGGAAAAGCAGGCGCTGCTGGAAGCCGACGATTGGCATTCGCGCGTGGCGACATTGGTGGCGTTGCTCGAAATGGCCGGCACGCCCGCACCGTCCGGCGGCACGACGATCAATTGATGGAACCTGACCCCAAATTGCTGGCGATGCTGGTGTGTCCGGTGACACGCATGCCGCTGAAATACGACCGCGCGAAGAACGAACTCGTCAGCAAGGCGGCGGGGCTGGCTTATCCCATCCGCGGCGGCGTGCCGATCATGCTGGAAGGCGAAGCGCGCGAGCTTTCGGAAGCCGAGCGGTCATGAGCGTCGACATCTGGCCCAGCGAGATCCGCCTCGATCCGGCGAAAACGACGTTGACTGTCGCGTTCGAGAACGGCGACCGTTTCCAGTTTCCGGCCGAATATCTGCGCATCGAAAGCCCCAGCGCCGAAGTGCAGGGCCATGCCGCCAGCCAGAAGGTGACGGTGGGTGGCAAGAAGGATGTGAAGATCACGGATCTGGAGCCGGTGGGCAACTACGCCGTGCGCATCCTCTTCGACGACGGCCACGACACAGGCCTTTATTCGTGGGACTGGCTTCATGAGCTCGGCCGCGACCACAACAAGAAGTGGGCCGCTTATCTGAACGCGCTCGGCGCGCAGGGGCTGACGCGCGAATAGAGCGCCGTGTAATATGTGCTTCGCATTCGGGGCGACGCATGAAAATCAACGATCCCGGCGTGGACTTGAAGATGAGTTCCTACGCGCCGGCCAATTCGCCGAAGCCGAGCCAGATTCCGCCGTCCAATCCGCGCGGGCGCATCGCCGTGGTGCGCGGGCAGGACGGCACGCAATACCGGGATATCTACCACCAGTCGCTGATGGCCTCGTGGCCGATGTTCCTGCTCGGGCTGCTGGGCATCTTCATCGTCATCAATATCATCTTTGCGCTGCTGTATCTGGCGGATCCCGGCGGGCTCACCAACGCACCGCCCGGCGATTTCTGGGCGCGTTTCATCTTCAGCGTTCATACTATTGCCTCCATCTCTTACACCGAGCTGACGCCAAAAACGCTTTATACCGACATCATCGTTCTGATCGAGGCGTTTGTCGGCATTCTCTATATCGGCATGCTGACGGCGGTGTTGTTCGCGCGCATGTCGCGTCCATCGGCGCGTTTCGTGTTCTCCAATGTCGCGGTGATCCTGAAGTACCACAACACGCCGACTTTGATGTTCCGCGCCGCCAACCAGCGCGGCAATCAGGTGCTGGATGCCAGCATCAACGTAACCTTGGCCCGCACCACCACCAGCCCGGAAGGCATCACCATGCGCCGTTTCGAGGAGCTGCAGCTCGTGCGCAGCCGCACCTCGCTCTTCGCATTGTCCTGGACGGTCATGCACTGCATCGACGAGAAAAGCCCGCTCTACGGCATCACGCCGGAGATGATGGCGGAATTCGACATGGAGCTTGTGGTGTTGCTCAGCGGGCGCGACGACGTTCTGGCCGACACCATCTATGCCCGGCACACCTATTCTCCCGAATGCATTCTGTGGGATCGCAAGTTCGTGGACGTGATCTCCACCACCCCGCAGGGCCGGCTGATCGTCGATCTGGCGCTTTTTCACGACACGGAGCCGCACCTGACTTGAGGGGGTGGGCAACGGCGGCTAGGCTTTCGCCGCCATGGAAAAATTCACGACACTCACTGCCGTAGCGGCACCTTTGCCCATGATCAATGTCGACACCGACATGATCATCCCCAAGCAATTCCTGAAAACGATCGCCCGCACGGGCCTCGGCAAGGCGCTCTTCCATGAGATGCGCACCAGGCCGGACGGCAGCGAGAATCCGGATTTCGTGCTGAACAAGCCGGCTTACAAACACGCGCAAATCCTGGTCGCGGGCGCCAATTTCGGTTGCGGCTCGAGCCGCGAGCATGCGGCATGGTCGCTGCTCGACTTCGGCATCAAGGTGATCTTTGCGCCGAGCTTCGCGGATATCTTCTACAACAACTGCTTCAAGAACGGCATTCTGCCCATCGCGCTGCCGCAGGATATCATCGACAAGCTGATGGACGATGCTGAGCGCGGCGCCAACGCCGTCATCACTGTCGATCTGGAAAAGCAGGAAGTGCGCGGGCCCGACGGCGGCACCGTGAAATTCGACGTCGATCCGTTCCGCAAGCAATGCCTGTTGAACGGCTGGGACGATATCGGCCTTACCCTGCGCAACGAAAACAAGATCTCCGATTACGAGAAGCGCCACGCGGCGCAGGCGAGTTGGCTGTGAGCGAACAGGTTCTGCGCGAGGAGAAGGACGGTCTCGTCACGTTGACGCTGAACCGTTCGCAGAAGCTGAACGCGCTGAACCATTCGGTGTTCAAGGAACTCGCGGCGCATCTGGAGTGGATCGAGCAGAACGCGGCGAAGGTCGGCTGCGTGATCCTGCGCGGCACGGGGCGTAGCTTCTGCGCCGGTCACGATCTCGACGACATTTCCGGTGGCGGCGAAGGCCTCACGGTTTCGCATTTCGAGACGCGCACTATCGAGCGCATGTCCGATCTGCCGATGCCGGTCGTCTGTGTTGTGCAGGGACATTGCCTGACCGGCGGCCTGGAGCTGGCGCTCGGTGCGGACATCATCATCGCGGCCGAAAGCGCGAAGTTCGCGGACACGCATGGCAAATGGGATCTGGTGCCGGTGTGGGGCATGAGCCAGCGTTTGCCGCGCCGTGTCGGCAAGGCGAAGGCGATGGAGATGATGTTCACCTCGCACATCTATTCCGGCCGCGAGGCGGCTGAGATGGGCCTTGCCAATTTCTGCGTCACCGATGCGGAGCTGGATGCGGCGGTTGCCAAATTCGCAGGCGAGGTTCTCGCCAATTCCTGGCGCAGCAACGCAGCGAACAAGAAACTTCTGAAAGACACCGACGGCCTGACCGAGAAAGCCGGTCTAGCGCACGAACTTCACCGCACCGTCGGCCGCGGCAACGAAATGGGCGAACGCCTCGCCCGCATGAGAAAGTAGCAATGACCCACCAGATACTTTTGACCCCCGGTGACGGCATCGGGCCTGAAGTCATCGACGAAACCCAGCGCGTGCTGGGCTGGTATTCCAAGAACCGCAATTTCGCGTTCCACACCGAAAGCGCGCCCATCGGCGGCATCGCCTATGAAACAACGGGTGATCCCGCACCGGACGCCACCATCGACAAGGCGAAGAAAGCCGATGCGGTGTTGTTCGGCGCGGTGGGCGGGCCGCAGTGGGACAAGCTGCCTTTCGACAAGAAGCCGGAGCGTGGCATCCTGCGTCTGCGCAAAGATCTGGCGTTGTTCGCGAACCTGCGCCCGGCGCTGTGCTTCGATGCGCTGAAGGACGCCTCCTCGCTGAAGCCGGAGATCGTATCGGGCCTCGACATCCTCATCGTGCGCGAGCTGACCGGCGGCGTCTATTTCGGCGAGCCGAAGGAAACCACCACGCTACCCAATGGCGAGAAGCGCGCCGTCGATACGCAGGTTTATACGACGCATGAAATCGAGCGCATCGCGCGCGTCGCGTTCGAGTTGGCGGGCCTGCGCAGCAAGCGGGTGGCGAGCGCGGAGAAATCCAACGTCATGGTCACGGGAGTCTTGTGGCGCGAGGTCGTGTCGAAGGTCCACAAAGAAGAATTCCCGGATATCGAGTTGAGCCACGTATTGGCGGACAATTGCGCCATGCAGCTTGTGCGCAATCCCAAGCAATACGACGTCATCGTCACCGACAATCTCTTTGGCGATGTTCTGTCCGACGAAGCGGCGCAGCTCACCGGCTCCATCGGCATGCTGCCGTCAGCGTCACTGGGCGCGAAGCAGGCGAACGGCAAGCAGGCCGCGCTCTATGAGCCGATCCACGGCAGCGCGCCGGACATCGTGGGCAAGGGCGTCGCCAATCCCATCGCCTGCATCCTCTCCTTCGCGATGTGCCTGCGCTATTCCTTCAACCGTATCGAAGACGCGCAGTTGCTTGAACGCGCGGTGGACCGCGTTCTGGCGGACGGCTACCGCACCGCCGACATCATGCAGCCGGGCATGACAAAGGTCGGAACGACGGAAATGACGAACGCGATCCTGAAAGCGCTGGATGCTCTCAACGCTTAAGCACTGTTGTCATCCCGGCCAAGCGATGCATTGGCATCGCGCCGAGCCGGGACCCATTCGGAAATCTTCTTGATGATTCCCGGATCGCGCTGCGCGCGTCCGGGATGACAGGTGAGTTAAAGAGCTAAGGCTCGACCACCACTTTGCCGATGACTTGGCGGGTCGTCAGCATGTGCATGGCGTCGACCGCTTGCGACAGCGGAAAACGCGCGTGGACATGCGGGCGAATCTTGCCGTCGGCGAGGAGCTTGTCGATGGCGGCGATGTTCTCGCGGCCTTTCTCCGGAAACTTGCGGCCATATTCGCCGGCGCGGACGCCGACGACGGAGAAGCCTTTGATCAGCGGCATGTTCACGCTGACGCTCGGGATGCGGCCCGAGGTGAAGCCCACGATCAGGATGCGGCCGTTGAAATTTATGCAGCGCGTGCTTTCGTCGAACACATCGCCGCCGACGGGATCGTAGATCACATCCGCGCCGCGCCCGCCGGTCAGTTCCTTTACCGCTTCGCGGAAGCCGGAAGAGGGCAGCACATGATCGGCGCCATAGTCTTTCAGGAAGGTGCGCTTTTCGTCCGATGACGCGGTGGCGATCACCGTCGCGCCAAGCACCTTGCCCAGATCGACCGCCGCCAATCCCACGCCGCCGGCCGCGCCATGCACCAGAAGCGTTTCGCCTTTCGCCAGTTCGCCGCGCCGCACCAGCGAGACATAAGCGGTGAGATAAGCGGTGGTGTAAGCCGAAGCGACGGCATAATCCGCCGAACCCGGGATAGGGCGATACGAACTCTCCGGTCCTTGTGCTTCTTCCGCGAAGCCGCCGGACAACGCGCCGCCCACCACGCGGTCGCCCACCTTGAACCGCGTCACGCCCGAACCGACGGCAATCACATCGCCCGCGCGCTCGCCGCCGACAACGAACGGCAATTCCGGCTTGTGCTGATACTTGCCCTGGATCATCAGGATGTCGGGGAAGTTCACCGCCGCGGCGCGAACGCGGATGCGCACGTCGTTCGCGCCCAGTTCCGGCAGCGTTACGTCCTCGATCTTTGCCGTGCCGATATCGTCCGCGTTGGCGCGGCACAGGAGCGCCTTCATGCGCCGGAAGCTTCGGTGGCTTTGCCGTCGGATTTGTGCGGCAGGGAGCGAATGCCGCCGAGGAACAGCGTTGTCGCGAAATCCGCCGCGGCTTTCGCATCGGCTTCTTCGCGCCGCGCCATGCGTTCGGACATC
This sequence comes from Rhizomicrobium sp., assembly GCA_036569005.1. Lineage (GTDB taxonomy): Bacteria > Pseudomonadota > Alphaproteobacteria > Micropepsales > Micropepsaceae > Rhizomicrobium. Next base: position 24,489 of record DATCRK010000073.1, on the reverse strand, counting down.
TCGAACGCCACGCCCACGATGGCCGCCATCAGATAGTCCGCATCCACCGGCGGGAAGAGGCCGCGCGCGATGGCTTTCTCGATGTCTTCGCGCAGCTCATCGAAACCGGCGACGACTTCCGGCGTATCCATGCGCATGCGCATCGTGTCGGCGTTGTGGCGCAGCGCGCGCACGTCCACGCCGTCGCGCAGCACGAATTCGAAGAAGGTCTGGAAGGTGGCGGAGATGAATTCTTCGACGGTGCCCGCCTTCTCGCGCGCCTCGCGCAGCTTGGGGCGGATGACGAGCGCCGTCTCATCCTGCATCGCCTGGTACACTTCTTCCTTGGACTGGAAGTAGTTGTAGAAGGTGCCGCTGGCGAGCGGCGTAGCGCGGATGATGTCGCGCACCGTGGTGGCGCCATAGCCATGCTCGGCGAAGACGATGCGCGCCGCGTCCAGGATGATCTGGCGGTTCTGCTGCTTGGTCTGTTCGCGTTTGCCGGCCGGTTTGGCGGCAGGGCGGGACGGAGGCGGGGCCGTTTCGGTCTGTTCCATCGGGCTCTCTTATCTGGGGCCGGGACTCTACAGATCGGTGACGCGCCGTCAACTTCTTAAGGATTGCAGCAGCTTAGGAAGCCAGGGCCAGCTTTTGCCCGGATTTCCGGGCCGCCCGCACCTTGCCGCGCTGCCACTCGGCTTTGATCTCCCGACAATAGCGGTCGAAGTTCACCTGCATGGTGTGGCGGCGCGACGAATAATAATGGCCGATGTCGCGGCCTTCGTCCTCCGCGATGGTCTTCTCCATCTCCGCCACGCTCGGCAGCGCGTAGCCGCCCGCCAGATAATCTGCCACCCAGCGCGCCTGCTGCTCGGCGAAGTTCACCAGCGTGGGCAGCGGCTGGGCCAATCCCATAAAGAACAGATTGTCGACGCCGGGTTTGAAGATGCGCTTGAACAGCGGCAGGTGATTGTTCTGCACCGTGATGACGGTGTCGTCGAGGAACGGGAACGAGACGTTGTAGCCCGTGGCATAGATGATCGCGTCGATCTCTTCCTCGCGGCCGTCTTCGAACAACACCTTGTTGCCGTGCTTCTCCTGGATGTTCTTCACCACCGTGATGTCGCCGCAGCCGACGCGTGTCAGGAATTCGCCAGAGACGGAGGGATGCGCGTCCGCCGGATGATGCGCGGGCTCCGGCAATCCGTAATTGCTCATGTGGCCCACGGCATTGACGACGAGCCGCTTGGTCATCGCGCGCACCAGCCAGGTCGGCATCCACGCCGGCGCCACGCCTTTGTCCGGCGGCGCGCCGTTGATGTATTTCGGGAATATCCACACGCCACGCCGCGCGGCAACGAACAGCTTCTTCGCGATCGGCTTTTGCGACAGTTCGCTGGCGATATCCATCGCCGAATTGCCCATGCCCACGACGAGCACATTCTTGCCGCGCAGGTCGTAAGGCTCAAACGGTGTGAGGTAATTGTGCGAGTGGAATTCCGGCCCATCGAATGTGCCGGGGAATTTCGGGATGTAATGATCCCAGTGATGGCCGTTGCAGACGAACAACGCATCGTAATCGCGCGTCTCTCCAGTGGAGAGCGTGACTTGCCATCTGCCGTTCGCATCGCGCGTCGCGTGCTTCACCTCGGTGTTCATGGTGATGCTGTCGCGCAGGCCGAAATGATCGATGTAGTCGTTGAAATACTGCACGATCTGCGAATGGTGCGGATAATCGGGGAAGCTGTCCGGGATCGGAAAATCCGTGAACTGCATCCGGGTTTTCGACGTGTCGATGTGCAGGGACTGGTAGCAGGATGAGCGGCCGTTCGGATTCTTGTAGAGCCAGTTGCCACCGATGGCGCTGGACATCTCGAAGCAATCGAAGGGCAGCCCGCGGTCCTTCAGCGCCTTCGCCGTGGTGAACCCGGAGCAACCCGCACCCACAATGCAGGATTTCGGCAGACTCATAATCGCGCTCGCACATATCTTTCGCTTGGAATGATAAGCGCGCATCGAAACGGCACAAGGCGCTTTAACTTGACCGGACGGCAACACACTTCGCGCCGGGTTCGCGATTGACTTGCGCTGTCGTTGGGATTTGATCGTGGCATGTCCGACGCGCCGGAATGGCTGAAACACGCCAAGAAGCACATGAACCTGACGCCCTATCTTGCGGGCATCGGTGGCGAGATCGTAGACATCGGTACGCCCGCGCGGGCGCGTGTGCCTTATTCGGAAAAACTGATCGGCGATCCGCAAACCGGCGTGGTGCATGGCGGCGTCATCACCGGCCTGCTGGATCACACCAGCGGCCTCGCCGTGATGGTAAAACTGCGCGAGCCCATGCCCATCGCCACGCTCGACCTGCGCATCGATTACATGCGTCCCGCCAAGCCGCATCAGGATATCATTGCCGAATGCGAATGCGTGCGGGTCACGCATGAAGTCGCCTTTGTGCGCGGCACCGCGCATCAAGGCGATGCGAACGATCCTATCGCGCTTTGCACCGGCGCCTTCATGATCATCCGTGGCGGCGTGCACGGCATTCCGGTGACGCCCGCATGAGCGACTATCGCCAAGGCGATCCCGCAAAACTGATCGAGACGATCCCCTATTGCCGCCATCTGGGCATCACCGCCGCGGTGAAGGACGGATCGCTGCTGCTGACCATGCCCTTCGTGCAACATCTCATCGGCAATCCGGTGTTGCCCGCGCTGCATGGCGGCGTCATCGGCTCGCTGCTGGAGACGGCCGCCATCGCGCAGGTGATCTTCGAGATGCGCGGCGAGAAATTGCCCAAGCCGGTGGACATCACCGTCGATTACCTGCGCAGCGGCCGCGCGGTGGAAAGCTACGCGCGCGCCCGGATCGCGCGGCAGGGCAAGCGCGTGGTCAATGTTCATGCCGAGATGTGGCAGGAAGACGAGTCAAAGCCCGTCGCGGCCCTGCGCGGGCATCTTCTGATCGCGGCTAGTTGAGCGGCCCTTCGCTCGCGACCGCGATGCGGCCGGCACCCAGAAGCGCCACGGCCAATCCGCCGAACAGATAGAGCATCTGCGTTTCCAGCACATAGCCGCCCTGATCGTTCAACCCCGTCAGCATGCCCAGATGCACGAGCAAGAGCGCGACGATCATGTTGATGACAACCAGCACGCCGCCGACGCGCGAGAAAAGACCGATGATGATGAGGATCGGCGCCAGGACCTCGCCGGCATACACGCCGAATGCGAGATAATCCGGCAAGCCGTGCGAACCGATCATCGCGCGGATCGGATCGATCCCTGTGAGGATCTTGTGCACGCCGTGAAAGAGCAGAAGCCCGCCCAGCGTGAGGCGAAGCACCAATTTGCCGAAATCATCCGTACGCATGAGCGCCCCCGAAACGCTGGAATTGTCCGGTAGTGTACACTCGTTTCGGACGCGTTCCCGGGGCCCGGCACATGTATTTCCGGTTATGGTTTCTGCGCGCGGAAAACCTTGGGTGGTGGCGGCTGTGAGCGCCGCGCCGCGGCGGCATTAACACTACTTTCCCCAAATCTCAGATCGCCTCTCATATCGTCGTTGGCGTCTTCCGGCTCGTCCGGCGCTGCGGTTTCGTCCGGAAGGGTGACGGGTTCTTCTTCGAGGGATGGTGGCGTGAAGGTGAAGCTCTGCGCCGGCGGCGCGTCGGCCAGCGCCGGCATCATGTCGTACATCGCCGCGTAACGGCGCGCGGCACGGCGCGGCAGGAAGCTGTCGGCAATGCCGGTGAGCGACATCACGCCGAAGAACGCGATGGCAATGCCGATGCCGATGCGAGTCTCGATCGGCTCTGCGGACATCACCGCGAGAAAATGGTGCCAGAGATCCAGCCAAAGCTGCTGATGCATATACGCCCCCGATCAGCCGCGACGATGTTGCATGACGCGCGCGTCACACGCCAAGCGAAAAAGTGGTGAACGCGCGCGCGTTATCGCGCGATGCGCGCAAACAAGGCAGTGCGGCGATTAATTGAGCGGAGTTTGCCTAAGGCGCGCGCAGATCCGCGCCAATCGCATCGACAATGCTGGAGAATCCATCGCGCGAAAGACACGCCAGAAGATCGCGCTTGATGCGCGTCACAAGTCCGGGCCCGGAATAGGCGAGCGCCGTATAAAACTGCACCAGCGACGCGCCCGCGCGGATCTTGGCATAGGCGTCCGCGCCGCTTGCGATGCCGCCGACACCGACGAGCGTCAGCCTGGCGCCGACGCGCTGGCGCAACGTTTTCAGGATTGCGGTGGACGGCGCCATCAGCGGCGCACCGGAGAGCCCGCCGCTCTCGCTGGCCTTCGCACTCTTCAGCCAGGGCGGACGGGCGATAGTGGTATTGGTGGCGATGATGCCCTCGATGCCGGACGCCAGGGTGACATCGGCGATGTCGTCCAACGCTTCCGGCGTCACGTCCGGCGCGATCTTGAGCAGGATCGGAAGATAGCTTGTACGGGCCCGGGCGTTGGTGAGCGTCTCCAGAAGCTTCTTCAATTCGTCCTTGTTCTGCAGTCCGCGCAGACCCGGCGTGTTGGGCGAGGAGATGTTCGCGGTGATGTAGCTTGCGAAGGGGGAGAGCGTCGCAAAACACAATTCGTAATCGGCGATGCGGTCCGTGCTGTCCTTGTTCGCGCCGATGTTGATGCCGACGATGCCGCGTTTCGCCCGCCGCGCGAGTTTCGCCGCCATCGCGTCCATGCCGCCATTGTTGAAGCCCATGCGGTTGATCACTGCGCGGTCGGCGCGCAGGCGGAAGAGCCGCGGCTGCGGATTGCCGGCCTGCTGGCGCGGCGTGACGCTGCCGCATTCCACGAAGCCGAAGCCGAATTTCAGCATTGCGTCCGGAACGTCGGCGTCCTTGTCGAAGCCGGCAGCCAGGCCAACGGGATTGGGAAAGTTCATGCCCAGCGCGGTGAGCGCCAGCCGCGGGTCGTCGGCGCGCGCTGCCGGAAGCAGGGGCGCGGCCTTTTCAAGCAGGCGCAGGGTCGCCTTGTGCGCCGTTTCCGGCGGCAGCAGGCGAAGCGCGGCGGCGCCCAGATCCGTCAGCATCGATCCAAATTCCCGATTCGCGGGCGGCATCTTAGCGACAGGACCGCTTGCGCGCGGGGCATGACTTCCTCTAGGATAAATAGCGGATAGATGGACTTCATTCATATGGCACGCAATAGCAACAAGATTCTTACACACGAGCAGGTTTGGAACGCTCTCGATCTCCTGGCGGAGAACCACGACATGTCCGCTTCGGGTCTGGCGAAGGCCGCTGGGCTCGATCCCACGACGTTCAACAAGTCCAAACGCGTCGGTCCCGACGGGCGCTTGCGCTGGCCGTCCACCGAAAGCGTTGCGAAGTCGCTGCAAGCGACCGGCGCGACGCTCGATGAGTTCACCTCTTATGCCGTGCGTGGCGCCAAGCCGCCGCGTTATGTCTCGCGTCCGGTGCCGCTGATCGGCATGGCGCAGGCCGGCAGCAAGGGTTTCTTCGACGATGCTGGCTTTCCCGCCGGCACCGGCTGGGACGAAATCCCGTTTCCCGATCTCAACGACGAGCACGCCTACGCGCTGGAAGTCGCGGGCGATTCCATGCTGCCCATCTATCGCGACGGCGACCGTATCGTCGTCTCTCCGGCGCAGAACGTGCGCCGCAACGACCGCGTCGTCGTGAAGACGACGGCGGGCGAGGTGATGTGCAAGCAGGTCGGCCGTCTCACCGCGCAGCGCGTGGAGCTGAAGTCGCTCAATCCGGAACATGAAGACCGTGCGTTCGCGCTGCCGGAACTGGCGTTCATGCACCGGATCATCTGGTCGTCGCAGTAAGGCTTACGGATTGCCCTGATCGCGCGACACCAGTGCGGCATAGGCGTCCATGTTTCCGGTGCCTAGCACGGTCTGCAGCTCTTTCGCACGCGCCTGAACGAATAGTTCATAGGCGCCGTTCGCCTTGCCGCCCCGGGCGCGTTTCAAGGCGTCCTCGATCTTGTCGCGAAACGCGTGCGGATTGTAGGACGAGAGCGTGAGTGCGTATTGATAGCGCAAGCCCACATTTCCGGGTGCGAGCGCGAACGCCTTGTCAAACGCCGCAGCGCCCTGTTCGCGTGTTGCGCCATAGATCATCTTCGCAAGGCGCGGGCCGCCCTTGTGAACGATCTCGATGTTCCATCCGCCGAGCGCCGCCCACGCGAACGCGTTGCCGGGATCGGCAGCAAGCGCGGCATCCAGTTCGGCTTTCGCCTGCGTCGCATAGCCTTGCGAGATCACGGTGAGCGCGCTGACAAGTCGTCCCTTGCGCCCGAGCGCCACCGCCAGGAACACATGGCCGTCCGGATTTGAAGGATCGGCCGCTATGGCCTTGCGCGCGTCGTCTTCCGCGCGCTCGATGCACTCAAGGCAGCGCGTGTCGCGCATGACTTCCGCGGCAAGCTCGGCACGTGCCGCGATGGCATAGCCGGCGGAATTGCGCTGCGCGATGCCCGCCGCAATGGCGTCGTCATATTTGCCCTGTTCGTAGAGTTCGAACGGCGTCGCCGCCTGCGCCGCGCCCGACGTCGCCAGCGCTGCCGCCAGAGCGAAGGCGAGCTTCATGCAGCGCCCGCGATTTCGCCGGCCAGCGCACGGCGGATCATCGCCGCCGTCTCGCGGCAGCCGAACAGCGCGGCGAAGGAGCCGAAGCGCGGCCCCTGCGTCTGGCCGAACAGCACTTCGTAGAGCGCCTTGAACCAGTCGCGCAGCGGTTCGAACTGGTGCTTCTTGCCGATCTCGTACACCTCGAACTGTACCTTCTCGCTGTCGCGCTCGTCGCCGAGCTTCTCCAGCGCATCGGCAAGCTCGATGAGCGCCGCGCGTTCCTTATCGTTCGGCGCGCGATATTGCTTCGTCGGCTTCACGAAGTCTTCGTAGTAACGCAGCGCATAACCGACGAGGCGGTCCAGCCCCGGATTGTCCTGCGGATTGGCGTGTGGCGCGTAAGCGCGGATGAAGCCCCACAGCAGATCGCGGTTCTGCGCGTTGGATGCGCTGACCAGCGTCAGCAAAAGCGCGAAGCTGACCGGATAGGTCTCCGTCGGCGGATGGCCGTTGTGGATGTGGAAGACCGGATTCTCCAGCCGCTGCTCGTCCGATGTCTCGTTCGAATGATAAGCGCGCAGCAAATCGAGATAATCGTCCACCGCCTTGGGGATCACATCGAAGTAAAGCTTCTTCGCCGTGCGCGGCTTCTGGAACATGAAGAGCGCGATGGATTCTTCCGGCCCGTAGGTCAGCCATTCGTCGATGGTGAGGCCGTTGCCCTTGGATTTGGAGATCTTCTGTCCCTTGTCGTCCAGGAACAGCTCGAACACGAAATGCTCCGGCGGCTCGCCGCCCGCGATCTCACAGATCGTGTCATAGAGCTTTTGGTTCGGCTGATGGTCCTTGCCGAACATCTCGTAATCGATGCCAAGCGCGGCCCAGCGCATGCCGAAGTCCGGCTTCCATTGCAGCTTACAATGGCCACCTTTCACCGAAACCGTTTCCTGGCTGCCGTCTTCCTCGATGTAGGTGATCGTGCCCTTGTCGACATCGCGCGCGACGACCGGCGCCAGCAGCACCTTGCCCGAGCGCGGACTCACCGGCAGGAAGGGCGAATAGGTGGAGGCGCGTTCCTCGCCGAGCGTGGGCAGCATCACCGCCATCACCTCGTCGTACTTCGCCAGCACATGCATCAGCGCGTCGTCATAGATGCCGGATTTGTACATGTCCGTCGCGCTGCGGAAGTCGTAGTCGAAATGGAACCGGTCGAGGAACGCGCACAGCCGCGCATTCATATTGCGGCCGTAGCTTTCCGCCGTGCCGAACGGATCGGGAATGTCGGTGAGCGGCTTGCCGAGGTTCGCCGCCATCATCTCCTTGTTCGGAACGTTGTCCGGCACCTTGCGAAGCCCATCCATGTCGTCGGACATGGCGATGAGTTGCGTGGGAATATCGCTCATCAGTTCGAACGCGCGGCGCACCCAGGCCGTGCGCGCCACTTCGCCGAAGGTTCCGATATGCGGAAGGCCGGACGGCCCATAGCCCGTCTCGAACAGGACTTTCTCGGTCTTCTGTCCCGATTTGGCACGTCTTTCGATGCGCGCCACGACCTTGCGCGCTTCTTCGAAAGGCCATGCGCGGGCCGCGAGGGCCATTTCGCGCGAGGGTTTGAACGTGCCGGAGGGCATTGGAAAACCTTGAACTTAAGCGTTTGGAAAGGGGGAAAAACCTAGTCTCCGCAAGGGGAACCCGTCAATGAGCGCACCGCCGCAGGACTTGCGTGATATGCCGCCGAAACGCGGCTCGCGGTCGCGCGCCGTACCGGCAGAACGCATCGACATCCTCTTCCGCATGGGAAGGTTGTATCTGTTCCTCCCCTTTTCGGCGTTGTGCATCGCCGCCGCATTCTACCGCCACTACATCCCGGCATGGATCGCGCTCATTCCGCTCCTGCTGCAGATCGCGACCACCATCGCCACGCGCGAGTTCATTGAGCGCTACGAAAGGCGCGATCCCGATGAAGACGTGATGGACTGGGCGAACCGGTACGTCTGGTATTCCGGTGCTTCCGGTGTGGCCTGGGGTCTTGGCGCCGTCATCTGGTTCATCCCGGACTACTTCCCGGCGCAGGCCTTCCTCGCGCTTGCCTTCATGGGCATGACGGCCGCGGAATTCATCGCGCGTTCGTCCTATCGTCCCGCTTATTCCGCGCATGCAATTTTTTCGCTGGTGCCGCTGATCGTTCTTCTGGCGCTGGAAGGTAATGTGTATGCGGGCCTTGCCGCATTGCTGGTGCTGTTCTTCGGCGGCGTGCTCTACGGCTATTGCGACAATATCGCCGCGCTGCTCGACGAAAGCATCGCGCTGCGCCGCGATAACGCCGATCTGGTCGTGAAACTCGCGGGTGAGCGCGATGCGGCTGAAGAAGCGCGCGCGCTGGCGGAGAAAAGCACGCGCGCGAAATCCGCCTTCATCGCCAATGTCAGCCACGAGATCCGAACGCCGCTCAACGCATTGCTCGGCATGGCGCAATTGCTCGACCAGAGCGAGCTCGACCAGCGCCAGAAGAGCCATGTGAAGATTCTTCTGGAAGCGGGCCGCAGCCTGAAAGTGCTGCTCGACGACGTGATTGCGTTGTCGCGTGACGAATCCGAAGTAATGCCGCTCAGCGAAGATGATTGCGACGCAGCGCAGACCGCGCGCATCGTGGCCCGCATGCTGCAGCCGCGGGCATGGGAGAAGCAGATTCACCTCACGGTGACGACGGGCGACGATCTTCCCCGCGTCGCCGCCGATCCGCGCCGCGTACGGCAGATCCTGCTCAAGCTTGCCGACAACGCGGTAAAGTTCACCGAGCGTGGCGGCGTCGAGATCCGCGTCGAGGCACTGACCTGCGACGATGGTCGGGCCCGGTTGAAATTCAGCGTTTCCGACACGGGCCTCGGCTTCACGCAAGACGTCGCCGATCGCCTGTTCGAGCCGTTTTCGCCAGGCGACGCCACCTATGCGCGCCGCAACGATGGCGCGGGCCTCGGGCTTGCCGTCGCCAAGCATCGCGTCGAAGCGCTTGGCGGCGAGATCGGATTCAACAGCGAGGTGGGCGAGGGCGCGACGTTCTGGTTCACCGTGCCTGCCCTGCGCGCGCTGGAAAAGGTGAAGCATGAAGCCGTTGCGTTGACGGCGGATGCTTCGCCGCCGACCGGTCTCTCCTTCCTGATCGCGCTGGCCGATGAAACGGTACGCAAGTCCATCGTCGATTATCTGGAGCCGTTTGGAAATCGCTTTGCCGTTACGGGGCATCTCGCCGAAGCGATCAAGCGCGCCGGCCGCGAGAACTTCGACGCGATCATCTGCAGCGCCATCGATGCCGACATGCTGGCGGCGGCGCCGGGCGTGCGCGCGCCGGTCCTTGCGCTTGTCACCGGTGGCATGCGTGCGCCGGAAGCGGCGGGCGAAATACTGCGCTGGCCGGCGGGCGCGAGTGCGCTCTATCTGGCTTTGCACGAACTTCTCGGCCGCAGCGCGGACATGCCGCAAAGCGTCGCGCCACAGGTCGAAACCGTAGCCGCCATCGACGCGCCTGCTTTCGCGGCGTTGGAGAAATCGCTCGGCCTCGCCACGCTGATCGAGATTCTGCAGTCTTATATGACGACCGCCGAAGACCTTTGCCGCGATCTGTCCAGCGCCAGCGGGCAGGAACAGTGGGACGATGCCGCGCGCATCGCGCAGGACATCGCCGGCGCCGCCGGCGGTCTTGGTCTTGCGGCGTTGACGCAAGCCGCACGCGGCTTCACCCAGAAGGCCCGCGAAGGCGGCTCGCCGGAAAACCTGCGCGAAGCCGCGGACACGGTGATGGACGAGCACCAACGCGTCTGCCGTGCGTTGGCCAATCTTTACCCGGACCTGGCGGCGTAGCCGCTTCGTCCTTTCTTTCTCGGCGCGTTCGGCCTATTGAGCACAAATGCCGAACGAATTGCGCGCCAGCCTTGATTTTCCTGCGCTTATCCCCGCGCCTACCGGCGCGGTGATCGCGGACGTGCACGGCGCCGTGGCGAGCCTGGACGCAGAAGCGGCGCGGCGGCTGTTTCGCTCGGGCGACGTGATCGTCGCGCACGCGCTGTTCGTGGCGGGGCGCTTGAAGCTGCAGCCGGCGCGTCCGCTGTTCGATGTGATGGAGTTGTTCGCCTTCGTGCGACCGGCGGTGCCGTGCGTGCCGAGTGCGTTGGGGTTGGCGCGCGCCTGCGGGTTGCTGCCGCCGCACGCGCCGGAAGATTCCGCGAAAGCGTTGCACGACGTCGCAAACATTCTGTTGGACGAATTGCGCACCAAGCCCGAGCGCGAACGCGCGCAGATCCGTGCGCTGGCGTCGACACTGGAAAAATCCGGATGGCGCTGGGCGCCGTTTATTCTCGAAAGCACCGGCAAGCCGGACACGGCGTTGTCGCCCATCGCGGGCTTCGATGCCTGGCGTGGCCTTCCGCAATGGGAAGATGAGCCGGCGCCGGACAAGCCGGGATCGCTGCCGGTTGATGCGAACGAAGCACGCCAGCGCCTTGCACAGCTTGTCGGCGGCGACGGCGAAATGCGCACCGAACAGGAAGACTACGCGGAAGACGCGACCTTTGCGTTTGGCGCACGCGAACGCGCGGGTGCGCCGCGCATCGCGTTGATCGAAGCAGGGACCGGCACGGGCAAGACGCTCGGCTATCTCGCGCCGGCCAGCGTGTGGGCAGAGAAGAACGGTCCGGGCCTTTGGCTCTCCACCTACACACGCAACCTGCAGCGCCAGATCATCCAGGAGCTGGCACGGCTTTACCCCGATCCCGTCGAGCGCGACGACAAATGCGTCGTGCGCAAGGGGCGTGAGAATTATCTCTGTCTGCTGAATTTCGAGGAAGCGGCGAAACGCACCGCGCTGGCGCCGGGACAGCGTACCGTCGCGCTCGGATTGATCGCGCGCTGGGTGAGCGCGACGCGCGACGGCGACATGTCCGGTGTCGGTTTTCCGGCGTTTCTGGCAAGCTCGATTCCGCTCGGCGAAATTACCGACCGGCGCGGGGAATGCGTCTATGCCGCGTGCCCGCATTATCGCAGTTGCTTCATCGAGCGCGTCATCCGGCGTTCGAAGAATGCGCAGATCGTGGTCGCCAACCACGCGCTCGTCATTGCGCAGGCGGCGGGCGAAAGCGCGAGCGTCGATGAGACGACCGACACGGCCCCCGAACGGCGCGTGCGCTACGTCTTCGACGAAGGCCATCACCTCTTCGACGCGGCGGACAGCGGTTTCGCGGCGTTCCTTTCCGGCGTGGAGATGGCCGATCTGAGGCGCTGGATCCGCGGTCCCGAAGGCCGTGCGCGCACACGCATGCGCGGATTGGAAGAACGGCTGAAAGACATCATCGGCGATGATGTCGTCGCGCGCGAGACGCTGGACGATTGCATCGCCGCCGCCAACGCGCTCACCAGCGAAGGCTGGCTGTCACGCCTGCATAACGGGAGCCCGCGCGGACCCGGCGAAGTGTTTCTCGCCGCCGCGTATCAGCATGTGAAAGCGCGTTCGGCAAGCGAAGATACCTTCTATTCGCTGGAGGCCGACACAGAGCCATTGAGCGACGAGCTGCTGGAAGCCGCGCGCGGATTGGGCGTGGGGCTGGCGCGCCTGTCGCAACCGCTTCTTTCGCTCGCCTATCGCCTGCGCAAGAAGATCACCGAGCAGGCGAAGGAACTGGAAATCTATCAACGCGCCCGCATTGAAGCGGCGGCGCGCGGCCTGGAGAAACGCGCGCGCATCGTCGTTCCCGAATGGATCGCGATGCTGTCGTCGCTCGAAAGTGGCGACCGGCGCGAGGAATTCGTGGACTGGTTCGAGATCGAGCGCGAGGACGGCCGCGACTATGACATCGGTTTGTGGCGGCACTGGATCGACCCAACGATACCGCTGGCGAGCGAAGTGCTGTCGCCGGCGCATGGCGCGCTCATCACCTCCGCCACCTTGCGCGATGCCGACGGCACCGAAGATCATTGGCAATCGGCGGAAGTGCGCACCGGCGCCGCGCATCTGCCCGAGCCGCCCAAGCGCGCCAGCTATGGCTCGCCGTTCGATTATGCGGAGCAGTCGCGCATCTTCGTCATCAGGGATGTGAACCGCCGCGACGCCGATCAGGTGGCCTCCGCCTACAAGGAACTGTTCCTCGCTGCGGGCGGTGGCGGCCTCGGACTCTTCACCGCGGTGCGCACGCTGCGCGCCGTGGAGCAACGCATCTCAGCCCCGCTCACCGAAGCTGGCATCAATCTCTATGCACAGCACGTGGACCGGCTCGACACCGGCGCGCTGGTCGATCTCTTCCGTGCGGAAGAAAACGCCTGTCTGCTCGGCACCGATGCGCTGCGCGACGGCGTCGATGTGCCGGGCCGCAGCTTGCGCCTTGCCGTGTTCGACAAGGTGCCGTGGCCCAAGCCGACGATCCTCCACAAGGCGCGCCGCGCGCGGTTCGGCAAAAGCTATGACGACCTGCTCACGCGCCTGCGCCTGAAGCAGGCCTTCGGCCGCCTCATCCGCTCGCAACATGACAAGGGCGTGTTCGTGATCCTGGAACCGGCGACGCCGTCGCGTCTTCTCTCCGCCTTCCCGCCGGACGCGCCGGTCAGCCGTTGCGGTCTGGCGGAGGCGATCGCGGAAATCCGTGGGTTTCTCGAACCGGCGGCGTGACCCGGCGTGAAACGCTGCCTATAACCGCCCCATGGCGGAAACAGCGGAAAACCTCTTTGGCGGCGAGCAGCCGGCAGGCGATTCCTACGGGAAATTCTCGACCGGAATCCTGCCCAGCCATGTGCTCAAGCGGTTGATCCGCGGGCACAGGGAAATCCGCGCCACGGAAGATTTCGAAGACGGGCAGATCCAGCCCGCCAGCATCGATCTGCGCCTCGGCCCGATCGCCTATCGCGTGCGCGCCAGCTTCCTGCCCGGGCCGAACGCTACCGTCATGGACAAGATGCAGTCGGTCTTCATGCACGAGATCGATCTGACGAATGGCGCGGTGCTGGAAACAAACTGCGTCTACATCGTGCCGCTTCTGGAGCACGCGGATTTTTCCGCGCGCATCTCCGGCACCGCGAATCCGAAAAGCTCGACCGGCCGCATCGACGTGTTCGTGCGCCTCATCACCGACCAGGCACAGGCCTTCGATCGCGTGGATGCCGGTTATCGCGGCCCTCTTTATGCGGAGATTTCACCGCGCACCTTTCCCGTGCTGGTGCGCAAAGGCTCCAAACTCAACCAGCTGCGCATTCGTCACGGCTCGCCCGGGTTCACCGATACCCAGCTGCGCCGTCTGCATGCGGAGCATCCGCTGGTGGACGTGGAGCCGGATATCGACAACGGGCTCGGGTTCTCCATCGACCTGAAAGGCGATGGCGGGCGCATCGGCTGGCGCGCCAAGCGCCACACCGGGATGATCGACGTCGATAAGCGCGGCGCGCTCAACCCGCACGACTATTGGGAATCAATCGAGGCCAACGCGCAGGGCAACCTCATCCTCGATCCCGACGAGTTCTACATCCTGGTCAGCCGCGAGGCGATTGCCATCCCGCCGGACTACGCCGCCGAGATGGTCCCCTTCGATCCCTTGGTCGGCGAATTCCGTGTCCACTATGCCGGCTTTTTCGATCCCGGATTCGGCTACGAGAAGAATCAGCCGCCGTCCGCGCGCGGCGTGCTCGAGGTCCGTTCGCGGGAAGTTCCGTTTATTCTGGAACACGGCCAGATCATCGGCCGGCTGGTCTTCGAGCGTCTCACCGATCCGCCGCCCGACGTCTACGGCCAGGGCATCGGCTCCAACTACCAGCGCCAAGGTCTCAAGCTTTCCAAGCATTTCGCGCAGATTTAACGTTTTGCAGCACGATGGTTGCGCGCTGCATTTGCATCGCCACTTGCACGCGACATTTTGTGGCAAAATCTCAACACTCTGTTGCAAATTACGCAGGTCAGCCCTGCGGAAGCTTGCGTGAAGCGAGTGTCACGTCATTCTTCCGCTCGCCGCGGGTCCAACGGCATAGGGGGCTAGTGCCCGCGGTTAATTGGGTCCGCATTGAAGGGGGCAGCATGGGACGGCTACGGCGTTAAACCGCCGGCCGTCCCATGGTTTTTCTGGCGGTTTTTTTAGGCGGGTTTTTCTGGCGGTTTTCCTGCGGCATCGCACGGCGGAACCTGGGCCTTGCCGGATGATTAACTTCGCAGCCGATTGTGACCGGGCAGCAACAGGTTAGCCCCATGATTCCGTTGATCGAAAAGCTGTGTCTGGTAGGGTTTTTCCCAGGTTCTGGGCGGCCTGCAGAAGCGTGGCCGAGTGGGGATATGATGCGCATCCGTTCCATTTTCGCAGGGGTCTTCGCAGCCGCGACGCTTGTCGCCGGCTCGGCGTTCGCACAAACCGGAAATCCGGCCGAAAATCTGGAGCGCAATCAGAGCAACTCGCTCGGTGGCGTCGCGATGGAAGCCAGCGATTTCCTCGCGCCGTCGCAGTTCGGTGAAGACGGCTCGGTCTATGGCGTGCGTCCCGATTCCATTCTCGGCGTTACGGCGAAGAAGCCGCTCTCGCTGACACCCGGCGGCGCTTCGACGTCGCCCACCCCCGACATCGCATGCAATACGGCGACGAATTTTCCCGGTGGCTGGTGCAACACCGCGCATGCCATCGCTGCGTCAGCGTTCGGATGGAATTTCAAGGCGAAGGGCGCAGGCGCCGTCATCGGTATCGTCGATAGCGGCATCGACCTGACCAATCAGGAATTCAAGGGTCGCATCCTCAAGGGCACCTGCATCAAGAGCAGCGTGAACGCCTGCACGCTGGCCGACGACAAGGTCGGCGGCGACGACGCGACCTACAATCTCAACACCGGCGTCGCGACGCACGGCACGCATGTCGCCGGCATCGCTGCCGGCGCGACCACGGGCCTCGCCAGCGCGGCGAAGATTCTTCCCGTGAAGGTTTGCGGCTCCAACACGGAGAGCTGCTCCGGCGTGGATGACGGCATCGTCTGGGCCGCGCAACACGGCGCGAACGTGATCAACGTCTCGATCGGCGGCGGCATTCTCACGGCTTCGGACATCACCAAGCTCAAGACCGCGGTGAACGCGGGTGCGTTGATCGTGGTCGCGGCGGGCAATTCCGGCCCGGCCGATCCTACGAGCGGTTCCTATTCCGCTGCCGCGCTGGTGGACGGCATCCGCGGTTCGATGATCGTCGTCGGTTCGACCGGCTGTACGCCGAGCGGATCGACGCCGACAGGCTGCAGCAACGGCGGCAAGGGCGCGATCTCGTCCTTCAGCCAGACGCCGGGCAATCGCTGCCAGGTTTCCGGCGGCAAGAGCGTCTGCATGAAGGATTACTTCGTCGTCGCGCCGGGCACGGACATCTGGTCCTCCGTCGGCAACGGCACGTCGACGGTTTCGAACTACGGCTATCTCTCCGGCACGTCGATGGCGACGCCTTACGTCACCGGCGTTGCTGCCGTGATCAAAGGCAACTGGCCGACGCTGACCTCCAGCCAGATCGCCAGCATCATCTTCCAGACCACGGACGATATCGGTGCGCCAGGCGTCGATCCGGTCTTCGGCCGCGGTGAAGTGGATATCACCAAGGCGCTGGGTCCGGCCGGCACGACCATCGTCGCCACCAAGAAATTCACCGTGACGGCCACCGCGCCGGGCAACAGCGCAGGCGCCGCTGCCGCGACCGTCGCAGGCCTGAACGGCGATGCGGATGCGAGCAAAGTGATTTCCAAGCTGGGCGTGGCGGGCGTGCAGAAGAGCCTCGTCTCCGGCCCCTTGTCGGTTGCGCTCCAGAATTCCAAGCTGCTCAAGAACGCGGTGCTGGTGGATTCCTTCGGCCGCACCTTCCACGCCGACCTGTCGAAGACCGCATATAATCCGGGCCTCGACTTCACCAACTATTTCCTGTCGTCGCCGTTCACGTCCTATGCGCCGTTCGCGTTCTCCGGGCAGGGCCCGCTGGGCCGCTTCGTGGCCTCGGGCTATGCGGTGGATACGGTCACGCCGCGCTTGTTGTCGGGTGAGCTCCTTACCGAGGATCGTCACACTTACGACGTGCGCAATTTCGAATTCAGCACCGCGCTGTCCGACAATTTCGCGATCAATGCCGGCTATCACCTGGATCTGCAGGGCCGCTTCAACGGCTACGATCTGCAGGGCAGCGATGCGTATGATGGCCTCTTCCTGTCTGGTTCGGCGCTCAACTCGCCTTACACGGCGTTCACCGATGGCGGCAGCTTCGTTGGCGCGACGGTCGCGCTCGCCAGCGACCTGCGGATGAACTTCGGCCAGTCGGCGCTGGGAACGGATCGTCCGAGCTTCGAAGTGCCGGTGTTCTCCTACCTGACACAGGTCATGGGCCCACAGGCGCAACTCGACCAGCGCACCGCAACGACTTCGATGGCCGGTCTCGATTGGGACTTCGCATCCTGGGGTGGTCTTGGCGTTACCGCATCGAACACGCTTGAGCGTCACGGCATGCTGGGCGGCCTGAACTCCGGCGCGCTCGCCATCGCGGATCGCGCGAACACCAGCGCTGTCGGCCTGTCGGCCCGCGTCGGCTTCGGCGCCGGTTGGGTGACGACGGTGTCGTACAGCGAAGGCGTCACGCAGCTCGACCTGCGCTCCAACAGCATCGCCACGAACGCCGACACGCTGCACAGCCGCGCTTATGGCGTCGCCATCGCCAAGCACGGCCTGTTCGCCGACAACGACAGCCTTGGCCTCGCGGTCAGCCGTCCGATCCAGATCTATTCCGGCGGCCTCGGCCTGACGCTCGGCACCGGCCTCGACGACGACGGCAATCTGCTCACCGGCACCGAGCACGTCTCGCTCGCGAGCCGCACACCCGAGACCGATTTCGAGATGGGCTATGTCACCACCTTCTTCGACGGCGCTTTGGCGCTGCAGGCGAATGCGGCGTGGCAGCAGAACCTCGCCGGCCAGCAGGGCGTGAACTCGCTGGCGGTGCTGAGCCGGGCGAAGATCAACTTCTGATCCTTCGGCAAACGACACACGAAAAGGCCGGGATTTCTCCCGGCCTTTTTGTTTTTGACGGGGAAGGGCGCAGCCCGCTACAAGGCCCCGCTCCCGCAATCTTCAGGTGAATGCCATGGCCGGTCCGGAATTCGTGTTCGTGATGAAAGGTCTTTCCAAGACCTATCCCGGCGGCAAGCAGGTTCTGAAGGACATCTGGCTATCGTTCTATCCGGGCGCGAAGATTGGCATCGTCGGCGTCAATGGCGCGGGCAAGTCCACGCTGATGAAGATCATGGCCGGCATGGACAAGGACTTCACCGGCGAAGCCTGGGCCGCCAAGGGCGTACGCATGGGATATCTTCCGCAGGAGCCGCAACTCGACGCATCGAAGAACGTGCGCGATAACGTGATGGAAGGCGTCGCCGCCAAGAAGGCGCTGGTCGACCGCTACAACGAGATCGCTGCGAACTATTCCGACGAAACCGCCGACGAAATGGCGAAACTGCAGGACGAGATCGAGGCCCAGGGATTGTGGGATCTCGACAGTCAGGTCGATCAGGCGATGGATGCGCTGCGCTGCCCCGAAGGCGATGCGGATGTGTCCACGCTGTCGGGCGGTGAGCGCCGCCGCGTCGCGCTGTGCAAGCTGCTGCTCGACGCGCCGGACATCATGCTGCTCGACGAACCCACCAACCATCTGGACGCGGAGTCGGTGGAGTGGCTGGAGAAGACGCTGCGCGAATACAAGGGCTGCATCATCCTCGTCACCCACGATCGCTACTTCCTCGACAACGTCACCGGCTGGATTCTCGAGCTCGATCGCGGCCGCGGCATCCCGCACGAAGGCAACTACTCATCCTTCCTCGTGGTGCAGGAAAAGCGCCTGCGCCAGGAAGGCGCCGAAGAAGCCGCGCAGGAACGCGCCATCGCACAGGAACGCGAATGGATTCAGAAATCGCCCAAGGCACGCCAAGCCAAGTCGAAGGCACGTATCAATGCTTACGAAGAACTCGTCGCCAAAAGCAACGAAGCGCGCGTCGTCACCAACCAGATCATCATTCCGGTGGCCGAGCGTCTGGGCAGCGTGGTGATCGAGGCCGAAGGTCTCGCCAAGGGTTATGGCGACCGTCTTCTCTATGAAAACGTGAACTTCAATCTGCCGCCCGGCGGCATCGTCGGGGTCATCGGTCCGAACGGCGCGGGCAAGACAACGCTGTTCCGCATGCTCACCGGCCAAGAAAAGCCGGATGCCGGCACCCTGAAAGTCGGCCCCACCGTGCAACTCGGCTATGTCGATCAAAGCCGCGATGCGCTCGATCCCAATAAAACGGTGTGGCAGGAAATCTCCGACGGCCTCGACGTTCTGGAGCTTGGCAACAAGCGTACGATGAACTCACGCGCCTATGTCGGCGCGTTCAACTTCAAGGGCGGCGATCAGCAGAAGAAAGTGGGCCAGCTATCGGGCGGCGAGCGCAACCGCGTGCATCTGGCCAAGATGCTGAAGTCCGGCGCCAATTTGTTGCTGCTCGACGAACCGACCAACGATCTGGACGTCGACACGCTGCGCGCGCTCGAAAGTGCGCTCGAGGAATTCGCCGGCTGCGCCATGATCATCAGCCACGATCGCTGGTTCCTCGACCGTATCGCGACCCACATGATGGCGTTCGAAGGCGACAGCCATGTGGAATGGTTCGAAGGCAATTACCAGGATTACGAAGCGGACAAGAAACGCCGCCTCGGCATCGACGCCGACCAGCCGCATCGCATCAAATACAAGAGATTTACGCGTGCATAAGCGCGCGACCGGTTCACCCGCGCCCGATCAGCGGGCGGTCTTTTGCGCGCGAACGGGACGCACCGGCTCCTCGCCGGCGGCGAGATAGTTGTTCATCTTGCTGGTGCGGTTGCGCAGTTTCGCAATCAGCCTGGGCACCGTGTTGCCGCGTTGCTCCAGGAATTCGCTGTACTGCACCCGCTGATTGACCGCAATCCACGCACCGCGCACGCACAAATCTACCAGGATCGGTTTGTCCGCCGTGCCCAGCACGCGGAAATCGATCTCGTCCGCATTCACCGAGCGATTGCCGGCATCGTCGAGCTGGAAGGCCTGCACGATCGTGTCGTTTGCCGTGCGCTCGACGGAATGCTCGACGCGAAGCTGCTGCACGCGCCAAAGCTCGCGCTCGTAGAGAGACAATTCGAGATCGTGGAACGCCTTCACGAAGGCTTCAAGCTGATCGCTCGGCGTCGCCTGTGCCGCCGGGCCCAACGCATAAAGCGCGACGCGGCGCATGTCCGTCATCGGCTCGAGGAGTGCCTCGAACCTCTTGTGCTTTTCGTCGTGGGACAGGGTCTTGTCATTCAGGATCGCCAGACCCTGTTTCACATAGTCCTGCACGAAGGTTTCAGCGTCATTGGCCCGCGCGGCGTGCAAGGGAAGAAGCGCGGCCAGAACCCCCGCGTACGCAAAACGCCGCAATCCCCCAAACGCCCCCAAGACGCAGCCCCCACTGCCCACCGGCGCAAACTATAGGCGCAAAGCCCCTGCGCACTCCAAGGGGAAATGTGCATATTCCCGCGGCATTGTTCGTTATGGTTAGTTCCGCGCGGAACCGGCGCGGATGGCTGCGGCACGGGTCTGCAGATCGGCGGCCAGCGCTTTCACATCGTTGTTGTGCTGGGCGAGGAACGCGGTGAACTGGTCGCGCTCCTGCAGCGCGAGCCACACGCCCGCGACGCTGGCGTCGATCACCTGCAACTTGCCGCCGCTGTCCGAGACCCGGAAATCGACTTCATCGTCGGCCTGGCTGCCGTTCGGCTCCTGCACCAGGGTCTGCACGACATAGTCTCCCGGTGCGCGCTGGATCGATCCGGTCACCTTCAATGTCTGGCCGGAATAGTGCGCCAGCTGATCCTGATAGACGGCGGCGGCATAGCCGCGAAATGCTTCCGCGAACGCGTCCACATCGGCGGGCGGCGCGGACTTGGCGGCGGCGCCCAGCGTGAACACCGCGATGCGATGGATGTCGGTAAGCGATTCCAGAAAGGACTGGAACTGCGTGCGCCGCGCAGCGGTGGAAAGAGAGCTGTCCTTCAGGATGGCAAGACCCTTCTGCACATTGTCCTGGATGAACGTCTCTGCCGGCGTTGCGGCCTGCGCGGCTAACGGTATTGCAAGAAGAAACGCAGTCAGCGCCAGGGTGCGCCGGAAGCTGAAGGACTGGTGCATGGGCATGGGTATCCCGCTTGGGTGGAAGCCCAGAGTGGGGACAACATATGGCGAGGGCGTGGCGGCGCCAAAATAAAAGCCCCAACCTGAAAGGCCGGGGCTTCCAAAAGAGCGAGGCGGGCTTACTTGCCGCTGAGATCGCCGCCGGCGCGCACATTGGCCGCCCGCTTCTTCAGTTCGACCATCAGCGCCTTCACGCTGTTGTTGTTCTGCGCGAGGAATGAAGAGAAATCGTCCTGCTCGGTGATCGCCAGATCCAGACCGAGCACGATGATGTCGGCCACGGTGAAATGGCCCGGTGTGCCGAAGATGCGGAAATCGACCTGGATCGGCTCCTGGCCTTTCTGGGCATGCGGATCGACAAGAACGGTGGACACCAGATAGTCGCCGGCCTTGCGCTCGACCGAGCCAGTGACCTTCAGCGTTTGGCCCGAATATTTCGCGAATTCGGATTCATAGACGGCGAAGGCATATTCGCGGAACGCATCCTCGAACGCCGCCAGATCGGCCGGCGACGTGGTGTTCTTGGCAGGGCCGAGCGTGTAGTCGGCGATGCGCTTCAGATCCGTCAGCTTCAGCAGGAAGCTTCGGAATTCCTCGCGCTGCTGCTCTTTCGATCCGCCGCCATTCAGGATGGCAAGACCCTTCTGCACATTGGTCTGCACGAAATCCTCGGCCGGCGTCGCTGCGCGCGCGGCTGCCAGCGGCATGGCAACCGCGACGATGGCGGCCAATGCCAGAAGGCGAAGCGCGCCCAGGAAATGCGCGCGGGGAAAACGTCGAGTCATGGCTTGCTCCATTATCCGGCTGGAACGCTCCGGATGGTCAGGGCGGGATGTGGCAAGTTCGTGGCGGCCCGCCGCTCAGAGATCCGGAAGGTTCTGCACATCCGGCCGCCCGTTGCGGATTTCATTGTTGCGCAGCTGGCGATACAGGCTGCGGACGGACGCATAGTAGTCGACCGACCCGCGCTCAATGTTCTGAAGCGTATCAAGGTTGCGTGATTTGGTGTCGACAACCGTGAAATATTCACGGCCGGCGGACCACCAGAAGTGCTCGCGCAATTTGATGTAGGTCGTGGGATCGAAAAAGATATCGACCACCTGTCCCGTGGCATCGCGCGGCGGATCGGGGCCGAAGAAGGGCAACACGAGGTAGGGACCTTCGCCCACGCCCCAGGTCGCCAGTGTCTGGCCGAAATCTTCCGTATGCGCGGGAATGCCGAAATCCGTCGCCGGGTCGAACAGGCCTGCAACGCCCAAAGTGGAATTGATCGTGAAGCGGCCCAGCGTATCGCCTGCGCGGCTCATCTCGCCTTGCAGCAGGTCGTTCGCGAACGTCACGGGCAAATCGAGATTGAGAAGGAAGTTGTGAACGCCCTGGCGCGCGGGCGACGGAACGACCGCGACATACGCTTCGGCGCTCGGACCGATGAAGTATTTGTCGAGCTTCTGGTCGAAGTCGAAGACGGCGCGATTGGTCTGCTCATAAGGGTCGTTCGCGCCGGTCGGATCGGTCGCGCAACCGGCCAGCAGCAATCCCATGCCGACAACAAAAAATCTGCTCAGTCCCCGCATCATCGTCCCAGCGCTATTCTCATGCCTTCGCATAACGCGTGAGCCGCCACTTCGGCCCGTTATGCATGTCGATTACTTCCGGTTGCTTATGAATCACAACCGGCCCCCGGAGCATAGGTAGGGTTACCACATCCGCCATCAAGGGACAGTGAAAGGGATCACATGAGGGTCCCGTTTTCGTGATGTGTTGCCCGGAATTCACCATTTTACCCCCCGGATTTCCGCGGAAGATGACAGTTTGCATAATCATATAAAGATATGTTTATATGAGATGCGAACTGGAGGTCCGGAATGGACGAATTGCTGTCCATGCTGCGTGCCGCCGCCGACCCGACCCGTCTGCGGCTGCTGCTCATCCTGCGCGAGGCGGAGCTGACCGTCTCCGAGCTGACCCAGATTCTGGGCCAGAGCCAGCCGCGCGTCTCACGCCATCTTAAGCTTCTCTCCGACGCAGGCCTGATCCTGCGCTTCAAGGAAGGAAGCTGGGTGTTCTACCGCTCGGCAGAAAAGGGCGCCGGCGCGAAGCTGGCAACCCTGCTGTCCGAACTCGCGGCGCGCGATCCCGAGACGCTGGAATCCGACCGCCGCCGCCTGGCGCAAGTGCGCGAAGCGCGCGCCGCTGAAGCGGCTGCCTTCTTCAAGGCCAATGCCGAAGATTGGGAGCGCATCCGTTCGCTGCATGCGCCGGAAAAAGATGTCGAAACCGCCATCGCGCAAATGCTGCGCGCGGAGCCAGTGGAATCTTTGCTCGACGCCGGCACCGGCACGGGCCGCATGCTCGAATTGCTGGCGCCGGAGATCAAACACGGCGTGGGCATCGATGTGAGCCCGGAAATGCTCTCCATCGCGCGCGACCGCCTTGCCCGCGCGCATGCGAACCATTGCCAGGTGCGTCTCTCCGATGTCTTCCGCATGCCGTTCGCCGCGGGCACGGAAGACAACGGCTTCGATGCCGCGCTCTTCCATCAGGTGCTGCATTATCTCGACGATCCGCAAGCCGCGGTGGCCGAAGCAGCGCGCGTGTTGAAGCCGGGCGGGCGCATTCTGATCGTGGATTTCGCGCCGCACGACCTGGAATTCCTGCGCACCGAATTGCAGCACCGCCGCCTCGGCTTTTCGGACAAAGAAGTGCAGGGCTGGTTCGAGGCGCTGGATCTGAAGCCGCTGGACTCCGCCGCCATTGCTCCGCATACGGGCGGCAGCGGAAAGCTCATCGTCAAAATCTGGGCCGCTGCCACGCAGGCCCGCCACCACCGTTCACGAGTTGCTGCATGAGTTTGCGTCGTCTTGCGCGCGATACGCGCCCGCTGAAAGTCTCGTTCGAATTCTCGCCGCCGAAGACGCCGGAAGCGGAAGAGAATTTGTGGCGCTGCATCCGCAGGCTGGAGCCATTGAAGCCGAGCTTCGTCTCGGTGACCTATGGCGCCGGCGGCTCGACGCGCGACCGCACGCACAACACCGTCAAGCGCATCGTGGACGAGACGACGCTGTCGCCCGCGGCGCATCTGACCTGCGTGGCGCACAGCCAGGGCGAAATCCGCGAGATCGTGCGCGGCTATTGGGACGCAGGCATCCGCCACATTGTGGCGCTGCGTGGCGACATGCCGAACATGCAGGGGAAATATCAGGCGCCCGTCGACGGCTATGGCTCCACGCCGGAACTGATCGCCGGCATCCGCCAGATCGCGCCGTTCGAGATCAGTGTCTCCGCTTATCCGGAGCGCCATCCGGACTCTGCGTCAGAAGCACAGGACATCGCGCTCCTGAAAGCGAAAGTGGATGCGGGTGCCTCGCGCGCGTTGACGCAATTCGGCTTCGACACCGAAACCATGGCGCGCTTTCGCGATCGCGTGGTGAAAGCCGGCGTCAATGTGCCGATCGTGCCGGGCCTTATTCCGACCACGAACATCAAAGGGATCGCGCGCATGGCCGCGACAGCGGGCGCATCGGTGCCGGATTGGCTCGCCAGCATGTATGAAGGCCTCGACAGCGACGCCGACACGCGCAAGCTCATTGCTGCCACCATCCTGGCCGAACAGGTGCAGGATTTGCGCGCCGAAGGTTTCGACCAGTTTCACTTCTATACGCTCAATCAGGCCGATCTTACTTTTGCGGCTTGCTGCTTGCTCGGCATGCGCCCCGTTTCCTCCCCCGCCGGT
>DATCRK010000072.1:0-11616 GCA_036569005.1 Rhizomicrobium sp. | reverse complement strand
CCCCGCCGCTTTCTTCATTTCGCCTCGAAGCCGGTCAGAACGCGGCGTTCAGATTGGCCTGCAAGCGGCGCGATGCCGGATTGGTCACGCCATTGGCCAGAATCTCAGAGGTGGAAACATCGCGGCCGTAGAAGTCCGCATTGGTGTCGCTTTCGGGTGCGACGACCGAGCCGTTGATCGAAATGCCGCCATAGACGCCCTTCGACTTCGACCACAACACGATGTCGCCGCCGGCATTGGCGCTGGACGCGCCTTCAACACCCGCACCCAGCGTGACGACGGTCAGGCCCGCACCGGCGCCGAACTTGAACTTGCTGCGCTGGATCGCGCGCAGCGCTCTGTCGGTCATGATCACCATCACGACTTGCGCATCCTGCAATCCGGCCTGGAAGCCGAACGAGGCCGAGCCCATGGAGTAGAAGGCCGGGCTCGACCAGCCATGACGCGTGCGGGCGAGCAGCACGCCGTCGCCGCCTTCGGCGCCGAAGATGAAGCCGCCTTTCACGAGCGACGGGAAGATGAGCACCGCGCGGGCACCGCGCAGATTGCGCCGCGCGTCGCCGAACACAGAGTCATGGCGCAGTGTGGTCACGGTGGCGTTGGCGTGGGCGAGCAGATCGCGCGTGTTCGTGGCGTGCGCCGGCGCAGCGAAGAATGAAACGGCAATGGCCGCGGCGGCGGCGAGCTTGGCAAAGGTCTTCATGGTCAATCCCTCAAGGTGCCCCTATGAGGGAAAAGTGCCACGCGCGCCCACCCAAGAAAAGAGACCAAAGTCACATTGACGGACGGATTTCGGCCAAAGCAGACGCCCTTTCGACGTGGGTCTGAGGACGCTCATAGACCAGTGTATCGCCCTGCCAGACCTCGATCCGGCGCGCGCCGTCCATCTTCATCGCATGCGCCAGGATCTTCGCCTCCTTGTCGGAGGCGCAATGGGTTTCGATCTTCGCGGTCAGCGAGCCGTCTTCGTGGCGATAGGTGATTTCGTAAGCGGGCATCGAAAACTCCACACTGTGAGCCCCCGCTCTGTATCTCCGAAACTAGTGATGAGTTGTGGAGAGTAAAGAGAATTTTCGGTCACGTTTCTCACAATATTTTTCGAATGCTGCAGCGCGGAAAATCCAATGCCGCGATTTTTATTTGTCGCAGAAATGTACCGCGACGAATGGGTGAAACGATGATAGCCGCGTCAATTGACACTTTGTCGATGTTGCCGGAAGCTTCATGACATAAATTTTTCAAACGAAGGATTTCACGATGCGCGTTCTCGCTGCGATGGCACTGGCCCTGTCTTCTTCCGTCGCCTTTGCGGCGGATGCGCCGCCCGCGGCGCCGAAGACGAGCCTGGTGCGCGGAACGATCCAGTCCCTCGATGCCAAATCGATGACAATCAAGACCGATAACGGCGATTTCACCGGAGCCGTCTCGCTGGCCACGCGTTTCGCCACCGTCGAGAAGCGGAGCTTCAGCCAGATCAAGCCGACCGATTTCGTGGGCATCACGTCGGTGCCGGGCAAGAACGGCCATCTGAGCGCGGAGGAGATACACGTCATCCCGCTCAAGGGGCTGGGTGAAGGGCAATATCCTTGGCCGCATCGTCCTTCGACGGCGGCAACGGCTTCGGGTGGCATGGGCAGCATGACCAATGGCACCGTCACCACCGCGCAGAAGGCATCGATGATGGGCGGCAGCATGACGAACGGCACCGTTGCGGCCGGCGGCGGCAACTGGCAGCTCAACATCACCTATCACGGTGCAGCCATGGTGGACGGCAAATGCGCGGGCCTTGCGGTGCCGGGCAAGCCGGGATGCACCGGGACGTCGGTTGTCGATGTGACGCCGCAAACGCCGATCGTCGCCATCGTGCCCTATCGCCACGACATGGTGAAACCGGGCGTCTATGTCGTCGCCCAGGTGCTGACCGATGCCGCGGGCAAGGCCACCATCGCGTCCGCCACGGTCGAAAAGGGCGGCGTAAAGCCGGAATTCTGAGTCCTTTCGTGTAACGAACCCGTGTGCCGCTGCGTATGGCTGGATACGGGGCTATAGTCGCCCGCGTCGAATCCGGGATCAGGGCATGACCATCGCAAGCGAACCGGCGAACGATCACGCCTCCGGCAGCGTCGGCGGCCGGCTTCTGAATTTCCTGAAATATGGCGCGAACAGCGATCCGGATGCGCCGAAGGTGCCGTTCTACCGCCACCCGGTGTTCGTGCGCGTCACGCATTGGACGAACGTCGTCGTGCTGACGGTGATGCTGATGAGCGGATTGCAGATCTTCAACGCGCATTCGGCGCTCTATTGGGGCGCGCAATCGGATTTCGAGCATCCGTGGATTTCGATGACCGCGCAGCAGAACGACGACGGCTCGCTCAAAGGCGTGACCAAGATCGGTCCCTGGCATTTCGATACGACCGGATGGCTTGGCGCATCGAAGGTGGATGGGCAGTGGGCGGTGCGCGGGTTTCCCGCCTGGGCCACGATCCCCGGGCCGCAATGGCTGGCGATGGGCCGGCTGTGGCACTTCTTCTTTGCATGGCTGTTCGTGGCGAACGGCGTGATCTTCGCGAGCCTTGCGGTCTATAGCGGCCATTTCCGGCGCGATCTGAAACCGCGCGGGTCCGATATCACGGGGCTGCCGACGGAGATCGTGCATCACGCCAAGCTGCAATTCCCCAAGGGCGAGGCGGCCAAGGCCTACAATCCGCTGCAACGGCTCACCTACTTCACGGTGATCTTCGTCATCGCGCCGCTGATCGTGCTGACGGGGCTGACCATGTCGCCGACGATGGACGCGGCCTTTCCCTTCTTGCCGTGGATCTTCGGCGGACGGCAGAGCGCGCGCACGATCCATTTTCTCTGCGCGTTCTCTTTCGTCCTGTTCTTCGTGGTGCACATCGTGATGGTCGTTCTGTCCGGCACCTGGAACAACATCCGCTCCATGATCACCGGGCGCTATGAGATCGAGGAGGGCGGCCATGCGTGAGGGCGCGACACGCCGCGGCTTCCTGATGCGCGGGCTGGCTGGCATCGGCACGCTGGCGCTGGCCGGATGCGATGCCGTCTCGCAGCCGGCCTGGGTCGATCCGTTGCTGCGCAGCGCGGAGGCGTTGACCAAGCGCGTCCAGCGCCTGTTCGCGGGCGATCATGCGCTGGCGCAGGAGTTCACCAAGGCCGATATCGCGCCGAGCTTCCGCGCCAACGGCACGCTCGATCCCGGCACGGCCGAATATCGCGCGCACGCGCAGAAGAACTTCGCGGACTGGAACGTGACGGTGGGCGGGCTGGTCCAGCATCCGCTGTCGCTGTCCATCGCGCAGCTCCGCAAGATGCCGTCGCGCACGCAGATCACACGCCACGATTGCGTGGAAGGCTGGTCGTGCATCGGCGAATGGACCGGAACGCCGATGGCGCAAATTCTTGCTTTGGCGGGTGTGAAGCCCAACGCGAAATATGTCGTGTTCTATTGCGCCGATCCGATGAGCGACAGCGATGGCGACGGCGTCAACGACAGCGATTTCTATTACGAGAGCCTCGACTTGGTGGAGGCGACGCATCCGCAGACAATCCTCGCCTACAATCTCAATGGCCAGCCGCTCGCCATCGAGCACGGCGCGCCGGTGCGCATCCGCGCCGAGCGCCAGCTCGGCTACAAGCAGCCGAAATATGTGAAGGACATCGTTGTCGTCGACAGTCTGGAGAAAATCGGCGGCGGCAAGGGCGGATACTGGGAAGACCAGGGCTACAACTGGTGGGGCGGCATCTAGGGTTCCCGCCTTGATCGGAGCCTTCCCCTCCCCACATATGGTCATCGACCTGGGAGGGAGCCATGACCGAGACATACAGCCAGCCCGTTCCGAGCGTGGACGAATCCGCGCGCGGCACCGCGATCCTCGCCTACATTCTTTATCTGATCGGCTGGCCGACCTGTCATCTGTCGACCATCGTGGCGCTCATTCTCGCTTACATCAAACGCGGCGAAACGCGCGGCACGATCTGGGAATCGCACTTCGACAACATCATCAACACGTTCTGGGTGACGCTCGTGGCCGGCATCGCGTTCGGCCTGCTGTGCTTCGTCCTGATCGGTATTCCGCTGCTGTTCGCGCTGGCGATCTGGTTCCTCTATCGCACGATCAAAGGCCTTGTCCGCGCGATCGACAACAAGGCGTATTTCTGATGAGCGACAACCCGCAAACCGCTGCGCCCGCTTTCAGCGACAACCGCACCTGGGCAGTTGTCTGTTATGGACTGTTCATCTTGGCGTTCACGAACGGGATAACGGCGATCATTGGTGTCGTGCTTGCGCATATCAAGCGCGGCGAGACGCGCGGCACGATCTGGGAATCGCATTTCGCAAACCTCATTCACGTCTTCTGGACCGGGGTCGCGTTCTGGGTGGTGTTCTTCGTTGCCGCGCTGTTCGGCGTTGCCGGCCTGTGGCACGACACCATCGTAAACGATTTCCCCGCGCCGATGCTTGCGCTGCCCGTGCTGGGTCTCGCATTCCTGGCGTATGTCGTCTGGTATCTGTATCGCGTGGTGCGCGGATTGATGGCGGCGCTGGAGAACCGGGCCTACGCGTGAGCGAGCCGCGGGCGGAAGAACAGGAAGCCCACCATGCCCACCATCAGCGCCAGCGCGAAGGTGTAAGGCACCAGATCGAACAGCGCGTTCTCCGCGAGCACCGCATCATGCGCGCTCATGCCCAGCGTCGCGCCCCATAGCACGCATTGCCCCACGCCCGCTTCGTTCGGCATGCAGTCCGCGCTGGTGACGGTGTAGATCGCGAACGCCGGAAGACCGAGCGCGAGAACCGGAAGCAACAGCATGGAAAGCGCAGCCATCAATGGACGCCGCGCCTTGAGCGCCGCAACCGCCGCGATGAAGGCGATGCCGACACATAGCAGCGTGTCGAGTCCGACGAACCACGCGAGTTCGAGCGTGTCGCGCATGCCGCCGCCCAGCGCCATGCCGCGGCACAGATCCGGCGTGGGATCGCAGGACATCGCCATCGCCGCGCCGCGCACGAACCAGACCAGCACCGACGGCACAACCAGAAGTGCGCAGCAGATCAACCACGCCGCGAGTTCGCGGCGCCTCGATGGCGGAGGAGGTGGCGGATCGAAGTGATGCATCCCGGGACATTATCCATAATTCACGCGAAATTTGGATGAAGCCGCGGGGAAAATGTGCCGGTACGGTTAAAAACGGACGCGCCGCCCGACGGCGGCGCGTTTCTCCAATGGGTTGCAGGCCGGAAACTCAGGCTTTCGCGCTGGGTCGGTCCTTCACGCGGGCGAACCAGGCGGTCAAATTCTTGAACTCCGGGTTCAGCGGCTGGCCGACCGTGTTGCCGAAATCGAGGAACGCGAACAGCAGGATGTCGGCCATGGTGAAGCGCTTGCCGCAGACGAATTCCTTGCCGTCCATCTCCTTGTCCAGCCACTTCAGATAGTGCTGCGCCACGCCTTTCAGGCCGTCGGCAGCTTCGGGGATGGTGGGGATGCGCTCCTTGAACAGCGGCAGGCCCTGGCTGAAGCGGAAGCCGTTCGCCATCGGCTCGCAGATGTTGAGGTCGATGCGGCGGGTCCACTTACGCGTCTCCGCGCGCTTCTCAGGAGTGTCGCCGATCAGCGGCGGGTTCGGGTTGGTGTCTTCCAGATATTCGCAGATCGCGGTGATCTCGGTGACGCAATGACCGTTGTCCAGTTCCAGCGCCGGCATCTGGCCGATGGAGTTCTTCTGAAGGTAGGGCTCTTTGCGATTGTCGCCCTTCATGAGATTCACTTCTTCCTTTGGAATCTCGATGCCCTTCTCGGCCATGAACATCCGCACCATGCGCGGATTGGGACCGACGGAATTGTAGAACTTCATGTGAGGCCTCCCGTGACGAATGTTTTGTGCGGGGGAGGCTATGCGACGGTCACAGCGCGGGTCAAACGACATTGCAATTTTGAGCGGCGCGAACCACTTTCGGCCGGCGGCCGGACGAAGCCGGCGCTACGGCAAGGTGCATGAAACGCGTTTTTTATCTCGTACTCGGATGGCTGCTGCTGATCGGCGGCATCGTCATCACGCCCATGCCGATCCCCATTCCGCTGATCGGCGTGGTGCCGTTCCTGCTCGGCTGCGCGATCCTTTCGCAGCACTCCAAGGTCTTCCGCCGCTTCCTGCAATATATGCGGCATCGCTTCGAATGGCTTTCGAAGATCATGGAAGGGCCGGCCCATCGCATGCCGATGATGGTCAAGCATATGCTCCGGCGGACCAACCCGAAGGCGCATGTGCGTCTGGCGCGCATGCGCCTGCACAGGAAGGACAAGGATGGCCATTCCCTTCATCCGTGAGTTCGACGCGCGCTATGAGAGCGAGGTTCGCGTCTCGCCCCTGATCAGCCGCGTGGTGGCGGACAATCCGGGGCCGTTCACGTTCAAGGGCACGGGCGTCTACATCGTGGGCGGCGGGGATGTTGCGGTGATCGACCCGGGACCGGATGACGCGAGCCATGTCGATGCGCTCAAGCGCGCACTGGAAGGCCGGCAGGTCACGCATATCCTCGTCACGCACACCCATTCGGATCATTCGCCCGCGGCCAAGCCGCTGAAGGAATGGTCGGGCGCGAAGACTTATGCGTTCGGTCCGCACGGCTCCGGCAAGCTGGACGACGGCGTGCGCGTGGAAGAGGGCGGCGACATGCAGTTCGTTCCCGACGTGCGCGTGAAGGATGGCGAGATCGTCCAGGGCAAAGGCTTTACCTTCGAATGCGTGTTCACGCCGGGCCACACCTCCAACCATATGTGTTATGCGCTGAAGGAAGAGAATGCGCTTTTCACGGGCGATCATGTGATGGGCTGGTCCACCACGGTGGTGACCCCGCCCGACGGCGACATGGCGCAATATATGGCGAGCGTGAAAAAGCTCATGGCGCGCGACGATTCCGTCCTCTATCCGACGCATGGCGCGCCGGTGACGAACCCGAAACCGTTTCTCGCCGCCTATCTGGAACACCGGCTCGATCGCGAGCGGCAGATCCTCGCCTGCATCCGCGACGGGCTTTCGACCATCCCGGACATGGTGGCGCGCATGTATGCGGATGTGGACAAGCGGCTGCATCCGGCGGCGTCGCGCTCGGTGCTCGCGCATCTGATTCAGCTGGAAAGCGAAGGCCGCGTGGTCAATGACGGCGGCCGCTACCGCATGGCGTGACGTTCACCGGACCGATGCCAGTTCCTTGATGAATTTGCGGATGCGCTGCGGGTTGCGGTTGCCTGCGTTGTCGTCGGTGCGCGCCTTGGATCGGATATCGAGCTTGGCACCCATGCCCGACGGTTTCACGCGGATCACGATATCGTCGGTGATGCCGAAGAAGAACGACGTGTCCGTCGCTTCGATGCGGCCTTCATCCGGCGAAATCGCGACGACGTCCCAGCCCATCGCGTAGGAAGCCGTTACCGCGCGCTTGAACAGCCGCTCCGGCGACATGAGAATCGCGATGGAGTGAATGTCGCCGTAATATTTGTGCTGGACGAGCGCGACCGTCGTCGTCTTGCCGTCGAACGTCATCGGTGTGTCGCCATGATAATCCGGCGGCGTGGCCTTGTCGCCGCGCATCGCCAGAAGCGAAACGAACACGGGCGGATGCTCGGTGTCGGTGGTCGCGTCCGACAGCGGCGGCTGGTCGTAGCTTGCCCAGAACTCCGTCACCGGCGTGTAGAGCACGATGAAGGCGCCGATGGCGCCGATCAACCCATAGCGCGCGCCCGTGCTGTCATTGGCGATCATCGCCCACAGCGCCCAGATCACGCCGGCAACGAAGGCGAGCATGCCGATGCCGACGCACCACGGAAACAGGATGTGCAGCCCGAAATCGACGCTCCAGAATCCGAGACGCGTGCCGAAGGCGGCGACAAGGCCGACCACGAGCGAGACGGCGAATCCCGCAAAGGTCGCTTTTGCCAGCGCCGGCAATGCTCGCATCTCGTCCCCTCTGTTGCAGCGTCAGGCCGTCGGAAGCTTGTGCTTTCCGAACCGCTCGCGCAGCGCCGTCTTCAGGATTTTTCCCGTGGCGGTATGCGGTATCTCGTCCACGAAGACAACATCGTCCGGCATCCACCACTTGGCGATTTTGCCTTCGAGGAACTTCAAGATGTCCTCGTTTGTCGCCGTCTTGCCGGGTTTCAACACGATGATAAGAAGCGGCCGCTCGTCCCATTTGGGATGCGCCACGCCGATGACCGCCGCTTCCGCCACCGCCGGATGACCGACGGCGAGATTCTCGATGTCGATGGTGGAGATCCATTCGCCGCCGGATTTCACCACGTCTTTCGCGCGATCGACGATGGTCATGTAACCGTCCTTGTCCAGCGTCGCGACATCGCCGGTGTCGAACCAGCCCTTCTTGTCGAAGGAGCTTTTGCCGTCTCCCTTGAAATAGCCTTTCGCAATGGCCGGACCGCGCACCTTCAGGCGGCCGAAGGTCTTGCCGTCGCGCGGCAGCTCCTTGTTCTTGTCGTCGGTGATCTTCATCTCGACGCCGAACGGCGGGTGGCCCTGCTTGCACTTGATGTCGAGTCTTTCTTCATAGGGAAGATCGACGAGATGCGATTTCAGGCTGCCGATCGTGCCGAGCGGGCTCATCTCCGTCATGCCCCAGGCATGAACGACTTCGACATCGTATTTCGTTTCGAAGGCTTCGATCATGGAGCGCGGGCAGGCCGAGCCGCCGATCACGACGCGCTTGAGATAAGGCAGCGTCTTTCCGGTCTGCTCCAGATATTGCAGCAGGCCGAGCCATACGGTCGGCACCGCGGCGCTCATGGTGATCTTTTCGGTTTCGAGAAGCTCGCATACCGACGCGCCGTCGAGCTTTGCGCCGGGCATGACCAGTTTGGCGCCGATCATGGGCGCCGCGAAGGCAAGCGCCCAGGCATTGGCATGAAACATCGGAACGATGGGCAGGATGGTGTCCTTGCCGCTGACGCCGAGTGCGTCCGTCTGGCCTGCCATCAAGGCGTGGATCACGTTGGAGCGATGCGAATAAAGGACGCCTTTCGGATTGCCCGTCGTGCCGGAGGTGTAGCAGAGCCCGCAGGCCGCGTTCTCGCCGAGTTCCTTCCACGCGAACTTGTCGTCGGCTTTGGCGATGAAATCTTCGTAGGCGTAGAGCTTCTTCAGCTTCGAGACGGGGAGGTTGGCCTTGTCCGTCATCGCGACGAAGAACTTCACCTTCTTCAGCTTGGGCGCGATCTGCTCCACGATCGGCAGGAAGGTGGTGTCGAAGAACAGCGCCTTGTCGTCGGCATGGTTCGCGATCCACGCGATCTGGTCCGGATGCAGGCGCGGGTTGAGCGTGTGATAGATGCCGCCCATGCCGGTGATGCCGTACCAGCTTTCCAGATGGCGATGCGTGTTCCAGGCGAGCGTGCCGACCCGGTCGCCGTTCTTGATGCCCGCTTTCACCAGCGCCTTGGCGAGGCGCCGCGCGCGGTTGGCGATGGTGCGGTAGTTCGTGCGCGTGATCGGGCCATGGACTTCGCGCGTCACCATTTCGCGATCGCCATGATACAGCGCGGCATGATCGATGATCTTGTGGACCAGCAATGGCCAGTCCTGCATCAGTCCCTGCATTCCCCTCAAGGCTCCCCAATAGCTTTTGCATATCATAGGAAGGCAAATTCGCAGGGGCAAACAGCGGCTTGGCGCTTCCCGCCTGCGCCCGTCTGTCGCTATAAGGTCTCGGCAGGCGAGGGCGCATGGCCGACCAGAAAGACGATGACGAGGACATTGCCGAAGAGCTGGCCTTCGAGCAGCTCAAGGGCGGGGATTCCGGCGGCGTCGCGTCCCGCTTCCTGGCCGCCAAGACGGAAGTGCTGCAGAAGCAGCTTGCCCAGCTTCATCTGAGTCATTTCCGCGAATGGCTTTATGCCACCGCGGAGATCGTGGTGGGGCTGGTGATCCTTCTGATCTTCGTCGGCATCGCCTCGGCCGTATGGTCGGCGGCGCACGACAACGGCCTGGTGATCGAAAGTTTCTCCGTCCCCGCGGACATGGCCAATCGCGGGCTGACCGGTGAAGTCGTTGCCGCGCGCCTGCTCGACCGGCTTTCGCATCTGCAGGCGCAAACGGTATCGAGCCGCGCCGCCTCCAGCTACGCGAACGACTGGGGCAAGGACATCAAGGTGCAGATTCCGGAGACCGGAGTCTCCATCGGCCAGCTCAACGACTATCTGCACGAATGGCTCGGCAATGTGACGCATATCAGCGGCGAAGTGTTCCGCGATGCGTCCGGCAACATCGCGCTCACCGCGCGCGTCGGCAGCGACGCCGGTCCGCTCTTCACTGGCAAGGAAGCCGATTTCGGCAAGCTTCTGCAGGAGGCTGCGGAAAGCGTCTACGCGCGCACGCAGCCTTATCGTTACGCGGTGTATCTGAGCAGCCTCAATGTGAAGGATCAAACCGCGGCCGATGCGGTCTATCGCCGGCTCGCCGCGAATTCCTCGCCGCAGGAGCGGGCGTGGGCCTATATCGGTCTCTCCAACATCTACAGGGCGCGAAATCAGAACGACGAGTCCCTGCGGGTTCTCTACAAGGCGCTGGCGCTGCGCCCCAAATTCGCGATGGCCACGCTCAATCTGGCGCAAGTCGAGAGCAATCTTCAGCACGATGAAGCCGCTTACAACTGGAATCGCAAACTGGTGACGGCGCTGCGCAGCGGCGATGCCTCGGACATGGATCCGCGCGCGGCGGCGATCAATCTGCGCACCGCACAGGCGTCCATCGCGGCCGGCGTCGGCGATTTTCAGGGACAGTTGCAATACGATACAGACGCCGAGAACCTTCCCGACTCCGGCAACCAGATCGAAGGTCTTCGCGACAGCGACGTCGTGGCTTATGCATCGATGCATGACGGCGCGGGCGTGCATGGCGTGATATCCGACAACTCTTTGTCGACGGACAAGAACGTCATCCTCAATCGCACCGCTGTCCTGCTCGGCTCCTATTATGAGTTGGGGCGCTGGAACGACGCGATCGCGATTGCGGATACGCTCGAGGTCATGCTTGCGGACCTCGGGGTCGCCGGCATCAGCTTCGAAGAACGTTTCATCCGTCCCTATGCCTCCATGGCGATGGCGATGCGCGGCAAGTTTGACGACGCCAGCAATCGCATCGAACATACCGCGCTTGATTGCGATCTGTGCGTGCGGGCGCGTGGAACCATCGCCACACGCCAGAAGCACTGGGATGACGCCGCCCGCTGGTTCAACATGGTGGCGGCGCGCTCGCCCTCCATCCCGTTCGCGAATACGGACTGGGGCATGATGCTGCTGGACAAGGGCGATGCCGCCGGCGCCATCGAGAAGTTCAAGGCGGCGCACGCGCAAGGCCCGCACTTCGCCGATCCATTGGAGGGCTGGGGCGAGGCTTTGATGATGCAGGACCGCTCCGATCTGGCGCTCGCCAAATTCAAGCAGGCGAATGCCTACGCGCCGAACTGGGGACGGCTGCATCTGAAATGGGGCGAAGCGCTGTTCTATTCCGGCGACAAGGACGAGGCGAAGAAGCAATTCGCCATCGCGGCGGGGCTCGATCTGACGGCGGCGGAAAAGCAGGAAA